>JBKPDP010000138.1:0-31882 GCA_046727935.1 Verrucomicrobiota bacterium | reverse complement strand
GCCGGCGGGCTTATCACGACGGCCAGTGGCGTTGTTTGCATCGCCAGCGGCGGTGGGAACGTGAGCAACAGTTGCTTTATCGGTCACATTCGGGGGGTGACAACGGTAAACAACGACGCCGTACCGGTTGTGATCGACTCGGCCGGCCAACTGGGCACGATGAGTTCCTCGGCCCGATTCAAAAAGGAGATTAAACCGATGGATCAAGCCAGCGAAGCGATTCTGGCGCTCAAGCCGGTGACATTTCACTACAAGAGTGACACCAAAGGCACGCCGCAGTTTGGTTTAATCGCTGAGGAAGTAGCCAAGGTAAACCCGGACTTGGTCGTCCGCGATCAGGACGGCGAGATCTACACCGTGCGCTACGAAGCGGTCAACGCGATGCTGCTTAATGAGTTCCTTAAAGAGCATCAGGCTGTGCAGGAACTAAAAACGACGGTCGCGGAACAGAAGAGGCAAATTGAGTCTCTTACTGCCGGCCTTCAAAAAGTGAGCGCGCAGCTCGAAGTAGGCAAATCTGCGCCGCAAGTAGCCGTTAGTAATCAATAGAAATATTGGTCAGGCGTTCGCTGCAGCGAACGCCTCAACAAAAGCCGCCACCTCGCAAAGCGTGGCGGCTTTTTTTGCCCCATCCTCAAGCCGAGGTGCAAAGTCAGATGGCAGCGCTGCATTTCTTTCCAAAGGCGATGAGATAATTCGTTTCAATTTTGCGCAGTTGCTCATCTGCGCTTGCGCCTGGTTCGTTCCTTCGAGATGATGCAGTACATGCCTGCAACGCTGGAACAAACCGGGACAAACGTCGTTACGCCGCGTTCCGTTTTCATCCTGCGGTTTATTACCACGGTTGCGCTCTGGTCGATCGCGCTGCTCATCGCATTTTCGGGATATGAGATCTTGTTCTGGGTGTTGATCAGCGTGTTCGGAATGATCGGGCTATTGGAATTTTACCGGATGCTCGATCACAAAGGTCTGCCCAATTTCAAAATCACAGGAATAATTTGCGGCGCCGTTCTGCTCGCCGGCAGTTTTTATTACTTTTCCAAGATCGGACCCGCGCATTCCTATGACTTCGAAGTTGCCGTCCTTCTGTTTTTTCTGCTGACCGTTTTCGGGCGACAGATGTTTGCTCGCCTTCGCCATGACGAGCCGCTGCAAACGATGGCTTACACTTTGTTCGGCCTGCTTTACGTGCTTTGGCTTTTTAATTTCATCACCAAAATCGTCTATCTGACTCCACGATCGAACACGGGCCAGTTGACCGGACAATTCTATGTCTTGTACCTGATCGCAGTGACAAAATTTTCCGATATGGGCGCTTACCTGACCGGCAGCGCTGTGGGGCGGCATTTGATGGTTCCTCACATCAGCGCAAAGAAAACGTGGGAAGGGTTTTTTGGCGCGATTGTTTTCGCGCTGTTTTGCAGTTTGGGCCTGTTCAAGCTAATGCCCGGGCATTTGTCTGCACTTACCTGGACACATGCGACAATCCTCGGACTACTTCTTGGCTTGGCAGCCGTGCTCGGAGATTTGGCTGAGTCAATCATCAAGCGCAGCACAGATGTAAAGGACTCGGGAAATCTGTTGCCAGGAATCGGCGGTGCGCTCGACCTTCTGGATAGCCTGCTTTTCACCGCGCCGCTTTTGTTTTTCTATCTGCGCCTGGTGATTCGCGTGCCCTGATAAGATGCAAAGAGTAACCACGAATAGACCCGGAATAATGACGAAGCACGAATGACGAAGGACGAAGGAATATCGAAGCCCGAATGACAAAAGGCGCGATATGAGATCGCCGCGCCGTTTCGAGTTTCGTCATTCGGATTTAATTCGTCATTCGTCATTCGGATTTCGTCATTTCAATGATTTCGTGTTCATTCGTGGTTAAAAAATGAGAACGGAAAATTCCGGGGAGCGTAAACGAGTCGTTATCCTGGGCGCGACCGGGTCGATCGGCGAGAGCGCGTTGAAAGTGGCGCGCGATGTTCCAGAGCGGATGGAAATTGTTGGAGTGGCGGCGAACAGCAACGCCGAAAAACTCGCAGCGGCTGCAAATGAAACGCAGGCGAAATCTGTTTGTCTCGTCGATGAAACGAAGATCGACATCCTCCGGCGCGCGCTTGCATATAAGCCGCATATTTTCACGGGTGAAGAGGGATTGCGCGAGATCGCTTGCCTGACCAACGCACAAATGGTGCTCGTTGCGATCGTCGGCACGGCCGGATTGCGTCCCGCGCTTGCTGCCATTGAGGCCGGAAAGGATCTTGCCGTGGCGAGCAAGGAGATTCTGGTGATGGCGGGCGAGATCGTGAGGCGCGAGGCGCGCGAGAATGGCGTGAACGTCTTGCCCGTGGACAGCGAACACAACGCGATTTTCCAATGCCTGGAAGGCAAAAGCTCTTCGGACATTCGCCGCATCATCCTCACCGCGTCGGGCGGACCATTTCGTGAGACTCCGCGAAAAAACTTCGATTCCATGACGCCCGAACAAGCGCTCAAGCATCCAACCTGGAACATGGGACCAAAGATTACGATCGATTCAGCGACCCTGTTCAATAAAGGACTGGAGATGATCGAGGCTCATTGGCTTTTTGGCGTCGAGATGAAACGCGTAGAAGTTGTCATCCATCCGCAGAGCATCGTCCATTCAATGGTCGAGTTTGCAGACGGCTCCACGCTCGCGCAATTGAGTTATTCGAACATGTGTTTCCCGATTCAATACGCGGTGACGTGGCCACATCGCGTCCCGAATACCTTACCGCCGCTCGATTTCTCGAAATTGTCGAAGTTGGAGTTTTTTAAGCCGCGCTATGACGACTTTCCCGCGCTGAATCTGGCGCGCCGGGCTGGCGAGACGGGTGGCACATTGCCCGCTGTCATGAATGCCGCAAACGAAGTGGCAGTCGCTGCGTTTTTAGATCGGCAAGCGCGTTTTCCGGATATCTGGCAGATTGTTGAGGAAGTGATGGACCGTCACGCGCCCGTTGCACACCCCGATCTGGATGCGATATTGCAGGCCGATCAGTGGGCGCGCAAGGAAGCGGATGGATGCGTTAAATCGTTAAATCATTAAAAGAGTTGCAACGGCAGACGCGATAGAGTGTCCAATCCATGACCAATTACTGATTACTTGTCCCTAACTACAATGCTACTCCACGTTGCTCGCGTCGTTTTCATCCTGCTAGAGGTTCTCATCCTCTTCAATCTGCTCATCGTGGTGCATGAACTGGGGCATTTTCTGGCGGCGCGTTGGCGGGGGCTTTACATAGAAAAATTCGGAGTCTGGTTCGGCAAACCGCTTTGGAAGAAAACGATCAATGGCGTCCAATACTCGTTAGGCTCGCTGCCGTTCGGGGGGTTCGTGGCGTTGCCGCAACTTGCGCCGATGGACATCATCGAGGGGAAGGCGGATCTGGACCGGGCAAGGCTCCCGAAAATTTCCGCGCTCGACAAAATCATCGTAGCCATCGCCGGACCGCTGTTCAGCCTGCTTCTAGCGCTTTTCTTTGCAGCCATCGTCTGGGCCGTCGGCCATCCGGTGAGCGAAGCGGATTCAACCACTGTAATCGGTTATGTCTTGCCCGATTCGCCGGCGGCGAAGGTTGGCCTGCAACCCGGCGACAAAATCCTGGCAGTAGACGGCAAACCGGTCAGGCGATTTCTCGGGATGAATGACAGCGTGAGCTGGGACGTGGTGCGAAGCGAGGGCGATAAGATCGCGGTGAAATTTAAGCGGGACGGCAAAGTGCAAACTGTTTGGGTAGAGCCTTACAAAGCAGAGACCCGTGGATGGCGCAGAAAAAGTGTGCGCCAACTGCTCATTTATCCGGCTGAGACACCTATCATCGACAAAGTGGAACCAAATACGCCGGCTGCGGCAGCCGGACTGCGCTCTGGAGACATCATTCGCGGGTTTGATAAAACGCCCATCTACAATCCGATCGCGTTGCTGGAATACATCAGCAAACATCCAAACGACGAGCTTGTTCTTCACGTGGAGCGAGGCGGCGCGAGGTTTGACGTTCCGGTGAAACCTGCGCTTCTGCCTACGAATGGCGAAAAGAAGCCACGAATTGGAATTCAATGGGACACGACCGGAATTGTGTCGATCCAGCATCCGAATCCGATCGAGCAAGTTTACAACAGCGTGACGAGCACGTTAAAGACAATTGGCGCGGTGGCGTCCCCGAAGTCGGACGTAAAGTTACAGCATTTGAGCGGACCGGTTGGGATCGGTCGCATTTACTATCTTCTTTTCCAAAGCGAACGCGGTTGGCAGCTCGCGCTCTGGTTCAGCGTGATTTTGAATGTGAACCTCGCGATTTTGAACATGCTGCCTATTCCCGTTCTCGATGGCGGACACATTGTACTGGCGATCATCGAATCAATCCGCCGCAGGCCGGTGAATATGCGCGTGCTGGAAGTCATACAGACGAGCTGTGCGGTGGTGATCATCGGTTACATGCTCTATATCACGTTCTTCGACGTGCAGGATTTGCCCTTTGTTCGCAAGAAGCTCGACCAACTCGAGGCACAATCGCCCGCGAAGGATACCCAAAGCCCGTAGCCAGCATGCGTTGCGCGGGGCTGCGCGAAGCCGTAGAATCTGTTCGTGACGGCGAAGCCGAGATCATCGATCTGGAGCTTGTCGTTTCATTGAACGACGTTGAGTCCTACAATGCGTGAGCTGCTTTACTGCGAAAATCCATTTGTTTATCACCGCCGCAAAACGCGCGAGGTGAAGGTGGGTAACGTGGGCATCGGCGGTGATCATCCAATTCGCGTCCAATCGATGATCACCTGCGATACGATGGATACGGATGCCTCGGTTCAACAGACGATTGAGCTAGCGAACGTGGGCTGTGAAATCGTCCGCATTACTGCGCCCACGGTGAAGGACGCGCGCAATCTTGAGCACATCGTCAAGGGTTTGCGGGGGCGCGGCTGCAATGTGCCAATTGTCGCAGACATCCATTTCAAGCCGGAAGCGGCCATGGAAGCCGCCAAATGGGTGGACAAAGTGCGAATCAATCCGGGCAATTACGCAGATTCCAAGAAATTCGTCATTCGCGAATACACGGAGGAACAGTACGCCGGAGAGTTGAATCGGATTCGCGAGCGGTTTTCGCCCCTGGTTGATCTGTGCAAGGAGCGCAGCATCGCCATGCGCATCGGAACAAATCACGGCTCGCTTTCGGATCGCATCCTGAATCGCTACGGCGACACGCCACTCGGCATGGTGGAAAGCGCGCTCGAGTTCGCGCGGATTGCACGCGACCTCGAGTATCACGATTTCGTTTTCTCAATGAAGGCGAGTAATCCCAAGATCATGATCGCGGCGTATCGGTTACTCGTGGCGCGATTGAACGAGCTGGGATCGGACTGGAATTATCCGTTGCATCTCGGCGTAACGGAGGCTGGAGAAGGCGAAGATGCGCGGATCAAAAGCGCGATCGGGATTGGCTCGCTGCTCGCGGACGGAATTGGCGACACGATTCGCGTTTCGCTCACGGAGGATAGCCCTCACGAAATTCCGGTGGCGAAAGCCCTGATCGAGAATATCAAGAAAACGTCCAACGCCCAATGCTCAACGCCCAACGCGCATTTGTCTTTTGATCCATTTTCATATCAGCGGCGCGCGAGCGAAACGATTGCTGTAGCGGGGATCGCTGATCCCGGGCAACGAATCAAGCTTGGTGGCCAGGAATTGATTCGGGTAGTCGTTAGGCAGACAAACTTCGACAAGATCGCGCACAAGATCGATAAGATGGGCGATTACAAGCCGGAGATTATTTACGAAAACGCCAACATTGCCGAAGTCGATCCGCGTGACGAGACCGCGATTGCTAAATTGAATACGAAACAGCGCCCCGAATTTGTTACCGTGAGACACGATGTTGATCTTGCGGTGATTCCGGCGTTTCGGTTACTGGCAGCACGGTTGCAACCTCGGCATCCGATTTTGCTAAAGGATACGCTGCGACATAGGACAAGGGAAAATGACGAAACCCGAATGACGAAGGACGAAGAAAGCCCGAATGCTCAAATGACAAAGAGCGGTTCGGATTTCGTTATTCCTTCTTCATTAGACATTCGTCATTCGTCATTTCTCGACACGCTTCTTGTTGCTTCGACAAACATTGGCTCCCTGCTATGCGATGGAATCGGTGACGCGATCTTGGTGCAGGGCGAGGAAGCACCCGGCCAGGCTTTGCGCTTGAGTTACAATATTCTTCAAGCAGCCGGATCACGGATTTTCAAAACAGACTATGTCGCTTGCCCTTCTTGCGGACGCACCTTATTCAACTTGCAAACGACGACGGCGAAAATCAAAGCGGCGACGTCGCACCTCAAAGGCGTGAAGATCGCGATCATGGGTTGCATCGTAAACGGGCCCGGCGAAATGGCCGACGCCGATTTTGGTTATGTCGGTGGCGCGCCGGGCAAGGTGAATCTTTATGTCGGCAAGACCGCGGTGAAATTCAACATTCCTGAGACGGAAGCAGTCGATCGGCTGAAAGATTTGATCCGCGAACACGGAAAATGGGCCAAGCCTGCACGCCGCACAGCCGCGCTCGAACCCGCTTCGTAGCGCGGCGTAGATTGCAAAACCCCGAAGGCGTTCGGGTTTGATTCCTGGCGCCTCAGGAGCCACGACCCTGGATTGTTTGCACCAACACCACGAACAGTTTCTACATTACAAAAATTTAAGGTTAAAAGGCTTGACCTCTTTTTCGTGACGCTAACAAAATGGTCTGTCGGGAACGTGTAGGGAAAAATAACTCCAACTAAAAAACATATGAAAACTCTCCGTCAAATCAGTAAAAATCGTGCATTTGCACATGTACGCATTCTCGCTGCGGTTCTCCTTATTCTGGCCGCGGCAGCATTGGTGTTCGTCGCGATATCGCCTCCCGCTTCGGCTCAGCCGACTGCGCGCCCGCAGCCTCTAACCCCAAAATTCTCGACACCCGTGGCTTTTGATGTATCACCTGCTCTCCGAGATTTGCCGCGAGCTGCGAGACCTTTGATCTTCGATCCGAACAAAATTATAGAAGTGCGGCCAGAGCGAGGACCAGAAGGACCAGAGATCCAGTCCAAGGGCTATAGCGGCGATGGAGCACTACAGCCGTTCAGTCCCGCACCGACGATCCCCGCTCCGTCGCTGACATTCGAAGGGTTGTCGAATCAAGACAACTTTAACATATACGGCTTTCGTGTGAACCCGCCCGATTCCGATGGCGAGGTGGGACCAAACCACTACGTCGAGCTGATTAACCTGATACTCGGAGTGTATGATAAACAAGGCCACCTTTTAGCCGGTCCCGTAGCTATTGGCAGTGTGTGGTCCGGCTTCGCGATTCCCGATTGCACCGATCCTTCCGGTGACCCGGTCGTGTTGTACGATCAACTGGAGGATCGCTGGCTCCTCTCTCAGTTCACGACGCGTGGACCGATCTTTTACAACTGTGTCGCGATCTCCCAGACAGGTGATCCCACCGGAGCTTACTTCCGCTACGCCTTTTCCACAGGCGTGAACTTCCCAGACTATCCAAAGTACGGGCTCTGGAGAAATATGTACATCATCACCACGCGCGAATTCGGCCCTACCACTGAGTATGGTATCGGCGTTTACGGGCTCGAGCGTGACAAAATGCTTGCAGGAGATCCGAATGCGCGCGTTGCTAGCTTCTTCCTGGACTCAGCAGTGGTGCCAATTAATCTGATTGGTGATGGGCTGCTCCCGCCAGATATTGACGGCAGAAGAATGCCAGCAAATGGCGCTCCTGCGCCGCTTGTCGGTACGCAGGACGACGGCGGGCCTTACGGAGCAACCTCCGACGCGCTCAATATCTGGGAATTCAATGTGAAGTGGCTGGCAAATCCGGTGGCATCAATTGCCCTCAAGACACAACTACCCGTTGCCAGCTTCGACTCGATCTTCCCGTGCGCGCCGGGTAGCCGGGATTGCCTGCCACAGCCAGGCATTCCCGTCAATGATCCACGCGACCTCGACATCCTCTCATACCGCCAGCGGCCAACATTTCGCCTCGCCTATCGCAACTTTCGCACATACGAATCGCTGGTGACTAATCAGTCAGTAGAGGCGCTCCCCGGCGTCGCAGGCGCGCGCTGGTACGAGATCCGGCGCATCGGCGGCAGCTACTCTGTTTACCAGCAGGGAACGTACGCTCCCAACGATGGCGTCCATCGCTGGATGGGCAGCATCGCCGAAGACAAGAATGGTAACATGGCTCTCGGCTTTAGCGTGGTGAATGGCACCAACGTCTATCCAGGTATTCGCTACACCGGCAGGCTCAACGGTGATCCGTTAGGCCAAATGACTCTGGGCGAAGGCACAATCATCGACGGTTCAGGAGTGCAGACGACCACCAACTCGCGATGGGGCGACTACACGGATATCACGGTCGATCCCACCGACGATTGCACGTTCTGGTACGTGAACGAGTACTACACATTGGCTGGGCAGAATTCCAGTCCAGCTGGTTGGCAGACCCGAATCGGCAGTTTCAAGCTGCCTGGTTGTCAATAGAAGTAGTCCGCGCTCTGGAAACCGCGTTTTGACCCGAGATTCTGGCAAAGGAGTATTGCGCCGCGTTGACGCCATCTGATCGATTTCCGGCATATTAGTGCGCGCTGACGTTTGACTCGGCCCTTGTCCCTCGTAAGTTTCGCGGCTCTTCCGCGCGGGAGAGATTCTGTTCCATGGATAAAATCCGTAACATCGCCATCATTGCGCACATTGATCACGGCAAGACGACGCTTGTGGACCAATTGCTGCGACAATCCGGCACGTTTCGTTCCAATCAAAAGATCCTGGACCGCGTAATGGACTCGATGGATTTGGAGCGGGAAAAAGGAATTACAATTCGTGCCAAGAACGCAGCTTTTCAGTGGAACGGTTACCGCATCAATATCGTCGATACACCCGGCCATGCCGATTTCGGCGGCGAAGTCGAGCGGATCATGAAAATGGTGGACGGCGTGCTGCTAGTCGTCGATGCCCATGACGGACCGCAGGCTCAGACGCGCTTTGTTTTGCGCAAGGCGCTGGAGAACAAACTCAAGCCCGTCGTTGTTATTAACAAGATCGACAGGGAAAATGCGCGGCCGCACACGGTCCTCGACATCGTCTTCGATCTGTTTGTGGAATTGAAGGCGACCGATGAGCAACTCGATTTCCCAATCATCTACGCGAGCGCAAAGAACGGCTTCGCCATGCGCGAGCTGCATGAAAATAACGAAGACATGACGCCGCTTTTTGAAGCAATCGTGCGACACGTGCCGCCGCCGAAAATTTCAACCGAGCCATTTTTTCAAATGCTCGTGTCAAACCTCGATTATAGCGATTACCTTGGTAGGATTGCGCTGGGGCGCATCGTGAGCGGTCGCGTCGCCGTCGGCGATTCGATCGTCTGCATTCATCGCGATGGCCGCCACGAACGGGCTACTGTCACTGCGCTTTTCACCTACGCGGGATTGGAGCAAGTCGAAACCAAGCACGCGACTGCGGGCGATATCATTGGGCTAACCGGCTTCGAGGATGTTTACATCGGCGAAACGCTGACCGATCGCGAGGAGCGCGCGCCACTCCGGTTTGTGGACATCGATCCACCAACAATTCGCATGCGCATTCTCGTCAACGATTCGCCATTTGCCGGACGGGATGGAAAATTTGTGACTGCGCGGCATCTTCGCGAGCGCTTGGTTCGTGAAACACGCGGCAACGTTTCCATTCAGGTCAACGACACCGAAACTGCGGGCGTATTTGAAATCAACGCCCGCGGCGAAATGCAAATCGCGATCCTGGTGGAGCAGATGCGGCGTGAAGGCTATGAACTGATGGTCTCGCGCCCCGAAGTGATTTTTGACCGGGCCGAGGACGGTACGCTGCTCGAGCCACTTGAAAATCTGTATGTCGATCTACCGAATGAAAATCTCGGCGACATCCTGCAATCCATCGCCAATCGCAAAGGCGAGATCCTTGGCATGGATCATCATGCGGCGCGCGTATCAATCGAAGCAATCATTCCGACGCGCGGCCTGATCGGATTCGAGACCGATCTGGTCAACCTGACTCGCGGGGAAGGATTAATGAGTCATCTTTTCCGCGAATACGCGCCGTTCAAAGGCGAAATTGGCGGACGCGGGCGTGGTGTGATGGTGTCGATGGAATTAGGGGTCAGCACTGCTTACGCGCTAAACAGTATTCAGGAGCGCGGCCGGCTTTTCATTGGGCCGCAAGAGGATGTTTACGAAGGAATGATCGTCGGCGAAAACGCGCGCCCGGAAGATCTACCGGTCAATCCGTGCAAGGAAAAGCATCTCACCAACATGCGCAGTCACGGCGAAGGCAAAGGGATCCAACTCGAAGCGCCACTGCGGATGACCCTGGAGCGCGCCATCGAATACATCGACATAGACGAGTACGTGGAAGCGACGCCAAAGTCGCTTCGCTCGCGCAAGCGGATCCTGGACGCGACCGCGCGGAAACGCGCGGCCGCAGCTGCCGCGTAGTGAGCGTCCGAAAATCATGATTGCGGGGTATCGCCTGCCGCAGGCGAGACCTTTACAAACCGTACCATAACTGCGGCCTGTGATCATTAGCATGTCATAAAGGGGACGGTAGAAGTTATTGATTGTCTGTGTCGTTCTTGGGTTGCGTCGCCAAGACACAGCGAAAGCCGTAGATCACGTCGCGATCATTGCGATCAACCACGTTTCGATAGGATGATTCCATTTCCAGACGGTTGCTCGTCGCCCACGAGCCGCCGCGCAGGACACCCCATTCCCGACCCGTCGCGTTGCTGCCGCCTTTATAAGTATCCATGCACCATTCCCAAGCGTTTCCGGCCAGATCGTACAAGCCTAACGAATTCGGCTTGAAACTTCCTACTGGCATCGTTGCTCTACGGCGCTGTGCGGCGACTGCGGGATAATTTCCCGCGTCATTGGGCGGCGGCCACTGTTTTCCCCACGGAAACTCGTTCTTTATTTTTCCGTCGCGCGCTTCTGGCGTGGCGCCGCTTTCATTAGCCAGAGCCACCGCCATGCTCCACTCAAGATCGGTTGGGAGACGGTAAGCTTGACGAGCTTCGATCAAATTTTCGTCGCGTTCCTTTTCGGTCAGCCATTTGCAAAATGCCAACGCATCGAACCAGTTCACTTTCACAACCGGATGAGTTGCTGGCTGCGGGAAATCGGCAGGGTCGTAATGCCGCCCGGTCGCCCGACAAAACGCTTCATAGTCCTGCACCCGCGTTTCCCACACCGATATGTGAATATCGCCGAGGGGGACGAATTTCATCCCTAACGAATTGGTAAACGGCAGCCCGGAGGCGGGGCCGGTGCTCTTTTCCAAGCGCGCCGCCAAAAACGTCTGCTGTTGCGGCTCCACTTTGCCACTGACCGAAGTCCCTTTATAACCAGCCATCCGCAGCTCGTAAGCTGCATCGCCCGGCTTTACTTCCTCGATCACCAGCGGGGTCTGTCCAAGCTCTTTCCCGTTCGCTATAACAGTCGCGCCTCCCGGGGCGCTGGTGATCTTGACGCTGCCGTTGGCAAAGACAAAATGGACGGCATTCTCGCGTCGCGGGTCGATGTCGATCTTTTGCTCCTCGTTAGGCCAACCATCCAGATGTGCCACCAATTTGTGCGCGCGCGCCGGTAAGTCCAAGTGCAGTGGCGTGCGGCCGCTCGATTTTCCGTCCACAAAAATCTCGGCACCGCTCGGCAAGCTGGTGATATTCGTTGCCGCGCTGACAAAGGCGAATGACTTGTTTGTTGTCTGGCCACGCCCCACTTCGACTTCATCGCGCATTTCCCAATCGCCGCGGCGCGCGACAACAGAATATTTGCCAGTGGGAAGATCAACAATTGAATGCGGTGTAATGCCTTCGCGAGAAATCTGACCGTCTTCGCTTCGGAGCGAAAACTGCGCGCCAGGCGGTTCGGATCGGATTTGAAGCGCACCTTTACTCCGCATGAGATGAAACGCAGGCAAGTCAACCGGGCGCTTCTTGCTCAAATCGACGTTCGTTTCCAGCGGGTCATACCCTGGAGCCATGATGCGCAGCTTGTATTTACGCGGCTCAAGGTCTTCGAATGCGGCCGGACTTTTCTGGGCGCGATCGCCTAACACGACCAGCGCCCCAGCGGGATCGGTTTGAATCGTCACGTGTAGATCGATCCCGCTGCTGCGGGATTCGCGGTTCAGCCAGAACCAAATTCCCGAGACCGCAAGCACCAGAATCAACGTCATCGCAATCAAAATTTTCGCGCGCGATTTCTTCAGAGGTTCGCCGCTCTCGAGCGCCGCGAGATCGCGATACATTGCCGCGGCCGACCCGTAACGCTTGTTCGGATCATTCGCACACGCTTTTACAAGCACATGATTGAGCTGCAGCAGCCGCTCCCGGTCCGGCCGGGTGCTCAATTGGGAATCGATCTCTGGGAAATCGAGCCGATCTTTTCCGGTGCAAGTCTCGTAAAGAAGTTTGCCCAGACTGTAAATGTCGGCGCGTGGCGTCCCCGGGCCTTCCGGCGGCACGTAACCTTCCGTTCCAACGAATGATTGTTGTCCGCTAGCCGCCACTAATCCGATGTCGGCAAGCTTCGGCACGTCCTCGATGAAAATGATATTCGATGGCTTGATATCGCGGTGCGTCAGCCCGCGCGCGTGTAACGCCTCGAGCGCTTCCGTTAATGAGAGCCCGAGGCGAATTGATTCATCAGCCGAGAGGCGTTTATGCCGCGCGAGATCGCTTTTTAAGGTGCGCGGTTCGTAATTGACGACGTCGGTCTTGCGGCCAGCTAGATGGTCGTCCGCAAGCTCCATGCTGTAATAGAGATAATCGGCAGTCCGGCCGACATGAAGAATGTCAACGAACCCGGCGTGCGCGCGAGAGATGGGCTCGAATGCGGACATGCCTTGGAACTCCCGCAGAAACGCGCGCTCGGTTTCAAACGTGCTGCGGTACACAACTTTGACCGCGCGAAAAGCGCCGGTCACCGTCCGCGCCAGCCAAATCTCCCCGTACGCGCCGCGGCCGATCACGCGCAGTAATTCATGATCGGGGATAATCGGGATCTGGGTCGTAACTTGGTCGGGAATGCTCGATTTTACACAAACCGCGGCGGCGAGGCAATTCTGGGGAGGCAGAGCCCATCACTGACTGCTCTTTTCCAGAGCCTTGATTTCCTTCTTTAGGAGCGCCGCCACGCGATGTCGCGCCAGATACACCTGGCCGATGCTCACTCGCAATCGCTCAGCAACTTTTTGTGCCGGCCATTCCTTGCGCACGTAACAATCGAAAATCTGGAACTGTTTCGGATCGATTTTCTTCTTCAGGCGCGCAATCGCCACTTCGAATAAATTGTCTCTCCACTCTGCTTCCCAGACCGCCTCAAGATCGACAATCCGCGAATCCGGGACCCGCTCGATTGTTGCAGTGAGACGATCATCCTGCGAACGCGAGCATTTCACAGCTTCCGGTTCACGGTTGCGGAATTGATCGGCGATGCGCCACTTGGTGATTTGCAAGAGCCAGCCTTTGAACGAGCCGATTGCCGGATCGTATTCCAACCTATCGACATTCTTGGCTACGGTGATGACTGTTTCCTGCACCACTTCCTGTGCTTCGGCATCGGTTAGGCCGGATTTTCGCGCCGCCGAGTAGATCAGTTTCCAATAAGTGTCGAAAAACTCTTGCCAACGCTGTTGGTCGTCCCAATTGGCCAGGCGGTCGACCAGGCTGCGCCTCGTCGCCAGCAATCCTGTCTTCTTCACGTCGATCCTTCTTTGGGAGAGTGTTGAAATACTGCAATGGGTCGCGTTGCTGTCGATTTTGGCGCTGGCCAAGGCGAGAGCTGCAACGCCGATATCCACAGCGATCTCGGCCAAGCGAGCAACCTCGGCCAGCGGCAAAGGCGACGCAACCCTTCGGACCCGAGGCAGAAGGATCGGCTGGGCGCGTCGCTTGTTCGTTGCAGCCCGCTAGAGGGGATGCGCTTCACTCGCTCCTTGGCATCCACTCTTCCGCCTCTACGCGCCACCCATTCCAGCATTTCAACAGTCTAATAGCGCAGACTCGCCGGTTGATACAATTCTTAAACTTTTTGGCAACGCCGCCCAAAATTTTCGGAAGTAACGGGTGACGGCCAGAAGTCGGACAAGGCCAAAACAAATGAAAGCAAATATCGATTTTCTGAAAGATTTCCGCTCCACTGCCGTATCCACCTTATGAAAACGCCAGCCCTTTTCTCGAAATCAGCTCAGATGTTTTCCCGCTGTTCTGCCACTTGCACGCGAATTCTTAGGCAAATCACGATCGCAATTTTTGGCAACGTTTCTTGGCGCCCACCGGGGTGGTTGAGCGGAATCGGCCAAGCGTGGACTCGATTGAATCGTGCCTATCCGCGCCTGATTGCACCGGCAATCGTCACAATCTTCCTGCTTTTATGCGGAGGAGCCTGGACGTTGCACTGGTATCAACATCGACCCAAGCCGCGCTACGTAAGCGTTACGATCGAGCCCGTTCCGGTGACGAAGTTGGAGAAGGACTTAACGTTTCCAACGCTTGATATTCGATTCAGCGATTCCGCAGCGCGCCTGGAAGATAAGGACAAGACATCTCTGCAAGGCGTCCGGCTCGATCCTCCGCTGGCCGGTAAATGGATGTGGGCTAACGACAAACATCTATTCTTCAAACCGGCGGAGGACTGGCTGGCCGACCGAAAATTTAAGGTCATCTTCGACAAGAAATTTTTCCCGTCGCACATCTTGTTGGAGCGATTGACTTACCAGTTCCAGACGCCGCCGTTCGAAATCGCAATCAAACAACTTGAACTGTATCAGGACCCGGCTAATCCGACTCAACGCCAGATCACCGCGACACTCGAGCTGACGCACGCGGTTGAGCCCGGTGAGTTAGATCGGCATATCCAACTGCTGATGATCGGCGGGTCAGCCGTGTTTCCACCGTCCGATCCGGCGCCGCATTTTACGCTTACTTACGGATTGCACCGGCGCCTTGCTTATTTACGCAGCTCGAACGTGACGCTGCCGGACAAGGAAGATTTTCTGAAGCTCGAGCTGAGCAAAGGTGTTAGGACTGCGCAGGGCGGAGCGCAAACTCGCGACGGGGCCGAACAAAAGGTGCTCATTCCATCCGTTGGCACCGCATTTCAAATCAACGCCATCGAGGGAAACATCGCCCGGAACAAGAATGGTGAACCCGAGCAGGTCCTGATTCTAAATACGACGGCGGACATCAGCAGCAGCGAGCTGGCCAAGGCTATTCAGATTCGGCTACTACCGAAGCGTGAGGCTGAAAAGACCGAAGAAAGCAATTCGGAAAATTCCGATTCGGGATCCGCCGATCAAAGTAACCAAAGCGACGAAAATAGGCGGAGCGCCGAGTCGGGAGAGGACGAGGCGGATGACACGACAGAATCTGACAAAGGGTCGAAATGGCAAAGCCCGACCGATGTCCCGGACGATGTCCTCGAGCAAGCCAAGCGAATTGAATTCACGGTTGTTCCCTCGGAAAAGGCCCAGGATCGACAACATGCTTTTAAGATACGCGTCGAAACCGAAGGCGAACTCTACGTTCGTGTCGCAAAAGGAGTGCGCGCTTTCGGTGATTATCCTTTGGCGGAAGATTACAACGCTGTCGTGGCAGTGCCGGAACTTCCGCGCGAAGTGCAGATTGAAGGCCAAGGGGGTCTGCTAGCTCTTAATGGCGACAGGAAACTGTCGATCCGTTCACGCGCTTTGCCGGCGATCGAATTCGAAGTTGCGCGCGTTGCCACAACCCAAATTAACCATCTTGTTAGCCAGACTGAAGGCAAGTTCGAGGACCCGGAGTTCCGCGCACCGCTGTATTTTAACAAGGAAAACATCTCTCGCATCGCGATTGAGCAGCAGCCGATCGCGCTGGAAAACAAATGGAAGGCCAATTACTCGGCGTTCGATTTCGCGGAGCACCTTCGTAAACCGGCAGATGGCGGGAGTGAGCGGGGCCTTTTCTTTCTGACCGCGCGCGGCTGGGATCCGGCGAAAAAGAAACCAATCAAGTCCGCCAGGGACAGCAGATTTTTGCTCGTTACCGACATCGGAATTTTGACAAAGAAAAACACCGACGGCAGCAGCGATGTTTTTTTGATGTCGATCAAAAGTGGTCAACCGATCAACGGCGCCACGGTGGAAATTCTGGGCAAGAACGGCGTGCCGATTCAGGCGGCCCAAACTGCCGCGGATGGTCATTGCGCTTTCCCGTCCGTTGAAAAATCGGAGCGCGAAAAGACGCCGGTAGCGTTTGTCGCGCGCAATGGCGACGATATCGCGTTCATGCCGTTCGCGCGAGAAGACCGCGTCCTGAATTTCTCGCGCTTCGAGATTGAAGGGGCGGAGAACATCGCGCCGGAAGGGCTCGACGCACTCGTTTTTACCGAGCGCGGTGTGTACCGCCCTGGGGATGAAATTCACATCGGGCTGGTGGTGAAACAGCGAAGCTGGGGCGGCAATCTCAAAGGTTTGCCCATTGAAACCGAAGTCGTGGATGCGCGCGATCTGCCCGTGCAGACAAAGAAACTCACTTTGCCGGAGACTGGCTTCACCGAACTCAGCTATCAAACCGCCAATGAATCGCCGACTGGCCTTTACACGTTCAACGTTTATCTGATCAAAAATAACAAGCGCTCCAGTTTGCTCGGTTCCGCCACGGCGCAGGTGAAAGAGTTCCTACCTGATCGCATGAAGATCGAGACCCGGCTTTCCAAAGCTGCGCCCCGTGGCTGGATTCATCCCAAGGAAATGCACGCGTCCGTGGCGCTGGCCAATCTTTACGGCACGCCCGCAACGGATCGGCGTGTGACCGGCAAGGTTGAGCTCGCGCCGACGGCATTTTCATTTCCGGAATTTCGCGACTTCACTTTTTTCGACCCGCTGGTTGATGAAAACAAATCTCGGGAGGAGCAAACTGTCGATCTCGGCGAACAGAAAACCGATAGCGAAGGCCATGCGGACTTTGATTTGCAGCTCGAACGATTCGCCGATGCGACTTACGCGATGCGATTCATTGCGGAAGGCTTCGAAGGCGAAGGCGGGAGGAGCGTCACGGGCGATGTCGCCGCACTTGTTTCCGCCCTGCCTTACGTGATCGGCTACAAAGCCGACGGCGATCTGCGTTACGTCGAGATGAAGAAACCGCGCGGCGTCGATCTAGTCGCAGTCGATCCACAACTCAACCGCATCGCGATTGAAAACATCACTCTCAACGTCATCGCGCAGGAATATGTTTCCGTGCTGAAGAAGCAGGACAACGGCAATTACGTTTATGAGTCAGTCCTCAAAGAGCGCCCCGCCAAATCAGAAAAAATCTCGGTGGCAGCAAGCGGTTATCATTACGCTCTTCCGACCGAGGAGCCAGGCACTTATGTGCTCGAACTGCGCGACGACCAGAATCGCACTCTGAGCAAGCTGCGGTTCTCGGTCGTGGGTCACGCCGCAATAACTGGCGCCCTGGAGAAAAACGCCGAGCTGGAGATCAAACTTAACGCCAAGGAGTATCGCGCCGGTGATGAAATTGAGGTAAGCGTGACTGCGCCGTACAGCGGCTACGGTCTGATCACAATCGAACGGGAAAAAGTTTACGGCTACAGTTGGTTTCAAACGAACACGGCCAGCAGCATCCAGCATATTCGCCTGCCTCAAAATTTTGAAGGAAGCGGCTACGTCAATATTGCGTTTGTCCGGGCGCTCGATTCCAAAGAAATTTTTGTCAGCCCGCTCAGTTACGGCGTCGTCCCATTCACTGCCAATATCGAAAAACGCCGGCTCAAGATCGATCTTCAAACCGCAGCGAAAGCGAAGCCTGGCGAGCCGTTGCACATCGGCTACAAAACCGATCGGCCCAGCAAGATTGTCATCTTCGCGGTCGATCAGGGAATTTTGCAAGTTACCAATTACAAGACGCCGGACCCGCTCACCTATCTCTTTCGCAAATGCGCTCTCGGCGTGGAGACGGCGCAGATCGTCGACCTTATCATTCCGGAATTTTCGTTGCTGCGTTCCCTCTCCGCGTTCGGCGGCGATGGCGGCGAAGTTCAAAAATTGAATCCGTTCAAGCGCGTCACGGAAAAACCCGTAGTGTTTTGGTCTGGCATTATCGACGCTGACGCGACAGCTCGTGAAGTGGTCTATGATGTGCCGGACTTTTTCGACGGCACACTGAAGATAATGGCGGTCGGCGTTTCAAATGAAACAGCTGGATCGGCTGACCGCGACGCGCTTATTCGCGGGCCCTTTGTCGTAACGCCGAGCGCGCCGGTGCTGGCTGCTCCCGGCGACGAATTCGAGGCGGGCGTGACCGTCGCGAACAATATCGAAGGGTCCGGTGCGGACGCGGAGGTGGAGCTGCGCGCCGATACATCTCCGCAATTGTCGATCTTGGGAACGCCGACACAAAAATTGCGAATCGCCGAAGGGCGCGAGCAAAGTGTGAAGTTGCGCTTCCGTGTCAACGACGTGCTCGGCTCCGGCGAAATCAAGTTCGTCGCGCGCCGAAATGCAATCGAGACGCGCCGCCGCGCTACGCTGAGTGTTCGTCCGCCCGTTCCCTACGCGACCGATGTTCGCAGCGGTAATTTTAAAAAAGGAAACGTGGACGTTCAAATTACACGGGCGATCTATTCCGAGTTCGCCAAACGCGAGGCCGCTGTCGCGGCCGTGCCGTTGGGACTCGCGCACGGTCTCTATGTTTTTCTGAAAGATTTTCCTCACGGTTGTAGCGAGCAGATCACGAGCGGCGCATTCTGCCGGCTCTTGCTCTCGGATGAAGCCGACTTCGGACTCAGTCGAGCCGAGGTAAACACACAGCTTGAAAAAACGTTCGCGACTCTGCGACGCCGGCAAAACGATCAGGGCGCGTTCGGTTATTGGGCGCCGGAAACGGATGAGAAGATCACTTTCAATTCGGTTTACGTGATGGATTTCCTTAGCACGGCGAAAACGGCCGGCTTTGCCCCGCCCGCGGACATGTTCGCGAGTGGCTTGCGCTATTTGCAGAAGATGGTCACGCTTGAGCCATCGACTCTGGCCGACGCGCGAACCGTCGCCTACGGGATTTACGTGCTCACGCGCGAAGGTGTCGTCACCACCAATTACATTCTTAATCTGCGCGATTATCTCGACCAGCATCAGGCCGACATATGGCAAAATGATATAACCGGCGTTTATCTCGCGGGCGCCCTCAAACTTCTGCACAAAGACAAAGACGCAGACGATTTGATCGGTGCCTACGAGATCGACAAGGGGTCGACTCGAGATTACGACGACTTCTGCCAACCGCTCGGAGCGAACGCGCAATATATTACCGTACTCGCCCGCGCGTTTCCGGCGCGCCTTAAAGAAATCTCGGCGGCGGAATTCGAGCAAATTCTCCAGCCGATCGGGCACGGTGAATTCAACACACTGTCGGCCGCTTATGCCGTATCGGCCCTGAAATCGTACTCGCACGCCATCGCGCAAACGCTGCCCGTACTCAGTATTGGTGAAATTCGCCGAGACAAGCGCGAGGTTGCCCTAACGAGCGGCGCGAAATTGCTGCAACGGACTGCTTTTTCGAAAGAGGCGATTGCGCTTCGCTTCAAGAGCGCTGGAAAGCTCAGTGGCCCGGGCGCCTTTTTCCAGGTAGTGGAAGCTGGATTTGATCGACAGGTGCCGGCGCAGCCGGTTACTGCCGGATTGGAAGTTCATCGTCAGTTACTCGACAAAAATAATCAGCCGCTCACGCGGACGAAATTGGGTGAACCGATTCATGTCCGTCTGCAAGCGCGAAGCGTAGGCGATGAATCCGTCACCAACGTTGCCATTATCGATCTTCTCCCTGGCGGATTCGAAGTTGTCGGCACATCCTTGCAACCGGGCGTTTCAACAATTTCCGGCGTCGATTATGTCGATGTTCGTGAAGATCGCGCCGTCTTTTACGCGACCGTTTCCGGCAGCGTACTCGAGATCAATTATCAGATTAAATCATCTAATCGCGGTGAGTTTACAGTCCCGCCCATTTTCGCCGAATCGATGTATGAGCGCGCCATCAAAGGCTGCGGCGTTGGTGGAAAGATCACCGTGACGGAGTAGCCCCTTCAATTTACAGGAAATGAAAACGCGCGTCATCCCGAGCGAAGCGAGGGACCTCCCACAGGGTGATGGATCACGCTTATTCCAGTGTGTGATCCAAGCCGGGTGGGAGAGGTCCTTCTCCCGCGACTGCGGGATCAGGATGACCGCGCATATGATTGGTCGTTACAAGAAACTTCTGCTCGCGTTAACAATTCTTGTCCCAGCCGCCGCTTCCGCGTGGCTCGCGTTGCCCAAGCCGCCGTTGCTCGAAGCGGTCTCGTTCTCGCAATGTGTTCGCGATCGCAATGGAAAATTGCTTCGCGTCACCTTGACGACCGATCAGAAATTTCGGGTTTGGACTTCTTTGCCAAACATTTCGCCCGCGCTGATCGATGCGACCCTCCAATTTGAAGACAAATACTATCGCTATCATCCGGGCGTTAATCCGGTTGCATTGATGCGGGCGGCCTTTGGTTTGCGAGCGGGCGGGGCGCATAGCGGCGCTTCGACCATCACCATGCAACTGGCGCGGTTGCGTTATCATCTCCCTACCCGCACATTCAGAGGGAAGTTCGTTCAAATCATTCGCGCACTCGAACTCGAGCGGCATTACTCGAAGTCCCAGATTCTTGAAGCCTACCTGAATCTCGCGCCCTATGGGCGAAACATCGAAGGCGTGGGAGCGGCCAGTCAGATTTATTTTGGCAAGACCGCCGCTCACTTAACGAGGCCGGAATCAATTGCGCTCTGCGTCATTCCGCAAAGCCCGACCCGGCGCGCGTTGTTTGCCCATCGCGATAACCGCTCGCTCGATTCGGCGCTGAGCGGCTGGTACGATCGCGCAAAAATCAACCGGCAATTCTTCGCACGCTCATTCAGTGCTCGCGCGCAAGCGGAACGGAAATTTCTCGCGCCGCATTTTATCCAGCAAGTTGTGGCGGCCGAGAAAGGCCGCGACGAGGTCGTGACCACGCTCGACCTGGCGAAGCAGCAATTAATCGAGCGGCGAATCGCGGATTACATTCGGGCAAATCGCGGTCGCGGAATCCAAAACGCTGCGGCGCTGTTAATCGATACGCGAAGCATGGACGTGCTCGCACAAGTCGGCTCGGCGGATTTCTTCAACAGCGAAATTCAAGGGCAAGTGGACGGAACACGTGCTCCGCGCTCGCCCGGTTCCACACTGAAACCATTCGTCTATGCGATCGCCCTGGAACAGGGATTGATTCATCCATTGTCGATCCTATCCGATGCGCCGCAGAGTTTTGGTGATTACGATCCGGAAAATTTTGATCGGGAATTTGTCGGCCCCATTCGGGCGGTGGATGCTCTTGCGCGCAGCCGCAATCTTCCCGCGGTTGAACTCGCATCCCGCCTGCGTCATCCAACACTTTATGAATTTCTCCGCGGTGCCGGCGTTAAGTTACCGCGCTCAGAAGCACTTTATGGATTGACTCTTCCGCTGGGCGGGGCGGAAGTCACGATGGAGGATCTGGTTCGCCTGTACGCCGCGCTCGCAAATAACGGAGAGCTGCGTCCCCTCCGCCGGACTTCGCGGGATCCAGTCGCGTTGCGCGGCCGCCCGATTATCATGCCCGAAGCAGCATTTCTAACGCTGGAGATGCTCAATTTGCCACGGCCCGAAATTAGCCGCGCATATTCGGACCAGGTCGCGCCGGTTTTTTGGAAGACGGGAACGTCACATGGTTTTCGCGATGCGTGGTCGATCGCTGTCTTCAATCATTACGTGCTCGCGATTTGGATTGGAAATTTTGATGGGCACGCCAACGGAACTTTTGTCGGACGAATCGCCGCTGCCCCGCTCTTGTTTCAAATCATCGACAGTTTACGTGCAGGCTGGTCCGAGCCGAACGAGCCGCATGTCGCGCCGCCCGGGGCAAACTTAAAACGCGTCTCCTTTTGCGCGGTCTCGGGTGATTTGCCCGAACCGTACTGTAGGCAGCAGGTTGAGGGATGGTTCATTCCCGGAATTTCGCCGATCAAACTTTGCGACGTGCATCAGGAAGTGCTCGTCGATGCTGCGAGCGGATTGCGTGTGCCGAGAGACGACGGAACGCGCCAACTCCGGCGTGAAGTTTACGAATTTTGGCCGACAGAGATGCTGTCGATTTTCCGCCGCGCCGGAGTGCCGAGGAAATTGCCGCCGCCCTTTTTGCCCGGAACGTCCCCCGAATTGATCGCACGCACTGGAAACGCGCCGCGAATTATTTCTCCGGCTGAGGGACACAAAATCCTGCTGACATCGGCGGGCACCGTCGCGTTGCGAGCCAAAACAGATGCCGATGTGCGCGAAATTTATTGGTTCGCGGGCAACACATTCATTGCCAGAACCAATCCACAAGATGTCGTCACATGGAAAGCAGCGCCGGGCAGTTACGAACTCACCGCCCTAGATGATCATGGTCGCGCCGGATCGTCGGCGTTCACGGTCCAATAGAAGGCGTACGCCGACTGATTAACCGCTGATTTACGCAAGGATTTGCGTTGAGATAATTGCTGCGGTTCTTTGCAATTCGCAATCGTTAATCCGCATCTCGCAATCGTCACCATGTCCCGTCAATACACACTGCAACGCGCGCCGGCATCAACCTCCATCCACGTCGACTACGATGCCGAGCTAAACGAACAGCAGCTTGCAGCAGTGACTGCGCCGCCAGGTCCGCTCCTTGTCATCGCGGGCGCGGGATCGGGAAAGACGCGCACCCTCACTTATCGGGTCGCCTACCTGCTCGAGAACGGAATCGATCCGCGCAACGTTCTGCTTCTCACATTTACGAACAAAGCTGCGCGCGAAATGCTGGGGCGTGTCGCGAATTTGCTGCCTGTCGATGCCAGTGGACTCTGGGGTGGAACATTCCATTCGGTGGGAAACCGGATTTTGCGCCGGCACGGTAGCGCGCTCGGCTATTCCGGCGGATTCACTATCATGGACCGCGAAGATCAAAAGGATTTGATCGATGCCGTCGTAGCCAGTGCGGGAATTGATCCGAAGGAGATTCGATTTCCAAAAAGTGATGTGCTCGCGGAAGTCTTCAGTTTCGTCGTCAATACAGAGAAACCACTGAAGGAATTGCTTGCGGAAAAGTTTCCTTATTTCCTGCCGCTACTCGACAAGATTCAAGACATTCAGGAGCGATACGAAAAAAAGAAGAAGGCGACCAACTCGATGGATTTCGACGATTTGCTGCAAAAAACCTTGTCCATGTTTCAGCAACACGAGCGAATCGCGGAAATTTACCGGCGGCAGTTCCAGTTCATTCTCGTCGACGAATATCAGGACACGAACAAAATCCAGGCTGACCTCGTTGATCTGCTCGCCCGCGATCATCACAATGTGATGGTGGTGGGAGACGACGCGCAGTCGATTTACTCGTGGCGCGGCGCAAACTTTCAAAACATTCTCGAATTTCCGAAGCGTTATCCGGACGCGCAGGTGTTCAAAATCGAAATGAATTATCGCAGCGTGCCGGAAATTCTGGAAGTAGCGAACGCAGCCATTGCGGCAAACGTTCAGCAATTCCGCAAACATTTAAGCGCAACGCGCGAATCACAAGCGTTGAAGCCGGCGTTGGTGTCGCTGAACGACAGTGCCGAGCAAGCGCAATTTGTTGCCCAGCGGATTCTCGAACTGCGCGATGAAAATGTCGAGCTGAACGACATCGCTGTCCTCTATCGGGCGCACTATCACGCAGTCGAGCTGCAACTGGAGCTTTCCCGGCGCGGGATACCCTATCAAATCACCAGCGGCATCCGATTTTTCGAGCAGGCGCATATTAAAGATGTCACCGCGTTTGTTCGCTTCGTAGCCAATCCGCGCGATGAAGTCGCCTTCAAACGAATGGTGAAATTGCTTCCCGGTATTGGCAATCGCACCGCAGAAAATCTTTGGGGTACCTGGAACGTCGAGGTTGTAGCCGCGGGCGTTGACCACGGTTCTGAAAAAAAGCCAGGCGCCGCCGGGGTCATCGCCCCCGGCTACAGGTTCGGTGAACGTCTCCTGGCCATGAGCGTTCCGGCGAAATCCAAGAAAGCGTGGGAGCAGCTAGCGCATACGCTGGACGAAATCGCTCCGGCTGGTCAACCGAACATGCCATCTGAAATGATCACGTCCGTCGTCGAAGCCATCTATGATGATTATGCCAAAGTGAATTTCACAAACTATGAGCTTCGCCGCGAAGATTTGAATCAGCTCGCAATCTTTGCCCGCCAATTCAAAGACGTACACGAATTTCTCTCGCAATTGGCGCTGATCAGCAACGTTGATGCGGAAGCCGCGTCAATTCAGACGAACGACAAAGAGGCGGTCAACCTTTCTACAGTGCACCAGGCCAAGGGGCTTGAGTTTCATGCAGTGTTCGTGATCTGGTTGACCGACGGAATGTTTCCGAGTAATCGCTCCGTGGATACGCGCGAAGCGCTCGAAGAAGAGCGGCGTCTGTTTTATGTCGCCATCACACGCGCGCGCAACGAGCTTTATCTCACCTATCCGCAAATGCGCTTAAGTGGAGGGTATGGCGACGTTTTCCAACGGCCGTCGCGTTTTCTCCAGGAAATCCCGAACCACCTCGTGGAAGACTGGCAAGTGCGAAGACAATGACGAAGCTCGAATGACGAAGGACGAAGGAAAATCGAATGACCGAATGACGAAAACGACTGGCAAATTCAATCGTCCTTGGCGCTTTGTCATTATTTCGTCATTCGTCATTCGTCATTCGTCATTTTCCTGCGAATGAATCTTTCACCGGACAAGCGAATTGCCGGCGTCCTCGTGCCGGTATTTGCCCTGCGCGGGGAGGACGATTTGGGGGTCGGCGACATTGGCGCGTTGCGGGAGTTTATCGATTGGGTCGCCGGAATCGGATTCAAGCTTGTCCAGCTCCTGCCCATCAACGAGACCGGGGCCGACAACAGCCCATACAACGCGATCAGCGCCATGGCGATCGAGCCAACAACGCTGCACCTTGCGCCAAACTCGCCGCCAGATTTAACATGCGAAGACTTTGATGCCTCAGTTGCCGGCACCGATCTTCGCAGTCTTCGCCTTGGCGAAGTAAAGTATCGCCAGGTCAAAAAACTAAAGCGGTGCATCCTAGAGAAAGCGTTTGCAAATTTCTCCGCTCACGCCAGCGAAGAACGGCAGTTGGAATTCCGAACATTTTGCGAAGAAGAAGCCGCATGGCTGCGCGATTACGCATTTTTCCGCGTGCTGATGGAGGAGAATGACGATTCCGCCACATGGAATCGTTGGCTCGCGCAACATCAATCAATGGAAAAAGCGCGAACCTGGTTACACGGTCTGCCGCAAGATCGACAAGCAGCGCTGGCGGCGCGTCAAAATTTCTTCTGTTATGTGCAGTGGATTGCGCACCAGCAATGGCGCGCAATCAAATCATGCGCTGAGGAATGCGGCGTGGTGCTGATGGGCGATATTCCATTCGGCGTCAGTTATTACAGCGCTGACGTTTTCGCGCGGCCGGCTGAATTCGTCCTCGACTGGTGCGGCGGCGCGCCTCCTGAGCCGTATTTCAAAGACGACGCGTTCACGCAAAAGTGGGGCCAGAACTGGGGTATTCCGCTTTATCGCTGGGACAGAATGCGCGCGAACAATTTCGGGTGGTGGCGCGAGCGCGTCCGCGCTGTCCGGCGCATTTTTCATCTCTTTCGCATTGATCACGTGCTTGGATTTTATCGCATCTATGCCTTCCCGTGGCGGCCGCGGAAGAACAAACATTTTCTTCCGCTCGATTGGAATCAAATGCTCGAACGAACTAGCGGCCGGGTCCCGCATTTCGTTCCACGTAACGACGAAACACCCGAAAACTGCGAGGCGAACAAATGCGAAGGCGAAGAATACCTGCGTGTTGTTCTCGAAGAAGCTGGCACCACGCGGCTGGTCGGCGAAGACCTTGGTGCTGTGCCGGATTACGTGCGGCCAAACCTGCGCTCACTCGGGATCGCCGGATTCAAAATCCCGCAATGGGAAGTTCATGGTGAACAAGTGACGCCCGGAAGCGAATACGAGCGGCTTTCTGTTGCAACTTATACGACACACGATCACAAACCGATCCGCGCCTTATGGGAAGAAGCTTTTGAACATCCGACAGCGACATCGGAGCAATCGCGATTCGACTTGGCGAAGATCGCGGTCTTCGCGCGTTTCGATCCAAGAATCGACCAGATCGATTTCGAAAAAGATTTTTACCCGGCGATCATGGAAGCGCTTTTCAGAAGCGAGGCATGGATTGCCATTGTCATGATCACCGATCTGCTGGCGCGGAAATACCGCTTCAACATACCTGGGACAAAGGCAAACTTGAATTGGACGCGGCGAATGCGGCGCTCGATTGCGCAGCTCCGTTCCAGCCCCAAAGAGCAAAGGCGAGCGCGGCTAATCCATGAGCTCCTGAAGAAAACCGGGCGCGTTTGAAACTGGTTTGGGGAGCGACGCCCGCTCACGCTGACTTTTCAATAGGCGCGCCGACCTTGTTGCCCCATTCGGTCCAGGAACCGTCGTAGTTGCGCACGTTATTTAGTCCCAGGAGGTAGGTAAGCACGAACCATGTGTGACTGGAGCGCTCGCCGATGCGGCAATAAACAACTGTCTCCTTTTCTGGCCCGACTCCGCATTGATCGAAATAGATTTTTGCCAGTTCCAAAGCTGGCTTAAATGTGCTGTCATCGTTGGTGGCGGTCTTCCACGGCATGCTCTTTGCCCCGGGAATATGGCCGCCGCGCAACACGCCTTCCTGTGGATATTCGGGCATGTGCGTGATCTCGCCTCTGTATTCACCCGGCGAGCGCACGTCGATCAGCGGTTTGCCATTTTTGCTTTGCGCCAACGCTTCATCGAAGAAGGCGCGAATCTCTTTGTCGAATCGCTTCTTCGGCACCGGATAATTTGTCTTTGTATACTTGGGAACATCGCGCGTCATGGGGCGGCCTTCCGCTTTCCATTTGTCGCGACCGCCATTGAGAATTTTCACTTTCTCGTGTCCAAACAGCCGGAACGCCCAGAGTGCGTAGCAGGCCCACCAGTTGGCTTTATCGCCATAGAAAACGCAGGTCATGTCCGGGCTGATGCCGTTACGATCGCAAAGCTCCGCAAATTTTTCCGGTGAAATGTAGTCACGAATCACCGGGTCTTGCAGATCAGCACGCCAATCGATATGCACTGCGCCGGGAATGTGGCCAGTATCGTAAAGGAGCACATCTTCATTCGACTCCACAATCCGGATCCCTTCATCTTTGAGATGTTTCTCGAGCCAATCGGTGTCCACCAGTGCTTCCGGATGGGCGTATTTCGTAAGTTGTGTAGCCATAGGAGGGAAAACTTCGAGCGGCACCCACAAGGGGGCAAGGGATTTTACAATTTGATCGCCGATGAAGCTTCACGACCGTGCCGAAAAGGCCGGTCCGATCTGGGGCAACGATTTCGATCAGCGAGTAGCGACAGCTTTAATGCTTCTTCGCTTGCAACAGCTTGATCGCGTCGCGCAACTCCGCGGCCCGCTCGTAGAGCTCCTTTGCAATCGCAGTCTCCATCTCGCGCTGCATAATCTCCAGCTTCGAGAGGGGGCGCTTTGCCTTCACTTCCTCGAGCCATTCGTCGAGAAATGCGATCTCGGAACTCTTCGACACCAGTTCCGGGAAGTTTGACTGTTGAAAGAAATCCGTGATCGCGTCACGACCGCGCTCAATTTCGGCTATGGCCTCGGCAAATTTACCCTGACCGAGAAAAATTGACGCCTTGGCGCGCGTGTTCATCATGAGCACGTAAGGACGGAACTGTTGGAGGCTCCAGGAAAAATCCTCGCGATCTGTGTGTTCGGAGACAAAAGTGAAAAGGTCCAGATTGCGCTGCGTATCGCGCACTACGCCTTCGAAATCATTGATCTGAAACAGGCTCAGATAACGATGATAGTACTGGATGCCTTCCTGTTGAAGCTCCGCGCATTGCTCGGGCGTGAGATCGTATGTTTCGCCCTTGGCCTCGGCGCGGGCTGCCCGCTTCTGATGATATTCCAGAAGTGACTCACAATTGTGCGGACGCCGGCCATCCGGCCGTCCGGCCAATTCCATTTGTAACACGCCAAGATCGACCCGCAGCTGCAATTTCTCGCGCCCATCGAGCCCAGCGATCTTACGCACCTTGATATTGCCGTTTTCGTGCGGCCAATCCTTCAGGATGGTATTGAGGTCCAAACTCATCGTAAACAAACATCGGACACTTAAGGTTGCCTTGTCAATAATATCGCGACCGCACTTTCTGTAGAGGCAGCCGTGTCGGCTGCATTCTCAATTCTGTCGCAGGCGGTACGGCTGCTACTACAGTGTCATTTTGCCAGGCGACACGCCTGCCGCTACATTGTGGAAAATGGAAGACGCGATCGAGTCGTTTATCCGTTTCCTCGCAATCGAGCGTGGGCTTTCTGAAAATTATCAACTTTCCACCCAAAGATCGCTGAGCGAATTCGCGCGGTGGTGTGCCGCCAGAAAAAAAATCGAAGATCCGCGCGCGGTGACATTACCGGCGATCAGCGAATATCTTGCAGACCGCAAGCGCGCCGGCCTCTCCGCTTCCTCGATCAAGCTCATCGTGGTCGCCTTGAAAATTTTTTGCCGGTTCCTGGTCGCTCAAGGCAAGATTCAACGCGATCCGGCTGAAGCGCTGGCGCTCCCGCGAATCGAGCGATATCTCCCGGAAACGCTAAACGAATTGCAAATCGAGCAGTTCCTGGAAAAGATCGATACGAACGCTCTTCATGGGTTGCGCGATCGGGCGATGATCGAGCTGCTTTACGCAAGCGGTCTGCGGATTTCCGAGCTGGCAAACGCGCGTCTTGAGAATTTCAACTTCGAAGAGCGACTTGTGCGTGTAACCGGTAAGGGAAACAAGACCCGCCTTGTGCCAGTGGGTCGCAAAGCGTGTGAAGCGCTGGCAGCGTACCTGTCCACTGAACGGCCGAAACTCGTGAAGCGGCGCAGTAGCAGCGAAATTTTTCTTTCCGAGCGCGGCACCAAGCTAACAACAGCTCGTATCTGGCAGATCGTGAAGGAACATGCGCGACGCTCCGGACTCGAACAGAATATTTACCCTCATCTTCTGCGACACAGCTTCGCGACGCATCTGCTGGGAAACGGCGCCGATCTACGCATCATTCAGGAAATGCTCGGCCACGCCGATATTTCAACGACGCAAGTCTATACGCATGTCGATCAACAGCGATTGAAAGCTGTGCATCGGAAATTTCATCCGAGGGCGTAGCAAGAGCGAAGCGGGATTGATGCTCAATCAGTTTGCGTTTGATCCAGCATCAAGCATCGAGTATCGAGCATCCGCGCTTGAGAGGCGCTGTTTATGAGACGAATTGTGTTGCTGATCATCGCGGTCGCCGTTGCCGCATACGGTGGTTGGTACTACTGGAATCTTTACCAACAGACTTCGAGTGCTCCTGTGAGCGCGTTTCTCCCCCGAAACACAATTTTTCTGGCGCACATGCCGGACTTTAGCCGGACACGCGATGAGTGGCGTCAGTCCGATATTTATCAGCTGTGTAGGGAACCGGCCGTGCAGGATTTTCTGCGCAAGCCGCTGGGCAACCTGCCAAAGAGAGACACCGCTTCTGAAACGCTGCAGGAGATCGAACAGCTCGACCCAAAGAATGCCTTCTTCGCTTTGACGTCCATCGACGACAGCGCTCCAAGCCTTGTGGGCGGCTTTCGCTTTCGCGGCAGCCAAGAAGATGCCCAGCGAGTCATCGACAAATGGCGCGCGGCGCTTTTGGAAGAACGTCCGGGCACGAAGCGTGAGAAACTTCAGTATCAGCGTCATGAAATCGACCTGATCACGGCGGCTCCGTTTACTCTGGCAACGGCGTATGATCGCCCATGGTTTTTGGCGGCCACAAACGTTACGGAATTAAAGGCGCTGCTCGATCGCGTCGACCATCGGGCGAAAAATTCGGAGGAAACGCTCGATAAGGACGAAGCGTACCGCACCGCCATCTCGCACCGGCCATCCAATTACGCGGCGTTTTTCTATCTCCAGCCCAAAGCGTTTTCCGAACGGCTTGCCGCCTTGCGTGCTGCCGTGCGATCAAGCCCCGCTCCCGGAGAAACTACGATGCTTGAAAAAATGCGGTGCATTGCCGGTTCGACGCGATTGGAGAACGGTAAAATTCGCGACGTGCTTTTTCTCGGAATGCCAAAGCTCGAGAATGATGCCACGCTCACCCGGTCATCGCTAACGCTTGGAACAAAGGAAACGTTTTTTTATCTGGCGATGCTGCTCAATCTCGGGGAAAAGATGGAAACACTCAACCAGGCTGCTACGCTGGGTGGGGCGGTGCAGAAAGTTTTTAAGGATTTCGCCACCAGCGGGATCGCAGCCGAGGATTGGAAAGCTGCGTTTGGCCTTGAGCTGGGAGCGTTAGCAGACTGGCCATCCAGCGCGCATTGGCCGTCTTTACTGTTGACACTGCCAGTGATCGATATGGCTAAGGCCGGTAAGATTATCGAAACTTTCATCCGGGCCGACGAAGGGGCAATCTGGACACAAACAGAGAAGGACGGCGTCCGCTATTTTTCGAAGGAGTCGGCAGCCACACTGGTCGCGATCACTCCAACGATCGCATTATCTGACCGCATCTTTATCGCCGGTTTCAATCCAGTGTCAGTAGAAGAGGCAGTGAAACGCAGCGCGAGTAGCTCGTCAGAGCTTGCCGATTCGCAAACTTACAAGGCAGCCGAGCGATTGCTGCCAGCACCAACGAATTTTTTTTCATATGTCGATGCCGCGCTGCTATATTCCCGACTTGATGCTTCGCTTCGTCCAATGTTGTTAATGGCGGCCGCTTTCGTGCCGGCAATAACTCGTTCCGTTGATCTTGGCAAGCTCCCATCGCCAGAGGTGATTACGAAGCACCTGAGTCCGATTGTCTCCTCGCAAAGATATGACCACGACGGTTATGTAGCCGAGTCGCTCGGGCCAATTACATTGGATCAAGCGGCGATCGGCCTTGCCATCCTGAGCGGCATCGGCACGGCGGCACGACAGCAAGCCGCGACTGGCTTTAGCAGTTGGCCGCCTTCTTCGACGGCGACGCCGCAGCCAGCGACGAGTAGCCCATCGCCCACGCCGTAGGTTTGGAATGCCGGGTGGAGAGCTGCGCCATTTCGGCACTCTTTTGAGCTCCCGGCACGGCAAAATAAAGAAAAGTGCTGCAGCTCGGTGAAAACGTGCTATCTTTCTCGCCTTATGGCTATTCTAAAGAAAAATGCATTCTCCCGTCGCGTTCCTGATCTGGTAACTGAGGAGCTGGTCGCTGTCCTCTCACGGCGTTCGTCGTTCGAGTTTAAGCAGTTGTTCGACATCGTGCACGAGAATCTTCGGGCCCGGAACGCTGCCAGCGGTGGCGAGGAAATGCTGCGCTTGCGAGCCTATGAGAAATTGCAAAATCTTGTGGCCCGGGGCGCGGTCAGGAAGAACGGCAAGAAATACAAGGGATTGCCTTCGGCCTTGGCCAGCGCAATCGCCCAGCAGAATGGCCACCTTGCTGGTGTAAAATAACGGAACCCTCCTGGTTTCAGGGAATTCCGGATGCTAGGCGAATATTTGCCGGTTCTCCTGCAAATCCTTGTAGCCATTCTCTTCGCCGCTTCCGCGTTGGTTGTCAGTGTGCTGGTAGGCAAAAGCGGAAAACGTACGCCCGCCAAGGATAC
>JBKPDP010000137.1:0-24813 GCA_046727935.1 Verrucomicrobiota bacterium | reverse complement strand
ATTAATAATGCTTCCGCCTTCGGGTCCGAAGTACTTGGTTGCCTCCTGGATTGCTAAGAGCAAACCGAGGACATTTATGTCAAAGTGTTTGTGGAAATGTTCCTCCGTGACCTTCTCCAACGGAAGAAACTCGTAGACGCCGGCATTGTTAACGAGGATATCGAGTCTGCCGAATGCCTTTTTGGTTTCAGAAAAGAGACGCTCGATTTCGGCCTTCTTAGCCATATTCGCGCGCACTGCGATTGCTTTTCCGCCCTGTTTTGCGATTTCGTCCACGACGCGGTCGGCTCCTTCCTTGCTAGAGGAATTAGTTAACGATCACGGCTGCGCCTTCGGCAGCAAGATGCTTGGCGATTGCGGCACCGATCCCTTTCGATGCGCCGGTTACAACTGCCACTTTACCATCAAGCTTTTTAGTTTTCGTATTCATAATATTTTGTTTCGTTCTGTTGGTATTCTAACAGGCAACCGATCCGCCTAGCGCATGTTCCTGGGTGAGGAAAGAGCAAGGAGCTCTGCAAGGCGGGATTCGTAAGACTCGCAAGTAGGACAATCCCCGTCGGGCTCAACCCACTCTGGATGCTGAACGCGCAGGGCGTCATGAATCTCCTGTTGAAGTTGGAACAAGCCCGTCCGACTTCCGTTGGTCATTCTACCATTTACGTTTTCTTTGTCGTTCGTCATTTGTTAGCCAATTCCTCCATGATTGAATCGTCGAGCTCAATGAGAGCTGCAGCCGCATTTTCCTCAAGGTGTTTCACCTTTGAAGTTCCCGGAATCGGCAGCATTACAGGAGATTTCTTGAGTAACCAGGCAAGAGCTGCTTGCGCAGGCTGACCCCCGAGTTGTCTGGCTATTCTTGTCAATGCGCCGTGGGGCTTCGCGAGGTCGCCGGTCGCGAGCGGGAACCAGGGAATGAAGCCGATGTTTTCGCGAGTGCAATAATCCAGGACGCCTTCAGAATTGCGGTACACGAGATTGTATTGATTTTGCACAGTGGCGATTGGAACGATGCGGCGCGCTGCCTCGATCTCGGCAATGTTGACTTCCGAAAGACCAACATGCCGGATCTTGCCTTCCCTCTGAAGATCTCGCAGTGCTTCAAATTGATCGTCAGCCGGAACTTTTGGATCGATGCGATGCAACTGGAATAAATCGATTCGCTCTAGACCTAGTCGGCGCAGGCTCATCTCGCATTCCTGCCGCAGATACTCAGGTCTTCCTAGCGGGACCCAACTACGGGGACCCGGTCGAGCAAGACCGGCCTTTGTAGCGATGACCAATCCCTTTGGGTAAGGATGAAGTGCCTCGCAAATTAGTTCTTCACTAACATACGGCCCATAAGAATCTGCCGTGTCGATGAGGTTGATGCCGAGCTCGACTGCGCGACGCAGGACACCGATCGCTTCGGCTCGGTCGGCTGGCTCGCCCCACACGTTCGAACCGGTGAGTTGCATGGCACCGAAGCCTAGCCGGTGAACGCGAAGATCGCTGCCGATCGCAAATGTGCCGCTCCGTACGGCAGGCTTCTTATGACCGCTCGCTGCGGTGGTTTTTGGAGGGGCCATGTGGTGTTGGATAACCTCAATAGTCCTGCTCATCTGTCTCTGTTTTTCTTCCTTTACCTCTTAGTCTTACTCTTGCTCATGCTCGTTAGGCTGGCGCTGCGTAGGTCCCAGGGCTGCGAGGAGTGGCGCGCCACTCCGGTTTGCGCTCCTTGCTCCCCTTCGCTAGCGCGTGTCGTACACCATTCGCGTCGAGATCTATGGCGTAAACCGGCGTGCCGGGTTGTTGCCGCCAGGATTCATCCAGTCCACCGGCATCCACGCCATCGAACCCAAGCTCGTCAATGAGACGCAGCACAACTGTCTTTGCTGCGGGGTCGTCACCCGCTACCGGTAAAGCGATACGCCCGGAAGTACCTGGAGGCTTTCCCAGCTTGTAGAGGTGTTCGGCGTAAATGTTGTTGAATGCTTTGACCACCGGCCGACCGAGCTGTTGCGATACCCATTGGCTTTCGGTCATGCCCTTTTCGATTTCTTCAATACGACCGTCACGTTGCTGCCGGATAATAATTGCCCGTGTCCAGGACGACCACGTTCTCCGGTGTTTTTGCGAACAAACCTGCTGGCAAAGACGGAACGTTTTTTAGGGGGATCGTCACAATAACTACGTCTCCAGCCTGGGCTGCCTGCTCGACTGTGACTGGAGTCGCTCCGGTCTCAGCCGCCAAATCGGCCAGCGTTTCAGGTCCTCTCGAATTCGCGACTAAAACTTTATGCCCGAGGGCAGTGAAACGACGAGTAAGTGTGCCGCCGATGTTGCCTGCTCCAATAATACCGATTTCCATATCTCTTATCGTTTACAGGTTCGTATTAGCTCTGGTTTCCAACATTCAATTCAGACGGGATCGTCCGCTATTGCGCGTGCGGGAGATTTTTCGCTATCCCAAAAGAGATAATCTTCTCATCGCGCTGGATCGCAGCAGATAAGCTTTGCAAGCTGCTGGCGCTGGAGCGAACGAGCTTTTTCAATTCGTCGTAGGTTTTTACTTTCACAGTTTCTCCATCCTAGCGTCACCTCGGAGATTGGATGGCCGTTCCGTTGGAACCAAAAGCTGCGGTCCGCGAATCGCTCGTGCGGCTTGCTCGAGTAGGTCGATCCTAACGTTAAATTTAATCTGATCAAAGATGAGAACTTCGGTGGCGATGAGCCAGATTGTGAAACAAATCATCAGCGTCCGCAGCGGGAAGGATCGGCGGTTGGAGACTGCCACTACAGGGTCATCGGGCGCTGTCGGAGACTCGCTTGTTTTCATGTCGTAAGGTAGGTGCACCCGAGAAAGCGCCGCTATTTCGCGTTCGCGAGATTTTCCACTACCACTCGCGAGGCTGTCCCTGATCCCTCATTCGAGATAAAGGCTGAAGCCAGCATTCCATCGCGTTGGCCCTGGCTGCCCGGCCGCCTGTTCGGCTATTGACGAAAGAGGCGTGCGAACCAGCTCTTAAAAGGCGACAGCTTCCGAAAATTGGAACTGCATTTTGGTTCCCGGCGTAACGACCAATGTGCCGGCGGTGAATCCATGCCGCGCCTGTCGCGCCGTCCTCGTCGGACTTCCCGGCTGAACGCTGTTCGTCTTCACCGCGACGTTGCGTCCGTTCACCGAAATCGACGTGAGTTCCAGAGTGAGTGGCTCAGATTTACTCGGGTTAGCGCGTGACGACTTAATCTTTCCAAACGCCTTAGTACCCGCTTTCAATATAACCGTTCCTTTAACAGCGACGTCCTGGTCGATTTGCGCCGCGAAGCTTCTGCCAACAGGATCCTGTGACGAAATGGAACTGACAGTTCGCACATTGAGCGTTGTTCCAGCAGGAATCGTAGCTGCATTTAGACACGAAGCTGCAAACCAACCGCAGATTATTGCAATAGGTGCAATGAATTTGTTTGGTATCATATTATTTGAAAAGTTGATGGTTAAGTCGTTTCAAATTGCAAAGTACTAACGCCGAAGCGTCAAGACGATTATGAGAAAGTAGTCCGCTGACAGTTACTTCGATCTGCTCTCATAATGCACTTGCCAGTCGCGGCCTTCCCAACGCTGATCGCGTTTCCAAAAGAATGTGAATGTAAGCACCGAACCGCTTGGCCAGTCTGCGGTTGGAAAATCCGCGAACCAGAGGTTCAGCCCGCTCTCATGAATCGTGTCCAACAGATTGGTGCGCGCGCCGTCGTCAGTTGACCACACGACCGTTGCTTGGGCAGCAAGGATGATTCGCAAAATTTTTCCTCGAGGCACACGCTGCAAGGGATAGCGCAGAGTCCAAATCTCATAGTTACTCTGGACCGGGTGCAACACGTAGCGTTGGAACGCCGGTGCGACGCGATCAAAACAGACGCCGTCACGGCGACTGCGCACAAGGGAAATGTATTCGGCGTGCGACCAACAAAGCGGCATTGCCGCGCCGGTTGGGCACCCGAATTTCATATGGGCATCCGGCAAGTCAGGTCCGTCCCATAGCTGTTCGGTGATCATGCCACCCCGATTGGCAAACTCTTCGATTGCTATGATGAACGGCTTTGGATCGCGCCCCGCAGCCAGTTCGTAATGACCGCGTTCTCCCGTCAAAATTGGCCAGCAACGTCCGACGCCGGTGCCGTCGAAGGCGCCGCCATCATCTTTCTGTCCATAGCCATCGTGATTGTAACGACGCCAGCCAGGGCCCTGTGGCAGATCATATTTGAGTACGCGATCGATGACTTTGATTGAATCGCGAATGATTGGATCGTTCGCGTCGCGAATACCGAATCGCACCAGATGCAGGAAATCGCCGCCGACTACGTTTCGCGCCGGATGCAGGCCGCCGCCATTGGCGATCTGAATCATCGTTGTGTTTGGATCGGCGTGAGGATCAGGCGCGTTAGGGTCAGTCGGATTGATGCGGATGTAGTGGCGAGGGAATCCCTCGACCAAATCACCCTGTGTTGTAACTGTCCATTCGTCGAGGTGCGCTACCAGCCAGTCAGCATACGCGAAAATAAAATCCGCAGATCTTATTTCGCCGAATTCTTGGGCCGCCTCCGCGGTACAGGCGAGGGCGGCAATCACCGTGGCGAGGGTCGAAGGTGAGTAGCCGGCGTTTTCCTCCCACCGGTCCTGGCTGGTAACTGGGCCTTGCAGGATCAGGTGCGCGGCGGCGCGCACAATCATCACGCGGGGCTTGAACAAACCGAGGGCATGGTGTTTGTGCAAACGCCACGCCAGCAGTATCGGGAAAGCGAGCTGGTCAAGTTGCAGCCCGGACCAATAGGCAGTCCCATCGATCCAGCTATTTTGTGGAAAACTGCCGTCCGGCCGCTGAATGGCGGCCAGCCAGATCAACGCGCGCAACGGCGTGCTCTTCTGGCCCGTGGCGAGAAGAGCCGTTGCACTGTGCACGAGATCGCGCGTCCAGACGAGATGATAACCTCCGAGATCGTTATCGCCCTTGGTTTCACCCCAGGGGATACTCATCGATGCGACGATTGCGCCTTGAAAAACTTTGTCTTCATGCGCGAGGAGCACGCAACGGCTCAGTCGATACATTCCGCCGCCGTCGGAGGTCTGACCGCTGAAATCGAATTTGGGATCTATGACCGCGCGTTGCCATTGGCGAATATATGCCTGACGCTGCGACTCGAACGGCTCGGCCAGCGATTGGAACAACTTGGCGGTTGTGCTCTGGTAGCTGCGGCCAAATGCGACGGCGACCGTGAATTCATCGGTCTCTGGCAGATTGATTTCGCCGGTCAACGCGATATTGCCGTTCTCGGCTGACCCAAACTGCCAGTCCATTTTGAAGTTGTGCATAAGATCCTGCCAACCGTCGCTGAAACCGACATAGCCGACCGAGCGGCGAGAGAAGCCGGTGGTGCATGCCATGATGAGGTGAACGTTTTCGCGCTGAGCGCGGATAAGTTTGATACCGCCCACTTCAGCACACCAGCCGGAGTTGCCGGCGCCACAACCGGCGATACGAGGAGCCAGCAACGCGTAGAGTCTCAACTTCCCACGTAGCGATTCATCCAGCACTTCAACTTTGGTGTGCACGAGCAACACCGACTGATGTGGATCGGCAAATACATGCTTTACGACACGATAGCGGCCGCCGGGCTCCGAATTCGTGAGACGATAAAAGAGACAATCGCGCTCCGGGTACTCGATGGTGTGCGTCAGGTCGCGCTTTTCCTCGTGGCAAAACGTTTCTCCATCGCTTATGAGAAACTGAAAGTCCCGAGTGTTCGGTTGATCGACGTGTGGATAGTAAATCTCGTTTACGATGCCGTGACTCAGCGTGAACCAAACGCGGCAACTGGTATGGTACGCGGTTCCCACGCCTTCTTTGGCGCTCGAAGTCCAGCGCGGCTCAATTCCAGGTGCCCCAAATGCGATTGAATTCTCAGGTGGATTCATGCGTGAGCGTTGCGCTTTACCATGGAAAGTGGATTCTATCGCTATTTAGCCTTCCCGCTTCTCTAGCTCGCGCTCGATCCGAGGATCGGGAATAAACCAGAGAAGCGCGCCAAAGACGTACAGCGCGCTCGCGATCCATGGACCCACAAACGCCAGTGGGATGCCGGCGAGGTAAATTACGGGAGACAGTTTACCCTTCCAATCCCTGCCAATGGCCTCCGCTAGAAGTGAGTCGCGACCTTCTTTGGCAATAATAGCGCGCTGCAGGATATAATAAGCGATAGCTGCCATCAGTAGAACAAAGCCATATACGGCCGTTGGCGTCGAAGCGAGGCCGTTCTCTCCCATCCACCCTGTGGTGAACGGAAAGAGTGACAACCAGAACAAGAGATGCAGATTTGCCCAAAGAATTCCGCCACTAATCTGCTCTGTGGCCTGGAACAGATGATGATGGTTGTTCCAATAGATGCCGAGATAGATGAAACTTAGTACATAACTGAGCAATACCGGTAGCAATGGTTTCAACGCGCCAAGTTCAACCGCATGTGGCACCTTCAATTCCAGTACCATGATTGTGATGATGATGGCGAGGACGCCATCGCTGAATGCTTCCAGCCGGCTTGTTTTCATCTTGCTTCGCGTACTGGCTTAAGCTCATCAAGCCAGCGCCTTGCTGTTTCAATGTCCGCACTGGTTAGGCCATGGCTTGCATTTGCAAAACGAATTGTCACGTCTGCGCCTGCGCGACGAAGGAATTCCGCCAGTTGTTGCGTCTCGGATGCGGGAACAATCGGATCTTGATCACCCGCTCCGATCCAAACACGCACAGATGAAAGGTCCGGCAACTTGTCTGGAATCAGCGGCACCATGGCGCGAAATAGAATGGCCGCTTGCAGGCTTTCGGGACGAAGCAGTAACATACTCGCGGCAATGTTGGCGCCGTTGGAATAACCGACGCCAACCACGTCATCCGCGGTGAGTTTGTAATGGCGCATCGCCGCAGGGACGAAATCTGCCAGTTCGTTTGTGCGCGTTTTCAAATCTTCCAAGTCGAATACACCTTCGGCTAGCCGGCGAAAGAATCGCGGCATTCCGTTCTCCAGAATTTTTCCACGGGGGCTCAGCAACGAGGCGTTCGGATCGAGTTCCCGTCCCAGCGGCAGGAGATCTCGTTCGTTTCCACCAGTGCCATGCAAGAGTAAGAGCGTGCGATCCGAAGTACCCGGTACAAATTCGTGAATAAAATCCGGCTGCAGTCTCATTTATTTGTGCGGTACCTGAATAGCAGGAAGAATTTGTTCGATCTGTGAGCGCGCAGATTCAAGCCACGGAGGGAGCTGTAAGCGACTGCCAAGTTCTTCCAGCTTCTCATCCAAACCAAAGCCAGGTGGTTCTGTCGCGATCTCAAAGAGAATGCCGCCAGGTTCGCGAAAATAAATGGACTGAAAGTAAATGCGATCGATTACCGGCGTGACGTTGTAATCAAGATCGACGAGTTGTTCGCGCCACTCAAGTTGCTCTTGTTCGTCACGCGCTCGAAACGCGATGTGGTGGACAGACCCGGCCGCCACACGCCCAACGGCTGCATCAGGCAGGCAAAGCAAATCAACGATTCGGCCTGGCACAGTATCGTCGCGTGATGCGAAGCGAAACCGGTTTCCCGATTCCTCGATCAAACGGTAACCAAATGTGTCGGTGAGCAAACGCGCTGTCTTTTCGTAACCTTCCAAAGCAGCTGACACACTGTGAAACCCGCGAAGCGCATGCTCCGGCGGAACCGGGCTACTGGGCCACTGCTCAACTAGCGCGAATGAATTTGAAGCGATCAGTTCGAGCAAGAGCCCATCAGGATCGACAAAGCGAATCACTTCTTCTTTGAAGCGCGACGATGTTCGTTCCGCTGCAACATGATGCTTTTTCAAACGCTCCAGCCAATAGCCGACCGAATCGGGTGAAATTGAGAATGCCGTCGCCTCGATTTGGCCGCTACCACGAATTCCGTGTTGCGCACCGGGCCAGGGAAAGAATGTGAGGATCGTCCCAGGCGTTCCGCGTCGATCGCCGAAATAGAAATGATACGTTCCTGGATCGTCGAAATTGACCGTGCGTTTTACGAAACGAAGACCGAGTAGTCCTACATAAAAGTCCAGATTTCGCTGCGGATCGCTGGCGATCGCAGTCACGTGATGAAGTCCGGCGATTTTCTTCTCCATAGGCGTTACATCGTAACCAGGTCGCTTTAACCTGGATATTTTTTTTGCCCTGTTCCAATCAGAAACCACGCAACGATTGCGCTAGCCACGGCCAGAGCTGCTCCAGTTGCCATAATCAGTCTGAAAGAATGCACAAAGGATTCAGCAATCGCGTGCCCAATCATTTGTTGGGTCATTTGATCCAAGTCTCCGGGGACAGAGGCAGCTGCGAGTTTATTACGCTGAGCCTGCAATGATTGCGATGCGGCGGGCGGCAGGTTCCAGTCGGCCAGCCGCCGATCCATCGCATGATTAAAGGCGTGAAGCATGACGATTCCAAGGACGGCGATAGCGAGCAGTCCGGCCCCTCTCGCTACTGCGTTGTTGACTCCCGACGCAATGCCAACGCGATTCTGTGTGACTGAGTTCATCACGGTCGTGGTAAGAGGGGCGACGCTTACGGCCATGCCTGTTCCAAGCATAACGACAGCAGGGAAAAAGTTCTGCCAGTAACTGGCGTTTAGACCGGGCAACATAAAAAGCGCGAAACCAAAAGCTGCGATTAACGGGCCGATAACCAGCGGGATTTTCGGCCCGTAGCTTTCGACGAGCCCACCTGCCCAGCGCGAAAGGAGAAAGATGATTAAGATGAATGGCAGAAAAGCCGCACCAGCCGCGGTGGCCGAGTAATGCTGGACTTGAATCAGATTGAGCGGCAGGAAAAACAGCGTGCCGCCGAGCGCACCGTATAGCAGGAACGTCAGCAGGTTCGCTCCGGCAAACGTTCGCGATCGAAACAGAACGAGTGGCAGCATGGGATTGGAGATTCGCGCCTCGATTATCAGGAAGAGAGCGAGTAGCACGGCTGCAGCAACGAGTGCTGCAATCACTGATCGGTCGCCGAAACCGAGTCGCGAAGATTCGATCAGTCCATAAACGAGGGCGCCCAGGCCAAGCGCTCCTACAATCGCGCCCCACCAATCGAGTCCCTTGCTTTCCTTGTCGGAGCTTTCCGGAACGCGCCAGAGTGAGATAAGAATTACCAAAAGAGCGATCGGAATATTGATGAAGAATATAGCCCGCCACGAAACATGTTCGATCAGCCAGCCACCTATCACCGGCCCAATGGCGGTTGTAATCGCACTAAAGCCCGACCATGTGCCAATCGCGCGTCCTCGTTCGTTTTCCGGAAACGAACTGCTAATGATAGCGAGACTACCTGGAACGAGCAGAGCCGCACCGAGTCCTTGTGCTGCGCGTGCCACAATCAGCTGATGTATGTTGGGAGCGAGTCCGCACCACGTGGACGCCACAGCAAAGAGAGCGACACCAATCAAGAAGACTCGGCGGCGTCCGAAGTGATCTCCGAGAGATCCGCCGAGAAGCAGAAGCGCCGAGAGCAGAAGTGAGTAAGCTTCGATGACCCACTGCGCGTCCACGATCGTGACGTTCAGGTTCGTTTGCAGTGCGGGCAAGGCCACGTTCACGACTGTGCCGTCGATAAACGCCATGCTGGAAGCGAGGGTTGTAGCCACAAGCACCCAGCGCCCCGCAAGTTTCGAACAAGGCGCGCTGGCGAGACGTGAGCGAATTATGCTCTCGTCACATGGTTCTTGAAGAACTGGCAACATATTTTTGATTCAACCATCTGACGGAGGCCACGTCACGATGGAACCTGCGGATCCAAGGCAGTATCCAATGAACGCACGAGAGTTTGAAGCTGCGCTCTCGACAAACTGCGAAAATTCTTTAGTGACTGATTGTCAATCAACATGGAAGAAAAATGAGCACTGCGGAAGTTGCAAAGAAGGTAGTGGAGTTGGTTCGCAAGCAAGCCTGGTACGAAGCGCTCGACACGCTTTACGACGACAACATCGTGAGCGTCGAAGCGTTCAGCATGAGCGGCGGCTCGCCGGAAACGCGTGGGAAAGAAGCCGTGCGGGGCAAAATCGATTGGTGGGTGAACGCAACGGAAGTGCATAGCTTCACCGCCAATGGCCCGTTTGTGGCGCACGATCGATTCGTCGTGCAATACGATGCGGATGTTACCGACAAAAATTCGAAACAGCGGCGAAAATTGTCCGAAGTCGGCGTTTACACAGTGAAGGACGGAAAGATCGTCCGCGAAGAGTTCCTGCCTCGCGTCGAATAAGTTTCACGGGCTGCGCGCGCCGGATCGGTTTCGGAGGACGTCGCAAATTGTTTCCGTATCCGTAACCAAAGTGTCACCAGCAAATTTCAAGCTTTCAATTGATCGTTTGGCGGCTTCTTCGTTGCCGGCGCCGCAGGCGTCAGTAACGATCACAGGAATATATCCCAGGTCGGCCCCATGACGCGCTGTCGGCTCGATTCCGATCTCGGTCGCAACGCCGACAATGATAAAAGCGTTGATGCCGCAATCTCGCAAAGCGAAGTCGAGCCACGTCCCTTCGAAGGCAGACATCGTCAATTTGTCGAATACACCTTCAGCGGGAAGAGGCGATAACTCCGGGACAATCTGAAATCCCGGAGCGTCGCGCAAAAACCAAGGATTCACTTGATCGGGCGAATCCACGCGTTGCCAAGCCATGGCCATGCGGAACTGAGACATGCCCATGAGTTCTTTTGGTAGCGAAAGGTGACGCGAAAAGAAAATTCGGATTCCGGCGGCGCGAGCAGCGGTAAGAACCTTGAGAACATGCCGCGTTATCTCATTGCCATTCTTGATCTGAGTCAAGATTCCAACCTGCATGTCATAAACGAGCAAGGCGACCCGCTGTAGATCGCACACCTCTTCTAGGGTTCGCGGGATGTTAATGCCATAAGCGCTTTTCATGTGAGCAAAATGTCAGTGCTTAGGGACGTTTACCGATTCAAGCCACGGGCTGCAACATCATTGGCCGCGGACGATGTGATAATTAAAATGTGGATGACAGAGCACGCCTTGGAACAATCGCATCCAAAGGGGCATCATCATTTCCGTGCCGCGAGCGGCCGTGATGTCGCCAAGATCGATAATGTTCTCCGGTTTCCAGCCAAACCATTCGCTTAGATATTTCGTCACTTCCTTCTTCGCGGCACCGTCGTCGCCACAGATGAACAGATTGTGATCACCCGGGACGCGCAACGGTTCAATCATGATATCGCAATTCACGGTGTTGAGCGCCTTCACGACACGCGTTTGAGGAAAGGCTTTTTGAATCCGTTCGCCGAGCGAATCGGTGTTACAAAAGCCAAGGACCATCGAGCCGTCCTTGTCTTGCTGAAGGGGATTGGAAACGTCGATCAGGATTTTATTCTGCAAAGGCTCCGCTCCGACCGATTGCAACGCTTCCATCGAATGCATGCCGCCGGTACAACTGATCACGACTTCACCGAATGCGGCCGCATCGCGAAAAGTTGCGGCGCGCGCCCGTTCGCCTAACGAGGAAGCCCATTTTTGGCCGGCTTCATTCTGAGCGCTGCGCGAGCCCATTGTCACTTCATGCCCGATCTGTACGAGCTTCTTGCCCAGTGCGTTTCCAACCATGCCCGTTCCGAGAATTCCAATTTTCATAGTAGTTGAAGATTGGCGCGAGCGTATAGGGCACGGCACAATAATCAACTAGGCACTATTTTGTGCCATGGATACAAAATGGAAACCAAGGCGGTGTTTCCCTGAGCGTGGTCTCAGTCCGCTAAACGTCTTTCAAATCAGTCTTTCATCCGTGTATCGGTTGCGATCCAGTTTACTTCCCAATGAGAAGCACTCGTATGGCAACAGGTAGATCTGAACTCAGTGAAGGTAAAAACGGTGATATCCTTTATGGCAGAAAAAGATGTGTTCCTCGAAGCAACCTTGAGCATCGATGAATTCGACTCGCTGTTTCTCTACGAAAAGGAACCCTATCAGGTACGCAGCCAACGTGGAGTGGCGTGCCGCAATCGATAGATCGCGAACGGCCGATGCGAAGACCAAGATGCAGGCCGCAACGAAACATATAACTGCATCAGAGAGTCGGGCTTTGAAACTACGAATGGATTTCCAAGCACCACTCTGAATCATGCCGTCACGGGCGCGACCAGTCTGGTAACGGCCAGGTTTCTCAGCGACAAAATGTGGGTGAGGATTCCAACCGGTGGTCCGAGGAACAACGGCACGAGCGCGATTGGATAGATGCTGAGTACGGGCGCCAGAAAAATTAGCGCCGTTGCTGTAGCATCAATCAGATCGAGCGTGCCAAAAAGATTCCACGCTACCGCCCACTTCACAGCATGAGGTCGGTTTTGCGCGACCATCCACGCCACGATGGGCGCGAAAATCCCGGTCAACGCGTCTCCAATTCCCGCAGGATAACCAAAACCTGCCGGCAAGATTCTATACGTAACAAAGGGATAGATGAACATGATGCCGGCGACGCGGTAGGTCTGAATGGCGATCAGCCAGGCCCTCGGCGTACCTGTATTGATCGCCCGAAGATTCTTTGACGCGAATAGTAGGATCACGGCAATAACGACAGGAATTAATGCAACTAATCCGCTGGCTGCTTGCCGTGATTCCATAGGTATGGGGAAGTTCGCCCCGTCGCCAACGAGAATGGCGATCGCAAGCCAGGACGCGAGAAAGCCAGCCACGACGAAGGGAACGATCGTTTTGGTTTTCGGCGAAAGAGCCGTTCTCTGCGCTACGATGGCGGCGATACCGGTATGCGCCGCGACCATGAAAATCGCCAAGGCAACGATAACAAAAGCAGTGGTGCGGTGAAGACAGGAAGGAAGGGAAACCAGCGTGCTCATCGTGCCATTTAGCTTATAAATTAATTTCTGCGTCCGAAATTATCGGGTTCCACAAAGCCGACAAGAGGGCACTATTTGGTAACGCAGTTACATGAAAGTGACTGATCACAGCGCCAACCGCTGTGCGGCGGAAGTCACCCTTTCGGTGATTGGCGGAAAATGGAAACCGCTGATCCTTTGGGATCTCAGCGAGAGAGGCGTTCGCCGTTTTCTCGAATTGCAGTGAATGATTCCCGGAATTACGCGAAAGATGTTGACGCAGCATCTCCGCGAGCTGGCGCGCGACGGCGTCGTCTCCCGAAGAATGTTTCACGAGATGCCCTTGCGCGTGGAGTACTCACTCACGAAATACGGCCAGACCTTGCGCCCGTTGCTACGCGCGCTTCGCCATTGGGGCTCGCGCCATGAAGCATACGTCGCGAACAATGGCGAAAGACGCCCACCACGAATCGGAGAAGCATCGCTGTGGAAGCGGATGGCGATTGCAATCGGCTGAGAGCGTCGCGTTAGCGGTTTGCCCCGTACTTGTCGATCAGCGCTTGGAAGCGAGGGTCTTTACGCAGCGGATCCCATACTGGATCGAGCTTTCGAATCGGAACAGTGAGGCCGTTTGGGATAACGAGTAAGTGATCAATAAGGCGAAGGGCTTCGCTCGTTGCTGGGTCTGGCTGGAGTTCTCTTTTCAGTCAAGGGCCTCGACGCGTATTACCGCTCGCTTTCGCCGCTGCTGCCTTACGGCGAGGCGTGCTGTTGACTTCAGCCTTAATCGAGAAACGTACGCCGCTCGAATTAACAGCCATTTGGTGACTGACGCGCTCGGCACTGTGATTTGCACCTAGTCAGGTTGTTCAGATTCTTTTCTTCGCCGCCGCCAGGCTTCGGCGCTCCAAGCGGTGCAGTCCAGTGTGCTAAGGAACCAGGCCCCGCCGGCCAGGACCACCACCGCGTACGGAAAATGCGAACTCAAGCCCAACGAGATCGACATTGCGATTCCGAAAATCAGCAGGAGGCCCAAGGCTGCGAGCACAGCCTTGCGCGTGCTGATACCCAAGACCAACGCAGTGCCAATTGTTGTTTCGCACACCGTTGCTAATACGGCCAACATCGGCGCCCATGATGCTGGCAGGAAACTGTTCACCTGGCGCGTATAAGCGACGAAGTGCGCATAATCTCCAAATGATACTCCAGGACTTCCGTATGCGCCCATTACTCCCAACCGATCTGCAACCGACAGGACAAACGCCAATCCCAGAACGATACGCACAATCGCGTTCAGACGTCGCCGGCGGCCACGGCTAAGCAGCAGGCCTGCAAAGATTGCCGTGATCACAATTGGGTAAATCAAGAAACCCCAAGGAGCGCGATGGCCCGCCACGACCCAGATCAGCCAGCCAGTTTCCAAGCACAGTCCAACTAGCAGACTCAAACACGCGCCGAACCTGATGGTCAGGGTTCCTTGCGGGTCGGCTAACGATTCCGCTTTGGTGTGAGTGACGAGTTGATTCATTTCGTCACCTTAGAACGCCAAAATTAGCTGACTTGTAAAAATTCGGCGTTTTTCAGGCGAGAGTCGCGTGAGCGACGTCGTCGAACCACGGCGACAATTTACGCCCGAAGAAGGACTCTGGGGCAAAGCCGGTCATTTGTTTGAAATCTTTTATAAAGTGAGATTGGTCGCAGTAACCCGACTCAACGGCGATTGACGTGAAATCGGCTCCCTTCTTGCGCAGACGGAGCACACGCCGCAACCGCACGATGGAGGCGAATGTTTTCGGCGATGCGCCTGTTACGCTGCGAAAACGTCGCTCCAACGCGCTTTGGCTAAGACCCACGCGCCGGGCGAGGTGATTGATTCGCACCATTCCCTGGGCTTCTTCAATCTTCGACACAGCTGCGGAAACAAAGGTGTCCGGTCGAGCGTTAGCTGTGCGTGCAAGCAGAAAATTTGCTACGGCCTGAATGCGGCGCGCGTGGTTCCGCGCTTCGCCGACCTGTTCATGGACCAGACTTACTTCACTGGAACTGCCAAGAATGTCGTCTAAGGCGAATGTGCCGTTGAGAAGTTCATCAAGCGGGTGCCGCAGGAGCGCTGCTGCTCCTGTTGCTGTGAACACAGCTAGCACAACTCCGCTGTTTGCGCTGTGCTCGTGGTTTCGGGAGCGGTCCCACAAACCCGTCAAGGCTGCTCGTGGCGCCTTTGTTTCCCCGTGCAGGATGCAGTGGCCTTTGAAACAAAAGGCAGCCACCAAGCCAGTGTCGGGCAGATGTGCATCCTCGCGTGCGCTAGAAAACTCGGCGACGAGGAAGCGCTTTATGAATGGGCGCAACTCTTCGCGAGGACTTTGAACAAAGACCTTAACAATGTCGGAGTTTTCCATACGCTCCAGTCCCCAATCAATCCGTCTCTTTCAACTCGAGTCCAATCTGTGAACCTCCGAGATTTGGAAAATGTTATTGGCTCGGTGTGTAGTCTAAATAGAGCATCTGTTTGGCGCCCGGTCGTTTCTCGATCACTTCTTCAGCGGGCATACGTGTGAAGAAAATGGTTACCCAATCGGTGCCTTTCGGAATCACCGCCGGATGCCAATATTTTTCGGTATTGACATCCATTGGCGCTTCGATGACTCGAGCTGCGCTGTTCATATTTGTTCGTGGCTGAAATTCTGCCGCAACGCTTTCGTGAGTTGCACCGTGTCCGCGCACTGTTTGAAGACGAACGATGACACCATCGCGCATCGTCCAGACGTGCGCGAAGCGAGCCTTGAAACTTTTGCCGTTCGCTTTCGCCCGCACTGCATAAAAGCCCACGCCGATGACGCGGTCGCCTGGTTCAAAAATCTCCGCTGGCTCGGTGTGCCAATCTTCAATATCGCCAAACAGGCGCATAAAGAAATCAGCGACCCCGTTCAGCCTCTGATAAACTCTACTATAGGGAAAACCGTCGACCACTTCCCAGCGCCCGTCCGGCGCGATGACGGTTTTGACGATGTCCGGATTTCCGCGCGCCTCGTAAAGCCGACGCACGGCCACGATATTTTTGCTTTCAGTTTGCGGTTTCATCGACTGTTCCACGCCGCCATTTTGTTAGAAACAGACACTTCAGCAACTAGGCACTATTTTGTGCCATAACGGCGAGATTTCTAAGCGACAAAATGTGGGTGAGGATTCCAAGTGGCGGTCTGAGGAATAACGGCACGAGCGCGATTGGATGAATGCTTTCGGCGAAAGAGCCGTCCTCTGCGCTACGATGGCGGCGATACCGGTATGCGCCGCGACCATGAAAATCGCCAAGGCAACGATAACAAAAGCAGTGGTGCGGTGAAGACAGGAAGGCAGGGAGACGAGTGCGCTCATCGTGCCATTTCGCTTGTAAATATGTTTCTGCGTCCGAAATTAACGCGTCCGGCAAACCCAACAAGAAGGCACTATTTTGTAACGCGGTTACATGAAAGTGACTGATCCAAACGCGAACCACTGCCCGGTGGAAGTCACCCTCTCCGTGATTGGCGGGAAATGGAAACCGCTGATCCTTTGGCATCTCGGTGAAGGCGGCGTTCGTCGCTTTCTCGAATTGCAGCGAATGATTCCTGGAATTACGAGAAAAATGTTGACGCAACATCTGCGCGAGCTTGAGCGTGACGGCGTTATCGCCCGCGAAGTTTTCAACGAGATGCCGCTGCGCGTAGAATACTCGCTAACTAAATACGGACAGACGCTGCGCCCGTTGCTGCGGGCGCTTTGCGATTGGGGCTCGCGTCACGAAGCCTACGTCGCGAAGAATGGCGAAAGAAATGCGCCGGCCCGAAGGGCACAAGCTGCGCCGCCGAAGCGGATGGCGATTGCGATCGGCTGAGAACCTTGCCTTAGCCCTTGGCCGCGTACTTATCAATCAGTGCTTGGAAACGTGGATCATTGCGCAAAGGGTCCCACGCTGGATCGAGCTTGAGAATTGGGATTGTGAGGCCGCTTGGGATAACCAGTAAATGATCCAGTAGACGAAATGCTTCGTCAGATTCTCCAGTCCAGGCATAAATCTGGGCGAGCGCATTAGTTCCTCTCGGTCCATCCAATGCGTCTTGCGATTCCGGTAATAATTCGACGGCTCGTTTCCCTTCGCCAATAGCTTCCTGTTTTCGACCGAGGGCTGCCAGTATCAGACCATGTTGCGCGTGCCGAGCCGGATCGTCTGGGGCTTCACGCAGCAACTTTTCCGAGACCAAACAGGCTTGCTCTAATTTGGCCTGCGCCTCGGCTTTATCGCCTTGTAGCAGGTGAATTATGCCTTCCGCGAAAGCCTTTGGCACCGGCGCAGTGGTCGAAGCAAACATTGTTTCACCGGGGAACTTTTGCGCCACGGCCAGAGCTTCAGGAAACTTCCGTTCCAACATGAGAAAGTAAACCCGTGCCCAAGTCATCAGCCCGTCTGGGTCGGTTTCGGGCGAAATTGAAGAAAATCGTTTATCGGCAAACCTAAGATCGCCTTTCAATTGGACCGTCACGAATGCTTTCAGAGCAGCCCCCTGTAATGACTGCGGAGCCGCCGCGATTACCCGATCAATGGTCCTGTCGGCAGCTTCGAAGTTGCGCAGCGCCAGGTAACTGAAAACAAGATTGTTTAGGATGTTTGTATTCTTTGGATCCAAGGCTGCGGCTTTCTCCAAATTTGCCGTGGACTCGGCCCACTTACCCTGTCGTCGCTGGATTGAGCCGATGGCGAAATAGGCTTGAGCGTCATTGGGCAGACCGCGCCTGGCAATTTCGAATTCGGCCAGAGCTCGCTCGTAATCGCGGTCTCCATAATAATAAGAGAAACCGAGCGCGAGATGGCCCTCTGGCAGATCTGGCTGCAACCGCAGCGCTTCTTCCGCGTTGAGACGCGCTTTCTCCGGCCGTGCCGGATTCGGGTCGGAGCTATGATACACCCAACTCTGCACCATGGAGAGACCGGCGTAAGCCAGCGCAAAGTCCGGGTCGAGTTTGATTGCTTGTTCGAAAAGTGGTTCCGCCTTCAACGACGTATCACGGAACATATCCATCCGTGTTGCGTAATCGTGCGCCTGAACGAAAAGCAAGTAAGCGTCGGAATTTTGTGTCGGTCGGCGATCAAGCCGTGCTTTTTCGTTCGGCGAGAGCTTCGCCTGGAGGGCCGAGGCAATTTTTTGCGCGAGGTCGGTTTGAATTGCAAAGACGTCGGTCAAATCGCGGTCGAAATCTTCTGCCCAAATATGCTCGTCATTGTTCGCGTTGATTAACTGCACGCTGACTCGAACGCGGTTGCCAGCACGCCGGACGCTGCCTTCCAGAAGCGTGGCTACTCCGAGCGCTTTGCCGATTTCGCGGGCGTTGCGTACCCCATCGCCCCGATATGACATAACTGACATGCGCGAGATCACTTTCAAATCACCGATTTTCGAGAGATTCATCAGAATGTCATCCTGCATCCCGTCAGCAAAGTAGGCGTTTTCCTTTTCATCACTCAGATTCTGAAACGGCAGAACCGCGATAGACTTGTCAATTTTGCGCGCTGACGCCCGAGGCAAAAGGAAGAAACCCGCTCCAGCGGAGATGATCACCCCGGTCGCAATCAGCATGATCAAATTCCGGCGACGGTGTGATCTGGGCGTGGTTGGCGACGGAGTTACGCGGATTCCCTGTGGAGTGACGTCATAGGCCCACGCCAGGATCAATGCGATCGGAAATCCGACCAACAGGAGCACCACCACGAAACGCAATGTCCAGTTTGGCAATTCCCACGCGGGCAACACGGCAGAGCCAATTTGAATGATGAATCCCGCGGCAATGATGTAAGCGGCAGCAACCCGATAAACTTTTCGCCGCTGCACTTCCTCGAAGAAGCCGCTCATAAAGGGAGATGTAGATTCATCGCGCACGGCAATCATAATTCAATGGCGGGGTTTTGCAGCCGACGATGATCAGCCAATCGTCGTCGTTGTTCTGCCGGCTTCAGGGCTAGACGCAGACAAGGAACGCGCCAGCGCCTAATATTCGCAAAACGCGTCGTCGGGATAACAGTACAACCAGCGCTCGCCGGGTTGGGCCGAAGCAATGACAGAGTGCCCCGTGGCGTGTGCGTGTTTGCTCGCGTGACGATTCGGCGAGCTATCGCAGCAGAGCGTGACGCCGCACGTCTGGCATGTGCGGAGATGGACCCACTGTGCCCCGATCTTCACGCATTCCTCGCATTCGCGGCGTTGCGGCTGTTTGATTGACGCGATCGCATCGAGATGAGAGCAGCCTCGGTCAGACATTGTTTTTAATTCGCGTCGCTGTGCGTTCCCATCAATCAGGCTTCGGTGAATCGAAGTGCGTCTGAGCCGGGTTCCTCATGGTATTTCGAAAATCTCGACCTGCTGGGCAATACCGCGGAGTGAGCGCTTCTCCGGGGTGGCGGCGATGCCGTTTGATTGCAACAGCTTCGAGGCTTCGCTGTCAGTAACGACCCGTCTAGTCGCGAAGATGGAGCGCGAGGTTGCCAGTCCCTGGACGCGAGCTGCGATATTTACGGTCCGTCCGAAGTAGTCCTGTCGGTCGTTCAGCGAAACGGCCAGACAAGGTCCCTCGTGGATGCCGATCTTAAGCAGCAAGTCGCCTTTTAAGTCCTTCAATGCTTCTCGCATCCTCAGCGCAGCCGCCATCGCTCGGTCTGGCGTAGGGAACGTCGCCATCACGGCGTCGCCAATTGTCTTTACGACGGCGCCCCTTTCCGCAGCCACGATTTCATTCAAGATCCGGAAGTGAGCGCGCACCAAATCGTAGGCAACCAAGTCTCCAACTCGCTCGTAAAGTTCCGTTGAGCCTTTGAGGTCGGTAAACAGAAAGGTGAGACTGGTAATCTTGAGCCTCTGATCCACGTCGAGCGCATCGGTGCGATAAATATCGCGGAATGTTTGGTTGGTCAGAAGACGTTTCGCGGTCAAGAAGGGGCGACGCTTGCTGACGAGATCGTGAATTTTGTCGCTAACGATCCAAATAGCGGGAAACGTGCGTACACTTGAGCGGTTTTCTAACGTCATCTGCACAGGTCCGGGACGCATCTGAACGTTCCCGACCGGCGCGTGATCCCTGGTCATGACGAAGGAGAGCGATTGGCTTTCACGCGCAGGCTCGCCCTTTACCTCAATATACTGCGACATGTGAACCACCGGATCGAACACGATCACCAATCCTTCAGGCAACTGGAGCGAGAGCACCACCTTCTCGCCAGCTGAAAGCTCGACGGTGTCCAGAGTAGTTTCCTTAACCCATTTTGCCAACGTCTCGTCATCGGGCAAATCGACGCCTGAACTCCAAAAGATCTGCCTGTAGTATTCGATCCAAGGCAGCGTCCCGGGATCGTGCGCCGCGATTCTCCGCACCCGTGGACTAATAGTGAACGTGACCTCGACGATTTCGTCGAGCGTCGGTTCGCACCCAGCAGCGCAAAGAACGCAGGTGTACTCGGCCTGCTTTACGGTCTTGAGCGTCGCGCCTGAATCGAGGACGCCACCGCAAGCCGGACAAAGGATGTTCCAAGACATATCAAAAATGCCAAGTCGCGCGCCGTGCAGAAAAGCCGCAATTACATCCTCTTCATCGAGCTTGTGCTTGGCGGCGAAGGCGAGAGCGTTGATACGGCAGAGCTCGCGGTCCGGCCCGTCCTGGATGAGCTTTTCGATCGCACTCACCGGTTTCGGCTTTGCCGATTGTCGCAAAGCATCGAAGAGCGTGTCGGTTTCGCCGGGAAGTTTCATAGCACAATCGGATTGATCACAGTAACACAGTTACCCTGTGGCTAGGAAAAACGGAAAGCAAGTGACAGATGCATCAAACATTCGCCCTTCGGCGATGGCTGTTCCATCGTATCTTTTAGATTCAAGTCGTAGGGATCGGTTCGATGCGAAACCTGATCGCCGCGGCAATGGCAAAGCAGAACGAAAAGCGCCAGAACAATCAGCTGCGTGAATTTGAATGGCGGCTCGGTCTGCGTCGGAGCGAGCGCGTTCCGTGCCAGAATTTTTTCGAACAACTGCACGATTAGGACAAAAACATTCAAGTAGAGAGCGATCATGGCGGTAACTACATATATCCAACGCCAGTGCCCAACGAGTTGGCGCTTGTGTCGCGAGCGCCCGCCCCGGCCGAAACGGATCACCGCAAGGAGTCCGAGTGATTGGTCGGATTAAGGCCCAGCGCTGGGGGCGAGTCGCCAACTGCGCCCCACGCCATGTCTGTCGGGCTTGCGCGCCGTGCGCAAGAGCGGCTTACGGGCTTCGCAGGAAACCGTGAGTTACATCGCTCGCGTCAATATAGTATCCGGTGATCGCATCGACCGGATTGTTGGAAAGAGGGATAGTGCCTTGGCCAGGACCTGTGCCCGCGCCCGGAACATCAAATGTGGTAATGGCGCCGTCCAATGCGCGCACGAAGCCGTGATTGACGTCGCTCTCATCTACGTACTCTCCCGTGATCGCCCCTGGCGCATTGATGCCCTGCGCTGAAGTGCCTTGAAAGGGGCCTGTGCCCGCGCCGGGAACGTCGAACGTGGTGATAGTGCCGTCCGAGGTGCGCAAGAAGCCGTGATTTACATCATTGGCGTCATAGTAGGCTCCCTCAATCGTTCCTGCCTCGTTGATCCCGAGCGGGAGTGTGCCTTGGAAAGGGCCTGTGCCTGCGCCCGGAGGATCGAACGTCGTCATAGTGCCGTCCGGTGCGCGCAGGACGCCGTGATACACATTGCTCGCGTCAAGGGAAGCTCCTGCGATCGCTCCTGCGGAATTAAGGCAGTAGCCGGTAAAAACAAAGGTGCCCTGACCAGGGGCTGTGCCCGCGTTCGGAGCATCAAACGTAGTGATCGTGCCGTTTGGAGCGCGCAGAAAACCGTGAGCCACGCCGCCAGCGTCAACGTATCTTCCCGCGATCGCCTCCATCGGGTTGATGTTGCCGGCGAAGGTACCCTGGCCGGGACCTGTGCCCGCACCCGGGATGTCGAAGGTAGTGATGGCCCCGTCCGGAGTGCGCAGGAAACCGTGAAACACACCGCTCGCGTCGTTGTAGTAGCCCGCTGTCACGCCTGCCGGATTGATGCTGAAAGGCCGCGTGCCTTGGCGGGGGCCTATCCCCGCGCCCGGAGCGTCGAATGTGCTGATGGTGCCGTCCGGAGTGCGCACGATAGCGTGAATCGCACCGCCCGCGTCGGCGTAGCGTCCCGAGATCGTGCCTGCCGGGTTGATGGCGAACGCGATTGTGCCCTGGCCCGGGCCTGTCCCCGAGCCCGGAGCGTCGAATGTGGTGATGGTAGGCTGCGGGTCCACCAAGGGCGTGTTGCTGAATTTCAGGAAGCCATCGCTCGCGCCACCGGACGCACTAGTCGCAAGGGTGCCTGGGGCGGGATTGGCCGTCCGCGCCGTTTGCGACAGCGCAAGACAGGCGAAGAGAACGGCAGCCAGGAGGAAAACGCGCGCTAACGGCGAATACCTGATCGGGCCGCTTACCCAAGGGATTATTGTCGATTTAAGATGAATGAGCTGTTTCATATGCTTTGTTTCTGTTGATGGTAATGGTTGTTTCCCTCGTACAAACGGATTCTGGAGCGCGCGCTGCACGGAATCTTAATTTTTCTCGCGGCTTGCTTTTCTTCGCGCGGTCTTGATACAAACTAGTAATGTGAAGGCGCTGGCAGAGGACGGGTGTCGCCAGAGCGATTTGTTTCCTCCCACTCACTGGAGCGTGGTTCTCGCGGCGGGAAGAGGCGAGGCAGAACCGGAAGAAGCGCAAGCCGCGCTAGCGGAGCTTTGCCAAACCTATTGGGCGCCACTTTACAGTTTCGCGCGCAGCCGCGGATACAGCGTGCACGACGCACAAGATCTCACACAGAGCTTTTTTGCTTACCTGATCGAACACAAAATCTACATACGCGTCGACCGGCAGAAGGGCAGGTTCCGTTCGTTTCTGCTCGCCTCTCTGAAAAATTTTCTCGCGCACGCTTCCGACCGCGAGCGGACGCTCAAGCGTGGCGGCGGACAATATTTTCTTCCCCTGCATGAAGAGCATGCTCAAGAGGCCGAGTCGCTTTTCCAGACTCATAGTTCTACGAGTAGTGGAGATCGGCTCTTCGATCGCAGTTGGGCAGCGGCGTTGGTCACCGCTGGACTGGAACGGCTCGCGGCAGATTACAAAGGTGAATCCAAGGAGAAGCTGTTCAAAGAATTGAGGGCTTTTCTTGGCGGTGGCGCTGGCCCACCACCGACCTACGCTGAGCTGGCGGTTCGCCTTGGCATGCCTGAATCAACACTTCGCAGCCACGTCACTCGCCTTCGAGCGCGCTATCGGGAAGTGTTGCACGCTGAGGTGCGCCGAACGGTGGAGACCGAAGTACAAGCGCAGGAAGAGCTGCACGAGCTATTGCGTGTGTTAACGGAAAGTTAAGCAAGACGCGCCATGGCAACACCAATGGGATCAGCAACCACGGTTTGCTGGACATGCGGCGAGCCGTTGGATCCGAAGGGCGACTGCGTGGCTTGTTTCCTTCGGACCGCCTTAGGCGAATCAGGTGTCGAAACCAAGCAGCTTCCGTCGTTAGTCTTCGGCGACTTCGAGGTAGAGCAACGCCCAGACGGCTTTTACTGGGAACTCGGTCACGGCGCCATGGGGACGACCTATCTTGCCGTGGACCAAGTGTTGCGTCGCAGGGTCGCTCTGAAGGTCATCGAGGTGCCGGTGGTGCCGACCAGTCGAGACTCGAAAGCGGTACGCGAACGCTTTTTACGTGAAGCGCGCGCCGCGGCCGCGCTGCGGCATCCAAACGTTGCTGCTGTTTACCACTTCGGCGCTTCGCCGAATGGCACTCACTGCTATTACGCAATGGAGTTGGTCGAGGGCGAAACTTTGGAGACTCTCATAAGAAGGGACGGTCCGCTTAATGCAAAGGTGGCCCTGGAAATTGCAATCCAAATCACCCAGGCGTTGATGGCTGCGGCGGCCCATGGTTTGATCCATCGAGATCTCAAGCCCGGCAACGTCATGCTGACGGGCGGTGAACCTGGCTCGGCGGAGTTGCAAGTGAAAGTGATCGACTTCGGCCTCGCCAAGGCAATCGCGGATGCCGGAGGCGAACAGGACCTGACGCACGGACAATTCGTCGGCACACCGAATTTCGCGAGCCCTGAGCAATTTCAAAATGGGCCGGTCGATGCGCGTTCCGACATCTACTCGTTAGGCGCCACGCTCTGGTTCGCGCTCACGGGATTGGCGCCACGCACCGGCAGCACAATCGAAGAGATTCGCGATCGTCAAACCCGGGACGATCTGTCGGTCGAACAATTAGCCGCTAGAAAAGTTCCTAGACCACTGGTAAAACTGCTGCGCTCTGCGCTTGCCATCGATCCCGGCAAGCGGCCTGCATCGGCTCGCGAATTGATGGAAGCCCTGGAATCCTGTCGCCGGAAGCTTACTCGTCGTATCGGCGTCCCCTACCAGAAACCTGCTCTCCGCAGTGAAGCGTTTTACGTTATCATTGTCGCCACTCTCCTATCAGTCGGTTTGTTTTTGCTTGGCCGCTACAGCGCGCCTAACGAACAAAAGGCCTCTGCTTTGCCCACGAAATCAATTGCTGTGTTGCCTTTCGTGAACATGAGCAGCGATCAAGAGAACGTTTACTTCGCAGATGGATTGACGGAAGAAATTATAAGTCGCCTGGCAGAGATCCGCGATCTGAAAGTGCCTGGTCGAACGTCCTCATTTGCATTCAAGAGCGAGAACCGAGATTTGCGCGAGGTCGGTTCGGCGCTCGGGGTGGCTAACGTGCTGGAAGGTAGTGTTCGCAAATCGGGAGATCGACTCCGCATTACGGCGCAGCTGATTCGAACGCAGGATGGTTACCGTCTCTGGTCGCAAGCCTTTGATCGCAAGCTGGAC
>JBKPDP010000136.1:0-12312 GCA_046727935.1 Verrucomicrobiota bacterium | reverse complement strand
GTTTCAATCAGATTACGCAGAGAGGGGACAAGAAATCGTCCCTACTACAAGGTGGTAGTGGCCGACAGGCGCAGCCCGCGCGATGGGAAATTTATCGAGATCATCGGCGCGTACGACCCAAAGAAACCCGGTCACAATAGCACGTTGAACATTGATCGAATCGAATACTGGATCAGCAAAGGCGCACAGCCATCCGATACGGTGCGCAGTTTGATAAAGAAAAATAAGAAAATCGCAACAGGTGCCGGGGCCTCATCCGAAGCAAAACCGGAGCCATCGCAATCTGCCCAAGAGGAACCGTCGCCTCCGTCGCCTTCCCCTGAGACGTCCACCTAGGCGCGCTTTTCGTAATTCTTGTAGCCACCGGCCTGCGGCCGGGTGCACCTCGACCCGGTTTTCGCACTAGGGGACGGCCCACAGGGCCGAGGCTACACCGGCTACAGACGGAAAACGAAAAAATTCGTGTTTATTCATGTTCATTCGTGGTTAGTCTTCTGGTGCATGAGAGAATTTCTCGAGTTCGTCCTCCGGCAGCTAATTGAATTTCCTGACGACATGGTGCTGACGGAAATTCCAAGTGGCAGAACAACAGTCTTCAAGCTGCAACTTCGACGGGGAGACGTCGGTCGGGTGATTGGGCGCGGTGGCCAGACCATTCAGGCTATTCGCGCGCTGCTCGCCAGTTCGGCCGCGCGCCATGGCCAGCGAGTGATCCTCGAGATCGTCGAGTAAATCCCGATATCCGATTCATTATTGGACGCTGGCCGCAGGCCGCTCGACGTTTTCTTCTGAGTGAAGATCGACATCCTCACGTTGTTTCCCGAAATCTGCCGCGCGCCTCTTAGCGAGAGCATCATGAAACGCGCTCAAGAAAATGGAATTGTCGACCTGCGGATCCATAACCTGCGGGACTGGGCCACGGATAAACATCAGATCGTGGACGATGCACCGTTCGGTGGCGGCCAGGGGATGGTCATGAAACCGGAGCCGATTTTTGCGGCCGTCGACGATCTCGGTGGCGCGAACCAGGAAACGCCCAACACCCAACGCTCAACATCCAACGTCCAGCAATCGCGAATCGCGAATCGCGAGTCGAAAATCATTCTAATGTCCCCGGCTGGCCGGCGCTTCGATCAAAGGATGGCGAGACAGATTTCGCAGGAAGCGCAGCTCATCATCGTCTGTGGGCATTACGAAGGAATCGATCACCGTGTGATTGAACATCTGATAGATCTGGAAATTTCCATCGGCGATTACGTGCTCACTAATGGGGCGGTTGCGGCAGTCGTTCTTGTCGATGCCATCGTGCGTTTATTGCCGGGGGCGCTTGGTCATGAACAATCGGCGGTGGACGACAGCTTCAACCAAGGATTACTCGAAGCTCCACAGTACACGCGCCCGGCAGAATTTCGCGGCTGGAAAGTCCCGCAAGTTTTGCTCTCTGGAAATCACGCCGAGATTGCAAGGTGGCGTAGAGAACAGGCACTCAAGCGTACCCGCGAAAACCGGCCGGATCTGCTCGGATAAATCCGTAATACACACGAGCGTGTCATCCTGAGCGGACCGAAGGACCTCACGGGATTATTGCGCCTTCGCAGTACTTTAGGCGTTCAAAGCTTTGATCGCTGGGTCCTTCGTCGTCTACTCGACTCGGGATGACAACCGGCGTTCTTATTGAGGCGCTTTGCCCAGCACGACACACGCATTGATTCCGCCGAACCCAAACGAGTTGCTCATTACATACTTCAGTTCGGCTTCGCGTCCGTGATTGGGCACAACATCGAGATCACATGCTGGATCGTGGTTTCGATAGTTAATTGTGGGCGGGACCCATCGACGATCCAAAGCAAGCGCGCAAAGCGCCGCCTCGATCGCGCCGGTCGCGCCGAGCGGATGCGCGTAATAACCTTTTGTCCCACTAACTGGGATTCGGCGCGCATGCTCGCCAAACACTTGTTTGATCGACGATGTTTCCGCACTGTCATTGAGCTGCGTTGAGCTAGCGTGTGCGTTGATGTAATCGATTTCCTCGGGGGCTAATTGCGCGTCCGCGAGCGCCTCACGCATCGCGCGAATGGACGATTCGCCGTTCGGCAGAGGCGAAGTCATATGGAAAGCATCGTTATTTAGACTGTATCCGAGGACTTCCGCGTAAATGTGCGCCCCGCGGACGCGCGCATGTTCAAGTTCTTCGATGACGAGCGACGCCGCGCCCTCGCCCATGACAAATCCGTCACGCAACAGGTCGAACGGACGACAAGCCAGAGCAGGATCGCCCAGCCACCTGCTCATGGTTTTGATGATGTCGAACGCGCCGACGGTAATGCTAGTCAGAGGTGCTTCCGCTCCGCCGGCGACAATCACATCCGCAAAATCGTCCCTGATGTAACGCAACGCTTCGCCGACGGACACGGTGCCACTAGCGCAACTATTTGAGTTTGTCGTGCCGACGCCGCGAAAACCGAACTCGATCGCGATATTCGAATGGGCCGAACCACCGAATACTTGAACGGCGAGCGTAGGTTGAACTCCGCGCGCGCCCTTTTTTAGATATCTGAGATACTGTTCCTCGGCCTTGCAAACGCCGCCAAGCGCTGTGCCGAAACTCACACCTGTACGATCCTGCGGTTTTTCACGGGAATACTCAAGGTGCGCATCATCGAGCGCCATCTTTGCCGAGACGACCGCGAACTGCGCATAGCGGTCGAGTCGTTTCAGGCGGTGCGGTGGAAAAAACGCCTCCGGGTCCCAATCGCGAATCTCCCCGGCTGAGCGCACGCGGAAGACGGTGGGATCAAAGCTTGTGATGCTATTGATGCCACTTTCTTCCGCCAGAATTGCGTTCCAAAAATTCTCGCGTCCGTGCCCGATGCAGGTGATTGGCCCAATCCCAGTGATAACAGCGCGTCGTTGATTCATGCAGTGACCTTATTTGTGTTCGCCTCGATGTACGATTTCATGCAGCGCAGTGTCCTATTTGCAATGTGATGAATGAAAAAGTCGCCGATAACCTTATCTGCAATAGGCGCTAAAATCTCCACGCGAAATGCCAGATCGTGTTTGATTTCGACCAGCACGCCGGTTGGCACTTCCTGAAATGTCCACACTACGCGCATTCCCTTCGTAAACGCCTTCAAGTGACAAAAGCGGACTTCGACGCGGTCTCGATCGATGATTTGTTCGGAAGTCCAGGAAATGGGAATGCCGGAGCGTGTCGCGGCCATTATCACGACGTTTCGACTCGGGCTACGTTCGAGGTAACGGATATAGCGATAGTGCGGGAGAATCCGCGGCCACAGCTCCAGGTTCGCGGCCGTTTCGAAAATCGTCATTCTCGGCGCGCAAATGATGATGGAGTTGGTCTTGTGCATTGGAAGTGATCGCCGCCGCAAAATGAAAACCCACCCAGCTATCGATGTTGCGCTACTTCTGCGGGACGGAGGATACTTCCCCGAAAAGTAATCTGACGAAAGAGAAAAAATCGTCCCGCCAAACATCAGAGAATAAGCTGTCGCTGGCGGAAACAGATCTGCTACCGCGATTCCGAAGGCAAGGGGATTGAACCCTTGCCTTGGCCCGGACGAGTATGACTTCACACGCGACTGGCCGCGACTTTGCGGTCAGACGGTTGGGCCAACAGTTACATTTCTCAACGACGACCGCCAGCTCTGGCGTGGTCCGCGTCTCTTGCCAGTTGGTTTAAGAGCGCGAAGAACGCTGGCGATTGACCAATGAAGAGCCCCATGTCCGTTAGGAACTGGACGACACCCATGGCAATGCCTTCCGTCTTGGTCGGTCGAATGATCGAACAAATAGGGAGGCTTGGATCCAAGAACGGGCACGGCTCCGGCATGATCAGGCTCTTGTTCAGAGTCTCGTCGTCCACCTCCAGGTCCGGGAATGTTACCGAAACGCCAGTCACCGGATCAACGGCAGTCAACGGCGGCGCATTACCCGCTTTATCTGACCAGGTTTGAAAATGCATTGTTTCCGTAGGGCCAATGCTGATCAGGATTCGCAGGACTTCAGTATGAGTCGCCCTCAGGGCCATTGATGGATACAAGCTGGTGCCACCTTGTTCGATGGTTGCAAAGTGGAAAGCCGCAGTGTTCGCAATCGCCTGTAGGAAATTGGGATCACTTGTGTCAGCGTCGGTCCTGGGAATTGCCGTGTGCTGGTTAACCCCTAAAGTTGGGACGGCCTGCGGAAAGGTGAAGCTTGGATCAAGGTCAGGGTTATGGTCGTCGATGCGGTAGCGCGTCCACCAGCTGGTGTCGACGGTGAGTTGCGTCAGATTGGTGAGCCGTAAAATTCCACTGGATCCAGTGGCAGTGCTACCTGGCAGAGTGCGAAACGGCTCAAGATCGGCAGGAGCCGCTCCCTTGGAAGCGAGGTAGGCATTGAGGAAGGTGTGATGGGTAATTTCATCATCCGTGTTGTCGTGGATGTATATAGGCATGTCTTCATCAAGCACCTCAATGGCCTCCGTGTAGGCTTCATTTCCGGTGCCGCCTGGAACTTCGGGGTCCTGGACGCCGCCGAGTTCGTTGTATTGGATCCAAAAGTCGGCCTCGAGTATTTCTGCCGCCGCCGCGAACCGAAGCAGCGCTGCGTCTCCGGGTGTTAGACCACCGCTTGCTTCGGCGGTTCGGATGCTGGGCAACAGTCCCGCGCCGAGTGTTCCTGCTCCCAGGGCGAACGATGTGCCTAGGAAAGAACGGCGACTGATGGATTTTCTTCGATGCTTAATTTTCTTTTCCGAGTTGTTCTGACTCGAATGACTTGCTTTATAGTTGTCTGCTTTCATGCCCTTAGAATCGCAGCGGTTCGCGCTGTGCGCCGCGTGGGAAAAGTTACGCGTTTGTTACCGCGCAAGGCGCTATAGCCTTCAGCTCATCAGCACAAAGTTGCAGCGCTGGTGGCGCTGCGGGGATGCGAAAAAAAAATGGAGCCTACGGGATTCGAACCCGTGACCTCCTCAATGCCATTGAGGCGCTCTACCAACTGAGCTAAGACCCCGTTTTACCTATGAAAAGCAAGTCTCTGATTTGCCCCGACAATTTCCCGTGTCCGGCTGTTTTATCCGGCATACAGTCGGAGCAAATGAGAACACATCAGAACACGAGTGCGTTCCAGAAAGTGGGCGAATGTCTCTATCGCTATTCATCGAACGGCGTTTACTATGCGCGGTTCGAAAGCGGCGGCAAGGAAATCCGCCGATCGCTACGGACTACCGACCGCGCATCGGCACAACGCGCCCTCGCCTGGCTAAAACAAGAGCGCGAACAAGTCGATCCAACGCAAGGTAAGCTCACGCTGGCGGAGCTCTGCGATCGCTACCTGCAGACCGCCCAGCATCAAAAGCCGAAAACCATTGAGCGAAAAACGCTCATCGTTCACCGGATTAAAAACCAGTGGCCGACCGGGAAGCTCACACAGATTGCAAAGATCAAACCGTCTCATGTCGATCTTTGGATTTCTCGTTATCGCTTCGGACCGCACTCTCGCAATCTGCACATGGCGTGCATCAAAGAGGATTTTCGAAATGGCGGCACGCGACGGAATTATTTCGCGATCTCCCGCCGCTCATCTGCGGCGAGTAAAACCGCCGAAGCCGATTCGTGCCACTCCGAGCTTTGAGGAATTCAAAGCAATCGTTGAAAGCATCCGTGCGCAGAAATTCAACGGACATGATGCGGAAGAAAGCGCGGACTTCGTTGAGTTTCTCGGGCTCGCTGGTTTAGGGAAAACAGAAGCGGCCGCGCTCAGGCAAAGAGACATTGATTGGAAACGCGAAAAGATCACGACCTTTCGTCACAAAACGAAATCCGGCTTCGCGATTCCGATCTATCCGCAGTTAAAACCGCTGCTTCTCCGGCGCCGACGGCGCCGACGCGATGATGCGCCTAACGAGCGCGTCTTTGCGATCGATAACGCAAAGAAAGCGATCGCCAATGCCTGCCGTCGCTTAAATCTTCCGCAGTACAGTCATCTGTCATTCCGGCGAATGTTCATCACTCGCGCAATCGAGCGCGGCGTCGATGTGAAGGTGATTGCCGAATGGCAGGGCCACAAAGACGGCGGCAAACTTATTCTTGATACGTACAGCCACGTTAATCGCGCCCATTCGCATCGAATGGCGCAACTCATGGCGGACGGTCCGCCGCCGGAAAATGTCATTGCTCTCGCTGGGGGGTCGCGATGAGTGCGAAAGACGGAAAGATCATCCCACGCCGCGGTCCATCAGGCCTTGATCGTAAACGCCAAAGCACGCAAGAACTGCTCGTCGAGCGGGGGCGCAAATGGTGGCCCGCATACGAAAAGTTCACCACGCCGAAGAAGCTTAGGCGTAGTCCGTTTACACAGGTTGCGCGGTGGATCGTCCATGAATGGCTCGATTTGTCCGAGAGTGAGCAAGGTTATTTTGCTGTCCGATTCTGGGATGATCTCCGTTCGATGGGATTTAAGGGGTTTCCAAGCCTGTTCCCCTGTCTCGCATATTTTCTCTGGCTCCCCGATACGGAAAGCGAATTGTTTCGCGCGATTGCGGACTACATCGACGCGCTAAAAGCGAGAAATGGTGATCGCGGCCGGCGACTTCTAGTTACGGAAAATCTGTACCGTTAGAGGCGTGAAGTTGAAGCCGGGAAACGACGGAGATTATCCTGGCGAGAGCTGCGCGAAAAGTTCTGGCCCGATTACCAGGACACCAATCAGAACTTTCAAAAAATGCTTCGCGAGCGCGACATTTCCATACGATCCAGTCGGACAATTCCGCGTGAGAAAACGTGTACGGAAGTCTCGGAACAATACACGTTCCCGGCGTTAGCTTTTCAGGACTAGTCGGAGCTAGCGGTTGCGCATGGCAACCATTAGGACACAAACAGTTCCTCTTCACGACCGAGGAGCGTTTAAGCTCAAAGAAGCCTGCGAGTACCTCGGAGGTCTTTCGCCTCTTTCGGTCAGAAGATTCATTCAGCGCGGTTTAATCAAGCGCCTTCCAGGATTTCGGCATGTCGTTATCACGAAAGCCGAATGTGATCGCTTCCTTCGCGAGCAGACGGACATCGCGAAACTTGCGGCCTAATGATGAAAGCGCCGAAGCGTGACCGATCGCGGCCGCCTCCCAGAAAAAAAGGCCTTGCCGCGAAGCAAGGCCATAAACTGATACACTCGCCCGACTCAACCTCATGGGATTCGGCGAATCAAGCGCGGTCTTGTCTGCTTGAAACGCCGCTGGCGATCTGGTGGGATCGACGGCGCGCCGCCAAGGCAGAAAAGCAGCATGAGCTTTGTGCTACTGAAGAAAATTCCCCGATGCGAATTTTTGCAGAGACGCACCGGGGAAAAGAATCGAACGCGAATGGATGATACTAAACCAAGAGCTAAAAGCAAACGTGCAGCCTTTTGCTGGCAGGAGAAACACGTTTTGAGAATGATCCGTGAAATGTTTGAGGCGACCGGCAACGTAGGATCGGCTCTTTTAGTCTACCAGGCTTTAACGGAGATCGCATCAGACATGCAGAGCGACATTTTCCTCACAACCTTCACTCATATCGCTCAGCGTGCCGGAATCTCCACCCGAACCGTAAATAGGGTCATCCCGACATTTGAGAAACTCGGCATTATTTCCGTTCAGCGGAACAAGATAAACGGAGTTAAGGCACCGAGCACATACACTGTCATTCGCGATGCGACACCATGTCATATGGATGTGACACGGTGTGTGGCACAGAGTCGCATATCTGAAGAATCTCAAGAACAATCTCTTGAAGAACACTCTTCTAAAGAAGAGCACTCTTTTTCTAACAAAAAAGAGAGTACACGCCTGTCTTTAACAAGACAGACGCCTCGTCCTTCTTTTTTGCTTAGCAAGAGGGAAAGAAAAGAAGAAATCATCATCATCACTTAACGGTTACACTCCGGAAGAACTGGCGGTTTTGGAAATATACAATCGCGAGTTTGTTCCACTGGGCTTCCATCGGGTCAATCAATATCGGGAAACCGTCTGTAATGTCATCGCGCTGCGCGATCTCGCGGAGTGGCGAGAATTCTTTGATTTCGTAAAGATCAACGCGGATTGCTGGCCAACTCGTCGCACGTTCGTCCGGCTGAACTGGAGCAACTACTAAAACTTGTATTTCAAGAAATAAACGCAAAATCAACCAGACGCACCCGCTGACGAATGCTGGGCCGAGTGTGAGGCATTATAGAACGCGCTCCTGCCATTCTGACGAGCTGCCCTATGAGAATGAGGCATTTAGCCTCTATTCATCACGGATTCATCACACTCGGCCATCCCGCATGCGCAATGCTTTCCGTTACCGCGTCGGGGGGATATGAGGAGGTCACCGTTACGGATTTAATTAAGATCTGGGTCCTTCCTGGAGGTTTGGGAGGGCCACGGGTTGATTCGTCTGGCGTCGATTTCTAGCTATGACCTGCCCATTGTGACGACGGAGATTTACCTATGACAGCATCTTCACTTCCTGACCAGGTAACGATCAACTGGCTGGCCGAATGCGTCGGCATGCACCCGAGCACCGTGAAACGTCGCACGACCGGACTCCAGCGCGATACTGCCGGCAAACTGAACCGCGTTCAGGCACTCGAAGCGGTCTTTATCGGCACGGTAGAAACCAAGGACGGCAGGCGGAGGCGGTCCGGCAACTGACAGTCGAAAAGGCGCTCCAGGTTCGACTACAGAATGAGATCACGCGCAAAGAACGGATCCCGATCGACGTTGTGAACGAAGTAACCGGCCAGGTATTTCAGTCGATGGCGGCAACCATCAAATCGAAGCGCGACAAGGTGCTGACGGAGGAAGTCATTAACGAGCTATTGGCCGAGCTGCGTGCTGTTCCCGACCGGCTGAACTGGCCGGGGGTCAAGTTGACAGACTTGGCTCAGTGAATGGCCGAAACAGTTTCAACGTCCGCGATGGCGCCGTCAGCCGATGCCTGGAAACGCTACGCGGTGGCGTTACAGGTCGTGCGGAATCGGTCTAGCGAGCAAGAGATAAGCCACGACAGGGTGCCGTGGCAAACACGCTGAAGCTTTTTTCACTCAACGTTCAGTTTCATCACCGGATGAATCTCCCATGCAGCATAATCCGGCAGATACTTTCGCCGGTTGGATTGATCTTTGGGAGCGTGGCCGACATCGAAGTACGCTTTGCCAATAACAGTGACGGTCGGCGGATCAGTGACGTTCAGCTTCTTAGCAGAGCTAGTGTGAAAAGGGAATCGCGTTGGCGTCCAACTAAAAACCGTCTTCCGAATCTCACACCACTGCTGTTTCGCCGGTACTTCAACAACAACGATTCCCGGTTTATCGCCAGTCGCGTCTTGAAGCGCAATGTGAATGTCGTCGTCCGTTTCGACTTTGAGAGCAACTGCGCGGCCCGTGAGAACCATTTGTTCTCAGGCGCGCGCTCTGCCGCGTTGGGCAGCGCGGCCTCGGGGCAAATTCAGTCTGCCGGAAGTTATTTGGTCGTCCCGTGCCTGTAAATAGTGATGGGGATTGTGGTGGTCGGAATCGCGCTGAGCCTATCACAAGGCACAGGAATACCGGAAGTTGAAGAGAGCGTGTAGCACACTTTCTTTACAGTCTTAAGCGAATGCCGTGTTTTTGCCGGCACCACTACGTTTTTGCTCGGATCAGCAGCAAATGCTGATGCGCAAAACGTAAGTGCTAGCACGACACTTATGCATCGAACCGACCAGCCACATAAGCGACTGAGTCTGTTTCCTCTTTTCACGCTACGATTGTGCTCCCGTTCCGAATTTAGTGCAAGTTTATCCGGAGCAGCTTTAGGACAAAAACACGACACTTTCAGCCATCGCAGGTCAGTCCGATCTCAAGGCCCCGGCTGATTGCTCGGAGAATCTTGAGCTGAGCGCCACAGGAAACGAATTGGTAGTCCGCTGTGTGCAATGTCGTTTGCGGGAGACGCGCGGAGGGTTGCATTGCACGCCCACGCTAACCCCTAGCGCGTGCAATCTCCCTCGGCGATTTGCCGCTTTGCGAGCCCCGCAAACCCGGCGACAACCCGGGCGAGCAAATCGTTCAAAAATATTTTAAAATAATCTTGCCATCCTCCGGGATTTTTCTTAGTCCAGTGTCGTGAGCCCAACCTAACAAAAGGAGAAACCCATGACCAAAACCAAACTTTGCAAGTTCGGATTCCTGCGCATGACTCTCGTAGCCTGCGTAGGAATCCCTCTCATTATCGCGTCGAACGCATTTGCACAGAATCCCCCGCCACCACCCCCACCGGGTGCTGCCCCAGCGCCGCCTTCTGCGGAAGTCGAGCGCGTCATCGTAACGGGTTCGAACATTCCGACGGCAGAAGCAGTCGGACCGAACCCGGTTGACACCTACAACCGCGAAAACATGAACGAATCAGGTAGGATTACCACCGAGCAATTTCTGCTCAGCCTGCCAGTCGCCAACGCGAACGTCGTTCCGATTTCGAATAACGAAAACGGCTCCAACACCGCTGTGGGTGCGGCGACAGTTGCGCTCCACGGTTTCGATGCCAGGGCCACTCTCATCCTGATAGACGGACGCCGAGTCGCTCCGTATCCGACGGGCAACAACCCCGGCCTGGTCAATGTGATGTTTGTCGATTTGAATTCGATTCCTCAACCCGCTATTGAGAGCATCGAAATTCTAAAAGACGGCGCATCCACCACGTATGGCGCGGATGCAGTAGCCGGCGTCGTGAACCTTAAGATGCGCCACAATTACGATGGCGCGGAAGCGAGAGTCGAATACGGCAACACGCTCGACAAAGACTCGGGGCTATTCGACTCATACGGCATCTTCGGTGTTGGCAAGGGAGATACCAACATTACTGGCGTCTTGAATTACTATCATCGCAACTCCATCGCCAACCGCGACCGCGGTTTCTCGCTCACTCCGCCGTTCCTGAGCTCGAATAACAGCCCGTATAATCTTCAGCTCAGCAGCGATGTGGCCGGAGCCGCTGGTGGCCAGAATTTAAATCCTGGTGGGACTGAATTTGCAAGTGCACCAGATTTTACAAACGGGTTGGCCCCGGCAAGCAGGTATCTCTATAACGCGAATGCGCGTGTCAGGTCGGCCTCCGGTCAACGCCCTGGCTTCAATTTCAATCTGTTCTCGCTCTCCTTCCCAGAGTCAGAGAGGTACGGCGTTTATCTCAATGGCGACCATAAGATCTTTGGCGATCAGATGGTCGTCTATGCGGACGGCTTTTATCAGAACGTGAAAACGCATAACGAACTGGCGCCTCCAGCCAGTGGTTCATTCCAGACCTTGGGTCAGACCACATTGGCCATTCCGCCGCATTCGCCAATTGCGCCAGGCTCGGAACCACCCAACACGCCCACCCACGCGGAGACCGGTGTCCCGGCGGAGGCGTTCAATCCGTTTAATCCCTTCGAGCAAATTATCTCCGGCGGCACCCGCGCGCGTCTGGCTGAATTTGGGAACCGTTTGTTCGATAACGAGACTGACGCGTGGCTAAGCACCATCGGCATCAAGGGGGACAAGCTGTTTGATGGGACCTGGGGCTACGACGCCGGGTTCCGCTACAGTCAGCTTAAGAATGTCCAGACTGGACAGCAAGTGTCCGCTTCGCGATTCAACCGGATCTTAAACCAGGCTGATCCGATCTTTGATCCGGCATCTCCGCAATTTATCGGCACGACCGTCCCGTTTAATCCTTTCGGTGATTATCGCGCTCCAATCGCATCTAACGAGGCCACGGTCGAGTTTGCCAGAGTGCATCCCAAGGACGAGGACACCTCAAAGCTGTGGACGTTGGATGCCACGATGTATACGACGGCGCTCTTCAACTTACCGGCCGGCGGCGTTGGCTTGGCCTTCGGTGGTCAGTTCCGCCGCGAATCGCTGAAGGAGGAGCCCGATATGCTGAACGTCGAGGGTGACATCGTCGGTAATTCGCCAGTTCCGACTGCTGAGGGTGGGAGGAAGACCTATGCGTTTTACGCAGAGACCAGAATTCCTATCTTCGGCCCCGTGACGAGTACCTACTACACAGGCGACGGCAAAAATCCGCAGGTCCAGCGCGAGACCAAGGCAATGATTCCGGGCTTTTATTCCTTGGAGTTTACGGCTGGAGCGCGATTTGAAGAGTTTCTGAACAACGATACCAATGTCTTGGTGCCGAAGGTAGGCATGCGCTGGCAACCGTTTGACGAGCAGCTGACTCTCCGGGCAACTTGGGGCGAGGGTTTTCGCGAGCCATCACTTGAGGAACTGTTTGGGTCTCCGTTATCAACCCTGGAGCCTTCTCACGATCCG
>JBKPDP010000135.1:0-22089 GCA_046727935.1 Verrucomicrobiota bacterium | reverse complement strand
GGCAGACCTGTGGACAGGCGAGGCGGACCCAGAGGTAGCCGCTAAAGGCCTGGCTCACCCGGCGGATACCTACTCGCTGAGTGGCTCGCTCGTCGGTAACGTGTGGAAGCTGACGTTCCGTAACGGGGATGAATCCGGCACACTCGATTTACCGTTGCCAGCCAAGATGTTGAGATACGCAGCCGACATTCACGATGGGCGGACAAAACCCGGGTACCCCGAGCCAGTGCTTTATAAAGAATGGCGTTTTGAGGGCGAGGTTAACGGGACAGGCGTTTTTAAGGCCGGAATCACTCCCCGAACCAAATACGTTCTCGTGTTTCAAGGCCGGGGCAATAGCTGCGACGGCGCCGAGGACTTTACACATTGGCAACTGAAGATCACCGGCAAAAAGGCCGATTACTCTTTCTACGGTGAGCTCGGCGCGCCGGTGCCGGAGAAGCAAAATGAGTAGTGAATTGACGGCTGCGCCGCCTGGGGGACGTGGTTTTAACAACGCGCTGTTCGCTAATGGCATTCAATCTGGCGTTACGATGACAGGACTCCGTCAAGAACGGATCAAACAGCTAAAAGCTGGGCTTCGGGATTAAAATCACATCATGAACTCGGTGCGCCTCGAAGAATGAACCACGCGAACAAAATGAATAAACTATTTCTCGCGCTCACAGTTTCCGCCTTGGCAACAATATTCGTGTTCATCAACGCTCAGGCCAGCGACGAGGCGTTTGACGGCAAAGGTAATCTGTTCGTAGCGGACTACAGCGGCACGATCTCCAAATACACGCCCGATGGAACGAAGAGCACGTTCACATATGGGCTTATGCCTGAACGCGTATATGACGTAGCCTTTGACCGAACGGGCAATCTTTTTGTCTCGGACAAGGAGAACGATTTGATCTTTAAATTCGCCCCCGACGGAAAAAAGACCATCTTCGCTACCGGAGTTAGCGCTCGAGACTTGATCTTTGATAAAGCGGGCAATCTCTTTGTGCCGGAGTATTCGATGGACTATGCCAACCACTCAATCTTCAAATTCACCCCCGAAGGAAGGAAGAGCACCTTCGCTAGCGATCTCGTCCCTTTTGCCGTGGCTTTCGACTCAACGGGCAATCTCTTTGTGTCAGACGGCCGTAGCAAGTCGATCCTCAAATTCACGCCCGATGGAAAGAAGAGCGCCTTCGCCTCGGGGGTCACAGCATGGGCTCTGGAGCTGGCTTGCGATCATTCGGGCAATCTCTTTGTGGCGGACGATGCCAACCGCTCGATTTTAAAATTCGCGCCCGATGGAGAGAAGAGCACCTTCGCGTCGGATCTTGGTGCCAGTGACCGCGGGTACGACATCCTCTTTGACGCAGCCAACAATCTCTTTGTTGTGGATAGTGGCAGCAAAGCGATCTTCAAATTCGCGCCCGATGGAACGAAGAGCACGTTTGCTACCGGCGACTTCGTAAGCCCTATCTTTGATAAAGCGGGTAACCTTTATGTTTGGGAAAGCGGGTCGATCTTGAAATTCACTCCTGATGGAAAGCGAACCACCTTCGCCGCCTCGGATCGGGGGATCTCGCCTGATAAGAAATGGCAATACGTGGCCGGCGATGAGCCAAAGCTTGTCAAGGCTGCCACAAACGAAGTGGCCCTAGATTTATCGGATGAATGTCGTGGTTCAGTGGATTGGTCGCCGGATTCAAAGCGGTTTGCATTCAACTGTGGCGAGAGAGGGCGCTGGAACGGGGGCACTTCGTTCTATCAATTGCACGGCGACAAATGGAAAACGCTGAAGTCACCCAATGACGACGTGCAGGAGATTTTGCATCAGGCCATAGCCGCGCAAGTTAAGAAAAGGGGGTTACCAAAAAAAACGGACCTGCGGTTGATTTGGGAGAAGTTGGAAGTGGAACATTGGGTCGATTCTAACACCGCCATTGTCTATGGTGGTTTGGAAGAGGTGGTTCGGGAGAATTTGGACGAGGGCTTCGATGCTCATTTTTTAGTCACTGTAAAGTTCGACGCGCAGGGCAACTGGAACATTGTCAACACGCGTCGAACGCCGCTTGAAGAAGCCGAAAAACAGGACGCTAGGGACAATATTTCCGCCCCGGCACAAACAACTGATCAGAAGGAGCCCAGTACGCATCCGAGTTTTCGCGACGCGGATCGTCACCTTAATGAGATTTATAACGCGCTGCGCGTCCGGCTTTCCCCACCAGAGCGCGATAGATTAAAGAAAGAACAGCTCGCGTGGATAAATCAGCGTAACGCCGCTGCTCAAGTCGCCAAGCAAAATGCGCAGGCGAACCCAACTGAGGCCGCCGATCGTGAAATGACAAAAATGACCCAGGCTCGGGCGGCCGAGTTGGAAAAACGTCTGAAGAAAGCAAAGTAGATGCTGAGAGTTGTGAGACCAAGCCTCCGACTGTTTCTTACCTCCGTTGCGACGCTGGCGCTTGTTTATTCGACGACAACCAGGGCCCAGGAAGCAACGATGGCTACGATTGAGGGTGAGGATGAATACACGATATCCGGTTCCACCGAATGCGGCGGCGAAGCAACCTCCACCATAAAGCGAGGCGAACGATTCATCGCAGTTGAATTATCCTATGGCAAAAAGGACTGGGCGGTGTACCTCAGGTCGGGAGTCAGTGGCACCATTCCTCGTAATAGGATTCGTGTCCTGCCGGATGAGCCGTTAACAAAACTGAACTTCGCCGGCTGCAAGGAAAAATGGCGAAAATTGGAGTCTAAACGGATCGAGATCCCCGACGATCCTGCTTCTTCGGCAGAGTCTCATGGCGTGGTAAACTATTATAAGACTCTGCTTAAAGCGAGTGAAGGCGATGTAAGAGCATTCGCGCAATTTAATTCTCTTACCCCGTTCATGGATGGAGCAGCCGGTGAAGGGCATTCCTGGTATAAGTGGGTGCTTCTTCATGTCGCGGGCGATGACACTTTCGCCAAGCTCCTTGCGAGACAGTCTTCCAAGGTCCGGGAAGAATACGCAACGCATTTTGCCGGTTCTTCGGAAACCGAACCAATTTCGAATCCCAAGCCGTACATCAAGCGGCACTTTCCGAAAACCTACGCGATCCTTTATGGCAAGTAGCTTAACGAAACGAGCAGCAGCTCTCCGCGTTGGTGAAACATCGCGAAACACGACTCGACGGCGTCGATCGCCCGGAATCTTAAACGATGGAAAAGGCTGGAGATGTGTCGGCCTCGACAACATCAATGAATAACACCGTTAACACCCAACAATGAAGTATCGTTTAATCCTCGTGCTTGCTGTCGCATGCGCGACTACTTGTGTTTTTTCCAATGCGCAGGAGTCCCTATCTCCGGCAGAGGAGCAGCCCTCGATTTCTCCAGATAAAAAATGGGGGTACATCGGCGGGGACACACCGAAACTTGTTAAACTCTCCACGGACGAAACTGTGATCGATTTTTTTGAGCAACGTAATCCGGGTACTGCGCCGGCAGGTCAGGATCCGGAATTGCTTTGGGCGCCGGATTCAAAACGGTTTGGCTTCAATTACAGTCCGATGCACGCGCATCATATGACTCTTCAGTCGATCGCTTTTTATCAGTTACGTGGCGATAAATGGGTAGCGGTGGATTCACCCGCGGATGAAACAAAGGGTCCGCAGTTGGCGCAGTTCGGCAAAGGCCATTTGCCAAAGCATTTTGATCCGCGCAATTGCGCACCGGAATGGGATATTATGAAATTGTGCAAATGGTCCGACGCAAATACGGCGATCGTGTACGCGCCGTGTTATGGCCGAGAGTCTGGCAAGTTGGAAGCGGGATTTCTTTTCAGGTTGAAGTTCGACGACGCCGGCAATTGGAAGATCATCAAAACGCATCAGATGTCGAAAAAGGATCTCGAGGAGGAACAATGAGATTCATCGTTCACCTTTGTCGCAATGGTCGCGTGCACGATTAGCTGTGGTTTTTCAAATGCGCAGGAAATCCTAACGAAAGGAGAACACCGTGATTAAAGGAACAGTCAAAGCGTCGGATTCAAATTCATTCGTCTCTCCTTGCGCCTGCCGCGCCGTAGCAGAGCAGAGGCGGGTGATCAGCGCGCAGACTTGGTTAACCGCAATTTTGATTTTGTTGTTAGTTCCAAATGCCGTCGCGCAGTACGATTTTTCGGCGTTCTGGAAAAATTTCGATCTGCAGTCATCGCTGGCGATAAAGCTGTAGTCTCGTTAGGCGCTAGGAGAGTTTATAAAACGTCTTTCTCAATTATTACTGCTGGGAGCGCTCATACTGCTGCCAGTTAAAGGTGTTCAGGCAGAACCTCCCAAAGATCCAATCTACGTGAAAACTTCCAACGGGTGGAATGCCGCGTATGCACACGGTAACGAGTACGCTGAATTCCGCGTAATAGGGAACGGCGCAAAACTTCAAGACGCTTATCATATCCTGCTACAAAAGAACGTTGGAATGATGGTTTCCTTTGTCGATAAAAAGGAGCTTCAAAACGACAGGGATTTGTTGAGCGCTCACGCTCAATGGGAAGTAGATTACTGGCATCAACATGCCAGCAGAGTTGAAAGTAATATCCGAGCAGACCTAATAGGAACAAGAAAGGACGTTAAGGTGACTGAGATACGAGTGTACGACAACAAAGGCGCACAGCTGTCATCTTATCTGATTGGGCTTGCGGCGAAAGATGGGGTCTTTGCCCTTTCAGTTTCCTCACCAGCCAAAAAGGGTGTAGATCCGTTGGTAAAAGAATTGGTCAGCTCGTTCAAACTTGTTCCTCGAAACCTGGATGCTGAAGAAACGAAGCGGCTGTCATCGGAAGCCAAGGCGCAGCGTTAAACCTACGACTAACAAATCGCTGAAATGCGATGACAGAACTCACTCAACAGCGAATTAAACGGCTAAAGGTCAGGCTTGCGGAGTAAGGAGGCGCCTTACAGAGATCAACTTCATCACCAACTCGAACATTGAAATGAGAAAATTATTTGTAGCGGTAACAATCGCCGGCCTGGGAACGATTTCGGTTTCCATCAGCGCCCACGCCGGCCGTAACCTGGCCTTTGACGACAAGGGTAATCTTTTTGTGACGGACCGGGACTCCGAATCGATCTTCAAATTCACGCCCGATGGAATAAAGAGCACCTTCGCGTCGGGGGATAGTGCTGGTGACGTTGCCTTTGATTCTTCGGGCAATCTTTTTGTGTGGGGTGGTAACACGATCTTCAAATTCACACCCGATGGAAAGAGGAGCACGTTCGCCTCTGGGCTTGCGATTGAAGACCTGGCTCTTGACCGCTCGGGCAATCTCTTTGTGACGGACCACGTCAGCGATTCGATCCTCAAATTCGCAGCTGACGGAAAGAAGAGCACTTTCGCCTCCGGGCTCAGCCACAGCGATTATGGCGTACACAAGTTGGCCTTTGACGACAAAGGCAACGTCTTTGTGACGGACAGAGGTAGCGATTCGGTCCTCAAATTCACATCCGATGGAAAGAGGACCACTTTCGCCTCTGGGCTCGCACCTAAAGACCTCATTTTTGACGACACGGGCAATCTTTTTGTGTCGGTCTTTGTGAAGGAAGACTCGAAGCACTCGATCCTCAAATTCACACCCGAAGGAGTGAAGAGCACCTTCGCCACCGGGCTTAATGACCCAGTTGACACGGCTTTTGACCGTACGGGCAATCTCTTTGTGACGGACAATGCCAGCGATTCGATCCTCAAATTCACTCCTGATGGAGTGAAGAGCACCTTCGCGACCGGGATCAACGCCTCCCACGGCATGGCCTTTGATGCAGCCGGCAATCTCTTTGTTTCTGAGTTCGGCAATGACTTGATCTTCAAATTCACATCGGATGGAACTCGAAGCACTCTCGTTTCTGACCGAGTCTCGCCCGACAAACAATGGGAATACAGATCTGAGGTTGATCACCATGGCCCGGGGATTGTAAAAGGGACTACGAATCAAGTTGCGTTAGACTTTTCCGAGGCCCTTAAAGACGAGGATATTAGTGAAGCAGAGGTCGTCTGGGCGCCGGATTCAAAACGATTGGCCTTCAATTACAGTCCTCTGCATGCGCATCATACGACTTATAAAAAGGTCGCGTTTTACCAGCTGCGTGATGACAAGTGGGTACCACTGGATCCACCGGCGGGCGCATCACAGCCTAGTCAATTGCTGCAACCCCCACTGAAAGACCACCTGCCCAAGGGCTTTAAACCGCGCCATTGTGCACCGGAATGGGACGAGCTGAAGCTGCGCACATGGACTGACGCTAATACGGCGATTCTTTATGCGCCTTGCTATGACGACTCCAGCGACTTAAAGACCGCTTTCCTGTTCACGCTAAAGTTCGACGATGCTGGCAACTGGAAGATCGTCAAAACGCATCAGATGTCGAAAAAGGAGCTCGAGGACGAACAATAAGGTCATCGTTCACCTTCAAATGCGCAGGAAATCCTAACGAAAGGAGAACACCGTGATTAAAGGAACAGTCAAAGCGTCGGAATCAAATTCATTCGTCTCTCTTTGCGCCTGCCGCGCCGTAGCAGAGCAGAGGCGGGTGATTAGCGCGCAGACTTGGTTGGCCGGGGTTTTGATTCTGTTGTCATTTTCAAACGGTTTGCGGAGTCCGATTTTTCGGCGTTCTGGAAAACATTTAAATCCACCGTCATATCTGGCGATAAAGCGAAGGTTGCGGAGATGACGAAATTCCCACTGTCGATACCCTATGGGATAAAAGCCGTAAAGAACAAGGACGAGTTCTTGCGGCGTTATAATGAAATTTTCAAAGGCGAGGCCAACGCCGCGCAATGTTTTGGAAGCGCCGAACCGCGCAAAGAATCCGCCAAGCGGTATGAGATCTATTGTCCTTTTAAGGAAACTCCAGAAGACCGGGAAAACGCACCCATTCGCTTCGTGTTCGAACTGACGAAAACCGGCTGGAAGTTGAGCGGCCTCGACAACATCAATGAATGATTCGGACCGACGCTAAAGTTTCCACACGAGGGAATTCACCCGAAATGAGCCGAGATAAACTTATCCACTTGGTAACAATTGGTGTGATTAGTGTCCTTTCCCTTCTTTTGTCTCTTGCCCCTCTCCACGCGCAGACGCAAGCGACGATAAACGCGACAGCGCGCTCTGATTTTGCAAAAGCCGATGCCGATCTTAACAAAACTTATCGCGCGGTTTTGGCAAAGCTTCCGGACGCCGAGAAACAAAAGCTCAAGGAAACACAGCGAGCATGGATCACATCCCGCGACGCTGAGGCAGCAGCCGCAGCTAAAGAGGCGAACGGCGGGTCAATGGGTCCAACGCTCCGCTACGGGAGGATGACGGACCTTACTCGGAAACGCATCACCGAGCTGAAAGCCATGATCGACAAGGAAAGTGCGAGTGAATCACAAACGGAGGCGTCACAATCAGGGAACAACCAAGCAAGCTCTGTTTCGGAAGCAGAACCCACTCCGCGGCCAACGCCTGATTCGATTTCTCCGGATAAAAAATGGGAATACAAACCGGCGACCGACGATCGAAAGCCACAGATCGTAAAGGCAGGGACGGATGAAGCGGCTGGGGAGTTGTCTTGCGATTACAGCACCTGTGGTGATAGCGCGAGAGTACTTTGGGCACCGGACTCGAAACGATTTGCCTTCCATTGGGGACAGGGGCGCACGCATCAAACGTCATTTTACCAACTGTGGGGTGATCATTGGCAAGCGCTGGAGTCCTCACCTGGCGATGAAGCGTCGCAGCGGGTCGAAAGCGAATTCGAGGCCCAACTAAAGCGAAAGCATGTATCAGAAGAGAAGCTGGAGAAGAAGGGATTGTATCTGCGATTCATTTGGGAAACGGACGAACTGGATCGCTGGCTCGATTCCAATACCGCGCTTCTCTGTGCCAGTCTGCAAAAGATCATCGCGAAGCGGGACGATCCCGGCGAAATGTCCGACGGGTTCAGCGTAGATATTCTTTTCACAATCAAATTCGATGATGCGGGCAATTGGAAAATCGTAAAGACGCATTCGATGTCGCAGAAAGAAGTCGACGAGAGAGCGAAGGGAGAATGAGATCGTTTTTAATCTTCGTCGCAATCGTCGCATGCGCAATTAGCTGCGGTTTTTCCATTCTTTGCTGCCAATGACGAACGACCAGCCGCCGAAAGTCCATCTGGAGAGTCATCGTCTAAGTCGGGCGAAGAGCCGGACAAAGCTGTGACACCCGACGCCTAAGGTTTTTATGGTGTTCCAGACGCTGTTATCGATGACCCCGACGGCTACGTGAATGATCGTTACCATTCTTGCAATTGATGTCTTCAATTAACCGAATGCGAATTCGAATTGTCCTTAGAGTGGTATGCCTGGCAACGCTGCTGGCTTCCGTCAACGGCGCGGCCGGAGTTGAGTTGAACAATCCGACAGCCCTGGCCTTTGACCACTCTGGCAATCTCTTCGTCTCCGATTGGGACACCGGCTCGATCTATAAACTTACTCCAAAGGGAGAGAAGAGCACTTTCGCCACGACGGAGATCGCAGCCAAGATGCTGGCTTGTGACCAGGCGGGCAATCTTTTTGCCGGAGTTCCGCTGAAACATAGTATCTTTAAATACGAGCCTGGCGGGGCTCGGAGCGACTTCGCTACGGGTATAACAACCTATGCTTTGGCGGTTGATAAGGCAGGTAACATCTATGTCGGCGACACTGAAAACACGATCTTCAAATTTACGCCTGGCGGCGCTAAAAGCGATTTCGCTAAGGTAACAACGTCGCCCCGCAGCTTTGCCCTTGATGCGTCGGGCGACCTGTTCGTCGTGGAAAGCTTTAGCGGAGGCATTTCGAAATTCGCTCCCGATGGTGCCCAGAGTGCGTTCTTAGCCGGTCGGCCCTCACCCGAACCGGAGGAGGCAGAATCCGAAACTGATTCCTCGACTGGCCTGCCGGATAAATATGCAAAGAATTATCTGATCGCGCGTAGCACGATCTCGCCGAACAAAAGGTTCGCTGTGATTTACCCTACGGACGATTATTACCAGTCGTCTGATAATGCGAAGGATTACCTGGTTACATTGCAGCCGTTCAGTATTCTCGGCGCACTGCAAGCAGAGGAACCCTACTTTCAACACCAAAGCCACGGCGGCATCAGTGCCGAATGGTCGGATGACAGCTCGGTCGCGCTCATCACGCTCGATGGGAAGTGGGGTCCGCGAGACGTTTTCCTGGCCGAATTTCATAATGGCAAGCCAAGTCGGATGACCAACGTTCAGCGCAAGGCGCATGATCTGTTGCCGCCTAACTATCGCAAAGCCATTTTCGTCGAGGATACGACGTTCCAACTCGACGGCACCAGCCGCGTCGTCATCGATGCTAACGTGCACACTAGTCCGAACGATCTAGGCTTGAGCCCTGACACGTGGCGTGGGCATGTTGAAGCGACCTGGGACGTCAAACAAGCAAAGTTTACATCCGAGGAAGTAACGGGTCGGAAGCGCGGCGCTGATGCCTATCGCAACCGTGGCCAATCTGCTGCCGAAGAGAAACAATCTAGCCCGGCGAATATACAGAACGCTATTGGGCTGACCTCAAAAGGTTGGGATTACTACTTATCCCTGGCTTGGTATCACCTGTTTGATCGAAACCCCCACGAGGCCATCGCAGCGTCTCTCAAGGCTTTGGAACTTTCGCCTCGTAACGCGGCGATGATCAAGGTAACTCTCGCCCACAGTTATCTTTTCGATAACCAATTCGACAAAGCGAAGGCTATTTATTTGGAAAACAAGAATGCCAAGCTCCGCGACGACGAGCGAACCTTCAGCCAGGCTGTGCTAGACGATTTCAAGGAGCTCGAGGAAGCGGGTGTCACTCATCCTGATATGGAGAAGATCAAACCGTTGCTCGCTAGCGAAACAGACGCGCGATGAGCATGGCGAAGCATCTCGACCAAGTCGCGACGAGCTAAATAACCGAGCGTTAATACTTGGCCTGGATGAGCAGGGTCGGTCGTCCCGAGAGCGTTTCGCACCATGCCGTTGCGCCGTGATCGCTTCTTTCCCACGCGAGCTTGTGCGGATCTTTTTTCCATTCCTTGCCGGCAGAATTTCCCTGGAGAAAGATCGATAATTCTTTTTCGGAAAGCTTATGCCTATCCACGCGAGAATACGCTTCGGCGACGCTATGACCTTTTAAGAACTGGACCACAGCAATGTACTCACCTGTTGGGTTTTTGTACATATTTGTTGTTACGCCGTCGCTATCTGGCTTACCCGGGTCAACCGGCTTTCCAAAAAGCGCGTTGACCTGATCCTCGGTATTGCCGATGCGGGCGAAGGCTTGGCCGCCCAAAGCAATAACGATCGCGGCTGCTAATATTAGGATGCGTCTCATAATTGATCCTTTCGAATTTGCTCGACTTTAAGCTTGGTAGCTGGGTCTGATCCTGATAATGCAAAGTCTGGCGCGACTTGTCGAAACAAAACCGACGGGAGCGTCACTCACAGATCAATTCCTATGAAACGGAATCTCAGTTCCCTGTTTCTTGGCATTGCAGCAATTTCGCTCCTGACGTCGGCCAGTTTGGGTGCGCAAGTGAAGAAGTTTGCAGCGAATAGCTCGCAAGAGAGCCGTGCATTCACGCAAGCACTGGCCGAGTCAGAGCGCCTTTCGGAAACCGAAGCAGGGAAAGCTTACGACGCTGAATTCGGAAAAGTAGTTGCGCCGCGCTTGAGCGATGTTGTCACTGAATGCACCAAAAATCTTGGGCCGAAAGTTAAGTTTAAGGTCGTTTTCATTTTCGCCGCCGATGGTCACGTGGAACAGGTGCTGACTCCCGGCGACCAGCCAGCTGCAAAATGTGTCGGCGATAAATTCCGCGATCTCCAGTTCCCCGCTCCGCCACGCGCCAGTTGGCCGGTGGCACTATCGATTGACCTTAGCCCGGACAATGCTCCGAGAATTCTAGCTTTGGCATTGAAGTTAATGGAAACCGGTGTTTGGGAAGTGGACGCTACGATTAGCCGAGCGTTGAAGTTCCGCGTCCATGGGCTCCTAGCCGGTCAAGATTTTGATCTCACAGTCGAGCCCGAGGACCGAAACGCTTTCCGGCTAATCGCGATCAAAGGCCAACTGTGGACAAGCTTTGACGGAAGCAAAACTTGGAAGTTGGAAGATGCGAAAGGTGACGCGGTTGCTCAACGGTTTTATGGTTTCGTGCATAACCCTCTTCGTTCCGAGGCGGCATTGCCCACGCTCCAAGTCGTCAAGCAGGAAACACGCGACGGCGAAACCTGGATGCAGCTTCGCCCGAAAAAATCTGATAAGAGAAAAGCCGAGCTTCCGCAGACGGAATACTGGATTGCGATAAGCCAGGACCCCAAGCGCAATGGCGTCCGGCGCTACGAAGGCCCGGTCACGGAACCAGGCCATGAGAAGGAACCATTGCATTGCGTGGCGACCTATCAGCCCACGAACGACAAAGCGATCCAACCGCCAGCTACTGCCAACGCCTTGCCAGAACAGCAGAGCGAACAATCGGCTTTGCCGGATACGAAGTTTGTGGCCGATAATTTAAAATATAGCCGCGACTTTTATTCGAACATTCACTTTGTCGCGATCGCGAGTCTACCGCGCTCATTCGCTTACGATCGGTATCCGGCCGATGGCCCCGAACGCATACGGTGCGACGATGGCACGTTTGCGCGCAAGCAGCACGGACAGCCGTGGTTGAAATCGGATGACTGGGGCGAGACCGGTAAATCAGTGGATAAAGAAACAGCTCGAAAACTGGAGGGCTGGGTCAAGTTGGTGGACGCGGCGCTCAATGTTGCGCCGGCTAAAGTGAAGCTTACCGGCACATCCGAAGCCGACGGCAGGATACAGCGGGTGTTTGAAGCAGCTGCGGAGACTCGCAATGGGTCGCCCATCCGGCTGACCTTCAGCAAACCGACGTACGACAAGAGCGACGATTTCCTCTTGCACGGATTTACGGCATCGCTGCGGGTGGAGGACGGTAAAGTTGTTCCGGCCGGACCGGCCAATCCGGTGGAGTTCAGTTTCGGTTACCTGATCCGCGTGCAGGGTGATTACGAACTTTCGGAACGCGCGTGGGAGGATTTACAGACGCCAAAAGGCGAGGATAAAAATGCACTGGCTGCGCCACAACCAAAAGACGCCGAGGCATACCTCAAGCGCGGCTACGAAAGATGGAGGAACGGTGAGCTGGCTGCGGCTATCGTTGACTTGAGTCGCGCGATCGAGCTCAATTCAAAATTGGCCGACGCATATTACGCTCGTGGTCTTGCCAGGAACTCCAACGGCGACAGCAAAGGTGCAATCGGTGATTACAATCAGGCGATCGAGCTCGACCCAAAAAACGTCCAGGTTTACAACGATCGTGGCATCGCCAGGCGGCGCAGCGGCGACATCGACGGGGCAATCGCCGACTACAGCCGCGCGATCGAGAGCGATCCCAAAGGCAGCAAATGGGCCTACTTCAACCGTGCTATCGCGAAGGAGGCTAAACGTGACAGCAATGGAGCGCTTGACGACTACAATCGTGTCATCGAACTGGATCTGAAAAACGCCAACGCCTTTAACAACCGCGGCGAGCTGAAGCGCTCGAAGGGTGACTTGGACGGCGCGATCGCCGATTTTAATAGCGCGATCGAGATAAATTCGAACCTGGCCGTCGCCTACAAGAATCGTGGTGAAGCAAGACAAACGAAAGGCGACGCCGCCAGAGCGAAAGAGGATTTAAAACACGCTGGGGAATTGAACCCGGAGTTAATGAGCAAAGAGTCACCGTCGCCTAAGCCGTCGCCGCCGGCTAAAGACTCTGATGAAAACTTTGTTAATCGCGGGATCGAAAAAGGGAAGAACGGTGACTTGGATGGCGCTATAGCTGATTTTGATCGCGCGATCAAAGCCGATCCCCAAAATGACGCGCCTTACTATAACCGCGCTCAAGCCAAATGGCTGAAGAAGGATACGGCCGGCGCCATTGCCGACTACACCCGAGCCATCGAGCTGGGATCCACAAACCCGGCCGCTTACAACAACCGCGGCAACGCTAGAGCGGAGAACAAGGATCTCGATGGCGCCATTGCTGATTATACACGCGCAATCGAACTCAACCCAGATTACGCACGCGCCTACTACAATCGTGCTATCGTGAAGAAGGATAAGGGCGACGCAACCGGTGCTGAGGCCGACTTTAAAACCGCTAAGAAACTCGATCCGGAATTGGCCGGGGAAGAGTCGGCCGCGGATTCAAAAAACAATGGTACTTCGGGAGCGACAACCGTGAGCCTGCTTGATGGAGCTCAAGCTCGACATCCCAACTGACTTCTCGCGCGACTCCGATGATGCCAAAGAGCCAAAGACGGTGGCCAAGTTCTCAGGTCCGGATGGAGCGTGGGGAACAGTTTTGCGCGGCACCCATGGACTCACACCGGACCAGCTTGAGGGCTATCTCAAGAAGCGCGTGGCCGAAGACAGCAAGGGCTTCAACTGGCTACCGAAGGATTCGCACCTGCAATGGCTGAAGAAAGACATCGTCACCATCGATGGTCGAAAATGGGGGGACTGGAGCTTTGTCCCAGTGTTGAAGGGAAAGAAGGACTACTCTCATAACCCTGTCTATACGCGTAATCTCACCACTTCCTACAAAGGTCAGCTGTTGGAAATCAACTTTACCTCGAACTTAAACACGAACCCCGGGTTAAAGCAGGAGATCGATCACATCATGGACTCGGTACACCTCGAAGAATGAAATCGCAGTTGCACGCACGAGGACTTTTATGAGCAAGCAATTCGTTGTCGTGAATTCATTTGCGTCTAGTCGCGCGATTCGCGGCCAGACTTGGTTAGCGGGGATTTTGATTCTCTTCGTTCTTTCCAAACGCATTTGCGGAGGCGGACTTTTCGGCATTCTGGAAAAAATTTAGGTCAGCGGTCATCGCTGGCGATAAGACGGCGGTGGCGGGGATGACGAAATTCCCACTGTCGATGCCCTATGGGATAAAAGCCGTAAAGAACAAGGAGGATTTCTTGCGCCGGTATAACGAAATCTTCAAAGGCGAGGCAAATGCCGCCCAATGTTTTGCAACCGGCAAACCGCGAAAAGAATCCGCTGGGCACTATGAGATCTACTGCCCTTTCAAGGAAACTCCGGACGACATGGAAAACGCGCCGATTCGGTTCGTGTTCGAATTGACCAAACGCGGCTGGAAATTCAGCGGCCTCGACAACATCAATGAATAAGCGGGCATAACTCTTACGAATTTACCACCAATCACCAAAACGCTTGACCCAAGCTTCATGAGTTCAGCACGATTCGTGCACTTGGCGTCTTTAACTAAACATATGAGACTTCTATTTGTCCTGACCGCTTGTGCTGCCGCAGTGACCCTGCTTCCCGTGGAGGCACGCGCTGGTGCGCTCGGTTTTGATGCAGCCGGTAATCTCTTTGTGGCGGACTTTGCCAAACGTTCGGTCTTCAAATATACGCCTGACGGAACAAAGAGCACCTTTGTCGCTGGGCTTAAGGGCCCGATCGGCTTGTGCTTTGACAGCAAAGGGAATCTTTTTGTCTCAGACGAGGCAGCGACGACTTTCAAAGGTTCGATTCTCAAATTCACGCCGGAGGGTAAGAGAAGTACGTTCGCCACCGGGATCAGCTTGGTCGGCGGCATGGCGTTTGATCATTCGGGCAATCTTTTTGTATCCGAAGAGAATTCGATTTTTAAATTTTCACCCGAAGGGGTAAAGAGCACCGTCGTCACTTCAAAACTTGCTAACTTCATTGGCCTGGCCTTTGACGGGTCTGAGAACTTATTTGTTGCGGACCAGGCGATCGCGGACACCGGAGCCGGGCGATCCATCTTAAAATTCAGCCCTGATGGAACGAAAACGATTTTCGCCCGCGGTCTTGAAGATCCGGTTGGTCTCACTGCGGACAATGCTGGAAGCGTCTATGTCGTTCAGAGAACGGCGGCCGATGCCAGCAGCCATGCAATCCTTAAGTTTAGTCCCAATGGAGCCAGGAACACTTTCACGTCGGAGCTAGGACGGTCTTTGACCACAGGTCTTGCTGTTGATAGCTCAGGAAATGTTTTTGCCGCTAACGATCGCTTGATCTTGAAATTCGATGCCAACGGAACCAAAACCACGTTCGCTTCTGATTGGATCTCGCCCGATAAACAATGGGAATACAAATGCGCTGAGTATGGCCTTGGCCAGTGTGCGCCGGAAATTGTAAAAGCCGGCACGAGCGAAGTTGTTGTGGATCTCGATCAAGATCTGAACGTCTATGATCCGGAGTCGAATCGGACGGACGTGATATGGGCGCCCGATTCAAGGCGGTTCGCTTGCAATTACAGTCCACCGCACGCGCATCATACGACATACGAAACGGTCGCCTTTTATCAATTGCGTGGCGACAAGTGGGTAGAGGTGCATTCACCGGTGGATGCCGCAACGGAGCGCTTGCAGTTGGCACAACTTGCCAAGAACCACTTGCCAAAGAGCTTTAACCCCCGCCATTGCGTGCCGGACCGTGACGTTTTGAAGCTGCGCAACTGGACTGACGCCGATACTGCAATTCTTTATGCGCCTTGTTATGGGCGCACGTCGGGGGAATTAGACGCCGCTTTCCTGTTCACTCTAAAGTTCGACGACGCTGGTAATTGGAAAGTCGTTAAGACGCATCAGATGTCGGAGAAAGAAGTCGAGGCGAGCGGTGATTAGTTTTAGTTGGATCGACTCGACCTAGCGACGGCTGCCTGTCACTATGGATTTCGTCCACCTTGAAGAATGAAACCCGTGAGAATGTGCTTGGCGGTAGCTTCTGCATTCTGTGTTATTCACTTTTGTCCATCAGTAATCGCAGAGGAGATAAAGTATCCATCACCGGATGGGCGCTTCGCACTACGGGTAACTCAATCAAAGGACGATGAGTACCATCCGACAGTGGAGTTGATCGAGAGGAGCTCCGGCAAAGTCATGGTCACTCTACACAATGCGTCCGATGACGAGCTCTTCGATGCATCCGGATCGTTTCTGGTCTGGTCGGCGGACTCTAAGTCAGTAGCGTATGGTTTTCGTGACAGTCCGCCGGGCGTGAGGGTACTCTCGCTCGGGGCGCTCGTCTGCTTTTGGAATGGCTCGGGTTTCGACAAAGTGTTTTTGCCTGAGAATCTGCCGACGCCGGACATCAAATTTCCCAAGGGAAAAGAAGGGAACGTAAAACCCTATGGAGGCGGGGTGAAGCCCTTGAAGTGGTTGAAGTCAAGAGATCTGGAGATGTCCAGCGAGGACATGATGCTGTCGCGAGATGACGGCAAGAGCTATACCGGCATGCTGCGGTTTACGGTTTCCTTTGACGCGCAGCATCTCCCGTCCGTTAAAAAGGTTGGGAAAACGAAAACCGAGGTGGACGAGTAAATGAAAAAATTCCTTGTCAAAGTGCCGTTCCCGATCGGTGCATCTCGACGAATTCACTGGCGGTTCGGACCCGACATTTGGCAGCTCTTAGTGAGATCTATCTGCGCCGCGGCGCTAGCTATAGGCTCAATGGGATTTGTGACTGCCGCAGACTGGCCCGAACACCTCACGCTTCATGAGGAATCGCGTTCGCCCGACGGGCGTTACGGAATCGTCGTTACGACCTCATCACACGTTGATGATGGCGCGACGGTGCTGCTACCTGAGGAGGGCGAGGAATTCGTCGATTACTTCGCCGATCTACAAACGCACCGGTTATTGGGAAAAATCGAAGGCTTTGAATATGTCGAGCACGAGAATCATGCCCATTTGGATGCGCAGTGGACGCCTGATTCAAAACTCTGTATCGCCACCTACTGGGAACGCTACGGCTTTGCGTCTGCCGTCGTCCTGCAACCGAAAGGCGACAGTTTCACGCAAACGGACATCGGCCAGCACATTCGCAAAGCGATCGATGCCATGATTAAAAAGCAATCGCGTGACGTGGAGGCGGATGTATATCCACAATTTTACATCGAGCCAGGGCCGAAGATTCGCGTTTACGCCGAGGCCAGCAATAATCCCAAACAGCTTGAAGGCACCGAGACCTATTACGCCCTGTTTCAGGGCATCTTCGATCCAGTTTCAAAAAAATGGACGGGATCCTCGGCCCGAGCGATTACCGCGAAAGAGAATGAGCTTCTGCGAAGCGCGTCCGAGGCTTCTTGCTGTTTCGAAACTTACGCTGTCTCTCCGGACCCGTTTAAAGAATTCCCGGATGCCGAGGAACCATTTGCTTACCAAGAGAACTCGTTTTTTCGATCCGATGAATCGAAATTCAAATATTTGGATGAACGCATGAATGATGTTTACAAGGCCGTTCATTTCCTGCTTTCACCGGCACAGTTTAAAAAAGTTAAGCAGGACCAAATCGCCTGGTTAAAGCAGCGGGATGCTACCAAGGCCGTAGCCGGCAAATCCGAGCTTACGGAGCAAAGGATCAAAGCGTTGCAGCAACTTGCCTGGCCTGGAAAAAAAGAAGACAAGGAACAATGAAATTATTGTTCTCTGTGTTGTAATCGTCGCGTGCGATCAGCTATAGCTTTCCCGTTTTTTCCGCTGTTGAAGAGTCGCACGGACCGAGGGAAGTTCCTCAGCGGCTCCGACCAAAACTTACGCACAAAATTGCCTCATCGTTCACAGACCGATTTCGGTCGGGCACACCACCTGTTGTTCCTGGCAGAGCTATGAGATTTCTAATTCCCCGGACAGTGGTGTGCTTGGCAGCGATTCTGGCTCCCATCGGCGCTGACGCTGGCGCGAATTTAAACAACCCGACAGCTCTGGCTTTTGACCACTCTGGCAATCTGTTTGTCGCAGATCACGCGGCCCAAACAATCTTCAAACTTACCCCCGATGGGACGAGAAGCGTTTTTGTCACCGGGGTTCGCTTGTCCGAGGGCAATGGGCTCGCCTTTGATGCGGCGGACAATCTTTTCGTGTTAAACCCAAGCGGCGAATACCACGTCGGCGGTACGATTCTAAAATTCAGTCCGGACGGAACCCGAGCACGTTCGCCACCGGCGTGGGCCTTCCTTACAGTCTGGCAATCGACCCGTCAGGCAATCTCTTCGTCTCCGATTGGGACACCGGCTCGATCTATAAAATTACTCCAAAGGGAGAGCAGAGCACTTTCGCTACGACGGAGATCGCAGCTAAGATTCTGGCTTGTGACCAGGCGGGCAATCTTTTTGCCGGAGTTCCACTGAAACATAGTATCTTCAAATACGAACCTGGTGGGGTCAGGAGCGACTTCGCTACCGGTATAACAACCTATGCGTTGGGTATTGATAAGGCAGGTAACGTCTTCGTCGGTGATACTGGAAACACCATCTTCAAATTTACTCCGACCGGCGCTAAAAGCGATTTCGCTGCGGTAACAACGTCGCCTCGCAGCTTTGCCCTTGATGCGTCGGGCAACCTGTTCGTGGTGGAAAGCTTTAGCGGAGGCATTTCGAAATTCGCTCCCGATGGTGCCCAGAGTGTGTTCCTAGCCGGTCGGCTGCCACCTGAACCGGAGGAGGAGACAGAATCCGAAACTGATTCCTCGGCTGGCCTGGCGGATAAATACGCAAAGAACTATCTGATCGCCCGTAGTACGATTTCGCCAAATAAGAAGTTTGCTGTGATTTATCCGACGAGCGATTACGCCCAATCATTTGATGGTGCGAAGGATTACCTCGTTGTGCTAGAGCCCTTCAAGATTCTGGGTCCGCTGAAAACGGAACGGCCCTATCATCAAAACCAAAGTCACGGCGGACTCAGCGCCGAGTGGTCGGATGACAGCTCGGTTGGTCTGATCACCCTCGATAGTAAATGGGGACCCGGGGACGTTCTTCTGGTCGAGTTTCGTGACGGCAAGCTCAGTCGCATGACGAACATCCTGAGCAAAGCGCATGACCTGTTGTTGCCAAACTATCGCAAAGCTAAGGCTGAGCGGTACAACGATGATGTCGACTTCGTTTTCATCGAGGATGCGACGTTCAAACTTGACGGCACCAGCCGCGTCGTCATCGATGCTAACGTGCACACTAGCCCGAACGATCTAGGCTTGAGCCCTGACGCGTGGCGTGGGCATGTTGAAGCGACATGGGACGTCAAACAAGCAAAGTTCACATCCAAGGAAGTATCGGGACGGAAGCGCGGCGCTGATGCCTATCGCAACCGTGGTCAATCTGCTGCCGAAGAGAAACAATCTAGCCCGGCGGAAGATGTACAGAAGGCTATTGGGTTGACCTCAAAAGGTTGGGATTACGACTTATCACTGGCCTGGTATCACCTCTTCGATCGAAACCGCCGTGAGGCCATAGCGGCGTCTCTCAAGGCTTTGGAACTTTCTCCGCATAACGCAGCGATGATCAAGCTCACTCTCGCCCACAGTTATCTCTTCGATAACCAATTCGACAAAGCTAAGGCTATCTATTTGGAAAACAAAAATGCCAAGCTTCGCGACGACGAGCGAACATTCAGCCAAGCTGTCCTGGACGATTTCAAGGAACTCGAAGAAGCAGGCATCACTCACCCCGACATGGAGAAAATTAAAGCCCTGCTCACGACGGAAACAAAGCCCCGATGAGATCTCCTAAGCCAGATTTAATGCTTAACCCCTCATCTGTATGAACAGAATTCTATCGCAGATTGCTACTCTTAGCCTGCTCCTATTGGCGTTTGTTGGCGAGGCGAGTGCGACTGCGGAGTACGACTACAAGCTGGGAGAATTTCTCGTTATTGATGGCGGGAAGTCGCCGGACAAAAAGTTTTCTATTGTTTCTGGAGACCCCGATAAAAAAGGTGGTTTCGGCGGCGTCTATTTAATGGACGCTAAGACGAATCAGATGCTCGGTAAGCTCGAAGACGTCGCTACCACTTTGGACACCGCTCCCGATGCATACCGCGCCCATTGGTCGCCGGATTCTAAACATGTCGGCATCACGTCGCGCGCTGATCGACACTGGTCAGACAACGTCATTTACCGAATCGAAAATCGCCGCGCTTACTCTGTAGAGAGGCCGGAACTCCTTGGTCATGCCGTGCCTGAGTTCTGCAGCCTAACAAAAGAACTCGGCCTAATAGAAGAAATCGGCAACTTCGGGGATTGCGACCATCCGCCGTGCAAGGTGCGCCAGAAGTCGTTTTACTCCGAGATCGTGAAATGGATTTCGCCGACGCGTTTTGTCGCTAAGGAAGTATCGCAGTTTCAGGTTCGGGACCGCGATCCCTCGGCTTCGTTAGGCAAATATGGCGAGAAGTTAGACCAATATGGCAAGAAGCTTGAACACAAGACTGATGTGCCAGGCGACGTCTATTATGTTCGGTTCAAGGCCGAGGGCGAATGCGAGCTTCTCCCGGACGACAAAACGCGAGTCGTGAGCACGCGACCCGCTAAGGATCAAAAGACAAGTGAATAATCGTTGCTTCTAATAATGACTGAAATGAAAACAAAAATATCCATTCTCGCGTTACTCGCGGTCAGTGCGCTCTCTCCGAGCTTGCTCGGTCAGGAGACACCTCACGGCGGAATTGTCAACGGTCCCAAAGCTGCCTTTAACATCGCGGCACCCGAAGGCTGGGTCCTCGATACTGAATCGGGCAAACATCAGGACTTGCCGTGCGTTCTTTATCCAAAGGGCTCATCGTGGGCGGATGCGAAGACAGTGATGTACGCGAAGGTAGCCAGCCCTCAATGGGAAGGCGTAAACGCATTCGTGGAATGGGCGATCGAGGGCATGAAGGCAAAACACGGCATCCCGAAGGAGAAAATTGCGTCCGGCAAAACTAAGGACGGCAACGATTACTTTATCAACGAATACCCTGCCACGAAAACCTACTCCCAGTGGGAACGCGTGGGCTACGTCCAACTTCCGCAGGCAGTCGCTTACATCGTCCTCTCATCCCGCGATCAAGCCAGTTACCGCAAAGATTCCGGGGCACTCGAGAAAGTTCTGAAAACCCTGGTCTACGTCGAGCCGAAGTCCGAGACGGCGAGTGGTCAGGAATTCGCTCATCGTTACAGACAGCTGCTAGATCAGCATGCGGAGGGGCAGATCGAGCCGCTGCTCACCGAATGGCGAGAGAAGGCGCCTGACGATCCCGACGCATGGATCACGAGCGCGAATTATTATTTTAACCAACGCCAGCCGAACATTTCGACGAAGAAACCTGGCCCAGGCGACATTACGTTGACTGATAAGAAGGGAAAGCTAGCGGGGAGCCTTTCGTTCGAGCAAGTTCAAGGGAGTAAGAAGCGAGCGGCCGACCTTCTTGAGGAAGCGACGACGAAATTTCCCGATCACCTCGATATCTGGTGCGGGCTCGCGTTCTTTTACCAAGAGTCCGGCGATTTCGACAACGAGTTGTCGACGTTGAAGAAGATGGTCGCGTATGCCCGCGAGCATCCGGCGCAGCTCAAGTGGTTGAAAGGTGAGCCGCTAAACGAGCCGGCCGACAAATTCGTTCCGGACAAGCTGCACGAGTACGGTTTGTATTACGAGAAAAAGGAGAGCGTGGAGGACGATAAGCGCTGGTTCCAAATTGCGACACTGGCAACCGAGCAATATCCAAATTACCCGCAAGGCTTCAAAGATGTAGCCGGTTATTGGGCCGATATTGGCGAATGGCAAAAAGCGCGCGAGTCGTTCGAAAAAGCGCACCAGCTCGATCCGAAATCCGTTGGGGCGTTGATTGCCCTCGGACAAATCAGCGTTGAGATGAAAGACTTCGTAAGCGCACGAAAGTACTACGAGGAAGCTTTGAAACTGGAGCCGAACGGCCAATACGCGCAGACAGCAAAGGAAGCGTTACGAAAACTGAACAAGAAGTAGCAACTGAAGTCGATCTTCCGGCCGGAGTTTTCCATTAGCAGCGCCGGATATGAAAAGAAATATTCTGATTCGGCTGTGGGTTGTTATTGGAATTCTCACGCTCGCGTACAATGCATCAGGCGCGCGTTCGGTGGACGAGCAGGTGAAAATGTTAGCGGAGCGTTACCGTCAAGTCGAAGACCAACTGACACGCTCGATTCGTTATACCAGCAAAGACGAGTCTGGCGGCGCGACAAAAGTTAGACAG
>JBKPDP010000134.1:0-8774 GCA_046727935.1 Verrucomicrobiota bacterium | reverse complement strand
GTCTTCGACGGTTACCCTAACGTCTTCCTTCTTCATTTCAGGCAGGTCAGCTTTGAGAACATATTCGTGATCATCCTCACTGATATCAACCTCCGGAGACCAATCTGCGACCGCCAGGCTGTGGATCTCCCCACTGCCCATCCTGTTGGGAAAGTCGCCCAAGAAGAACCGAGGGAAGCGATTTTGCGCTTCGTCCATCTCTCTGAGCGGATTCCATGTTATTACTTTATTTCCTGTTTTCATTTATTTTACCTTTCTGGATTGAGTTAAAGCCATCTTGGTACATCGCGCTAACCGCTTATCGTCAGGGTCGACCCTGATCTTGTGTACGTTGAGCGAGCAGGCCCCGTCGAAGGCGAACGCGCGGCGACTCCACCGGAACTGGAGTATTCCAGAGCCGATCGTAATTTCCGATCAGAACGGCTATTCAACGCTTTCGGAATTTAGGCGCGAACTGCATTTCCAAGTACAGACTTACACGCCATTGAGGTGAGTTGTTGGTGCGCGGGATGCAGAGCATATTGGCAAAGTCTATGAAGGATTCTGTCGTCAGAGGATGCCTGCTGCAGCTTCTCTATGAACGTCGAAGCGAAGGTTCCATTCCGTTCGGCCAAGGTGAGCAGGCAGTCCTGCCGCCAGGAGGCATAAATCGCCGCGACTGGCTGCGCGCCTTGGCCCAGCTTTCAGAGTATCACCTCATCGACTGGACCGCTCTTGAGGATCAGACAGGGATGGGCCTGCTGTCCGGCTTTGCTAAGATAAACGACTTCGGAGTCAAAGTGCTCGAAGGTGGTGTCGCGCCGCCGATTTCGATCTCTATCGATAAGAGCCGGCGAACCACCGTTCCCGGGCGGCAAACGCCGATCGCGCCGAGCACTCCGCAGCAGCAGCAAGTGATTATGGAGGCACTGGAGAAAGTGATCACTGCGATCAATCAAGCCGATGTGTCGGAGCAGGAGAAAAATGAAGCGAAAACTTTGTTGCGAAGACTGCTGGGTAGCAAAGCAGCGGTTAGCGTATTAGGTCCTGGCGCGCAATCCCTCGCCGCGAAGTATTTCACGGAATAAAGCAGACAGCGGGCGTCAAAGGTTCGTTGGCTTCCTTCTGAGTCTGGGATTCGCGCCGACAAGAAACGGTGAATCTTTCGGAAAATACGGCCAGACCGTACTCACCAATGAGGTAAAATACAGAGTCCTTCGGACAAGGAAAAATAGAAAGATTACGTCATGAGAAATTTAACCACGACCCTTACGCAAAGCGGACTGCTGGCCGTGTTGCTGCAACGCCAGCGCTACAAAATACGCCAGTTGGCCTGGCGTCGTGCACAACGCAAGCACATGCGCGCCGCCCTTTGGAGGACCCTCACCTGGCTGTGGCGAGCGCTTACGGCGCCCTTGCCCGTACGCCATTCGCGTCGAGCGCTTGGTCGGATACCTCCCGCGCCGATCTTAAATCTTTTACCGAAGCCGATTGCCATGTCTCATCCAATCCGCACGTATACTGAACTCCAGCAACAGATTCACGACGATCTGCGGATCCAACATCCCGAATGGGTCAACCTAAATGGCGAATTCCCCACCTGTGATTCTTACGAGGCGCGCCTCACGGAAATGCTCGACGCTTTGACGCCGACGAGATCCAGCGAGTCTATCGTTCCTGCTGATGGCCCATTGGAACCGGTAGTGATTGGAAGCTGAGACCTATGGAATATTTTTTAAACCTAGTTGAGTTATTCTTGTTCTGTCTGGCGATCACCTGTTTAGGGGCTTGGGCTTACGTGGCTGCTCGAAGTAAATGATCGCTGACACATCTACCCTAGTGATTAAGTTCGTTTTGTTAGCTGCTATTATTCTTGCTCCTTGGTTTTATAGGAGGAGGAAGAGTTAGGTTGTTGCGCTGGGGGCCTAAAGGACAAGCACCAGGACAGACGCCAGTCTGCAACACGTCGAGATCGCAAGTCCGGAATTCTTCCGATGTACGCAGCTTACAATGGATGCCAGTTCCGAGGCGAATTTTAGGGCACGAGCAATACAAATTGCCGCCGGGCCGGATAACGGCCGCCATCACACGCTGAAGGCATTCCGCTACCAAGGTTAATCGTAACATGCACCTAATCCAATTCCGCCAAATGCTGCGAGATGCTGAAGCGCCCATGATAAGCTTGGGATTATGAGGAACATCCACCGGTGGGCATTTTTCTCCATAGCTATGGGAATTGCCCTCTGGATGTCTGGCGTTTCTCCACAACTAGGCATTATCATATTTGCCGTAGGTCTGGTCGGCTTGGTGATCGCCTGGGTTATACGCTAATTTTCAAACTACGTGAAATTCTGATCGCTTGAAATCAAACAGCGAAAATGAGTTCAATCGATTAGGCTACCAACTCCGAATCCATTTCTACTACGAACCCGCAGTGATTCGCTCTATACTGATGGTTGAGGACTGATTGGTCGGCTTCTGCGCGGCACTCACGTCACCGGCACTATTTCCTCGCCGTCAGAACGAGGCGCGGACGAGAACTCAAGGTGTAAACCTACTTCTGTTTCGGGGCACCGCGAAATGATCCTTTGTGATTGCCTCGATCCGGGCGATAGTAAGCGCTTATTGGATTACTCTGTTTAACTTCACTGCGCGGTAGATCGTCAGGTGAGCGTCGCTCATTGGTGGTTTGAAACCCGATTCCCGGGAACGGCTCTGTAGCCTCGGTAGTTTTTCCAAATTCAACACACAATGAAAATGTACGTAGGAAATCTCTCATTTGAGACCACCGAGAACGATCTTCAGGATTTGTTCGAACAACACGGAACCGTGAACGAAGTCCAACTAATGATGGACAGGTTCACTAGCAAGTCGCGCGGGTTCGCGTTCGTCACGATGAACGATGGCGGACAAGCTAATGCCGCGGTGAGCGCGCTTAACGGCCACCAACTTAACGGCCGCACACTCAATGTTAACCAAGCGCGTCCGCGCGAAGAGCGTCCCAGTCCTTCCGGCGGGAAGCGCTCCTTTGCGGGCAAGCGCTGGTAGCTTCGGTTTAATTGCCGGCGCCTGTCGAAACGGGCGTCGGCTTTATCGCCTGTCAATGCCATAATTCTTCAAGGTGGGGCCAGGATAGACAGCATCAATTGTGAAAAATCACAGAACTGGAAGGGCACTGTCATTCAGTGTTCCCGGTAACGATGTTCCGCGTCGCGCTTGCCAACCATCATATGGTCCTTGCGCACATTTCCGGGAAATCCGCAGGCGCTTCATCCGGCTTACAATCGGTGATCGTTGACAACACAAAATTCACCTCTGCGCAATGCACCAGCGTTCACACCTGGAAAAAAGAGGACCGCTATTCTCAATGGCCGACATCAAGCAGCGATTGATCCTACTTAAATTTTCTCCCCCGTGATTTTCCGCATTCCGACCGACCGGATTAATTGGACGACCAGCTCGTTCCTGATCGGTACGTTTGTTCTCACGCTTACCGCAGTGCCGCTGTACCTGTGGTATTTCGGCGTTGATTGGTTCCAACTCGCCCTGTTTGTCGTGTTGCTGGCTGCGACCGGCTTCAGCATCACTCTGGGTTATCACCGTTTGTTTTCGCACATGACGTTCCGGGCCAAGCTACCAGTGCGCCTGTTCACGCTCGTCTTTGGCGCCGCGGCGTTTGAGAATTCTGTTGTCATGTGGGCGAGCGATCATCGACGCCATCATAAGCATGTGGATCACGACGAGGATCCGTACGACATCACCAAAGGTTTTTTCCACGCTCATATTGGCTGGTTGTTGTTTAAGCTCCGGCCACAACCGCCGTTCGATAACGTCGCCGATTTAAAGAAAGATCCGCTAGTCATGTGGCAACATCGGCACGTCCACCTCCTCGCGGTCATAATGAGCTTCGGCCTGCCAACACTGGCCGGGCTGCTGTGGGACGGCTGGATGGGCGCGCTCGGTGGTTTTCTAATTGGTGGTGTCGCGAAAGTTGTCATGCTTCAACACTGTACGTTCCTGATTAACTCGGCCTGCCATACAATCGGGCGTCAGCCGTATTCGACGCGATGCAGCGCGCGTGACTCGCTTCTCATGGCGCTGTTCACATTTGGCGAGGGCTATCACAATTATCACCATGAATTTCAGCACGACTATCGCAATGGCGTTAAGCCGTGGCAGTGGGATCCAACGAAATGGTTGATCTGGACTTTATCGAAGCTCGGCTTGGCGGAAGCTCTGCGCCGCGTCCCGCAGGAAGTAATTGAGTCCACGCAGGCGCGGTGCGGGGGTTACGAAACAAAGTCCAGAGTTGACCCGCCTCCAGGCGAAGCTACGTACGACAAGCCGGCGACAACCGCAAGGTTCAGGATCGCTCTAAGCAGCCCCGCGAGTTCGTGAAGCTCGGTAACTGTGGCTCGCCGATTGAAAACGGAAGCTGGCTGGTTAGTGCTTACTCACGGCGTCGGTCCAATGCGAAAATACTGCATTGGAGCGACCTTGCTTGATTTGCATGATCCTAGCAGAATCATTGGCCAGCTGAAAGAGCCCCTCTTAAGACCGGAAGGGAACGAAAGGGAAGGCTATGTCCCTAATGTCGTTTACTCCTGTGGGTCGCTCGTCTACAACGGGCAACTCATCCTGCCTTATGGCGTTAGCGATAGAGCTTCGAGCATTGCCAGGATCGAATTAAGCGAGCTTTTGACCCCCCTTGCCTAAGGATACCGTCGCCCAGACGCTGCGTGCAGTAATTAACTCATTTCCGTAATCAGCAGCTGGGCCAGTTTGTCACTAGCGAAGCGAACAGCTGTTTTAGACGTTGCATACAGCTGATGAAAGCTGGTCGCAGAGACATCCTGCAGGGATTCGGGCAAACCGGGCGATAGTAGTTGCATGAGGAATATTAGGAGAGCGTTCCAACGCAAACCATTTCACCTGTGGATGCCCAAGACAGCAGTCGCCCGAGAGCAACGCCGCAAGCGTTTGCTGCGGCTGTGGAAGGGGCCCGTCAGACTGAGCGAATGACTGCCCGGACAACGTGGGATCAGCTGGCGTCTGAGCTTGTTGGGTGAGGCTTCAATGAATTCGAATGACTTGATCGCAAGCATGGAGGAGTTCGGGATCTAGACACCAGTCCCACGTTCTTTTTAGCGAGACTGAGGGAGGTGTCTGCGCTGTTGCCGCGTCGATGCTATCCCGAATTTCGCAAGTTCACAGGACGGAGAAGGGCGACTTTGTTGCAGAGCCACATTAAAAAGGGAGGCAGGAATCCGGGACAACTTCAACAGTTACTACGTGATGATCGCAAAACGGGGCCGCACCGGCCTAGAAAATGTGCAGTGGTGGCTGGTCGAAACTAGCAATCGCAGCGCGGACTTGAGGGCGCGAGCTAAGGTTGGCTTCACCCGCCCGGCATTTCTGTGCTCATCGGCAACATGACTTCGAAACGGGTGCCTTGCTGCGCTTCGGAACGCACCTCGACGTGCCCCCCAAGCAGTTCGGCGAATTCCTTGCAAATCGCCAGGCCAAGGCCCGTTCCGGTCACAGCGCTTGTGGATTGAACCCGGCTAAACTCACCGAACAGGGCTTCCAGGTCCGCGGCGGCTATCCCGATGCCTGTATCAGCCACCACGATCTTCCAGCTTGTCTCTCCAGATGCTGCAAAGGAAATGCCGACGTATCCCCCTCGTGATGGTTTCCGGTATTTGATAGCGTTCGAAAGTAGATTGGCGACGATTTGTTTGAGTTTCAATTTATCGCTGACGATTTCACCCAGCGTAGAGTCACACTTGCTTTCGAATTCCAAACCTTGTTCTTCGGCCACCGGCTTCCATTGGGCGATGATTTCCTCAAAGAGCTCCGGCAGGGAGAACCGTTCCATTGTCAATTGCGAATGCCCGGCGATGAGCGCGGAGTACTCAAGCAGGTCGTTTAGTATCCGGGTCATGTCAGAAAGCATCCCCGAGCAAGTCGCACCGATCTCCAGCTTCTGTTCTTCATCCGCTTCTTCTCCTAGCAGCTTGGTCGCTAGTGTCAGGGCATTAAGAATGTTGCGGAGTTCGTGCGCGACCGTGCGCATGAGTCGCTTCCGGGAGTCGGTTACCAGCTGGAGTTCCTGATGCGTCTTTTGGCTCGCCGTCTGCTGCTCGTTAACGAATTGCATGACGGAATCACAGGTCACGCGGTGAAAAAAGTCGTGGATCAGCGTCGCAGCTTGAGCGCATTCTTCGACGGAGTGTTCGGGATGCTCCCGCGCAAATTCGGCTAGGACTGTCTCGGTCAGGATCCGACGAATGATGTAAATCTCCCAAATCAGCTCTGAAATGTTGTAACCTGCTTTCCACTGCTCACGGCCATGCGTCCGGGAGTGCTCCACAGCCTGCTCCATCATTCCTTCCTTTCCCACGCGCAAATACTCCACCAAATCGTCCATGAGCTCGGGAACGTGATCCTGCAAAGCATCGGGTGAAATGTGCGCAGCCCTCGGCACCTCAGGGCTGTCCCTGACCAACTGCATCCATCTGCGACCGATTGCGTCCAGCTGCTGGCGCATATAATCCGCGAACGAGGACAGGAAAGAAATGCGGGAGGCTGGCTGCGCCATAATTATTTGAGAAGTGCTGCCGTCCCTCCGTCCAGTGTCGTTCGATCTTTGGTCATGCCAAGCGCAATTGCGCCAGTGAGGCGTATGAGCCGCCACTGAGGTTCGGGACGATGGTAAGTTCCAAGGCAGCCACGCCTTCCAACTCGACTCGATATTCCTCGAACTCCTCCGTGGTTCCCAATGGGCTGAAGTAATACTGCTGTCGCACGATATCACGCGATGAACCGTCTACTGTTCGCGACCAGCGCAGGACGAACTCCTGCGTGCGCGCCTCCTTCTCCTCTCGAAACAGCAGGCGGATGCGCCTAAGCCTCTGCGGCGCTTCGAAGAGGAGTCGGATCCTCTGTTCTCCCGGGCTTTCCGCGCGCCATCCTGTTGCGCCAATAGTCACCAGCGCTGATTCGATCGGGTGCGCCGCGTCTTCCGATGTAACTTCGACTCGCGCCAAGGCTTCCAAGTCGAGCCAGCCGGTGTTCGCTGACGGGCTTTCTCGCTGCGGCTGGGAGCTAATTCGTTTTCGCATTGGTTTTATCCTTTAGATCGTCACAGCCGACTCCAACGTGCTCTACCGCTGCTTCCCGGGCAAGTCATTGCGCGCAATGGAATGTCATGATTCCAGTGCGTGTTCTTGCCAATCTAACTTCGCATCGGGAGAAAAGGCGCCCGCGACGACAAGCGCAGTCCGTATGAGAGTCATTCCCGATCCCCAATCAAAAACGATTCTAGTCCGATGCCCAGCCGGACCAGCAAGCGAGCGCGACGATTGGGCGGAGACGAAGACGTAATTCCCACAATCGAAGCGATGATTTGCGAGCGGTAACTCCCGGCAGATCCCGTCCGTGCCAATTAGATCGCTCCCGCACTAGAGCAACGCCCGCTGATTAATCGAATATCACTGGTCGCGTAATGAAAAACGCGACTCTTCTTCTTTCAGTTTTTGCGAGCGTCACGCTTGCGAGCTGCGCGGGCGTCGGCCCGACGCGGATTATCGGCGACACCGTCGGCGCGGCCGGTGGTGCGTTAATCGGCAACAAACTTAGCAACGGTAATCCTTTGATCACCGCTGCCAGCGCTGGAGGCGGCGTGCTTCTGAGCGAGTCGCTCCAAGCCGGGAGCAAGGCTTCGTCTGACAAGGCATACGATGCTGGTTATGAAAAGGCACGAAGTGATTCCGCCAAGCAGCAGTTTCAAACTCTCATCGATCGACAACGCACCGGACCACAGATCGATGATCGAGAGCACGTTCGACTCCTCGACGTTCCTTTACCGGAACGCCAGGAGAACGGCATCATCCTCGCGCCGAGCACGGCGACTATTCGGATTCAGGAGTAAGACGATGAGACTAACAAAGTATCTTGTCGCCCTTAGCATTTCACTTTTCGCTGCGCCGTTTGCTCCAGCACAAGTCGTAGTCATCGACCCAGCGTCAATTGCCAATAATCAAGCAAACCACATCGTCGACATCGCCAAGTACGTGGAGATGGTGAACAACCAGCTCAAACAAATCACGACGATGACGCAGGAGCTTCAGCAAGTGACTGCGTACGTCAAAGCGTTCGGCGATCCATCCAGTCTTCTCAACATCACGGGAGCGAATCAGCTCATCAGCAGTCTTAGGCAGACTGGTGTTGGCCAGACTATCGGACAGCTGCAACAAGCAGCTAATGGAATTCGAGCTCTCGAATACACAGGCAACGGCCTATACACAAATCTAGGTTCGACATTCACGACGCCTGGCGGAGTTCAGTTGCCGCGCGCGGAAGAATTGTATCGCAAGTATGGAGCCGTTCAGCAGAGTTCTCAAAATTTTCAGGGCGTTACTAATGACGTGCTCGCACGCCGGGCGAATCTGCGCAACCAAATCGCCTCTACAACGACTCAGTTACAAGTGGCAACCACCGATGCCGAAACGCAGAAGCTGACAGGCGTACTCGTAGGATACAACGCCGAACTAGCGACCGTCGATCACGAGATCGATAACGCGGCTGGACAGGTGTTGACGCAGGACGCGGAAAACCGCGCCGACAAAGAGCGCGACGACCAAGCGCGCCGTGAAGAGCGACAGGCTCAAATGGAAGAGAGCTTTCGTCGTTATGGCGAAGTGTTTCAGCTCGAAGCGACACCGCCAAAGTTCCCGGAAGGCCGGTAGGTGTAGATGCCTAACAAGTCATGAACAATTTCGATACTCTTTTCC
>JBKPDP010000133.1:0-22282 GCA_046727935.1 Verrucomicrobiota bacterium | reverse complement strand
GCTCAGGTTATCCCATTCGGAAATCTACGGGTCAAAGCGTGTTTGCCGCTCTCCGTAGCTTATCGCAGCTTGCCACGTCCTTCATCGCCTATTGGCACCAAGGCATCCATGATGCGCTCTTTGTAGCTTGATCAATCTGTTCTGGCCTGCTCGGCCAGAGATTCGTTGATAACTGAAACTCTCTTGTTGCAAGTGCCGCTGAGGACAGCGGCCGCTACAACAACTTGATTTCAGACTCAGCTCTTAAAGTTGTATTTTTTACTACCCTGTATGTAGATGTCAAAGAACCAGCCGTTCATTACATTTTCGCCACAAAAAAACTCAATCTCGTGCCGACAAGAATCACAGCCTGCCCGCCGTCGCGGGCTTTCGTTTTCGTTGCCGGGACAAAATTGAGCCCAATTTGCAGTCCCAAATGTACGTAGAACGCACTCCAAACTAGTGGAGTCCCGCTTCCAGCGGGACCAATAGCTTACTCGAAATCAGCCCCGCGTCAACGCAATCCGGCAAATTTCTGCAATTTTTTGCTGCGACACAATTTATTCAGAGTCTGCGATTTATGTTTGAGCCGGCGGCGGGACCGTTACTGCGATGCGTAGATGCAAAATTCGTCGCTCATTGAAGTTTTCGATGATTTGAACGAGCGGTGTCGCCCGATATAATCTCCGTAGTGTTGCCGTCGCCCTTTCATTTTCCTCGCCCTGATTTTGCCCAGATCGTCTCACGCATATTCGAGCGTGGCCGTTTTCTAACTGTCGGGGTCGCCGCGGAGGAATTACAGCGCCAGTTTTCCCAGATCGGAAGGGAGGCTGTCGTTTGCGAGTCCTGTGCTAATATGGCGGTAGAACGCGAGCGCAGTGCGGCGGCACAGAAATTTGAGGTCGCGGTCTGGTTTTATCCGGCGGATGAGAGCAACGACGATCACGCGGCCGAAGAGCTTTCGCGGTACGCGAATGAGATTGTGCTGACCCCCGGCGCCGGCGCGAACGTCGTCAAACGCCGTCCGCAACTTGTTGAATCGTTTCGACGCCTTGGGTTTCTGCCTGATTACAGATGCAACGTGAGCGAGATCCATCCGGGCGCTATATATCTTCGGAAGCAGTCCGGCGAACCGGGGCAGGAGTTTGTTCCAGCGGTAGAGAGTGGGTTCGCGCGCCTCAACAGCCGGCTGGGCGATTTGCAGAGAGCTCTGTACGTACGCACCTCGGAACTGGAAGCGGCCTATCGGCACATTGCAATCGTTGAAGAAAAACTCCTCAAGCTGAAGCAATACCAGCGTGAGGTAAAGTTATTGAAAGAGCAGAAGCAAGCGCTTCGCAAATCGGTCGAGCGCAAAATCGGCCAGATATTACTTGCACCGTATCGGTTGCCGCAAAAACTAGTGCGGGAAATCCGCAAAGGAGTTGCCGGCCGTGACAACTCCATGCGCAGAGCTGCCCCGGCATCTGCATATGAGAAGTGGCTGCACGAGCATTGCGCAACGCCCGAGCGGCTCGAAATGATGCGGGCAGAGTGGCGTGGGTTTACGCACCAGCCGCTCGTTAGCATCATCACGCCTGTATTCGACACTCCAGTTACCTGGCTCCGAGAAGCCGTGGAGTCCGTACTTAGGCAAGCTTACGAAAATTGGGAGCTCGTGCTCGTCGATGATGGATCGACCAATGCCGACCTACTGCGTGCTTTGCCTGCTTTGGCTACGCAAGATCGCCGGATTCGTCTTGTAAAGCTTGACGGCCATCAAGGCATTTCGGCCGCCTTGAACAGAGGCCTTGATCTCGCTAGCGGCGAGTGGGTCACTTTTCTCGATCATGATGACGTGCTTGAGCCCGATGCACTTTTCCAAAATGTGAGGTTGCTTCAGGAAAATCCCGGCATCGATCTGATCTACTCGGACGAAGACAAACTGAATGACGAGGGCTTTGACTCACCAATGCTGAAACCGGACTGGTCGCCGGACTTCTTTCTGTCTTGTAATTACTTGTGTCACATGATTTTTTTGCGCCGGAAGCTTGCACAAGAGGTTGGTAAGTTCCGGCCGGAATTTGACGGCTCCCAGGATTACGATTTTCTGCTGCGCATCTCTGAGCGCACGAACCGCATCATGCATATTCCGCAAGTGTTATATCATTGGCGGCGAAGCCAAAGCTCAAGCGCGAGTAACGTTCGTCAAAAACCTGGACAACTCGATGCGTCGCTGCGCGCGATTGAAGACCACTTCAATCGTCGCGGCGAAAACGCCCACGTCACGGTAGATTGGCGTACGCACGCCTTCTGCGTGAGGCGCGAACTGTTGGAGGCGAAGAAGATCTCGATCGTCATTCGGAGCCAACATGATGTGGAGCGATTGAGCCGCTGCGTTGAGAGTGTGACTGCGAAGACCAGCTATCCCAGCTACGAAATCGTCGTTGTTCAACAGAAAAGCGAGTCGGTCGGGCACTCATTGTACCGCGTCGTCCAGGCATCGCACGCATCCAGCGTCGCTGCGCTGAATAATTGCGCGGTGCAACAGACGGATAGTCCGTGGCTTCTTTTTCTTGATGACACTATCGAAGTGATCGACCACGATTGGCTGACGATCATGGCTGAGCATGTCCAGCGGCCGGAAGTTGGCGCGGTTGGCCCGCGATTGGTGAATCGGAACGGCACAATCGAGCATGCCGGAATTGTCCTTGGCGTAGGTGGAATCGCGCAGCCGGCTTTTCGCGGCTTTCCCGCAGAGCATCCGGGCGTGAACCGTCAATTGCAGATGGTTCGCAACTACAGCGCAGTCTCTGGCGCATGTATGTTAGTGCGCCGCGAAGTCTTTGAAGAAATCGGCGGATTCGACGAGACGCTCTCCCAAGAATTTGCAGACATAGATCTCTGTCTCAAAATGCGGCGGCAAGGTTGTGTAATTGTTTACACCCCGCTTACGAAGCTTTATTGGGACGCACCGGTGTGCGACAAGAGTGACACCAGCAGCGAAGCGATTATGCGCAAGCGCTGGTCTAACCTTTTGGAACGGGATCCTTACTACAATCCGAATCTATCACGCGAACGTGCCGACTTCTCGTTAGGCAAGTAAAACAACCAATTCACGAGCCCTCGTGATAAATCAATTTTTGTTAGTGGCCTGACGGTTAGGCGGTGTAGCCGAGGCAACTAAAAACCCATGAAAGTGAACGATCCGAATTTTCTCGCGAACGGGCCGATTTTTTCGTTAAGTAAATAGCGAACCGCTTTTCATCAGACCTCGCGACGACGGTTTTGTGAGGCAGGCAGTGTTAAGCTCAGCTTACGTCAATCGCGCACATCAAACATCTGCCTGTTCGCGCTTTTGCGGCTTGTTTCTAGTGCTTCTTCGAACCGCGAGCAATTAACTCCAAGAATTCGCCTTTTCGGTGAATAGGTTTCGACGAGACAGCGGTGTTTTTCAAGCAAATGACCTACCAGTTCTCGTTCGAAAAGGTTGGTCATATTGCTCATCGACCTGTCGTGATGGCGATAGAGACAAAGGACATTCGGTACAAAGCTGACTCGGAGCTTTGCCCGCGCAATTCGCAGCCATAAATCGTAGTCCTCCCACCCGAACCAGCCGAATTTATACAATTCAGTATCATAACCGCCGATTTCGATGAGTTGCCTTCGATCAAATAACGCCATCGCATCAATGTAAGGATATTCGACCAGCATCTGTGGGTCCCAATCGAAGTAAGACAGCAGTCCTTCCCGATTGTTGTGAGCGCCTTGAAAACGGCAGAGCATCGAGTAAACGGCTACAGAATTGTCCTTAACTATAGTCCTGTGCAATTGCTCGAGCGCCCAAGGAAACACCATGTTATCTGCGTCCATTATAAAAGCATAAGGTGCACGTCCTAGCTGAAGACCGATATTGCGCGCATCCGCCAACCCGGTGTTCAGTCGCTTGTCGATAATACGAACGGGATGGCGTGAATTTCGCTGCAAAGCCATTGCCTGCTCCAACGAACCATCGGTCGAGGCGTCGTTGACGATGACGACCTCGATTCCTCCAGGAATCGCCGCAGTGTTAGAATCTTCTAGGCTCTTGAGGCACTGCTGAATGTAGGCCCTATAATTGTAAAGAGTGACGATAACCGAAATCGCGGCCGCGCTGCCGTCAAAATGCGAGTTGTCGAGCAATCGGAAAATAGCCTCCCCGTTTTGTTGCGCTCTTTTCTGCGCCTCAGACCGCTCGATATAGCCGTGCCGCATGTCGCAGACAATTGCGATACGCTGGGCTGTATCCATCGGAGTTGTGGCGTTCGTGGCATTCATTGGCGCTTTTCGATCCGTCGAGTGAAACATGTTTGAGAGATCTTCGCGGAGCGCCGAGACGAGCAGGCCTATAGGTCTTCGCGAAAGACTTTTCGCTAACGCATCCGGCAATGGTCCACTTGCTAATGCGGGTTCCGCATTCGCTTCTATATCGAAAGTCAATTCCGTGCCCCCGTTTTCCTGCCCGAATGCTTTCTCTATCTGCTGCAAGAATGTGCGGCAATTTTCTTCCTGCGCGAAGCGTTCACGCATGAATTTGTAGGCCGCTTCCGTGATCGCTTCGCGCTCATCTTCATGTTTTAGATAGTATTCACAACACGCGGTTAGATCGTCTGCTTTCGCCATGACAAAGTGTTTACCTGGGACAAATGGCTCAAATCCTTCACAGGTTTCCGTAACCAAACAGCAACGATTCGCCAGAGCGATCAGCGCTCGGTGCCATTCAAAATAGCGCAAGTCTGAGTAATGGACATTCAGCAAGATCTTTGTCTGCTGCAACAGCGCATTCCGTTGTGGAGCGGGTAAATAACTTCGTGTATCTTCGGTCTTCGCAAATTCGATCGGAACCAATCGAAGGTGACAGTTACGCGCTGCGAAGAAAGCAGCGTTCGCGGCGATGAACTCCTCACGCCTGTCGGTCATCGCAGCCAGAAGGCAAATATCGATATCTTTTTCTGAATTTTCTGATGTGTCACTTTCTTCAAGCAATGGATGATAACCGAGCGGCAGATGAAAACAGCGGAGTCCGCGCTCACGGTACGCCGCCACCCCGGACAAGTGAATGTCGAGCATGGCGCGTGCATGCGGCGCCGTTACAAGGTTGCTATCGAACCACTCGCTCTCGGGCTGTTCCGTACTCAACAAAAGAAGATGATTTGTGAGGCGCTGAATGTTTTCCCAAGGAAGCTTATGATTTAGAAACAAATTAAAGAACTCATGAGGCGTAACCACGATTTGGATTTTGCCTTCCTCGGTTCTTTCAGCGGGAATTTGATCCACCAAAAGTTGCGCCTCACAATCCGCGTCGCGGAAGCCGGCGCAAAGTAATTCGGCAATTTCGCGGATAAATAGATTGGATTTGGAAGTGACGAACAAATCTACTTTCGTAATCTCGCGCTGTGTTGAACCGGGCCCACCCGTGAACGGTTGAAGTCTATTGCGATGCGGACCGCTCTCGCTGTGTGCAATCGATTGCGACACGGTGGCGGCCGCAGTGTTTCGCCTGTATCTACGAAAGAGTTGCGCGAGATAGGCGACGAAAAACTGCTCGACGCGCGGCAGACCTATCCAACCAACAAAGCTAAGAGGAAACGCCCAGATACGTGTGACAAAAATCGTTCGCCAGACTTTCTCATGATCCTGGACTTGGATTGTCACCTGGTTTGGTCCGGCGGGCAGTTCGAGCGCCAGAAGAAATCCGCTTTGCCCTGCATCGGGCAAACCGGGGTAAGCGGCCGCGATTAGCGGTCGTGATTTTTTGCGGCGCGCCCGAAAAATCGATCGAGGTCGCAGAATTCCGCGGACAACCGCACGTATCCCATAAATCGGCAGACCTCGGCGATGCAAGAGCCAGCCCGTGATTTTAATTTGCTTCGTGAAAGCAACACGTTCTGGCAAAGCGTCGAAACGGAACGCGTAGTCCGCAACAGCCATTTCCTCTACGATTGATTTCCTCATGTCGACGCACGCAGACTTGAACTGAGCACAATCTAATCCCCGACACACTGCCACGGTTTGGTCGTTCGCGGAGGAAAAGCCAGGGTAAAGAGATCTTCGCCAAGTGACAGGTTGGGATTGTAAAACGGATCGCGCTGCAATATCTCGCCCCACTTTGAATTCATGTGGTCGACTTCCGCCAGGAAGCGGATTTGCTTCGGCTTGCTGTCGTCAAAACCGCGACTGGCCGACTCGTAGTGAATCAAATCCGCGTGTGGAGTCCAGACGATCCGGTAGCCGGCCTCGCGCAGTCGCAAGCAAAAATCGATGTCATTGAAAGTGACTGCGAGATTTTCATCGAAGCCGCCGAGCTGTAGGTAGACGTCCCGTCTAACAAGCGCGCAAGCAGCGGTTACTGCCGAAAGGTCTTGCGCTAGATGTGCCCGAGCAAAGTAGCCCGGCTCGTCACGCCGGAGGCCGACGTGCGCGTGACCGGCGATTCCACCCGCACCGAGAATCACTCCGCCATGCTGGATCGTGCCATTTGGATACCAGAGTCGTGCGCCAACCATTGCTACTTCCGGTCGCACCGCGCGGCTTACCATTTCACTCAGCCAGCCATCGTTGATCACTTCCACGTCATTGTTGAGCAGCGCGACGAACGATCCCCGGGACAGTTCGACGCCACGATTGTTCAGTCGACTGTAATTGAATGCACTTTCGATGCGTTCCACCTGGACGCGCTCCTGTTTTTTCAGCGTGGCCAAAAATTCCAGCGTTTCGGCATCGTAGCTCTCGTTATCCAGCACGATTACTTCGTAGTTTTCGTAATCTGTTTTGTGGAAGATGCTATTCAGACATTTCCGGAGAGACAACGCTTGATCTCGCGTCGGGATGACAATAGAAACCATCGCTCGCTCTGCCGGAAGCGCGTATTTGCTCTGTAAATACACGCCATGACTCGGCAGCACGGTCCCCGCAATTCCGGTGCGATCGAGGTGTTCCTGCACAGCCCGGCGAGCCGCTTCTTGTGCATACGGTTTGGCCGTGACGCTCGACGCCGTGCTTTGGTCTCCCGCGCGCCAATGGTAAAGCACCCAAGGCAGATGCTCGATCTCGTTCGGTTGGATCTGGTCTATACAGCGCAGCGTTAGATCATAATCCTGCGAACCTTCGAACCCGACGCGGAAACCACCCGTCCGGCGGACTAAATCGGTTCTGTAAACGCTGAGATGCGAAATGAAATTTTGCGCCAAAAACAGCTCCGGGTTCCAATCAGACTTAAAGTACGGCTCGAACCGTCGATTCTGTGCATCGAGCTTATCCTCGTCGCTGTAGAGCAGTTGCAAGCCGCGGTTCTTGTTCAATGCGAGCGCCACAAAGTACAGAGCCGTCGGCGCCAGTTCGTCGTCGTGATCGAGTAGCGCCACAAAGTCGCCGCTCGCCAGGCGTAGCGCGTCGTTGGATGCCGCTGAGATGTGTCCGTTCTCCGCGCGGCGCATCACCTTTATTCGTGGATCTCGACGCGCGCACCTTTGCAAGAAGGGCCAGAGCTTTCGATCACTCGAGGCGTCATCGACCACGCAAAGCTCCCAGCGCGGGTACAACTGTTTTTGCACCGATAAAATAGCGCGCCGGAGCCACCTTGGGTTTGAGTTGTAAACCGGTAGCAAGACCGAAATCAGCGGTGAATAGTGAAAAGAGGCGACTTGCTCTCGAATGCGTCGCGCGTCGTCTCGTTCGAGCCGATCGTAGCATCGAATCCAGCGCGCATAATCACCGGCGATTTCCCACTCTCCGTCTAATTGGTCTCGGAAAATCGGACCACGCACCGGGTGGACGAAAAAAGTCTCCCACGGTCCTTCGCCGCTGCGCGCTTCCATCACAAATTGGCTGCGCCCAGATGGAATGGAGGCCTCGAGTGAAAAACCGCTCCGCAATGCGCCCGGTCGATTGTCGTACCGAAGACCAATGTCAGCACGCAGCTTACCGAAACGCGCAGGGAAAACGTTCTTTCGGACGCGCGCACGTACCTCGGTAATTTCATCCCCAGACAGCGCGAGACACCAGCCAGAGATCTTGAGATAACGAATTTTTTTTGGCCAAACCAAAGGACGATCGAGCCAGAATTCAATTCGCGGATTGGCGCCCGGATTGGGAATGAAGTATTTCGGATCAATAGGGGCTGCCGAGTCCCCATCCGAAGTGCCGAAGACGTCTCGCATGGTAATAGCCCGCCACACGCCGTCGGGCTCCTGAACCTCAACAATGACGTGCGATTTTCCTGTTGGAAGCGGAACAGCAATGGCAAACCCGATTCGCTGAACCGCGGCGCCCACGTCCTTGCGTTCGATCCCGTAATTACCTGCGAACGCGTTACGCCCGAGCCGGGCACGGATGGCGCGGATTTCTTTACCCTTGCGACTCACGCACCAACCGGTGACGTAGAGCGTTCGCCTTGGTCGCTCCCAATCAATGGGATGATCAAACCACCAGTGATAGCGGCTCTCTGCGCTCGCGATTTGCTCATTGAGGGCATGCGTGCGCTCAGCCGGTCCAGCGAAAACGGACGAAATCTTCACTAAGCGGTTTTGCTATTTGGGCAACAGTTCTGGCTTAATCCCCGAAGCGCGAATCCAGTCATCGTCCGTGCGAATCCGCAGGTCGGAAAAACCCGCCCGTTTCAGGTACGTTTCGATTTCTTGCGGAGTGGAGTTCTGTGTCATATGGGACGGACGGTTTGCTGGACAGAAGGCGCGGTGGGTTTCGAATACTCTCCAGCCGCCATCGGAGCAGAGGTTAATGTTATCGACGTAAATGCGACCGCTGGGTCGCAACACACGAAACGCCTCCGAGATGTAGTTATAGCGATCCCAGGATTCGAGATGCATGAAGACGACTGTGCAATAAACAACGTCCACGGAAGCATCCGCAACTCCGTTCAAATTGTAACCGGATATCTCCTTGAGCTCCACGCCAGGTAAATCCTTCAACCGTTCCGCTGCAAGCGCGAGCATATTCGACGCAACGTCGCAGCCGATCCATTTTCCGCAGAGCGGCGCCACGACTCTGCCTACGCGTCCAATCCCGCACCCAATCTCAAGAACCACATCATCCTTTCGAATACCCACGCTTTCCTGGAGGAAACCCAACGTTTGCTCACCAGTCGATTGCAGCGCGGCCTCGTCCGTCACGCCGATCACGTGCAATTTCGCCTGATCGTGCGTGGTTGAAAGCGCCGACCAAACCTTTTTGTATTCAGAGCGGGCCGCCTGATGTTCCATCCGGCACTAATTAGCCCATGGTTGTAATGCGTCAATCATTGCCGAATCGCTGGAAGGGGCCGGTGAGCCAGCGTTCTCTTTACTTTGCCCTGCGCCCTGTGTCCTCTGGGCTTGCCTTAGCCACACGGCCGACCGCCAGCCTACCGCTGTCGTGCTAAAGCTTACATGCCTCAAGTACATTAGCGCCGCTTACGGTAACCGACCTATTCTCGCTCGAATGGCGGGCCGAGAGTGACAAATTTTCCGATTTCGAAAGATTTCCCCAAACTTCATCCCGAAACTCGGGATAAAAACGATGAAAGGAAAAGAGCACATGAAAACTTCAGAAATATTTATCCCATGTTCATAGTGCTCGCGCACCAAACTATTATCTTGACGGCTTTGTCGCTACTGTTTTAGCCTCGGTACCAATTTCCGTAATTCGCATTTTTACGCAATCTCCATCCCTCCTCCTCACATGAAAAAACTTGTTCTGCCGTTGTTCCTCGTCGGCATTGTGTATCTGCTGATGGTCGGCGCTCAAGTCAGCCTGGGAGCGAGCGCGACCTGGCTGTTATCCCCGCAGGACTCGGCCTGGGAAAACGCTAACAATTGGACGCCAGGCGGGCCGCCCAATGGGCCGTCCGATATTGCGACCTTCGCTCCATCGTCGCAGAGAGACGTGAACGTCTCGACGTCAGAGGAGGTGAACAGCATCGTGTTCACTTCGAACTCCAACTCCTTCACCTTCAACATCTCGCCGTATGGGGCATTAGGGGGCCAACTGATTATTAGCGGTACGGGCGTCATCAACAATAACAGTGTTGTGCAAACCTTCGAAACTCGGAACAGAGGTCAGATAGTCTTCAACAACGGATCGACTGCGGCCAGCACTCACATGTCCATTTTTAACGGAGGTGCGTTTCCACCCGAAGACTCGACCGGCCAGACAATCTTCAACGATACGTCAAGTGCGGGCGGCGCTTCGATCAAAAACTTTAGCGCAGAACTGGACTTCTACGGCGACATCGGTCGAACGATTTTCAACGGAGCATCGACTGCCGACCACGCCTCCATCAGCAATTACGGAGCTGGGGGTTCACATGGTTATGGCGGCCAAACAACGTTCAATGACACATCAACTGCGGCCAACGCTTCCATCGATAACTTGGGAAGCGGTCCCGCCTCCACCGCTGGCAGCGCCCTCACAATCTTCAACGACGCATCGACTGCCGGTCACGCAACTATCACCAACCACAGCGGCGATTTCGCAGGCGAGACCATCTTCACGGGTTCATCGACTGCCGACGGCGCAACCCTTATCGCTAATGGAGGAAGTTATTATGCTACCTGTGCGATTATTTTTGATGATGCTTCGACGGGCGGCACCGCGCGGGTGGAAGTTTTTGACAATGGTTACCTGGACATTAGCGGCCACCAATCGGGTCTGACCGTCGGCTCTATCGAGGGCTCAGGAAATGTTTATTTAGGAGCTAATAGACTGACAGTGGGCACAAACAACATCAATACCTCTTTCTCCGGCGTCATCTCGGGAAGCGGTTCGCTGGCCAAGGTCGGCAGCGGGATACTCACTTTGCAAGCCAACGACTGCATCGCGGACACGGTCGGTCTCATTCTCGTAAGCGGCTCGATTATCAAACTCGACTTTACCGGGCCTCCGGATGTAATCGCCTCTTTAAAGGTCAACGGCGTTCTGCAACCACCGGGCATCTATGGAGGTCCAATGAGCGGCGCCCCGCATATCCTCCCTGAGTTTAGCGGCTCTGGAACAGTGTCAGTGGGCCCTGTCTCAAGTCTGGGAAACATTTCCACGCGCGCCTTTGTTCAGACAGGCGACAACGTGATGATTGGCGGGTTCATCGTTCAAGGGACCGAACCCAAGAGATTAATTATTCGCGCCATTGGCCCTGAGCTTACCCAATACGGCGTCCCCAACGCGCTCGCTAATCCTACATTGGAGTTGCACGACAGCACCGGAGCTTTGATTGCCTCGAATGATAACTGGGTGAGTACCATCATCGGCGGGATTATCACCAGCGATCAAGTGCCCGACATCCGGAACAGCGGCTATGCTCCGGGGGACGGAAGGGAGTCGGCAATCATTGCAGAGCTTCCGGCAGGTAATTACACCGCGATCGTGCGTGGTGTGAACAACACTATCGGAGTTGCTCTGGTGGAAGTGTACGATCTTAGCCCCGAGAGTAATTCAATCTTACGCAACATTAGTACTCGCGGCTTTGTGCAGACGGGTGACGACGTGATGATTGGCGGTTTTATCCTCGCAGGGACTGAAGCAAAGAACGTGATCGTGCGTGGCATTGGCCCTGAGCTCACCCAATACGGCGTCCCCCATGCACTGGTTGATCCGACATTAGAACTGTACGACGCCACTGGAACCTTGATTGCGTCTAACGATAACTGGACGACCACGATAATCGGCGGGATCATCACTAGCGATCAAGTGCGCGATATCCGGAACAGCGGCTACGCTCCGGGCGACAGAAGGGAGTCGGCGCTCATTGCAACGCTGCCACCAGGTAACTACACCGCGATCGTCCGCGGCGTAAACAACACCACCGGAGTTGCTCTGGTCGAAGTTTATGATTTGAATCCGAAGGTGTTGGTGACAACTACTGAGTAATTTCTGCGTTGCAAGGAGGTCGATTATTCTACCGAATTGCACCAAGAAATGCGCAGCCTTTCGCAAATGATGGGCAGATTCCTTCCTGTCGGTAGTGCGAGGCTTAGAAGTCTGAATCAGGCGGAGGACTTTTCCCCGCGAGGCGTTCCGCCTGTTTGAGACGTGTAATTGCGGAATCAACACGGCGGGGCAAAAGAAAGGAAAAACGATGCATCCATTGATTCACTTAAAAAAAGCAAGTCCAATATTCCTCGCATTGGCTCTTGTCTGCTTTGGGCTTTCATCCTCGCTGCAAGCGGTCACCCCTGCTCCGGATGGAGGCTATCCGGGAGGGAATACAGCAGAGGGAAATAACGCCCTGCTGAGCCTTACAACCGGGGTCTGGAATACGGCTGTCGGTTATCAAGCGCTCAAAAACGACACTGACGGCGGAGGCAACACCGCGACCGGCTTTCAAGCCCTTTTTAACACAACAGCCGGCATCCAGAACACGGCCTACGGCTCGCAGTCTCTTTATACCAATACCACAGGCAATTTTAACACGGCCACTGGGTTTCATACACTCTACAGCAACACCCCTCGACACCTATAACACAGCCAATGGATACCAAGCCCTCGGCTCCAATAGCACCGGACGGAATAACACGGCTATTGGTTCTTTTGCCCTCCGTGCCAACACTGTCGGAACCGACAACACTGCCATCGGTTCTGACGCGCTTCGTGTCAACACCGGCGAGCAGAACACGGCGATCGGTTCTGGAGCGCTCTACCAAAACGATGAGGGCGACGGAAACACAGCCACCGGTTATCAAGCGCTTTACAAAAACAGCGAGGGCGGCGGAAACACGGCCATCGGTTATCAAGCGCTCTTCAGCAACACTCATTTTAACGCTAACAACACAGCGATCGGTTTTCAGGCGCTCTTGAATAACGTTTCAGGGGGGATCACAACGTAGCCACCGGTTATCAAGCACTCTTAAGCAACACTACCGGCGCTGGCAACACCGCAAATGGTTATCAAGCGCTGTTTAGCGGCACGCACAGCTTTGCCAACACGGCCACCGGCTATTTGGCTCTCCATGATAATACGGGCAGCTACAACACGGCCATGGGAACTGGTGCGCTCGTCAACAGCACCAGCGGTAACGGCAACGTAGCGTTGGGCCATCAAGCCGGCCAGGCCGTCACCACGGCTAGTAACGTTATTTGTCTCGGGGCGTGGGTTCACGGCGAGAACGTGAGCAATACCACTTGGATGGGCAATATCTATGGAGTCACAACGCAAAGCGGCACCACGGCGCCGGTCGTTGTGTCGGACACTGGGCAGCTCGGCACGGTTCCTTCTTCGGAGCAGTTCAAGAAAGACATTGCCACGATGGACAGAGCCAGTGAAGCAATCCTGTCGCTTCGACCAGTCACCTTCCACTATAAGACGGACAGCAAAGGCACACCGCAATTTGGGTTAATTGCCGAAGAAGTTGCGAAAGTGAATCCCGCGCTGGTGCTGCCCGATAAAGAAGGAAAACCATACACCGTGCGCTACGACGCGGTGAACGCGATGTTGCTCAACGAATTCCTCAAAGAACATCGCAAGGTTGAGAAATTGGAGGCGACGGTTGCTCAGCAGCATAAGGATTTCGAGGCTGCCGTTGCTGAATTAAAGGGACAAATCCAGAAAGTGAGCGCACAGTTCGAAGTGACCGGACAAGCGCGGCAAATGATCAGCAGTAACCAGTAATCCTTCAGCGCCAGCGAGCAAATCCATCTTCTCCGAAGAACGCAGCGCAATTCCGCATCGTCACGATCGCATTCATATCGAAGCGGTGAATGACGTTGATTTGCGGTTGCACGCTCCTAGGTTGCATGGTCATGATGACAGCACTTTATGCCGGTCCTAAGCTGGACGCAGATGCTCTGCGGAGCATTGCGTAGGCTGTTTGAGAAGCTGATTGTTGGGCAGCCAAGATCCACATAACATCACGAAATGAACGCCCGGGTTGAGCCACCGCAAAAACGAGGAATGGGCTGTTTCGCAAAAGGTTGCCTGATCTTCATCGTACTTGCGATCTTACTCGTCGTGATAGGGATCGGCGGAACTTTTTGGAGTGTCCGTCATGTCTATCTTTCGGATAAACCTGCACCGATCCCTGAACCTTCTGCGCCACCCGAAACCGGCGCCGTCACGCCTGCAGGAACAAGCACGGCTGCGCCGAGCGAAACAAGCGCCGCGGTTCGCGAACGCCTGGATACGATGAAGCAAGCTGCGCGCGCTCACGAGCGAACCGGAGTGGAATTGACCGCCGCAGACATCAATGCGCTGATCGCGACCAATAGAAAATCGCGTGGCCTGGCCTCTGTTGGCATCGACGGCAATGTCGCGCAGGTGCAGTTCTCCATTCCGGTGGAAAGATTGGACGTTCCATTTCGAGACACATTTGGTCTGGGCGATCGGTACTTGAACGCCACTGTCACGATTGTAGCGCCGCCGGGGACCAACGCGAGCAACGTGCAGTTGAGCGAAGTGAAAATCAACGGCCACAGCTTTGCCACCGATCTGCTGGATCGCGGATTTCTCGGAGTGGGACCATCACTGCGAAGTTACGTGATTAAGTATGCCAATCAGTATGGTGTAACAGACGGAGAAATCAGGGACGGCAAAGTAATCCTTCACACCCGCGGCTACTAATTCTACCAGCGACGCAGGCACATGTGGCCAACGCGCACACACAGCCACTGTCCTCGGCTGTTTCTCGGTTTTTCGACTTGTGCGATAAGAATTGTTTATCTAAGCTGGCACTTTTTCCGGTGAGACGATGCGACAACGGGGCTTTCCAATAAGGGGTTCAATTATTCTTGCTGGCATGGCACTGGGGCTTGCTGCATTCGGCGGCGACACAAGTTTGCCAAAGCAAAATGCTATTCCGGGCGCACCGTCTGAATTCGAAGTGGGCTCCGCAAGGCACGAGACACGAACGGAGTCGCAAGTGGCACCCGCGTTTTCGAATTTCAACGCAATTCCGACATCAGGTGAAATTGAAATACCGGCACCCACACGAAGTAGTTTTATGGCGAGTTGGCCAAGCAAAGGCGGCGCGATGGGCTACCTTCTGGATGTTTCCAGAAGCAACTCTTTCGACGGCTACGTGGACGGATATCACGACCTGCAGGTAGGCAACGTGACGGGCCGGGTTGTGACCGGTCTCAACCCAGGCACCACGTATTATTACCGGGTGCGTGCTTTTAATGCAGCAGGGGCAGGCGGCTATTCAGATGTGATGACCGCCACAACGGTAGCTACTACTGGACTGACCATTCACGCAACGTTTGACAGCTCGATTACCAGCAATCCAAACGCGGCGGCCATCGAGGCGATGATCAACCGAGCCATTTCATTTCACGAATCGATGTTCAGCGACCCGATCATGATCCAGATTCGTTTCCGGTATGCAACTACTGCGCCGGACGGCACTCCTCTGTCGGCGGGAACTATCTCGCAGAGCGACTTCGTAGTCTACGAGATGCCGTGGAACGTGTTTGTCAACGCCCTGAGAGCGGATGCAAAGACCAGCAATGACAATCTTGCGAACGCGAGCCTGCCAGGTACTGCGCTCTCCCCAAGTATTAACCCATCGAGTGCGAACGGGCGGGCAGTGACGTTGGATACGCCGCCGGCGATGTTTGCAAATGGCACAGTCGGCAACGGCGGCCCATATGATGGAATTGTTACACTTAATTCCGCGGTGCCGTATCAGTTCACCCGGCCTGTGAGCGCAAGCAACTTCGACGCGCAGCGTTCGACGGAGCACGAAATCGACGAAGTCATCGGTTTTGGATCGCACGCAAGCGTTTCTAATCTGCGTCCGCAGGATCTGTTCAGTTGGTCATCTGCTGGTCACAGAAATGTGAGTTCGACCGGCACGCGGTATTTCTCGATCAATGGTGGCAGTACCGACATCGTCAATTTCAATCAGCGTCCCGACGGCGATCTTGGCGATTGGTTAAGTGCATCCTGCCCTCAAGAGCATCCGTATGTCCAAAATGCGTTTGGTTGCACAGGACAATCTTCGGACATCGCGGCTACATCGCCGGAAGGCATCAACCTCGACGTCATCGGATACGACCTCAATCGAGTGACGCTAGGCAACATCAGTACCCGGAGCTTTGTGCAGACGGGCACCAACGTGATGATTGGGGGATTCATTATTGAAGGGAACGGACCAAAGACAGTCATTGTGCGTGCCATTGGTCCCGAGCTGACGCGATTTGGAGTTCCCAATGTGTTGGCCGATCCGACCCTGCAACTACACAACGGCGCAGGGGCTTTAATTGCCTCTAATAACAACTGGCAGACTACGGTAATCGGCGGGATCATCACCAGCAATCAGGTCAGCGCGATCCAAAACAGCGGGCACGCTCCGACTCAGCCAAGCGAGTCTGCGATCATCGCAACGCTGCAACCGGGTAACTACACTGCGATCGTGCGTGGTGTGAGCAACACTGTTGGAGTTGCTCTGGTGGAAGTGTACGATTTGAGCACCGATACTGCCTCAATTTTAGGCAACATCAGTACCCGGAGCTTTGTGCAGACGGGCGCCAACGTGATGATTGGCGGATTCATCATTGAAGGAAGCGGGCCAAAGACGGTCATTGTGCGCGCTATCGGTCCGGAGCTCACACGCTTTGGAGTTCCCAATGCATTGGCTGATCCGGCATTGGACCTGCACAACAGCACGGGGGCTTTAATTGCCTCTAATAACAACTGGCAGACTACGGTAATCGGCGGGATCATCACCAGCAATCAGGTCAGCGCGATTCAAAACAGCGGGCATGCTCCGAGTCAGCCAAGCGAGTCTGCGATCATCGCAACGCTGCAACCGGGTAACTACACTGCGATCGTGCGTGGTGTAAACAACACCGTTGGAGTCGCTTTGGTAGAAGTGTACGACGTGCCTTAGCAATGACGTCTCGCTCCAGGCATCGACGTCGATCAGGGACGGTTGGCCGCAAATGTTGCAGTAGGACAAAGGCGCCGGCTCCGAACGACCCCGACCCTCCCCATAATTCACAAGAGAAAAAAGTTGCCTAACACGAACTGCCTCGACGATCTTCTCGATTTATTTTCTCATTGTAACAGAGAATAACCATTAAGACGTAGAACGCACATTATTCATGGCGCAGAAATTAAGTAAGCCATTACCTGTCGTAACTTCCGAGGCTCCCTGGGCGAGATGGGAAATGCTCGCTCTGCTGAGCCTGTTATCGCTATATTTAGCTCTGGCCACCTACAAGATTCATTTGCCTGGCCTTTACGGCGACGAAATGCTTTTCGTTGGTCCGGCGGCAGGAGAGAGACCGTATCTAAAGTTTTGTGGCCTGCCGTTACTAACCTTTCCTTACATAGGTGCTTTGAAGGCTTGGATTTATACTCCGATTTTTAAGCTGTTCGGACTTTCTGCGGTTAGTATCCGCCTGCCTGCAATACTAATCTCATGCGGAACCTTGGCGTTTGGTTACTTACTTTTGCGAAGAATCTTGACTCCGCGATGGGCGATTGCCTTTACCTTAGCTTGTGCTGCCCACCCGGGATTTATTCTCCTAACTAGGGTGGACTTGGGACCTATCGCCCTCATGCTGTTTTTTAAGGCACTCTGTCTCTATCTGTTGGTCCGATGGCTAGAAACTCCACGCTTTTTCTCGTGGTCTTTGGCTGGAGTCATCGCTGCCTGCGCTCTCGGTTTTTTCGACAAATTTAACTTTATTTGGTTTGTGGTTGCGTTGGTCTTTTCCACGCTCGCAGTCTATGGAACAGAGATTTTTCGAAAAGTGAGAAGCGTGCCGGTGAGGAGGCTAGTACCGATTGCCATCGCGCTTGTCGCAGTAGGATTGCTCACGCTGTGGATCATCTTTCCCCTGCTTCAGAAGCCAAACATCCGTGCGTTCTCAGGCCGAGTTTCCCATATTTGGCGTATTTACGAATCTACAACTACTGGCGGAGCCACCGCTTACCTGTGGTTTCAGTCGCCTCCGGCCGTCCCGTCGTGGACAGGATGGGCAGTTCTGAGCATAACAGCTGTCTTTTTGTTGTTAACCCTTGTCGCTTATGGATGCCGCGCGGACGCTAACAAAAACGTTGACGGTTGGAGACTTCGGTTCTGCCTGTGGTGCTTGCTCATGTTTGGAATCATTTTTATCGAGATGGTACTTACTCCTCAGGCCGGCGGTCCTCACCATACGATCATGCTTTTCCCGTTTGATCTGTTGGCCGGCTTCAGTGCGGCCTTTCTGTTTGCGAACGCCTTCTCCAAAAAACGTCAGCCGATTATTCTTCTGCTGGACGGATGTGTTCTGCTCTGCTTGGTGGCTTCAAACCTGAGAAGCTTGGAGGTCCATTTCAGCAAATTCGCGGACATGAGTTCTTTTCGAGGTCGCTGGAGTCCGCATGTAGAATTGCTGGCAAGGTATCTCGATAAAACAGCTGACGAGGTGGACTCCATTTTCACCATCGACTGGGGAATTGGATTTCAGTTGACCGCACTTTGCCGCCCTGATATTGGACGAAAAGTGCGGGACGTGTGGCCGACTTTTCGAGACTGGTCGGCCGACAAGCCAGACGCGTCAGCGCAAATTGTGCGGGTCTTTCCGCCGGGGCGCGAAGCGCTGTACGTGAGCTTTGTCGCAGAAGAATCCGTTTTTCCACAGACACTCCAAAATTTTGAACGAATGAGGGTCGTGGCGGGCAATGCGACAAAAGCAGTTTCAGAGACTTCGCCTGCCATTGCGGAGACCTATCAAGTATTCGAGAAGCCTGTTAGCGGTTTAGATCATCGATGATACTGGGGAACGAAGTATCGAGCTTTAGTCGTCGTCGCATAGTTTAGGTAAAAAGCGCTCCGCCAGCTCGTCACAATATCTCGCTTCAATGCTCCGGCTTCTTAGCGGAAATCGGAAGCGAGCAAGGTTCCGGCTACCAGATGCCGTGAGCAAAATCGGGCGTTCGATGTATTGTGACTCGCTCTAATCGGGCATTCTGTAACTGTTGAACCAGATCCCGCTCGGCAAAGTAGGGCTGGCCTCGGCGAGAAGGCAAAAATAATGCAAGATGGCGATACTTAAAGGCTAATCGAGGGTATAGACTTCTGCTAAGCCAATGCCTGTACCGCCATTGGCTCCGCTCACGATGGCGGTATATTTTCCCGCGGGTAGGTGAAGCACGAGTGCCGATTCCGACGCATTTGGTGGTGCGAGTCCATTCTTCTGGACGAGCATCGCGTTATTGTCGTCTTGCCAGTTGTCGTTGGTTACAATGGCAGTGCCATTCGAGTCGTAGATCGTCAGTATGGGATCGCTTAGCACTCCGCTCACACCAAAAGAAGCGAGCGATGGGCCAAGGGCGCGCACGATGACGGTAGCGCTGTCTACGTCTCCAACGATAAAGCCACTGATCAGTACGTCATCCGCCGTCCCGACGGAACCGCGGGTGCTCATGTTCTTCAACTTAGAGTTGGATAGCGGCGAGAGATCGTAAAGCTCGACTAAGCCAATCCCCGGGGTCGGGTCCTTTCCAGTGACTATGACTGTATAGGCGCCCGGCGCCAAAGTCTGTACAGTGGTCGATTCCAATAGATTGGCCGGCGCGAGTCCGTTGGCCTCTACTATAAAGTGGTTTGGATCGGACTGCCAGTTGTCGTTGGTTGCGATGAGAGTGCGGGAAGAGTTATACACGCTGAGAACCGGATCCGTGAGCACGTCGGAAAGCCCAAAGCCGCTGAGCGATGGCCCCAGCGCGCGAAGCACCACGCTCTTGGGGTCGGTCCCGGTAACGATAAAGCCACCGATCAGAACGTTGTCACCGACCGAAACGAGCCCCCTGGTAGAGAGGTTGAGCGCTTGAGGCCCCACCGCCGGAAACTTCGTGCTTTCCAGATGCAGTGGAATGGAGTTGTATGCAGTGCTGCAGCCCATGGTCGGGTATTGATAATAGAAAATCCTTTCGCCGCCGGCGTCCAGGCCCAGGAGTTGAGCGAACGTGGGAACGCCGGGCAGTCCACCATTAACGATTGCGTAATCAATTAGATAGTTGTACGGCGCATCCTCATAGCAGCTTCCGCAGAATGGGCTGTGGATACTCTGATTCATCGGGAAGTTCCACACTTCAGTCGCCACCTTTGCTACCAGGTCCAAGCTATACTTGCGGGGACTCGCAAAGTCGCGTTGATTCCCTGGAGGATTCTGAAAAAGACTGTTTTGACCGTTATCAAAGACCATCACGCCCTGATCAAAGGTGATCGAGGGCGAGTGTTGACCAATCGGTGGCAGGGTGCCGCCCGGGACCGTCAGCGCAAATTTCCTCAGAGACGGAAATTGGTGCCACTTTTTCGCCGGATCGCCTAGGATCCACTTGATCGCGGTTGTTTCATAATCGATGCAAATGAGAAAATTTTCCCGGCTCGAAATGATCAAGGAGTCATCGGCTCGATTGTATGCGACACCGTTTTCATGGAACCAGTCGTTTGGCGTTGGGAAGACAAATTGACTTGGATCGTCACCGCCGGCGAGCATGGCTGCGCTGATGATAAGAGCCATGTTAAACGTTCTGAGCACCGCGCCGTCTGAACTATTAACTTCCAGGACTATGGATTCGAATAAGGAGGTGGTATCCGGCTCAATGAGTAGTCCTGTTTTGCCACGATCGATATTATGATGGAGGTGTTCTACGCCGATATTGCTATAGTCTGCAAGCAAGCTGATGCTCCCATCATTGAGCTCGATGCGGAACAACTGGCTGTTTTGTGTCATGTAAACCGCGTTGTCGAAGAAAGTGGAGGCCGCAAAAAGAGCGCTCGCCGCGGGCAGTGGGCTAACCCAGCGCAATGCTCCATCGGAATCGAGAATGACAGGTGAGAAATCACCGCAAGAAGCGCTGTCAAAGATATAATCATAACTCAAATGAGTGCTGTTCGTCCTGGGTTGAAGCTTGGTCGGATTGTTGTAGCCGCAGCCTTGATCATCGAAAGCAGCGGTCGTGATCGCGGTGACAGCTTGCTTTGAAGAACCGTCCATAAAGCGATAAGTCAGTCTTACGATATTCGCATAGCCAGCGTAAAGTCCGTAGACTGGCAAAATAACCTCTGGCGGATGTTCAAAACCCCGGCTCACGAGGTACGAATTGGCATAAGTGCCTGACAGTGGCCGGGTGACGGAGCCCGGTTTCGGGTCGATCGCGAACTGAATGCTCTTCAGAACGGTCATATTGCTGACCTCTAGGGTCAACTTACTGATGAAGGGGGTAGCACCTGCCGTATGGCCTGTGATTGTTATCGTGGTGTCATCTGCCTGATTGGCGCCGGCGAGATGGGTGAAGACCATGATGACGGCGCCGACGATGATTAATGAGCATGTTTTCATAACGCGTTTATTTTTTCGAAGTTTTCTCCTAATAGGGTGCCGAGCATTTCAAAGAAGGCCGTTCAAGTCCAGCAAAAAATTTCGAGGACACGCATTTATTTTTTTAGAGATTGTCGAATTCAAACGCGCAGCGAGATCATGGTGTGGACGAACCAAAGAGATGCTCGGGGTGCTCGAACGCGCGACCACCGAATGTCATGTCCACAGCAAGCTATCGGAGGATCCGCCAGTTTCCGGTCGAGGTGTTCATCTGTAAAAAATGGCGCCTCGCGTCTCCGAAAACCGAATTTTCCTCTGTAAAAAGTCAAATGGAGCGCCTTCACCTGCGGTGAGAAATTCGCTTTGACCGTTGCCTCGGCATAGCGCGAATTGAATATCGAAACCGAGTGAATCTAGTCAGCATATGCGACCATCGTTCGCTGTTGTTAAACCGCTTACGGGATTAATGGAGGGTATAGACTTCTGCTAAGCCAATGCCTGTACCGCCATTGGCTCCGCTCACGATGGCGGTATATGCTCCTGCGGGCAGGTGAAGCACGAGTGCCGATTCCGACGCATTTGGCGGTGCGAGTCCATTCCTCTGGACGTCGATCGCGTTAGCATTATCTCGCCAGTTATCGTTGCTCGCGATGGCAGAGCCATTCGAGTCGTAGATCGTCAGTGTGGGATCGCTTAGCACTCCGCTCACACCGAAAGAAGCGAGCGATGGGCCAAGGGCGCGCACGACGACGGTGGCGCTGTCTACGTCTCCAACGATAAAGCCACTGATAAGTACGTCATCGCCCGTGCCGACGGAACCGCGGGTGCTCATGTTCTTCAACTTAGAGTTGGATTGCGGCGAGAGATCGTAAAGCTCGACCAAGCCAATCCCCGCAGTGGGGTCCTTTCCCCTGACTATGACAGTATAGGCGCCCGGCGCCAAGGTCTGTAGAGTGGCTGATTCCAATAGATTGGCCGGCGCGAGTCCATTCTTCTGGATGTCGGCGTTGTGAGGATCGCTTTGCCAGTTGTCATTGGTTGC
>JBKPDP010000132.1:0-11620 GCA_046727935.1 Verrucomicrobiota bacterium | reverse complement strand
TCACTTCAGGCTCGCAGTCTTTCGCAACGCATCGCGAGCAATTCTTGAGACCCAAATCGTCACAATGACAGTGGCGGCAAGACCGACGCTCATGAATGTCCAGTATTGCCACCCGTATTTCACCATTTGACCGCCAGCGGCAGCCGCAACCGCCGCTTTACCAGCGGTTCCAATGTAAACGTAGAGGAGAGTGCCCGGCATCATGCCGATCCAGCTCGCGAACACGTACGGCCAGAACCTCACGGCGGTCAGGCCATAGAAGTAATTACTTAGATTGAACGGGATTACCGGGCTGAGCCGGAGCAGGAAAATCAGGTTCGCGCCTTCCTTGCCAATCGCCTTGTCGATGTTCTGGAATTTTTCGTTCTGTTTTGCGATCGCCTCGACTTTGGCGCGCGCAATGAATCTGGCGACGAGAAACGCGAGCGCAGCGCCAATGGTCGATCCTGCGGACACAGCGAGAAAGCCTTTCCACAAACCAAACGCTAACCCGGAGCCAATGGTGAGGATTGCTCCGGGTGCCAATAAAACGGTCGCCGCGACGTAAACGCCCACGAAGATAAAAATTCCGACGACGCCCATGTGGCCGACCCAATCGTTGAAACTTCTCAGCCATTGCTGAACCGGGAGAAATTTCATTGCCAGAAAAAGTGCGACGATGATTACGGCAAGCGTGGCTAATCGGCCGAGTGCGCTTTTCTTGGCGTTGTTCATTTGCGGGCGCGCTTGTACAGCCAAGTGAAGATTCTCTTGGCGCGCGGAGTGAGCCGCGTTTTGTTGTATTTATCGCCGGCCTTGCGGGCGAGTTCAGCAAACGTGGGATAAGCGTGAATCATCGACGCAATTTTGCCGAGGCCGATTTTCGCGTTCATGGCGACCACGAACTCATGCAGCAAATCGCCTGCATGCGGTGCCACGATGGTCGCGCCGAGAATTTTATCAGAGCCTTTCGCCGTTAAAATTTTGGCGAACCCGGCGTCTTCACTCTCTACCACGGCGCGATCGACATCCTCGAGCGGGACAACAAACAAATCGTAGTCGATATTTTTTTGCTTTGCTTCCTTTTCACCGAGGCCGACATGTGCGACTTCCGGGTCTGTGTAAGTGCACCACGGCACGACTGACCAATCCACTTTTTGACGAAGAAAGTGGAACGGCATCAGGATGTTTCGGACCACAACCCGCGCGGTGAAATCGGCTGTGTGCGTAAACTTGAGGCGGTTGGCGATGTCGCCCGCGGCGTAGATGTGCGGCTGCGAGGTTTGCAGATAATCGTTCACTTCAACGCCGTTGGATGTGTACGTCACACCGGCAGCCTCGAGGTTCAGCGCTTTCATCATTGGGCAACGACCTGTCGCCACGAGAAGCGCGTTGCCAGCGAATTGAACCGACGCATCCTGCGTTGCCCCAGGCGGTTTGTAGTTGCCTTCGAGCGTGATCACACCGTCGCGGATCGAAACGCGCTTCGCCTCGGTGCAGTGCTGAATTACGATTCCCTCAGCTTCCAGGCGCTTCTGTATGAACTGCGCCACATCGACGTCTTCTGGCGGGAGAATCTGGGGTACATACTCGACGATCGTGATTTTGACTCCGAGCCGACTTAGCGCCTGCCCTAGCTCGCAACCGATCGGGCCGCCGCCGAGCACGATCATGCTTTCCGGTTTGTGCTTCAGCTCATCGAAAATCGTTTCGTTCGTGAAATACGGCACGCTCTCGATGCCTTCGATTTTCGGAATGACCGCGCGGCTACCGCTCGCGATGACGAAATTTTTCGCCCTGAGCGTTTGGCCATTCACCTCAACTTCGTGCGGCGAGATGAATCGTGCTTCGCCGCGAAACACGTCCACGCCTAACGACTCGAAGCGCTCTTGCGAATCGTGCGGAGCAATTTTCGCGCGGCGCGCACGCATTCGTTCCAAAATTTTTTCGAAGACAAACTGCGGTTCTTGTCCATCCAAGCCCCACTTTTCCGATTCGCGGATTCGCTGGACGAGTCGCGCCGAGGAAATGAGCGCCTTACTCGGAACGCAGCCGAAATTCAGGCAATCGCCGCCCATCAAGTTGCGCTCGATCAGCGCCACGCGTCCGCCAAGTCCGGCCGTTCCAGCCGCTGCGACTAACCCGGCCGTTCCGGCGCCAATGACGCCGACGTTGTAAATGCCTTCACCCTTTTTCATCGGGAAGCTGCTCGCATTGCTTGGGCGGGCATTTCACGGTCCCATACGAACAAAAGACGCAACAGTCGCCAGGCTGTGGTCTCAAAACCGTTTTGCAGCTCGCGCACTGATAGAAAAACTGACAGGCGTTGATGGGCATCACCTCTTCGCTGGCAAAACCGCAATGCGGACAAGTGACGATCGACTTCGTTAACATGGAGTAACAGCTCCGCGTTTCATTGCTCGTAAAGTGGACGCTGTGAAGTTGGAGCCGTGAGGTCAATCCATTATTCCGCTGCACGTTTGATCAAGCGGGGGAAACAAACTTTTGGCTCTCGATTGGCGAATCAACCAGGCGAGATGCCGGTCGCCCCGCAGGCAAAATGCCTGTGCTACATTTCGTGGTCATGCCTGGTGATGACGATCTGCTAAAAGTCGGTGCAGTTGCCGGGGCAGCCGCAGTCGGCGTACAGACGCTGCATTACTACGAGCGACTTGGATTGTTACCAAACCCGAAGCGTTCTGCCGCAAACTATCGGCTCTACGCCCCCGATGCGATCCGTCGTGTGCGCTTCATCAAGAAAGCGCAGGCGCTAGGTCTGACGCTGGAGGAAATAAAACAAATTCTCGATTTAAAGGAGCGCGGGCGTGCACCGTGCCGGAAAGTGGCGGAGTTGGGGGAAAAGCATTTTGCCGAAATCGACGCGCGTCTGACGCAGTTGCGCGCGTACCGCCGCGCGCTTGGCCGAGCGCTTGGCGATTGGCGAAGGGAGAACACAACCGAGCGGGAATGCGCAGGCGAGTTTTGCGACCTGATCGAGCGATTGCCGTAGGCCATCAAATTTCCCAAAAAAGCCGTTGACCCTCTACGTAGCTACAGGGTCTAGGGTGCGAGCATGAAGGCAAAATGGACTGGGATATTGTCGGTGCTGCTGGCCTCGATCTGTTGTGTCGGGCCGCTCTTGTTGATTGCGGTCGGGCTCGGCGCGGGCGCAGCTGTGATTAGCCGGTATCACTGGTTATTTATCGCTGCGGCGATTGTCTTTCTCACCTTGGCCTGGATTAAATATTTTCGCGAGAAAACGCGCTGCGCTTGCGAGCATGAGACGATGCAGGGGCGGCGGAGCGGAACGGTCACGTTGCTGATCGCGACAGTGATTGTGCTCGGTTTCGGCAGCCTGAACATCGGCCGCTACGTTTTCGCAAGCGCACCTGCCTCGGTGCAGGCACTAACCCGCCTCGCGAACGGCTTGAATCGCGTCGTCATTCCAGTGGAAGGGATGACCTGTGCCACATGTGAGATTGCCGTGGGCCATGCGCTCAAGCGAATCGATGGCGTTAACTCGGCTCGGGTGAGCGTTGCGAGTAAAACCGCCACGGTGGACTACGAACCGGGGAAAACAAATCCCGAACAACTGGTCGCGGCGATAAATTCTACGGGGTACCGCGCAACATTGCCTGACAAAACAAATTCCGCACCCATCGCTAATGATAAGCACCGTAATGATACCACAACCGAGTCTGCTCCCGCGAGCTCAGGCGAAAACGTAGCGGCGGTCACCGCGGATCGGATTAGTGTATTCAAAGTTTCCTTACAGTGTCCGGCCGCGCCGCAGATCGGTTGCGGCAGCGCTTCGAAACCGATTCTTTTAGATTTGGAGAAGCAGCCGGGCGTGCTCCAGGCGTGGTTAAATCGCGCCGGAACGATAATCTCAGTCGTATGGAAACCGGACTCGAACGCAGAGAATCTGCGTAATGTGGTTGCGGACCTCAAGGAAGACAACGCTGCGGAGGTGCAAGGAACCTCTCGCGACGAAGCTGTGCGTGACTTCTTATCCGGCAAAGGCTGGTATCGCGGCGCGGACGTGGACCGGCTGAGCGAAGAAGAAGCCGGTATTATCGCCGCCAGATTGGTTCGCAGAGTAGAAGCAAAAACATCGTTGGCGAAGGACAAAGCTCAAGAGCTTCGGGACGCCCTTTAGCAATCGTTGAGCAAGTGCTTCACGAGCGGCAAGCAACAAACCGGCGAACTCGAAGATATTGCGAGCAAGTATCTCAACCAAGAGCAGCTCAAAATTTTAAAAGAAGCGGTCCAAGCCGGTGTTAGGCCGCTACCGAATGAGAGCTGATCAGTCGTCGGAATGTTTGCAGTCTGTCCCAATGAACCTTTCAACATCGAAAACAAAGGGAGGTGAGAAAGATGGCATTCAAAACAGGCGAGAAATATCGCTGTCCTGATCCGGAATGCGGCTGCGAGATCGAAGTGACCAAAGGCGCCGCGCCCGGCAAGGGCGGCGACCAGAAGCCGCGTTGCTGCTGCGGCAAAGAGATGGAGAAGGTCGAGTAATGATCTGCGAGGAGTGGCGATTTCCCAACCGCCGTTGGGGCGCTTAAGAAAGCGCCCTTCTTGCGCTTGCCGTCGAGGCACGATCTATCCAACAAAGCAAGGCTAGGTTGTGTTTCGCCCTTTTCCCCTCAACTCTGTATGCTTTACAGATGAATTCGTTTGGTGATCGCAATCGCGTCGGCGTGGCGCTGCTGGTTCTGCGCGTCACGGTTTTTCTCGTCATGGTCATCTGGACGATCGACAAGTTTGTTCGTCCGGCGCATGCCGCTTCGGTTTACGAACATTTCTATTTTCTGCGCGGGCTTGGACCAGCAACAATGTACGCGATCGGCGTATTGGAACTGGCGATCCTGATTGGATTTGTGCTCGGGTTCGCGCCGCGGCTGACCTATGGGCTGGTGCTGCTGTTCCACGCCGTGTCAACCCTCTCATCGTTTCGGCAATATTTTCATCCCTTCGAGGGGCCGAATATTCTTTTCTTCGCCGCCTGGCCGATGCTGGGCGCCTGTTTCGCACTCTATTATCTGCGCCATCTGGATACGCTTTGGAGGATCGGTTCTTCGAAGCGATTAGCAGCGCATTAGAAGGACCGCCTCCACTGGGAAGGAATAAAAGCCGGAGGAGAGGCATCCTTCATATTGGGGATGAACGCCGGTTCCATTTTCGCCATGCATAAGGCCTGTCTGGCTACTCTCCTGGTTACAGGGATTATTTGTTTGGAAACGATACCGGTCTTTGCCCAGAAAGATTTGAGAGCAGGAACGCCCGCACCTGACTGGCAACTGGCCGGTCTGAATGGCAAAACGGTGAAGTTCTCCGATTTTCGCGGGAAGGTGGTGATTCTCGATTTCTGGGCGACGTGGTGCGCTCCATGTCGCATTGAGATTCCGCAGTTTATCGAACTGCAAAAGCAATACGGTGACAGCGGATTAGCGGTTATTGGCGTCTCGCTCGACGAACAGGGACCAGAAGTGGTGAAGAAGTTCGTCAAACAATTCGGAGTGAACTACCCCGTTGTGATGGGGAACCAGAAAGTCGTTGAGGCGTACGGTGGAATCGTCGCCGTTCCCACCACTTTTGTGATTGATCGGCAAGGGCGCCTTGTGAGCCAACATCTGGGCTACAACGACAAAGCAACTTTCGAAACAGAAATTCAATCTCTGCTCAGATGACTGTCTAAGAATCGAGTAGCGGGACTGCTCACAATGAAACGATTGGGTTCGATTTTGCTCGTAGTTTTCGCCCTGCACTCACTCAGAGTCATTGCGGCCAACGGCGTCGAGGAGAAATACACGAACCGTCTAATTCACGAAAAATCGCCTTACCTTCTCCAGCACGCGCATAACCCCGTGGACTGGTATCCGTGGGGCCAGGAGGGGTTCGACAAGGCTAAGAAGGAGAACAAGCCAATCTTTCTCTCGGTCGGCTACTCGACTTGCCATTGGTGTCACGTCATGGAACACGAATCGTTCGAGAATCCCGAAATCGCCAAGCTGATGAATGACAACTTCGTTAGCATCAAAGTAGACCGTGAAGAACGACCGGACATCGATCAGGTTTATATGACTTTCGTGCAGGCGACGACCGGCAGCGGCGGCTGGCCGATGACAGTGTTTCTGACACCGGACCTAAAACCGTTCTTCGGCGGAACCTATTTTCCACCACGGGACAAATGGGGTCAGCCCAGCCTAACCAGAGTTCTGAACAAAATCGCTGAGGCATGGAAAGCGGACCGGGAACGTATCGTGACCAGTTCGGACAAGATCATCAGCCAATTACAGGGTGTGATCGAAATCGCTGGTGGCGGTGAAAAGGTGAGCGAATCGGTTGCCCGCAAGGCTTACGACCAGTTCGCGTCGCGGTTTGACGCGCAATTCGGCGGGTTCGGGGGCGCGCCGAAATTTCCCCGACCAGTCACATTGAATTTTCTGTTCGATTTCTACGGCACGAACCCGGATTCGAAAGAAGGCAAGCGAGCTCTGGAGATGTCGATCGTTACTTTGCGCAAAATGGCCGAGGGCGGGATTCACGATCACATCGGCGGCGGTTTTCATCGTTATTCTACCGACAAATTCTGGCACGTGCCGCATTTTGAAAAAATGCTCTACGACCAGGCACAGCTGGCGATAGCTTATCTGACCACCTTCCAAATCACGCACGACCCATTATTTGAGAAGACAGCACGCGACATTCTCGATTACGTCCGCCGCGACATGACCGGCAAGGAGGGAGGATTTTACTCCGCGGAAGATGCGGACAGCCTGATCACGCAGGGAAAAGCCGACCACGCCGAGGGCGCGTTTTATGTTTGGTCAAAGGACGAAATTGATCGTCTCCTCGGCGCGGAGCGCGCGAGAATTTTTGATTATCACTTCGGCGTGGAGGCGAACGGCAACGCGCCGGAAGATCCGCAGGGCGAATTCAAAAATAAGAACATCCTTATTCAGCGCCACGCGGTAGCCGATACCGCCAAAAAGCTCGGCCTAACGAAAGAAAAGGCGGAACAACTGCTTGCCGAAGGCCGGAAAATACTTTTCGATGCGCGCGCGAAGCGTCCGCGCCCGGCCCGTGACGACAAGATCGTGACAGCGTGGAATGGCCTGATGATTTCGGCTTTCGCGCGAGCAGCGCAAGTGCTCGACGACCCTTCGTATCTGGAGGCGGCAAACAAGGCCGCAGATTTCGTTAAGCAAAAGCTTTACCACGCAGAAACAAACATGCTGCTGCGCAGCTACCGCCAGGGCGCAAGCGATGTGAATGGTTTCGCCAGCGATTACGCGTTTCTCATTCAAGGGTTGTTGGACCTCTATGAAGCTTCCTTCGATATCACGCGAGTCGAATGGGCGCTGAAATTGCAGCAGCGCGAAGACGAATCGTTCACCGACGGCAAAGGCGGTGGCTATTTCTCGGCCAGCGACAAGGACTCAAGCCTCTTATTGAGAATGAAAGAAACCGATGATCTGGCGGAGCCATCGCCCAATTCCATCACTGCGTTGAACCTTCTGCGCATCGGCTACATGCTCGATCGAAGCGATGCACGCCAACGTGCGGAAGAAACCCTCAAGGCCTTCGCGAAACAACTCGAAGTGGCGCCGTCATCCATGCCGCAGATGCTGGTCGCGCTCTCGTGGTCACACTCCAAACCGAAACAGGTCGTCATCGCGGGGAAAGCTGATGATGCCGCGACCCAAGCCATGTTACACGAGGTGCATCGCCACTTTGTTCCGCACGAAGTTGTCATTCTGGCCGATGGCGACGCAGGCCAGCGGTTTTTCTCTGATCACGTTGAATTCATGAAAAGCGTCACGGAGACCGATGGCAAACCCACGGCGTACGTTTGCGAAAATTTCGTCTGCCAGCTCCCGACCACTGATCTTAAAACGCTGGCAAATCTTTTAACGCGGCCGCTGCCAGCTAAAACATCGGCGAAAATCCCCAGATGAGTTACTTGCGTTCGCTGCCAACTGACGCCGGGCTGTTGCAAATTTTTCAAGCGTTTCCCGAAGCAGCGCAACCCCTGTTGGAGTACCATGAAGTTCTGCTGCGCGGCGATTCACCGTTCAGCTCAGCCGAACGCGAACTGATCGCGGCGTATGTTTCCGGTCTAAACAACTGCAATTATTGCCGCGGGGTTCATTCGCAGACCGCCGTAACCCTCGGAATTCCTTCAGAAGCAATTCCGGAAATTTTCTTCGGCTCCAAGCCCGAGCATGTCGAAGTACGCATGCGCCCCGTACTTGCCTTCGTGCGCAAGCTGACGCTTTCGCCCGGTGAAATCACGAGCGCGGATGTCGGTGCTATTATTGACTCGGGTTGGGACGACCGCGCTGTGCACGATGCTGTCGCGATTTGCGCGCTGTTCAATCTGATGAACCGGCTCGTAAACGGTCTGGGCGTAGAAGCGCCAGAAGCGTACACAAAACTCGCAGCCCAACGGCTAGCCAAGGGCGGCTATGCGCAACTGCTCGATTTTCTTCGAGGGTCGAAATAGAAATTCGAAATAACCACCGCTCTTGCGGTTCTCACCAGTTTAGACGCACGGACAACAGAACAGACCGTGGAGGCGAGCGGAATACAAACTCCCAATCGCGCCTCTGACAAACGTGGGAACGGCAGCCGAGGAACGGATTTCAACAGTAAGCCGCCAGGGCTCCTTTCATGACTCATGCCTGGTTATAATTCCCGCGTTAAACGAGGAAGCGACCGTTGCGGATGTGGTGCGAAATTTGCGGCAGCGCGGCTTCCGGCGTATTCGCGTGATCGACAACGGTAGCAGCGATGCGACCGCATCGCGCGCCGGCGCCGCCGGTGCGGATGTGTTGACAGAAGCGCGATGCGGTTATGGCCGCGCGTGTTTGCGCGGATTGACAAAACTTCCACGCGGTGTGGCTTGGATTTTGTTTTGCGATGCCGATGGCAGTGACAATCTGGATGACGTGGATCTAATGGTGGACGCGGCAAAGCAAGGCGCAGACTTGGTCCTGACCAACCGTTACGTAACAAAACCGGGACGCGAAGCGATGACCTTTATCCAGCGCCTCGGAAACCGGCTCGTTAGCAGGCTAGTCGAACACGGCTGGGGATTCCGGTTTGCTGATTTCGGGCCGCTGCGACTCATTCGCCGGCAGGCGCTCGAGGAGATCGACATGCGTGAACGCGGTTTTGGCTGGAACGTGGTAATGCAAATTCGGGCGATTGAAGCTGGCCTCTGGATCGCGGAAGTGCCAGCACGGTACCGGCCACGCCAGGGTGGCAAATCCAAGATTTCTGGGAACGTTCCCGCCGCGGTTTGCGCGGGCTATAGGATATTGCAGGCCGTGGCGAGGCTTTACTTTGCTTCGAAACGAACTGCTTCGATATGAGTGCGACGGCAGATTTTCAGCAACTGGTGGACCGGCAATATGCGCCGCTTTATCGGTTTGCGCTCAGCCTTGCGAAATCGGAGGCGGACGCGGCGGACCTGACCCAACAGACATTCTTTCTTTGGGCCTCGAAAGGGCATCAGCTACGCGATCGCTCGAGAGCAAAGCCGTGGTTGTTTACCACGCTGTATCGCGAATTTCTAAATCGGCGCCGGCACGAAGTCCGCTTCCCCAAGGTTGAGTTGGCGGAAGCGCGTGAAGAGGAAATGTCGATCTCTCCCAATCCAAGTACATTCGACAGCACCACGCTGTTGCAAGCTTTGTACGAAGTGGAAGAGCCGTTTCGTGCGCCGCTGACGCTGTTTTACCTAGAACAATTCTCGTATCAGGAAATCGCAGACGTGCTCAGTGTTCCAATTGGGACAGTTATGTCGCGTTTGTCGCGAGGCAAAGCGCTGTTGCGCAAGCGGCTGTTCTCAAAGGAGGAAGTTCTTGGGAATAAAGTCATTGCCCTCCAATCAGACAAAAGAGAGGCGACACATGGATAATCGGGAGGCAAAATTTATTTTGAATGCGTATCGACCCGGTGGTCAGGACGCGAACGATCCGCGCTTTGCTGAGGCGCTTGAGCAGTGCCGGCGCGACCCGGTTCTGGGACGCTGGTTCAGTGATTCCGTCGCGTTCGATACGGCCATGACCGAAAAATTGCGCGGTATCGAAGTGCCGAGCGACTTGCGAGAAAGTATTCTTGCCGGTGTAAAGGTCAGTCGCCCGCTCCGCTGGTCCAACCCATTAGTCAAATGGGCGATTGCTGCGGCGCTAGTCCTTAGTGCGGCCTTGGGATCATTGATCTGGTATAACACGCGGCCGGCGCATCTGGTTGGATGGCAGAACCAGGCGCTCACTGTGATTTCTTCACTTGTCAGGAATGAATCGAGCTTCGACGTGCAATCACATAATCCGGCTGAACTCGTGTCTTGGTTGCATTCCAAGCGTGCCCCAGCCGCGCAAACACTGCCTCCCAATCTTGAGAAACTGGAGAGCCTCGGTTGCAAGACTTTTTCATGGAACGGAACCCCTGTTTCCTTGATCTGCTTTGTGCGACCGGACGGCGGGCTGATTCACTTTGTTGCAACAGCGGCAACGTCAGCGAGTGATCACATCGGGAAAGTGAAACGGACATTGCTGCGACAGGGAAAGTGGACGACCGCGACCTGGCGCGAGGGCGACAGAATCTACATGCTCGCCTTGGAAGGATCGCCCGAGCAGTTGCAGCCTTACCTTTCGTAACGCTTCAATGAGGTCAAAAATTGTCCAAACGATAGGCGTTCTCGTTACTGGCAGCGTGTTTGCCCTGCCGTCAGCGGCGCAGGAGCAATCCCCTCAGCCTCCGAAAATCGATCACATTCTTTTGGAAGTTAAGGATCTGAACAAGTCGATCGCTTTTTATCACGACTTGCTAGGGTTGAAGATCAAATCGCAAGACAGAGTTTTCGCGATGCTCCAATCCGGTAACGTGGGTGTTTTTCTTTCCAGCACTCATTGGGATTGGGATGAGAAACGGCCCGCGAATGCTCGGCCCGGCTGGGGAATGTATCCGCACTTGGCCGTTGGCGATGTTGCGCAGACGATCGAGCGCGCGCGTAAAGGCGGTTACCGAATCGCTCAAGAATCGCGCAAATATGGTTGGGGCACAGAAGCATTTGTCGCTGATCCAGACGGATATGTGTGGGCACTCGTCAGCGGCACCAAAATAAGATGAGACGCCGGATTCTTCTTATTGCCTTCGTGCTCATCTGCATCGGCATAGTGGTGCACGCCAACGCTCAAACTGGTGAAAACGTCGACGTTCGGACCGACATTGATCACCATGAGTTGGATCGCTTGCTCAAAAAGTATGTGAACGAGCAGGGCCTGATAAACTACGGCGCCTGGAAACAAAACGCTGGGGATCTCTCCGCGCTGGATGAATATCTCAAGCAGTTCGCGGCGAAGATCGCCAATGTTGCGCACGGGAACGAAAAGGCCGCTTCGCTCGTGAACGCATACAACGCGTTCGTCCTTCGCTGGATTTTGTCCAACTATCCGACCGAAAGCATCTGGCAGCTGAAGGATTCGTTTTCCGGTAAACGAAACGAGGTCGGAGGCCGCAAAGTTTCGTTGGACGACATCGAGCACGGGACGCTGCGGCCATTGATTGGATACCGCGCGCACGCTGTGCTCGTCTGCGCTGCGCGCAGTTGTCCGCCCCTCCA
>JBKPDP010000131.1:0-9249 GCA_046727935.1 Verrucomicrobiota bacterium | reverse complement strand
TCAGGTACCTCTTCTTTTTTCACTGCTGACGGGTTCGTCCGCGAGGTATGCAGAAACGTACCGCCGGTGCGTGCTGCACGATTGACGATCTCTTCCGTCAGGATTTGAAAGTGCTCGCTGTTGTCGGCGTGTTCATCACGCAGGATGCTGATCGTGCCCAGCCAGCCATGACGGATACCAACGACCTGATAGCCTTCGCGCAGGGCGCGAATGGTGACCGCGCGGATCGCCGGGTTGAGCCCCGGCACATCCCCGCCACCGGTGAGGATACCGATCACGCCTTTCTTGGTGCTCATGCAACCCTTTTGTCGTTTTCAATATCCGGCATGATTGTGTGGCGCAACTCACTTTGCACAAGACAGCCGCGCCTCAAGTCTCAACCTAAGATTCTTAACTCATTAAATCGTTACCGGGCTGCGCGATCGAAACCCCAGGAACTCAGTAAACGCGAGTGAATCCCGCGCAACGATACAAAATAGATGCTCTGGCAAGGAAGAAGAGAAAGCGAGAATGTTGAGGATGTTCGCGGATCCGGCGGCGGCCGACGCCTTGTCGTAGGCGGGGGAATTGGCACTGACGTTCTCGTAGTTGTTTATCTTCTGCTCGGCGGCGATCCTCAGGCGCTGTTTGATTCGCAGCAGCAGGCGCAATTATTGCAACCTGGGCAGGTCGACATCGACTAAACTTCAAGGAAACCTGCTCCAACCAGCACCGATGTGCCTCCGACCCGGACGCCAGTGATCCGTCCATTCTCGGAGCGGACTGAAATTACGATGCGGCTTGGGCGACCCATGGCTACGCCCTGAAGGTTCACCACACGCAACGCACGCTCCGCATCTACCGCACCATGACGTAGTAGGTAGGCGCCCAGTGGCCCGCCCGCTCCGCCTGTTGCCGGATCTTCCGGGATGCCGAAGACGGGAGCGAACATCCGGCAGAAGACCGTCGCATCGTCATCGCCTTGTTCGACAGAGAACACGAAGACGGGGCGTTCCGGCAAGCCGCATGAGTCGGAAAAGGCGCGCAGCGCGGCTCTGTCCACACTGGCTTTGTTCACCGTATCACGGGAGACCATCGGCACGAATAGAAAGGGCACGCCGCTCGAAACCTCCTGAACCGGAAGCCGGCTCGCGCGGATGTCCTCCTCGCGAATACCGAGAGCCGTCGCGAGCCGTGAGACGTTCTCGGGCATCAGACCAAATGTCGGCTCGGACTGAGTCATCCATGCGAACCGCAATACGCTTCCGCCCCACTCGAGCGCGACCTCAGTCGGACCCACGCCGAGACCGATCGTGACGCCATCGCGCTCGGGCGTGATGCGCTGCTCGTGCGCGAGCGCGAAGATCGTCCCGATCGTCGGATGCCCGGCCATCGGAAGCTCCCTGCCCGGCGTGAAGATCCGAACACGAACGTCAGTGTCGCTCGACTCCGTCGGAAAGACGAACGACGTTTCGGAGAACGCCATCTCCGCGGCGATCTGCTGCATCTGATCTGCGCGAAGACCAACGGCGTCCGGAATCACCGCGAGCTGGTTGCCGCTGAATGCCTGATCGGCAAAAACGTCGAGATGCAGATATCGGTACCTCATTGGGCCGCGCAACTCCTCGACGCCGCCGCCTGAAGAAACGCCGATACCAGCGGATGAGGCGCGCCGGGCCTCGACCTAGCCTGCGGCACGTACAGCGTGCCGACGAAGAAGGGATGTTCGGGAAGCTCGACCACCCGCACTGCCCCTTCGTCATCGGACCCGACGATCCGCAGGGCACCCGATCGCAACACCTCTACTCGCGACGAACTGACGCCAAAGTCGCAGTAGTAGCGCTCGGTCGCGCTCGTACCACCGTAGATACGTGAGACGAGCGAGCCGGGAACGAGCTGAAGGCGCATCTCTCGGCCGCGCAGCGAGCACGCGAGGCGGGAGACGAAGAGATCGGATGCGTAGGGATCGTACTCTGCGTGCTGCGCGTCCTTGTATCCGAGAACGTTCCGCGCGTATTCGAGGGTGATGTGTTGCATTCCGCCGCAGGTGCCAAGACACGGAACGCCGTTTTCACGCGCATAGCGGATGGCTTCGAGGGTTTTGCCCATATCCCGGTAGGGGCTTCCCCGGGCAACCCAGATTCCGGAAAACGCGCGCAGCGATCGCACCTCGATCGCGCTCGTCGACATCCACTCGCCTCGGATCATCGCGCCGCTTTCGGCGTTGGAATGCCCAATGGCGGCGTCGGTACAGGTATGCGGCTCGAACGCCGCCGAGTACTCGCCGAGGATAGCTATGGCCGGGGGGATCACCTTCATCGGAGCGCCGCGCGAATCTGGATGAGTGCCGCGCGTTGTGGGCCGCGACCTTGTCGAATCCGTCTTTCAACGTCAGCACACCCATCTGGCTGTGGACGAACTCGAGGTCTCCGCTCGTCTGGTAGTCCAGCCGCGCGTAGTAGATCACGGCGTTGCGCAGCGATTCGAAGATCGGAAGAGAGAGAGCCCGCGGCAGGCGCGCATAGTCGAGCCCCTTTGCCCACGCATTCTGATCGAAGTACCAGAGGATCTGCCGCGGCTCGCTCAGCACCCGGCGGATGCGGCCGAACTCGCCGGTCTCGGTATCGGCCAGATGGTGCAGAATGAACCTGACTGACCATTTTCCCGGGCCGTATTTCCGCGCCAGATCGCCGTCGCTCAGGCTGAAGAATTCGAGCGTTTCGTCGCGTGTGGCTTCGAGATTGTGGATGATTTGCATCGGTATCAGGAGAGAAAGCTGCGGCGAAACGCGGCCTGCACGGCCGCGAACACCGCGTCCACGTCCGACGTGGTCGCGCGCGGGTTCACGATGCACGCGCGCAACCAGAACCTGCCGTCGAACGATGTTCCGGAGAGGAACCCCGCGCCACTCAGCTGCACGTCCTCGAGTATGCGCCGGTTAAGCGTGTCGGTCTTATCGTGTCGATCCCCGAGTGCTTCCGGTGCGGCGCGGAAGCACACGACGCTGAGGCTCGTTGGCTCCCACAGCACGTATCCCGCCGCGTCGTGAACGCGCTGGGCCAGATGCGCGGCGAGCGCGATGTCATGCTCGAGGAGCTCACGATAGCCTTCGAGACCGAAATGCTGAAGCGCAACCCATACCTTAAGCGCCCGAAAAGCGCGAGTCTGCTCCGGACCGTACTCACTGAACCATGTGGGGCCCTGGACGCCGCGCAAATTCTCGTCGGTTCGAAGGTATGATGGCACCATGCTGAAAGCGTTTCGCATTGCCACGGCATCTCTTACCAGCACCAGACCCGCATCGACTGGAACGTACATCCACTTATGTGGATCGAGTGCAATGCTGTCGGCCCGCGAGAGAGCGCGCAATGGCTGGCTGTATTGCCGAGTCATGATTGCTGCACCGCCGTAGGCGGCATCAACGTGCAGCCATACATTGTGGCGCGCGCAAACTGCCGCGATTTCACCAATGGGATCAATCGCTCCGGTGTTGACGGTTCCCGCGCTTGCGATCACGGCAACCGGGACATGGCCGGCCGTCACGTCCTCCGTAAGCATCGCATCCAGCGCAGCCGGAAGCATGCGGAGCGCTTCGTCGCTCGGCACCAGACGAAGATTCTCGCTGCCAATTCCTAGAAGCTCGACTGCTTCTGATTGCATCCGTGGCCTTCGGCGCCTTTGTACACCAGGAGTCGCTGCGCGCTCCGCTCAAACTCGAGCCGCTGAATGCCTTTCGTTCGCACATCCCAACCTCGACGAGCACAGGCTCGGTAACGCGCGGTATTGAGAGCAATGATCGCGGCGGCGGAGCCCCCGCTTACGAGAAGTCCCATGCTCTGCTGCGGGAATGCAACCAACTGCTTGAACCATTCGAGCACTTGGCGCTCAATCCAAACCGCGGCGTGGTTGCCACCAGCCACGCTCGGATTCATCGCCGCCGCCAGCGCCTCAGCCATCACGCTGATGATAGCTGGTGGCGAGTTCACCCAGCCGTAAAATCGCGGATGGCCGTTGCCAAAGGGGTACGGCATCACGTTGGCGACGAACCGCTCGAGAATTTGATCGACCGATTCTCCACGCCTCGGCAGCGCCGTCTCCAGCCATGAATCAGCAAGCGCAGCGGGCACTGGTCGGAACACGGGCTCGGCCGGTAGTCGCGACAAATAGTCAGCTATGAGATCGACGACGCGATAACCGACGCGCCGGATTTCCTGGGCTGACCAGACGAACTCAACGCTTCGATTTCTTTTCACTTGCATGCCGACGTGAGAGTTGAAGCCGATGCGACGAGCCGGTTCGGTCAGCAACATCCATGGCGAGGTAGTACACACACTCGCTGCGGCCCGGATTGCTGAAGCCATGATGACAGTCACCGTCGTAATAGATGCTATCGCCCGCATGGAGCAGATGGGCGGTGCCATCGATTGTGAGCCGGAGCGTTCCACGCTCGACGGCGACGTACTCCCGTGAGCCGGCAGCATGCGGATTGAACACTCCGGCATCTACGCCAGCCTTGATGGTGGTGCGCATGAATTCGAACTCCACGCCCGGCAGCACGGGCGAGAGAATGCGGCGGTGCCAGCCGATGGGATCGCGTACGACGTCTTGTTCCTCGTATCTCAAAATCACGACACACACGCGCGACTCCACGCCGAGCAGCCGCGCAATGCTAGTTCCCAGACCCGTTGCGATCCGATCGAGCACGAGAACGGTGGGAACTTTCTGGCCGCGCTCGACCGCAGAGAGCATGCTTCGGCTCACCTGACACCGGGAGCTCAAGTCCTCAAGGCCAAGCTTTCGCTCGATGCGCTCGAGCCGAATCCGGTTGCCGAGCCCCACCATGTCCAAACCATTCGCGACCACGTCGCCGGCTGGCACAGAAGACCGTGTGTCCATTATAGTAGAATATAATCCTTTATAGGGAACGCAAGCATGCTCAAACCGTTGCTTGCCGTCAGCGCCGTGGCTAGGATCGGGTTCGTCTCTTACTGCACCGCAGCTACCGCCCGACCGGGTCGCCTGATCGAAGAATACCTGTCGGATTACCAGCATACGCAGTCCGAGACAAGGTCCGGCGTTGAGGGTGGATCTCCGCGAATGACGCCGGTGTTTGTCTTGCATTGATTAACTGGCACCCGTAGAGCGGCAGCCGAAGAATGATGTCGTTAGCCGTGGAGAAGTCGTTAGGGTGCTTGCCGGCAATCCCGGCGTCAATGAGATCGCAGACGGCATAGGAACGCTGCCGCTACGAAAGCTGCGACCCTTCCGGTTGATTGCCATTGTGGCATCGGAGAAGCTCGTAACAGAATGGCGCTGGAATCTCGAATGGTTGACCATGCGCGATCACAAATGGCAATCACAGCATTGGTTTTCATCGGGCTTTGACGAACGACGCGTGGAGGTTGAGCGGCAGCACGTTTGCGACGCAGCGCATAATCAGCGAACGACGGTGAGCGTGAAGTGGCTGCGGCGGCTGCATCGTTCTCATGCGCCCAAGCGCGGACCGTTCTCGATTTGTATGCATCGCCGGGATGCAAGCACAGTCAGTTACACCGAAGTCGCTGTTTCCGAAAAACGCGCAACGATGCGTTATAAAGCCGGGCCCCGCTGTTCTAATGGAGCAATTGTGACTAAGACGATTTCGCTCGCTCGTCCATTGTAAGCTCGCCTACGCTGGAGCGACAAATTGGAGCATGGCTACGCAAGACATAACTCGACCCGTTTTTGTCCCTGTCATTATCGGCACGCCGCGACAGGGCCGGCTGACCGAACCTGCCGCTAATTTTGTTTTCGGCGAAGTATCAAAACGCAGCGATATCGAAACGGATTTGGTCGACATCAGGAAAATTCCTCTCCGCATTGATGACGCCGGCGAAGTGCTTAAGGACAGTCAGTTCTCGGCCACCGTTGCGCGCGCCGATGGCCTCATACTCGTCGTCCCCGAATACAATCACAGTTTCCCAGGTCTGCTGAAACACGTGCTCGATACAAATCTGAAGGAATACATTCACAAGGCAGTTGGCGTTTGTGGCGTGTCAGCCGGTCCATTCGGCGGCGCGCGAATGATTCAGAGTTTACTGCCAGTGCTCCGGGAGCTTGGTTTGGTTACGATTTTCTCAGACGTCTATTTTGGCACCGCGGGAAAGCTTTTCGATCCGGCTACCGGCAAAATCACCGATCCAGCTTACACGGGTCGCGTGGGAAAATTTTTGAACGAGCTCGTTTGGATGGCGCGCGCACTGCGCTTCGCACGCGAAACGCTCGTCTCAACTTAGTCACACCGGCGGCGCGGATTCAATGAGGACTGCGGCCGGGCCAGGTAGAAGATCATTGCTCCTGCGATTGGCAGGCCGACCAGTGATCGATAGTCGTGGCGCGCAACTACATTTACGAGATCGCCGATGATGTTGACGAAGAGAATCGCCAGTGCCAGCCGAGTGCCCCAAAGCGTCCCATGCCAGAGGCCGATTGCTGCCAAAGCGCATCCAGTCCCGACCCCTAACATGAGCAGGATCGACCAGCTTCCTAGCGATTGAAACGCGACACGCGCTTCAGGATTCAGATTCCATAGCGAATCCAGCTTCGTTCTTGGGAAAACGAGCAAAACGATTGTGAGAAGACACATCGTCGCTCCAAATGCGAAGAATGCTGCGAACCAGTAATGTCGTTGCCGCTGTTTCAAGAGCGTTGGTCTCGTCAGGAAATTATTCGAGTAATGCACTTCATGAAGACGTTCCGAGTCACCAGCCTCTTTTTTTTGCGTCCCTGGCTCGAGGCATCTTTCCCTGACGCGAGGGTATCAGTAGCCATTCAAAGAAGATAACAACTCTGTTACTTTATTCCGCTTTACATAGACCGCCGGATAATTGTCCGTTTTTCGAAGCACCGCTCGATTCGGGAGCTTTTTGGTGGCCGTTCACATTTAAACCGCAGAAAGGAAAATCACCATGAATGCTCAAAAATGTTCAAACCTCGCCCTGCACCTGACGTGCACTTTCCTCGCAGCTTTCTTTGGGCTGCCGTCCATGTTAAACGCGCAAAGTACCCCAAGCCTAGTCGACCCGAATTTGCGCGTGCGCACCGTAGTCGAAAATCTGGATCAGCCAACCAGTACGGCCTTCCTCGGCCCCAACGACTCTTCGTCCTGGAAAAGGCCACCGGCCAGGTGAAGCGGGTGGTGAACGGGGTCGTGCAGAGCACGGTGCTCGACCTCGCGGTCAACTCCGGCTCGGAGCGCGGTCTGCTGGGCATCGCTCTGCACCCGGACTTCCCCGCCACCCCCACGTCTACCTGTACTGGACGGAGAGCACGACCGGAGCTGACACCGACGTGCTCGCCAACACCCCGCTCCTGGGCAACCGGGTGGACCGGTTCGTCTGGAACGGCGCGACGCTGACGTTCGACCGGAACGTGATCCGGCTCCGCGCCCTTCACGGCCTTCGCGGCCGAGCCGACCCCGGCGGCCGGCCGCGGTAACCACGACGGCGGCGTGATCAAGTTCGGCCCGGACGGCAAGCTGTACCTGTTCATCGGCGACGTGGGCCGGCGCGGCTGGATGCAGAACCTCCTCAACGGCCCCTACCAGCCCGGCGACCCCGCGTTCGGCACCGACGACAACTTCGGCGGACCCGAGCCGGACGACGCCCACCTCACCGGCGTCATCCTCCGCCTCAACGACGACGGCACGGCGCCAGCCGACAACCCCTTCAGGGAGGTCGGGCACGTGTTCGTGGCGCGGCTCGAGGGGAGCCAGGAGGTGCCGGCGAACGCCTCGACGGCCAAGGGGATACGCGGCGTTTTTCCTAAACACGGCGATGACGTCCTTGTCGTTCACGGTCACCGTCGCCGGCCTCGATTTTACGGGCTCGCAAACCGCCGACCCGGCCGATGACTTGCTGGCGGCCCACATCCACGCCGCGGCCCCACGTGGGACGAACGCGGGGGTCCGCTTCGGCTTCTTCGGCCAGCCGTTCAACGACACGAACCCCAACGACGTTGTCGTGACCCCATTCGCCAGCGGCGTCGGCGGCACGATCTTCAGCAAGTGGGACCTCGCCGAGGGCAACAACACAACCCTTACCGACCAGCTGCCGAACATCCTCGCGGGCCAGTCGTACATCAACTTCCACACACGGAGGCTCCCCGGCGGCGAGATCCGCGGGCAGATCGAGGAGAACCCGCAGGTCACCGCCAATATCCACAAGGTCTTCTCCTACGGCCTCCGCAACAGCTTCGGCTTCGACTTCGACCCGAGGACCGGCAACCTCTGGCTAGAGCAGAACGGCGACGACTCGTTCACCGAGCTGGACCTGGTCCAGCCGGGGATGAACGGCGGCTGGATCCAGGTTATGGGGCCGCTCGCGCGGATCGACCAGTTCAAGCTGATCGAGACGACGATGTTCGGCGGCAACCTTCAGCAGTCGCGGTGGCCGCCGACGAACATCGCCGACTCGCCCGAGGAGGCGCGGGCGCGGATGGTGATGCTGCCGGGCGCGCACTACAGCGACCCGGAGTTTAGCTGGAAGTTTGAGGTGGCCCCGGCGGGCATTGGCTTCATGGACGGCCGCGGGATAGGTCCGCAGTACGACGGCGACCTCTTCCTGGGTGCCGCCCGGCCGTTCCTCGAAGGGGGCTTCCTGTGGCACTTCAACCTGACCGGCAACCGCCGGAACATCGGGGTGGATGATCCCCGGCTGGAAGACCGGGTCGCCGACAACCTCAACAAGCCTTCTCCGACCGACCCCGTGGCGAACGCCCAGGCCATCATCGAGAGCGAGAGCCTGCTGTTCGGCCGGAACTTCGGCATCGTCACCGACATCAAGACCGGCCCGAACGGCAACCTGTTCGTCGTGTCGCTCTCGAACGGCGCGATCTACGAGATTTTTAGATAGCCTCGGCACTCCGCTCCAGTTTGGCGCACGACTGCGTCGAAGCCCTGTTGCCTTATTTCTGAATCAGCAACACGCTATGCCCGTCGGGATCGCTGACGAGCGCGCCTTTCCTGCTCCAACTGAGAGGCACCGATTGTTCCTGGCTGCATTGCCTCCGCAAAGTCGCACAACACCTTCGCGTCGATCCGATCGGTCTTGGCTAAAATCCCCGCCGCGCGCGCAAATTGCCGGACCCGAGTGGCTGGTACCAAACTGACTTTCAGCTGTGCACCAACCAGCGCTTGAACCAACGCTCGTTCGTAACCACCGCTCGGTTCACAAATCACCTGCACCGATCCCTCAATTTGTTTGATCCACTTGATCAACGCCCGATGACCAA
>JBKPDP010000130.1:0-7185 GCA_046727935.1 Verrucomicrobiota bacterium | reverse complement strand
GTGCGCATTCACGGTGCCGCCTGGGCAAGCGATAACGAAATCGTTCGAGTGGAAGTGAGCATCGATGGAGGATCGACCTGGGAAGGGGCGACACTGCTCGGGGAACCGAAACCAAATGCCTGGCGATTTTGGGAATTCAATTGGCAAACGCCCGCTACGTCTGGGAAGCAAACGCTTGTTGCTCGCGCAACTGATTCACTCGGCCGAACGCAACCGGTGCACCGCGATCCCGACCGAGGTACCTACATGATTAATCACCTTCTGCCGATTACGGTTCAGATTTGTTGAAGGTTTCGCTATATGGCTAGCCAAGCAGAAAAGGGAAGGATCTTTCGTGCGCTACATGAACGCGATCGCGCCTTCATCATTCCGAATCCATGGGACGTCGGTACCGCTCGTTTGTTGCAATCACTTGGATTCGAGGCGTTGGCAACGACGAGCGCTGGATTTGCATTCTCAATCGGAAAGCCTGATGGCGCCGTCGACCGCGAAACGATGCTTGCGCACGCCGCCGATCTGGTTGCGGCAACCGACTTACCAGTCAGCGCGGATCTCGAGAATGGCTACGGAGATGATCCGGCGGACGTTGCTGAGACCATTCGCCTGGCTGCGAGTGCCGGACTTGCGGGCTGCTCAATCGAAGATGTCGCCGCGCGTCGCCAGCAAACGCCTTACGAACTTTCGCTCGCGGCTGAGCGTGTTCGCGCCGCAGCAGATGTGGCGCATTCATTAGCGTTTCCGTTCATGTTGACAGCGCGCGCCGAAAATTATGTGATCGGCCTTCCTGATCTTCGCGATACGATTGCCCGTCTTCAGGCGTTCCAGCAGGCTGGCGCTGACGTCCTCTTTGCGCCGGGGTTGAAAAGCAAAGAAGACATCATCACGGTGATTCAGTCTGTAGATCGGCCAGTAAACGTCGTCATGGGGTTGCAAGGTGTGCAGTTGAGTCTCGCTGAAGTTTCAGCGATCGGAGTCAAACGCATCAGCGTCGGCAGCGCGCTGTCGCGCGCAGCGCTCGGTGCCTTCCTCCGCGCTGCGCGCGAGATGCAGACACACGGAACGTTTACCTTCGCAGACGATGCGGTGAAGTATGCCGATATCAATGAGATGTTGGCGTAACCGCAAAGGGGCACACGTCGATCTTGTTGAGTTTCGCCGTGCCTTCGCGTTAAATCTCGGCGATGTCGCTAGTTTTTAAAACAATTCAGACCGAAGGCATCGCTGAACTTTCGTATTTGCTGGGTGACGACGACGAAGGAGTGGGAGCGATTTTCGATCCGAGGGCCGATGTTGAGATTTATGTTGAAATGGCACGTGAAGCAGGGCTTGCCATCACTCATATTTTCGAGACTCATATTCATGCCGATTTGGTGAGCGGTTCGCGCGAGCTTTGCGCGCGCCTTGAATCGGCGAAGATTTATTCCAGTGGAGAAGGCGGCGCCGAGTACGGCTTTGGACCTGAAAAAGTAAAAGACGGCGATCGTTTCATGTTTGGTGAAGTGCTCGTCACGGCACGGCATACTCCGGGACATACGCCGGAGCACATGTCCTATTTGCTGGCCGAAACAGATCATCCGGACGAACCGTGGGCGGTGCTCACAGGCGATTCGCTTTTCGTTTCGTCAGCTGGTCGCCCTGACTTGTTAGGCGAGAAACACACGAAGCAGCTTGCGGAACAACAATTCCATACCTTGCGCGACTTTTATTTGAAGCTCCCCGATCACGTGATGATCTACCCCAATCATGGCGCAGGTTCGCCCTGCGGAGCGGATATCGGAGCGAGATTAAGCAGCACGATCGGTTACGAACGAAAGTTTAATCAATTTTTGCAATTTACTGACGCCAAAAGTTTCACTGATTACGCGATCCAAAGTGCGCCGCCGGTCCCGCATTACTATCCGCTCATGAAAAGAGTGAACGCGGAGGGACCAAAAGTGCTTGGAAACCTTCCACGTGTTCCCGGGCTCCCGCCCAAGGCATTCAAGGAAGCAATTGATAAGAAGGCTGGGGTCCTGGTAGACGTACGCACAATGCTTGCGTTTGGAGGCGGTCACATCTCCGGCGCGCTCAACATCGGCGGCACGCCAATTCTCTCCATTTGGGCGGGCTGGATGCTCGATCCGGAAAAACCAATTCTTCTTGTCATGGAGCACGATGATGATCTTGAAAGAATCGTGCGGCTGTTCGTGCGTACCGGTTATACAAAGTTCGCTGGATACCTAATAGGTGGAATGAAAGCATGGGACGCGGCGGGATTCCCGCTGGAAAGAATTGGCCAGATGAGCGTGCACGAGCTGAATGACCGGAAGTCCTCGCTGCAGATTCTCGATGTGCGTTCACCCGGCGAATGGAAGAAGGGACATGTTCCCGGTGCGCGTCACATTTTTGTGCCGGAACTTGCTAAACGAATGACTGAACTTGACCCGGACAAGCCGACGGCTGTTTACTGCGGCAGTGGCTATCGCGCGAGCATAGCTACCAGTATTCTGAAGCCGCAAGGATTCACCGATCTTTGGAATGTTCCTGGTAGCTGGGAAGCATGGAAAAAGGCGAAGCTGCCGGTAGAAGGAGTTGACGGCGAATGAACGGAACGACGGCGCTGCCGCGCAGGTCATTCGGCGAGACCATGCGAGCTGACGTCTGGTGGACCCAGCCGCTGTTGGTGTTTATCGGATTATCAGTTTTCATCGTCTATTCCACGTGGGCCGCTTTTCAGGGACAGAATTATTTTTTTGGCAATTACATCTCGCCATTTTATTCGCCTGAAATTTTCGGAAACTCGCCGCACAGTTGGTTCGGACCGAAGCCGAGCTGGTGGCCCGCGTGGTTAATCTTTTCTCCTGCACTGGTCGTTCTTTGGGCCCCAGGCGGATTTCGGCTGACATGTTATTACTATCGCGGGGCCTACTATAAAGCATTCTGGGCCGATCCGCCGGCATGCACCGTAGGCGAGCCGCGCAAAAGCTATTGGGGCGAGCGTTCGTTTCCGCTCATCATGCAGAACGTTCATCGCTACTTTCTTTACCTTGCGTTGTTATTTCTTCTCGTTTTGACCTACGACGTGTGGAAAGCGCTATGGTTTGAAGACGGATTTGGGATTGGCGTCGGGACAATCGTCCTTGTAATCAACGTCGTGCTGCTCGCCGGTTACACTATTGGTTGTCATTCGCTGCGGCATCTGGCTGGCGGTCTTTTGGATCAATTCTCCAAGTCACCGGCGTGCTATCGCGCTTATACGTGCGTGAGCTGCTTTAACCGCCGCCACATGCTGTGGGCGTGGCTCAGTCTCTTGTGGGTTGCCTTTGCTGATCTTTACGTACGGATGTGCGCGACGGGGGTCTGGACGGATTGGAGAATCATCTGACATGGCAACTGTTTTCGTTGCGTTCCGGACGTTGTGCTACGTGGCGGCGTTCATTCTGTTCTTCGGTTGGCTCGCGTTGCGCATTCAGCCGTGGGACGAAAGTTTGAACATTCCACTGCCGGCATGGACCACAATTATTGGCGTGGTTGCTAGCACAATCGGCGGGTTGATTGTGTTGGCGTGTGCAGCAGTCTTTGTTGCACGAGGGCGAGGCACGCCGGCCATCTTCGATCCTCCCCGTAAATTTGTCGCGGGAGGCCCATACAAATTCGTTCGCAATCCAATGTATATAGGTGGAGTGATATTACTGGCGGGATTCGGTCTCTATCAAAGATCGCTCGCGATTCTGCTTTTTTGCCTTTCGACGTTCGTGTTGTTCCACTTGTATGTCGTTTTCATCGAAGAGCCCGGGCTGGAAGCGCGGTTCGGCGAAAGTTATTTCGCCTACAAGGAATCGGTGAACCGCTGGATCCCGAAATTCTCGCACCGCGCGCCGACAGCTCCCTGACTATGGAATATGAAACGCATGAACACGATGTTCTGGTCATCGGCGCTGGGGGGGCGGGTCTGCGCGCGGCAATTGAAGCTTCCGCTTCTAGAGTGAGCGTCGGACTTGTCTGCAAATCCTTGTTAGGCAAAGCGCACACCGTAATGGCCGAAGGCGGAATTGCCGCTGCACTCGCGAATGTCGACGAGCGCGACAACTGGAAGGTGCATTTCGCCGACACGATGCGCGGCGGACAATACGTGAATCAGTGGCGAATGGCGGAGTTGCACGCCAAAGAAGCGCCCGACCGCGTCCGCGAGCTCGAAGCATGGGGCGCCGTGTTTGATCGCACCAAGGACGGACGGATTCTGCAGAGGCATTTCGGCGGGCATAAATATCCGCGGCTCGCGCATGTGGGCGATCGCACCGGTTTGGAAATGATTCGCACCCTGCAGGACCACGGCGTGCATCAGGGCATCGATGTTTACATGGAGCACACAATTCTTTCGCTCCTCAAAGACGGCCACCGAGTCGTCGGTGCGTTTGGTTACGAACGTGAACGTGGACGCTTCAAAATTTTTCGTGCCAAAGCGGTGGTCCTCGCTACTGGCGGCATTGGCCGAGCCTACAAAATCACAAGCAACAGTTGGGAATACACCGGCGACGGTCACGCTCTCGCGTATAACGCAGGCGCTGATCTGATCGACATGGAGTTCGTACAATTTCATCCCACCGGCATGGTGTGGCCACGGAGCGTGATGGGAATTTTGGTGACCGAAGGCGTCCGCGGTGAAGGCGGCATCCTGACAAATAAAGAAGGTCGCCGTTTTATGTTCGATGCGATTCCGGAAAATTATCGCGCTCATACAGCGGACAACGAAGAGGAAGGCTGGCGTTATTGTCAGGGTGCCAAAGATGCGCGGCGTCCGCCGGAGCTTCTGACACGTGATCATGTCTCGCGTTGCATCGTGCGAGAGATCAAAGAGGGCAGGGGAAGCCCGCATGGCGGCGTTTATCTCGACATTTCCTGGATCAAACAGAAGCTGCCGAACGCGGCCGAACACATTAAGCGCAAACTGCCGAGCATGCATCACCAGTTCAAACAACTGGCTGACATCGATATAACAGAGCAACCGATGGAAGTCGGCCCCACGACACATTACATCATGGGCGGCGTGCACGTTGATCCCGACACTCAAATGTCGCGGGTGGCCGGCTTGTTTGCCGCAGGTGAGTGCGCTGCCGGAATCAACGGCGCGAACCGCCTGGGTGGCAATTCGCTCTCCGATCTCTTAGTTTTTGGAAAACGAGCGGGCGAATTTGCTGCGAAGTTCGCCAGAGAGAATTCGTTAGGCGGGATCGACCACGACAAGATCGAGATCGTGGCGCGCGAAGCGGTTGCTCCATTCGACCAAAGCAGCGGCGAAAATCCTTACGAGGTGCAAAAGGATTTGCAGGACACCATGCAAGATTTGGTTGGAATCGTACGTAACGAAGGCGAAATGCGCGAAGCTTTGGAGAAAATCGATGGTTTGAAAAAGCGCGCGGAAAAAGCCGCAGTCACGGGCAATCGTGAATACAATCCGGGTTGGCACACCGCGCTCGACCTGAAGAATCTGCTCACAGTTTCCGAAGCGATCACACGCGCTGCGCTGGAAAGGAAGGAAAGTCGCGGTGCACAATTTCGGGACGATCATCCCAATAAAGAGGAACGCTTTTCGAAATTGAACACCATTGTTTCAAAAGCCGCGGACGGATCAATGCAAGTGCGCCTTGAGCCGTTGCCACCGATGCCGGATTATTTGAAGCAAATCATTGAGGAAATGAAATGAAAACCACACTGATCTCAGTCCGGACGTACGTGTTATTGAACTTAATAGGCCTGGTCGGAATTTACTCGGTCATAACCTCGGCGCGCGTGTTTGCGGAAAGCACTGTTTACAACACAACGCTGGGTGAAACAAATCCTGTCACGCCCGAAATCAACACAGAGCAATTGAAAAAAATTCTTGCCGACCGGAGCGGGCCGGTTCTCGACGTTCGTTTCGCGCAGGAATACGCAATCGCGCACATCCCTGAAAGCATCAACATTTATGAGAAGGAGGTCGAAACAATCACTCAGCGATTTCCTGACAAGGCGACGCCAATCGTGCTGCATTGCAATGGACCATTCTGCGGAAAGAGCAAACGAGTTTCCGCCGAGTTACTGAAACTGGGCTATACGAACGTGAAACGCTATCAACTCGGCCTCCCCATTTAGCGCGCGCTCGGAAACACCGTGCAAACAGACCTCGCAGGAGTCCAATACGTGGTCGGTGCGGACAAGACCGCGGTATTTGTTGACGCTCGAAGCCGCGGTGAGTTCGAACAAGCAAGCATGGCTGGCGCGGTCAACATTTTAGCCGGCGAGGCCGAACAGGCCAATGAACCGGCTGATGGCCGACTTCCGCACAAAGACAAGGGGACGCGCGTAATTGTGTTTGCCAGTGATCCGAAAGACGCGCGTAAAGTCGCCGAGGAAATTGCCAAAAAGGCTTATTGGAACGGCAGTTATTTTGGTGGCACAGCGGATGAATTGAAAGCGAACGGACTCTGGCAACAAAAGAAACCGAAATAGAAAATTCAAAATGCCGAGCGCCACCTTCAAAATCTGGCGAGGTGATGCCAAAGGCGGCGACTTTCATGAGTACGCCACCGAAGTGGCTGAAGGCATGGTCGTTCTCGACGCGGTGAATCAGATCCAAGCGACGCAGGCGCGCGATCTAGCATGCCGATGGAACTGCAAAGCGGGCAAATGCGGTTCGTGCTCCGCGGAAGTCAACGGAATGCCGAAACTGATGTGCATGACCCGGCTGAGCGAGCTTCCATTGGAAAAACCGGTAACAGTCGAGCCGATGAAAGCTTTTCCGGTCATCAAGGATTTGGTCACGGATGTCTCATGGAACTTTCGAGTAAAGAAAGAAATCAAGCCGTTCATACCGCGTCCGCCTGATGCGCCCGACGGGACATGGCGAATGCAGCAGGAGGACATCGATCGTGTGCAGGAATTCCGAAAATGCATCGAATGTTTTCTTTGCCAGGACGTCTGTCACGTCCTGCGCGATCACCAAATGCACCAGAAATTCGTTGGGCCGCGCTTTCTTATTCATGTCGCTGCGCTGGAGATGCATCCTCTCGATACCGAGGATCGCATCGAGGAATTGCGCAACACGCAGGGAATCGGCTATTGCAACATCACAAAATGTTGCACGAATGTTTGCCCCGAAAGCATTCAAATCACCGATAACGGAATTATACCGCTGAAGGAACGCGTAGTAGACGATTTTTACGATCC
>JBKPDP010000129.1:0-34352 GCA_046727935.1 Verrucomicrobiota bacterium | reverse complement strand
TTTTTCCACACGCCCAAGGGCAGGCGCGGATCACACTAACCGACGCTCTCGATCTGTTGATCGCAAGCAGCTCCAGCGAGGATCTCGCACCTGCCGCCCTTTTGCACCAAATCAGGGTGCCTTTAAAGAAGATAGAAGCTGCAGGGCTTGGTTAGCCGGTCTGCAGTTGCTTGCACATTATGTCACCGGGCCGCTGCTGGCAAACACATGGGCCAAGTACTGTCCAACCTGGGCGTGAATAGGACGCCTGCTTGTCGAGCATGAACAAATAAAGAGTCTGTATTTTTCGCGACCGAGCCTCGTCCTTGACGGTGGCACATAGTGCGGCACCAATACCCCGGAGACGAAAATGCGCGCCGTGCTGTTGGCCGAGCGAACGGCACGAATATGATCTGCATCGTGATCCCGTGCCATCGCGTGATCCGTGCGAATCGTACGGTGTGCGGTTACGGCGGCGGATTGTGGCGGAGGAAATGGCTGTTAGATCACGACCGCCGCTGGACCGAGAAGCAATCAGCGAGAAATTAGAAGTTGATCGTACCGAGAACTCGAGCAAGTCAACGTGGCTGAAAACGACCGTTCGCGATGGCGCATCGTCGCATATTGGGTTGCAACCGGAATTATCGCGGCCGAATTCGCATTTGGCGGAGTGATGGCATTGCGGTCGGATTCTCGAGCCTGGGCAGCTTCAGCTCGCTCTTTTTCCGACGCTCTGGAGTCTCTCCATCTCACTTTCAACGACGCTATCGAGCAGCCCGTGGAGTTCCACGACGATTGCCGCCAAGCGTCATTCCCTGGCTGTCTCTCGCTGCAAAATAGCAATTTTCGAGAAGCGCGCCGCCGCTGCAGATCATAACTTCGACCCATGAGAATCAAACTAAGCAGCATCTTCGTAGAGAACCAAGATAGGGCACTCGCGTTCTACACCGGTGTGCTCGGCTTCAAGAAAAGTAAGGAAATCCCGATGGGCGATTTCAGGTGGTTGACCGTTATTTCCTCCAACGGGTACCCTGATGTAGAGCTAGTTCTGGAGCCCAACGCCAATCCCGCCGCCAAGACATTTCAGGAGGCGATGTTCAAGCAAGGAATTCCAATCACAGCCTTTGAAGTTGACGACATTGACGCGGATGCGATCGCGCTCAAGAAAAAAGGAGTTCAGTTCATGATGAACCCGACGGATACTGGGCCGGTCAAAATCGCGATTTTTTCCGATACCTGCGGCAATTTGATTCAACTCTATCAGCCGAAGAAAAAAAATCGGGGCACTTGATTTTGGGACCGATGGAGCTCAGCTAGAAGAGATCAACTCTTGGCAGCACGCGCCTCGCGGTCGTGATCGCAACGCATGAGGAAACAAGCGACTTCAGTGACAACTGGGATGGCGGTGTCGACGTTTCTCCTGACAGCAACACTGGCCTGGTCCGAGCCAGTGTCTCGATCGTTAGACGTGAACTGGAACGAAGGCGCCGCAGATTGCGGTGCAACTCCGCAAGAAGCCCTTCAGGTTCATCAGTACGAACCGCAAACGTTTATCCTGCGTCAGAGTCCATGCGCGGACTTTGAAGCAAATTTTATCTATCTCCTCATCGGCTCCGACAAAGCTCTTTTGATCGATACTGGTGCCGTCGCCGACCCGAAAGCAATGCCCTTGGCGAAAACGATCTTGGAGCTGTTGCCGGATAAGGACCACAAAAAGCTTCCACTCTTGGTGGCGCATACCCACAGGCATCTGGATCATCGCGCTGGCGATCCTCAGTTTGCATCTCTTCCATCGGTCCAAGTCGTACCCTTCGATTTGGAAGGGGTTCGGGCGTTCTTCGGTTTCACTGACTGGCCAAATGGGATCGCCCATCTCGATTTAGGTGGCCGAACTGTAGACGTAATTCCGACGCCCGGACACAACCAAACGCACGTGGCATTTTACGACGACAGAACCGGCATTCTTTTTTCGGGAGATTTCCTGATGCCAGCCCGATTGCTAATTGACGATGCTGCAGCTTACCGCGAAAGCGCCCTGCGGGTTATCGATTTTCTGAGGACGCATTCGCTTACCCATATCTTGGGCGGTCATATCGAATTGAACGCGGCAGGACGCGCCTACCGATTCGGATCTCACTATCATCCCGATGAACACCGGCTTGAGTTGGCGAGAGCAGACTTAACAGCGTTGCCAGCAGCGTTTGAACGCTTCAACGGGTTTTACGCGCAATATCCGAATTACATTCTTACTAATCCCATTCGCAACCTTCTGGCGCTGGCGGTTATCGCGGTCGCCGTCCTGATTTTCATCGTGTGGGGAGTCCGCCGCTTGCTACGCCGCCGGCGTGGTTGACCGCACGCAATGCCAGTCCGGATCGGACTTGACGGGAAGTTTGCTATGATCTTTCACACGCGCGTCCGAGAGGTCACTAGCAAGGATATGTCAGGCTCATGCTGTTTGCAGCCTGCACATCGCGCATGGCTATGCGTGAGATCGCTCTCGTTTGAGCTAACGACACGGCAACGCCAAGTAGGTGGATTTTGTATTACAGAAACCTCGGAGCCTGCGGGACTCTAACTGAGTTCGATTGCATGCTGAACCCAAACGTACCGAAGTCTGGTGCTTCCGTGTGCTAGAATTTGTGCTAGAACGACGACGTTTTTACTCACCACTGTGAATCGGATGCTGATCGCGAAAAATCGCGTTTTCCCCTCGTAATCAATTGTTTTTTGAAACGAAAAGGAACGTTCTGAAACCGACGATTTCGCAATCCTAAGTCTGGCGCGTCTGCCAATTTCGCCACCTTGGCATTGTTCCAGGATAGCCGTGGAACGCACAACTTTCCATCGGACCGATCGAGCTTCCGATTCTATCGCTCGCTGCGCGCCGTAAAGGTATTGCTCGCGCCGCTGTGCTCCACCTTGACTGTGCTCGCTCCGCGAATGGGAGTCCGTATCGGTTCGCGTTGGAAGAGCATTTGCCATGTCCATCTAGCGAGTCCGCAGCATGTCATTAAGGACCGTAAGCTTTCAAATGCACGACGCCGATTTCACTGCCAAATACTGCCATTATCGCCGAAATTCGGGGAACATTGAGGGTTGCGAACGGCCGTCGAACACCGTATTCTCCTGGGAAATTATGACAAACTCCCGATTTCTCGCGGGGTTTGTAATCAGCAGGTCGTCGGTTCGAATCCGACTGCCGGCTCATGTCAATTGTCGATTGTAGATTGCGTGTTCGGCTCGGGCCATCTCGAACCAAGCCGGAACGGGTTCGTTAGGCCGAAACTTCAGAGGCTTTGCCGGCAAAATGGAGATGCTCGAGAATCTGGCCGCGCAGGCGGACGAATGGTTCGCTGGTGCGATCGCGCGGGCGCGGGAGGTCGATGTCGATCTTGCGATCGATCCGACCGGGCGGGGGGGTCATGATAAGAATGCGATCGCTCATGTAAATGGCTTCGTCGATGTCATGGGTGACGAGAAGCATCGTGGTACGGCGATTTTCCCAAAGCCGCAGTACTTCGTCCTGCATGCGCATGCGAGTGAAGGCGTCGAGCGCACCGAGCGGTTCGTCGAGCAGGAGGACTTTGGGATGATTAATGAGTGCGCGTGCGAGTGCGACGCGCTGCGACATGCCGCCGGACAAGTGATGAGGATATGCGCTACCGAACGCTTCCAAGCCGACCAGGCGCATGAAGTCGTCTACTTCGTGGCGCTTTTCCCGGAGAACGCCGCGCGCGACGAGGCCAGCTTCCATATTCCGACGGACGGTGAGCCATGGGAAAAGATTTGGATCTTGAAAAACCAGACCGCGCTCAGCACTCGGCCCGAGAATTTTTTCTTCGCCCACAAGAAGCTCGCCGGCATCAGGAAAATCGAGACCGGCGATGAGCCGAAGCAATGTCGATTTTCCGCATCCGCTCGGCCCGATTAAGGATACCAGCTCGCCGGCGGCGATGGAAAACGAAATGCCGTCGAGGGCTAGACGGCTTGTGCCTGGCGTGTCCGGGACCGGAAAACTTTTGCGGACTCCGTGGACGCAAAGTGCTGACGCAGCCGCGGCGTCCGTCGTTACCACTTGATCATTCCTTTCTGCCAAACCAAGACGTGATCGCGAACTTTAAACAGAAGAGTCATAACAGTTGAGAAAAAAGCGGCCATAATGATGAGCGCGGCATAGACTTTGCCGTATTCGGCCCAACCCTGCGCCCAGCTGACATACCACCCAAGGCCAGATTTCACCCCGACGGATTCTGCGACTACTAACGTCAGAAAAGACGCTCCGAGGCCCATGAATAAACCGATGAAAATATTCGGAACGGCTGCCGGAATGGCCACTCGAAAGATAAGATAAGTGCGGCCGGCGCCGAGAGTGCGAGCAACATCCAGATAAGAGGCGCGAGTGTTAGAAATACCGGAGGCAGTGAGCATCGTCACCGGAAACCAAACCGTGAGCGTGATCAATCCTGCTGCGGACACAAAACCAGAAGGTGAGACAACCATCGCGAGAGGGATCCAAGCCGTAGCTGGAATGGGGCCGACGATCTTGAGCAGTGGCATTCCCCAATAACGCACTGGAGGCGACCATCCGATGGAAATCCCGCTGATCAGACCAAAGAGCACACCGACGGTGTAGCCACTTAAAAGCAACGCAAGCGAGTGCCAGGTGCTATCGAGCAAAAGCGCGCGATCGCTAATTAGACTGCGTAATACCGCCGCGGGTCCGGGGAAGTAAGGTAGCGGAAGCAAGTGGAAACCCAACGTGATCACATCCCACAGACCGAGTAACAGGATTGCAGCCGCAAAAATTGGCCACATGTGCCGCATCCATTGGCGCAAGGCTGTCCAAAAACTTTGTGCGATTGCGAGAATAATTGAGACGCCGAGAATTTCCCAAAACAGCAGCATATAAGAACGTGTCTCAAGCGGCGGCGACTGTTTTGAGAACAACAAGTGAATTCCAAACGTAATGAGGCTTGCGACCGGAACAGCCAGCTGCATTGGCCAAGGCAATGTCGATTGATGCTTGGTAAGGTCGTCGTCGCTTCCTACAAGTCGTCTCATAGATGTCATTCTATGTGAAGCGAAGAATTTCGAATCATTTCCAGTCCCGTCCGCGTACGAATAGACAGAGATGTTTCGCTCCGCTCAACATGACAGTGCTAGTTACGGGTTTTTCTCCGGCCGTATTCGGCCCGCTAACGGAGCCGGCGTTGCCGGTCCGCTTATTTCTGCTCGGCCACCCTATTTTTCTGAAGGCACGGGGTGTCAGGGTCGGCCAGATTCGGAGCATCCTGATCCGGCTGATCGAACATTTTTCTCCGGCAACACGAATCTCCGCTGTCTTTCTGGATCAACGCCGCGATTAGCCGGATATCGTCGTCGGGTGAGACCTGGGCTCCGGCAATCTTTTCCACGTCCAGAGTCTTAACCCACTCGTCTGTAACGCCGTCCAGATGCATGAAGGCACGTTTAGCGAGCGCTTCGGTATCGGTCTCCGAAGAAAGCATCTTGGCAACTTTCATCTCCCGGGCGGCAGTGTGAACCGACTCCTCAGCCAGATGGACACTTGGTATGTAACGCAAGCGCGCGAGCGCGACGGTGTTCAATTCGGGGGTTGAGGCGAGATATTTTTTCTCCACCGCCATGATCGCCGCCGCCTTCGGGTTGGTCTCGACCCATTTGGCGCCTTTTAATAAAGCACGCGTTGCTCTAGCCGCCGCGTCAGGATTGGCGTCCACCCATTTGCCGTTCGCGATCACCTCGCAGCAATACTCGTCCTTGTAAGGCGCATCCATTATCTGGTCGGCAATATTTCTTACCTTTCCCTCGGCGATCAGCAGGCTTCCGATTGGTTCCGCATCGGCGACGGCGTCCACTTCGCCTTTGTCGATCGCGAGACCTAATTCACCCGCCGGATAAACTTTCCAGGTAACATCTTTCCCGGCATCAATCCCATGCACTCCGAAGACGCGATTTGCGAAAACGAAGGGAGGCGTGCCCATTCCTGGCACACCAATTCGCTTTCCTTTCAAATCCTCAATCGTGTGAATATTCGTTTTCACGCCCGCTTGGACGCGCAGACATCCGCGATGAATTCCGGCGAGGAATCGTACGTCCAAACCCTGTTCGATCGGTTTGAGGAAGTACATTACCAGGTGATGAGTGATGTCGTAGCTGCCAAGCGCCAGTGCGTCTTTATAAGTTGCCCAATTGCACTTCACCAGTTCGGGCTCGAGTCCCTCCTCCCTGAAGAAGCCCTTCTCGTAAGCGGCATAAATCGGCGCCTCGCAGGTCAGACCGATGTAACCGACGCGGACTTTGTTTGAATTTCGAACGGTGGAACTGGACTTTTTATTGCAGCCGACTACCAGCAGAAGGGCCAGCGAAACGGCGGTGATAGGTTTCGAAGTCATTTCTGGCTTTCAGAGGTTTTGAAAATAGCCCGATAAGTTTTGCCTATGGAAGCAGAATCTTGGCATGCAATCAACCTCGAACGCTTTCGAGGTCAACTCCTGATTGCATTTGGCAAGGCCCGCCGGACAATATTCTTTCTCCCATGCCGGAGCCTTTGGACATCCGCCACCTCCGCTATTTTCTCGCGGTCGCCGAAGCGGGAAACTTCAGCAGGGCGGCTGACCGGCTGGGAATTTCGCAGCCGAGTGTTTCGCAGCAAATGCGGGATTTGGAAGCGGGTCTTCGCGTGCCTCTGTTTCAGCGCCGTGGGAAGCGGATTCTGCTAACCCCACGGGGTCTGATCTTTCAAGAACATGCGCGAGCTATCCTTCATCACTTGGAGAATTTTCTCCAGGAACTGATCAGCGAACCCGCAGAATTACGGGGCGCATTGCACCTGGGTGTTATCCCGGTACTGAATGTGCCGCTGGTGCCGCAACTTCTCGGGGCTTTTACCGCCGATCACCCGGCGATCAGCATCACAGTTGAAGAAATCTCTTCCACCGAAATCGAGACGGCACTGGAAGAAGGCCGAATGGACGTTGGCCTGGGTTTTCTCACCCGTCACTCTCCAAACTTGCGCTACGAGCGCCTTTGCACGGATGAATTCACCTTGATCGCGGCCCGAAATCACCCGTGGGCGAACCGGCGGGCGATTCATTTTTCAGAATTGCACCAGCAACGCCTGCTCCAATTGCCGGACACCTTTGTGATGCGCAGGATGACGGACGAAATTTGTCGAAAGCATCAGGTTCGTCCCCATGTGATTGCCGAGATCAACGCTATTGAAACCCTTCTTCGCTCGCTTGGTCCGTTGCAAGCGGCCGCCTTGATGCCGAAGATCGCATTGCGCGGCCGAGAAAGTCTGAAATTAAGGGCGATCCGTTTGCACGGCAAAAAGCTCGGTGTGGATATTGGTCTATTGCGACTGAGCGATTCAGCAGCCAACAGCGCAGTCGCCGCGTTCACGAGCCTCGCCAAGACAACTGTTCCGAAAATAATCAAACGCTAAACGTCAATCACTGGGCTCGTCGTCGTGCGCTTCGAATCAACAAGATGTAGATCTATCGTCGTGTGAAGCAGGCTGATAAATGTCAGCCACCCGATGGCGACTACGAGTGCTGGGTTCAATGATTGTTTGAATTAAAGCACTTGGTCGAAGGATTTCGGCTTGCCTGATGAACCGCAGGCGCTACTGCTGCTGGCGTGCGGGGCTTTATACTGCTTCGGCGATTCAAAGAGAACCGGACTATACAGACTTATCTCCAATTAATTACAGATTTTTGGGGCCGAATTTTCGTTAGACCTTATCGAAACTCATTCGAGTGATGCACCAAGGACAAACACCACTGACGCCCGAAACCTACATCAAAGACCGTCTTGAGCAGTATCAGAAATGGTATGACGGCAAAGCCGTTAGTATGAAGGCACTTTATCTACGTATGAGAGCTTGTTTGGTGATTGGTGGCGCAATTGTTCCCGTTTTGATTAACCTTCAGCAACCTTCCTGGATTTTTCACGGGTTTGATCCCATAAAGGCAGTTGTCACATTGATCAGTTTGACGGTCGTCACATTCGTGTCGCTCGAGAGCGTTTTTCACTATCGCGAGCAATGGAAGAACTACCGCTCAACGGAGCAGCTCCTCGGTCACGAACGCTTTTTGTTTCTTTCGAGAGTAGGCCCGTATGCGAGCCTTGACGATGCGAAAGCCTTTCACTTACTCGTCGAGCGCGTTGAGGACGCCATTGCAACGGAGAACTCGGCTACACTTAACGTGATGACTATGGCGTCCGAGACAGCTCAGAAGGCGACCAAACCAAGCGATACGGAGGCCTAACCACGCGATGCAGCTAACCCCATACTTTCCGTTCCGCACCCAGGACGTGCCTTTTTCAAAAGCTCTCCCACTACCTACGAAACGCCCATTGGGTGGAGGCGCTCACCCCTCCGAGCTGTAACCGAACCTAACGGGAATCTGGGTGGCGCAAATAAAGCGCCATGCCGCCGATGTCGATCACTGCGAAATTCGATGAGAGATACTCCTGGCCGAGAACGCCAGCGTTCGATTCCGCCGCCGAGTTTGAAAGCAGAATGTCGCCCGAAACGTGAGCTACTACGACTTCGCCGTTTGAGATTTTGAAGTTGCCGATCGTCAGCTCTTTGACTCGGGTGCGATCTACTCCTTCCGCCAACCCGCCGGCACCGCCCGCACCGACGCCGACGAGAGCGGTGATACCCGTACCGGATCGAACCGCTGCCTGTTTGTCGATGAGCGTGTTTGCCGAGCCAGTATCCACGACGAAGCGCGTGGCGTGGCCGTTGAGCGCGCCTTCGACATCAAAATGATGGTTCGCATTGAGTCGCATCGGAATGCGTGTAAATCCGCGACCAGTCAGGAAACTCGCGAGGCTCTGGCTCACCGCGGGACTTCGTCCGTTTGGATTTACGTAAAGCATCTGTCGAGTGCAGTCGACGATCATCCCGAACTTGACCATCTCGTTTGCGCCAAGAACGCCATTGATATGCGCCAGGGCTTTGGAATCGGCAATGTGCGATCCTGTAGCGGGACCGCTGCGGTCTCTGTTGAAATCGGAAAAGTCTGCGATGGCTACCGGTACGTTTGTCACGATGCAATTGCCCATCCCGATGCTTTTTACTTTGCTCGCGCCAAAGCGTTCCCAGCTCCGGCCAAACAGGCCGCCCACATTTGAGTCGGTCTTTTCCACAGTGAGACCAAATGTATTGACGCTGTTGACGTCGATGACCGTATTAGGCGCTCCCGTGTCAAGCATGAGAGCGCCTCGCCGATTGTTAATGGAGACCGGAATAAATAAATGATTGCCGAAGCGTCGTTCCAGTTTCGCCCCACCGAGACCTTGCTTGGTGAGAAGACCAGCCAGCGTGCCGCTGCTTTGCTGTGATTGTGCGTGAAATGGCGTCAGCGTCGCCAGCAAAACAATTGCGAGAAACACTCTTTTCATGAGATGAATTGCCGAGAATGCGAAGCTTGGAATTTTCGAAATCTGCAAATCTCGGTCAAGAAAGTTTCCACAGCGATTGCAGCCTGAGGAACGAGGCAAAATTTCTGAGGTTGCTCGCATTCTCTTTTGCGTTCGTGCTGGCCACAAATGCTTTGGTCCAAGCCAAATCCGAGGCAGTTCCGCACGACACCGGAAGTGATTTGCTTTGGAAAAAGTTCGAGACGCGGGTCGAAGAAATCGCGACGCGACTCGATGGCGTGATGGGTGTCGCTATTCTCGATCTCACGGATGGTCGGATTCTTTTGCGCAATGCTGATCGCGTCTTTCCCGCTGCCAGCTCAATCAAAACTGCGATCCTGCTGGAGTTATATCGTCAGGATCAGGAAGCTCGCGCCGGAGCTAAAGCGAAAGCGAAGTTAGATGATGTTTACACCTTCGATCCCAAAGACCTGGTGGAAGACAGTCGAATCATGGCTGGCCTGACTCCCGGTGTGACGCGCGTGACAAACCGCGATCTGGCTCAATTCATGGTTGCCGTGAGCGATAACGCCGCGGCCAACATTCTCTACGACCGCGTGGGCAAAGATAACGTCAACGCAATGCTCCACAGCCTCGGCCTGTCGAAGACGATGTTGCGCCGAAAAATGATGGACATCGCTGCGGCTCGACGCGGCGATGAAAATGTCGCCACTCCGCAGGAAATGGTCCGGCTGTTGGAAGTTGTCTTTAAGGAGAAGGCTCTAAAAAAGCAAGCAACGACGGAACTGATCAAACAGCTATCAACGAAGAAGGATAGTTACATTCCGCGGTATCTTCCCGAGAATGTTCAGATAGCTAACAAACCCGGAGAGTTGGAAGCTGTGCGGAACGATTCAGGTATCGTTTACGCGCCGAACCGGCCGTTTGCCATCAGTGTGATGACGGCTTACGACCGGGACGAAAGAGTTGCCGAGCGCGACATTAGCGAAGTTGCTCTCGAAGCGTATCACTACTTCGAAATGCGCGGCAAGACCTCCGAGTACGGCCGCGTATTGCCGTCGGCACAGAGCGATAAGTGAAAGTTCGGGGAGCGCGATGCGTCGTGGATTACCGCTTACCTGTGAAGATCGCTGCCTGGTGTTGCTTTGCCCTCGGCGTGCTCGCCGCCTACGGTGCATCGCGTGCTTCGGCGGACCAGCGCGTAATCGCCGCGTGTGTGGGAGGAGCAGGTGCTTTTCGGCGCGCTCTGCTTCTTGCTAGAGACCCATTTCGTCTGCATAGAGTTCGACGAGGACTTCGTATACACATTTTCTCCGTGGCGAAAGCGCCGCGTTATTCCTTGGACCGCTATCATTGGCTACCATTACTCTGCACTGAACCAGTGGCACATTCTAAAGACGTGCGGCTACGGTTCCATCCGCTTGAGCGAGCTACTGTCCGGCCTTGGCACGATGCGGGAGAAGTGGCAAAAACAGTGTGTTGCACCACAAGCGGTCTTACCAGGCAGTCCAGCCAACCGCTGGACGGCGTGATAACTCGGTCTTCGTCATCAGCAAAAGTTCGCGATCGCGAGGACGCGATCGCCAGCACGCGAGCCGCGTGCGCTCCCCCAGACTACAGCAGCTGATAGGGATCGACGTCGACTGTCACGGTTACATCCTCGGGGAAAGGCAGCTTATCGAGCGTTTCGCGGACGAGACGACTCAGGCGCATGATGGCTTCGCCGCGGATCAGGATGTGAAAGCGGAATTGGCCTTGTAATTTTTCGAGTGGAGCGGGCGTTGCGTCGCCTAAAATGAATTCTTCTGGCAGCGCTTCTTTCAAACGGCGCTTTAACGTTTCGGCTGACAATTTTGCGCGCCCTTCGTGCGCGGAACGAATGGTGATCAGGATCGCGTGTTTGAACGGCGGAAAATCGCAGCGCTCGCGAAATTCGAGTTCCTGTTGAAAATAACCGGCGAAATCATGGTGTCTCGCAAACTGAATCGATGGACTAAACGGCGTGTAGGTTTGCACAAAAACTTCGCCTGACGTTTCTCCGCGTCCGGCGCGTCCGGCAACCTGAGTGAGAAGCTGAAATGTGCGTTCACCTGCACGAAAATCGGGCAGATGAAGAGCGAGATCGGCGTTAATGATTCCGACAAGCGTCACATTTGGAAAATGCAGCCCTTTTGCGATCATTTGTGTGCCGACGAGGATATCGATCTTGCCCGTGCGAAAGTTTCTCAAAGTTTCGCGATACGCTTCCTTCCGCGTCATCGAGTCTGCATCCATCCGTCGCACCGAAGCTTTGGAAAAAATTTGCGACACGGTTGATTCGACCTTCTCCGTGCCGAATCCCGCGTAAATCAGTGCATCTTTTCCGCAGGCCGGACATTTCTTTGGCACCGCGGCGGTATGCCCGCACAAATGACAGCTCAATCGTCCCGCGACTGTTGGATGCCGATGAAAGGTGAGCGCGACACTACAATTCGGGCAATTGCGCGCTTCGCCGCAATTGCTGCATAGGAGCGACGTCGAAAAACCGCGCCGGTTCAGGAACAAAATGGTTTGTTCGCGTTTTTCCAGGCGATCAGCAATCGCAGCTCGCAATTTTTCAGACAAGATCGCGGCCGCCTTCTCTTTCCGCCGCTCCTGGCGAAGATCGACAATGCGCATGAGTGGCATCTGCTTTTCGTCTATCCGCTGAGTAAGTGTAATCAGCCGATACTTTCCAACTGCAGCGTTGTGATAACTCTCGAGCGACGGCGTGGCGCTGCCCAATACCGCCACGCATTTCTCGATCTTGGCGCGCACGACCGCCACGTCACGGGCGTGATATCGCGGAGCTTCTTCCTGTTTGTATGTCGTCTCGTGTTCTTCATCGACAACAATGAGCCCAAGATCTTTTAGCGGCGCGAATACTGCGCTACGTGCTCCGATCACGATACGGGCGCGGCCGAAATGAATTTTGTGCCATTCATCGTGCCTTTCGCCTTCGGATAAATGGCTGTGCAGCACCGCCACCGCGTCCTGCATGTCGGCGAACCGGCCTTTGAAACGCTCCACTGTCTGCGGTGTCAGCGAGATTTCAGGCACGAGAACGATTGCGGTGCGCCCGCGGTCAAGCGCAGCGCGGATTGCCTGCAGATAAATTTCGGTCTTGCCCGAGCCGGTTACACCGTGAAGCAAAATGGGTCGTGCATCCTCAGGTGAGTTAAGCGCTTGCGTGATTTCCTTTAGCGCGCGCGATTGCTCCTGGTTTAGAATGAGATTCGATGTCGCGATGAATTGCTCATCGGCATGTGGGTCGCGAATCACTGCTTCCTCACGCAGCTCTACGAGACCACGTTTCACCAAGGCACGAAGCGTCTGGTTATCGAGAGAGGTTTGCCGCAGAAGTTGCGACGCGCGGATTGGACCTTCCAATCGCGAGATCGCCCCCAGGAGTTCTGCCTGCCGTGGCGCGCGCTTTTGCAACTTCTCAATTTCTCCCTCGTCGATGCCATGCCCGGGCTGGACGAACAATTGCTTTTTCCAGCCGACTTCCGCGCGCCGAATTACTTGCGGCAACAAGCTGCGCATCACTGTTTCAATTGGGCAGCAATAATAGGCGCTGATCCATCTCGCGAGCTCGAGCAATTGTGCGCTCAAGATCGGTGCTTCGCCCACGACCGCTTCGATTGTCCGGATTCCTTTCGCTTCGCTCTGTTCTGTGACAGCGACGACTGTCGCAAGAGCAGATTTGTCCCGAAACGGCACGCGCACTCGGGAGCCCACTCCGATTCGGTCCATCAGGCCCTCGGGCACGGCATAGTCGAGCTCGCGATGAATTGCCCGATCAATGATGACGCGAACGTAACTGGGTTTTCTCATGGAGATCGCGTTAATTTAATTGCTCGGGAGAGCGGGAGCACGAGATTTGATGCCGAAGTGATACGATTCCTGCTCAAACTGATCCTGTGCGTAATGCTGGCGCTGGCCGCGGGTTTCGCTTATCTCGCCGTGCGATCGGGCGATTCGGTCTACACGTTTTACGAATGGATGAGCCCGGCACGGTTTCATCAGTACGATCGCTTGATTCGGGTTGTCGCGGCCGAACATCATCTCGATCCAATGCTCGTGAAAGCGGTCGTGTGGCGTGAGAGCCGCTTCGATCCGAGAAAACATGGCAGTCACGGAGAGCGCGGACTCATGCAAGTGAGCGAAAAAGCGGCCAATGAATGGGCACGCGAAAATAAGATCGACAATTTCCGAGTGGAGCGACTTTTTGATCCGAAAACGAATCTCGAGGCTGGCACATGGTATTTGCATCGCGCCTATGAACGCTGGGAAGCGCAGTCAGATCCCACTCCTTTTGCGCTTGCCGAATACAACGCGGGCGCCAGTCGTGTGGAGCGGTGGAGCGGCGGAAGGGGGGTCACCGACATTCCGGTAAAACGCTTCCTACAGAACATTGACTTTCCCGGAACGCGGAAATATGTCGACTCAATTATCGGGCGCTACCAATTTTACCAGCGGCGAGGGCAAATGTGATGCTCCCTTTTTTTGGGCAGGCTGGAGCGTGGTCGCGCCTTACGACTTTGTGACCGCCATGTTCTGCGGCCCGATGGCTGGGTGATCAACCGGGGCGCCACCATATGCCTGTCGCAGGGAAACGTCTGAAGGATGGCTGTCGACGAAGCGATGATATGAGTTAACGGTCTTGTTAATGACCAAAGAGGAAATCGCCGGCGTGCTAGAGCAAATCGCGACGCTGCTTGAATTGAAGAACGAAAACCCTTTCAAGATCCGCGCTTACACAAATGCTGCGCGTGCGATCGAAACTTTTGGCGGAAATGTCGCAAATTTTCAAGACGAAGAGGCGCTGTCGAAAATTCCAGGAATCGGGAAGAGCATCGCTCTTAAGATCAAGGAACTTGCCGCGACTGGATCGCTCAAATATCTGGAGGAGCTGAGCGCGGCATTTCCATCCGGAATTCTCGAATTGTTCTCACTACCCGGGCTTGGCGCCAAGAAGATCAAGGCTCTCTATGACAAACTTCAAATCAGTTCCATCGAGCAGCTGCAGAAGGCATGCGAAAGCGGACGTGTCGCTGAATTGCCCGGTTTTGGTGAAACAACCCAGCAAAAGCTTTGTGACATCATTGCAAAACGCGCAGCGCACGCCGGTTCATTTCAATCCGGGCAGATCGCAGCAGAAGCGGAAACATTGCGGTCTGATTTGGCGGCGCTTGGCAACGCCTTGCAGGTCGATCTCGCTGGAAGTTATCGGCGGAGAAAAGAAATCGTGCACGATTTGGATCTTTTGGTGGCGACAAAGAAACCGGAGAGCATCACGAAATTCTTCGTTTCCCATCCGCTCGTGGAATCGATTATCGCGCAGGGGCCCACCAAATCGAGCGTGCGACTGCGGTCGGGAGTGCAGTGCGATCTGCGCGTGGTGAGCACAACCGAATATCCTTTCGCGCTGGCTTATTTCACCGGAAACAAAGAACATAATATCGAATTACGCAGCCGGGCGCTTCAGCGTGGCTGGACGCTGAACGAATATCGGCTCGCTCCGCTTCCGGTCGGTCCGAAAGCGAAAAAGAACAGGCCGGTAAAAAAAATTCCAAAGGTGCACGATGAAGCCGGCGTCTATCACGCGGTCGACCTCGATTTTATTCCGCCGGAGTTACGGGAGAATTGGGGTGAATTCGAAGCCGCGGAGAACCATTCGCTGCCAAAATTGATTGAGAAGGAAAACCTGCGCGGCACATTTCATTGTCACACGACCGCGAGCGACGGGCACAACTCCATCGAAGAGATGGCGGAAGCTGCGCAAGAGTTGGGACTCGAGTACCTCGGGATCGCAGACCATAGCCGCAGCTCGACTCAGGCGCATGGAATCGACGAAGCAAAGCTGCGCTTCCAAATCGCCAGCATTCGGACATTGAATAAGAAGCTGCGAGGCTTTCGCCTCTTTGCGGGAGTGGAATGCGACATTTTGCGTGATGGTTCGCTTGATTTTTCGAACGAAATTTTGTCAGAACTCGATTACGTGGTTGCGTCTGTTCATTCCGTTTTCAATCTAAATGAAGCGGACATGACCCGCCGCGTAATCCAGGCAATGGAGAATCTGTTTGTTACGATGCTGGCGCATCCAACTGGCCGGTTGCTCCTAAAACGAGACGCCTATCAAATTGATATCCCGAAAGTCCTCGATGCAGCGGCGCGCACCGGGACATGGATCGAGCTCAACGCTGCGCCGAAACGCCTCGATCTCGACTGGCGTTGGTGGCCTTTGGCGAAGCAAAAGGGCGTTAAATGTGTGATCAACCCGGACGCGCATCGCACGGAGCGCTTGCAAGATTTGTGGTTCGGAATCGGGATCGCGCGCAAAGGCTGGCTCACCAAAGCGGATGTGATGAATTGCTTACCGCTCGCCAAGATCGAGGGCGCGCTACGCGCGAAGCGAGAGTCGCTACGGCGCGATCGGTGAGCGCGCAGAAACTTCACGGAGGCGCGGCGGTCCGTTCCTACACTAAACACTTTCTCTCTGCGGCATAAACATGGTGAGGCATTTGCAGGCCCCGCCGGCTTTGATGAATTCGCTCATCGGCAATTCGTGGCAGCGGTAGCCGCGGTCTTGCAGCGTCGCGACGAGCCGCGGCGCGCCTTCGGGCAGGACGATCTCGCGTTCGATGACAATCGCATTGCATGAAAAGTGCGTTGCTTCCTCCGGCGAAACGTCGATCAAACCAGTGACATGTTCGCGAATTGCGCGCTGGCCGTACTCATCGAACGCAGCCGGAAACCAAAACGCGGCGCCATCCGGCAGCGGGCAAAAGCAGGTGTCGAGATGATAAAAGCGCGGATCGACCAATTCCACTGAGATTACGAGGCAGCCGAGGATGTCTGCCACGGCGCGATGAGATTGAATGTCGGAACGAAATTTGTAGCCGCAAAAGAGCGCATCCCCGCCAAAGAGAGCGTCGCCTTCGCCTTCGAAATAAAGATTTTTCGGCAACCAACGCACTTCGTAACCCCGTTGTTCCATCCATTTCGCGAAGAACGGCTGCTCACCGGCGCGCTCTTTGTGACGGAAATTGCTGGGAATGAATCTGCGTCCAACCGTCAGTCCGGCGTTGGCTGTGAAAACCATATCGGGCAGTCCGGGCTGGGGCGAAATCAAATGAACCTCGCAGTCCAGGTTCGAGAGTCGCGCATGCAATTGTTTCCATTGCTTTTGCGCCAGAGCTGCCTCGGCGCCCCGGGCACGGCTCATCCAGGGATTGATTTCGTACTCGATGCCGTAGTAATCGGGCGGACAGAGGAGCAGCTCGCGCATAGGAGTGCCAATTTACTCGCGAACGCGGGACTCACTAAGATAATCGGCGAGCTCTCGCAGAAACGGTTCCACGTCTGTGACCAGACCAATTGATTGCAACGGCTGGTGTTCGATCGCGCTCTCCACGGCAGCGGGATCAATATCGACGCATACTGTTTTTGCCGCAGGCGCGAGCATGCTGGCGACGGCAAGCGAATGCTGGACTGTCGCCAGCAGCATCACATGAGTCACATCGGCGAGTTTTTGTCGCATGACTTTTTGAGCTTCAATTACGTCCGTTGTTACGCCTGGAATCGGTCCCTCGTCGCGAATCGCGCCAGTCAGTACGATATCAACGTCGTGGCGGACGCAGGCGTGCATGACGCCGCGTGTCAGGATTTTTTTCTGCACCGCAGCGGAAATTCCACCAGCCTCGCGAATGGCATTGATCGCGCGCAGATGATTCTCATGTCCACCTCGCGCAAAGGCAAGATCGGGATTCATTCCCAACAAGGTTCCGTATAAAGCGCGTTCCACATCGTGCGCGGCAAATGAATTTCCCGCGAAAAGGCGATTGACATAGCCCGCTTCAATGAGGCGTATCAAATGCTGGCCGGCGCCGGTTCGTACAATTGCAGGACCGGCGACAATCGCGATTTTACCTTTCGCTGCGTGTACGCGTCGCAACTCCTCACTTAGTTCGCGAATGATGGCCGATTTTGGTTCGTCGGCATCGACGATCGTATTGATGAATTGAAAGACATCAGTGTGCGTCGTGGAACGCTGCACCGGCACAACGCGGACACCTTGATGACCGACCACAATCTCGTCTCCCTTGGTAACGTCGAAAAACTTGACCGCCCGGGCGGCCCCTCTTTTTCGATCGAGCGAAATTGCGCTGTTGATCATCGCGGGCCGCACCTCGATTTCCTTATCGTCGAAGCGAACGAATGTCTGTTGATTAGTTGTCACGTAGAAATCGCGGGGAAAAACTCCGTCCTCAGGCGCGCTGGCAAGTTGCACGTTTGCACGCTCCATCACCTCGGCTCCGTGCTGGCGAAGGCGCAGCATTAGTTCGTCAAGGGCCTCGTTTGTTTCCGCGGACACTTCAATCCGCGCGAAGCTCTGGTCCGCACGCCTTTCCCCAATGTTAATCTCGCCAATCTTGAAATTAGCGCCGTGGGTCAGGATCTGATCCAAAACCTTAGGCAAAATGAGAGAATCAATAATGTGCCCACGTAACTCGATCGTTTCCGAAACCATTCGCAAAACTTAGCCGATCAGAGTGGCCGCGCCAGTTGCACGAGAAAGCCCAGCTCGCAATTTCCCACCTGTTGGTTCAATTTCCCTGCTGATATGGAAAAACCAAGCGCACGCGGCCCTTCTCCGAGTCGCAAGGCGCATCGCGCGCTGAGACAGGTTCTAAATCGAAAACCGAAACGGCCACCACGCCTGCCTGCGAAAAAAGATGGCCCAACCATGGGCCGCTCGGTCAGTCGTTAGAACCAAATGGACATGCACGAGCATCTGTCAGCTCTCGCCGTAAAGATTGCCAACGTGCTCTCGATTAAGCCCGAGTACCTGGTGACGCAGCCCGCGGAGCTGCGAATTCTCCGAGAAATGTCCGAGGCAGACGTTAGAGAGTTTGCAAAAAGCCATGGCTGGCGCGTGATACGTCGCCTCGGGGGCCGCCAGATCGAATTTTATAACGACGCAAGTCAGCGCCCTCTGTAATCGGGATCGGTGGTCCCGGTATGAGGAGTCGGGTAATCACGATCGAACTTTAGCAACGACCCCGTCGCAACCGCCACTGGACAGCGCAGAGCTGTTGGCTTACCAATGCGCCAGCCGAAGTTCAATGGAAGCAGCGAAAATTTATTTTATTGTTTTCGGCGTTCTGACGATCGCCGGTGGAGTTGTCGGTTACGTCAAGGCAGGCAGCGTGGCGTCGATCGTTGCTGGGGCAATCACTGGGGTGCTATTACTTGTAGCCGCATTCCTTCTCTCCGAACATCGCGCAATTGGATTGGCAACTGCATTCATTATCTCGCTCTTGCTCGCTGTACAGTTTGTCCCCAAATTCGTCCGAACCGGAAGAGCCATGCCTGCAGGGATGATGTCGATCCTAAGTCTGATCGGGGTCATCGCGGCTATTGTGGCCTGGGTAAAAAAGTAATCGCGTGGGAAGAATTCGTCTGCGGACGTGGCGGCGTCTGGTGCTGGTGATATTCAGCGCGCTTTTCGCCGCGATTGTTTACCGCTGGATCTCACTCGAACGCCTGCAGCATGCTGCGCCATTGGAAGTCATCGCGACACCAACGCCCACCGCGACCCGGCCGCCCGTCATCACTGGAAAACTGGACACCGGGAAATTGTTCAACGGCATCACACTTCATTCAACCGTCGAGACGGTACCCGGCGCCGATGCAGCGACTGAGCGTGCCCAGGCAGACAGCTATGTACTCGATCTTAAATTGCAGGCACGGGTGCCTTCGCCAAACAAGACCATTAAAGAGCTGGCCAGGGTCAGCCCCGAATTACCGACGCTTTTGCCCGGATTGGCGACGATGCTGCCACCCGATCCGGTTTCGCCGCTCTACGCTCAGCTTTACGATACGAAAGTCAGAATGCTTCGCGAAAACCTCGCTCGTCTCGATTTACTTCTCTCGCGACATAACTTTTTCGATTGCCAAACCGTCTTGCAGCTTCAGCATCCCCAATCCCATCGAAAAGCGCTGCTGCTCCAGGCGGATATGGACGTAGATGCTGACGGCTCTGATGCGGATCGAATGCCGATTGGCACTGGCACACCGGTAAATTTCAAGCCGTCTACCAGTTATCGCTGGCCAAAGAAAACGCCTGCGGCTAATCCATATCTCGCGGCCACCGAAGACGGATTGAAGCGCGCGGAAGGTGAGTTTGCGCTTTCGACTACAACCCCCGCCCGTAAACATGATCTGCGCAACATAATTGCGCAGTTGCGGGCGGAAGTCGGCACGTTAAAAAAGTACAGCTTCCTGATCGGCGCGACCGATCCCTTTATTGTGGTGCCGGGTGCGTTTATGCATGGCCGCGATCCGGTGAAGCCCGGTGACTACGCGCTCGTCATTTTCGGTAACTCGATTTATCCAGCCCTCGTCGGTGATGTCGGGCCTAACGACAAAGCCGGAGAGGCATCGTTGCGCATTGCAAAAGAGATCAACACGCTTTCGACGCCTTACAATCGCCCGGTAAGCGAGCTCAAGGTGACTTACCTGATCTTTCCCGAAACCGCTGACAAACCATTTGGTCCTCCGGATTTGGAAAAGCTTCAGGCGCGTTGCGAAACGCTCGTCAAAGAAATCGGCGGAGCAAGCGTACCGGTGCATCACTGGGAAAATCTCATCCCGCCTTCGCCTACTCCCAGTCCCGTGCCGAGTCCTCTGGGATCGCCGAGTGCAACGCCGTCTCCTTCATCAGGTGTATCGACGACAGCTTCTGCTTCACCGTCCCCGACATTTGCGTTTCCCGTTCCCAGCCCAGTAACGACCATTCCGACTCATGTGACGGTTACGCCGACCAGTTCACCCGCTCCAACGCGAAGGCCGATCAAGAAACGTAAGCCGTGAACGCTGAACACGGGCTGCGCTGTCTAACTTGCCCGGGGTGCGAAACTGTACCTCGTATGAAATGATCATCCGTGATGCTGTTGAGGCTGATCTGCCGGCCATCGTCTCGATTTACAACGCCACTGTGCCGACGCGCATGGTGACCGCCGAGCTTGAGCCAACCACGGCCGAAGCGCGGTTGCCGTGGTTCCGCGAACATTCGCCAGAGCAATATCCCTTCTGGGTTGCAGAGTCGGAAGGTCGCGTGATTGGCTGGCTCGATTTCAAAAAATTCCTACCGCGCTGTGCGTATCGCGGCACGGCCGAGATCAGTGTTTACGTTGATGAAAAATTTCGGCGTCGCGGTGTGGGGCAGCGATTGCTGGAACACGCGATCGCCCGTGCCCCGTCGCTGGGCATCACAGCTCTGGTCGGTCTCATCTTCGGGCATAACGAGCCGAGCTTGAAATTATTTCAGCGTCTCGGCTTTGAGCGCTGGGCATTTTTCCCTGGCGTAGCGCAACTCGATGGCGTCGAGCGCGATCTTGTGGTGATGGGCCAACATTGTCCAGCACGCTCCACTGCGATCGCAAAATCGCTGGTTCAATCACAAGCCAGCGATCAGCTTAGCGATAGCTTGAGCCTGATGTACTTGCTGATGCAGTACAGGCACGAGGCGATTCATTCGAAGCTGCTGAAGATCCGCGACAAATATTCCATGTTGCATCTGGACGTGCTGATTCTCATTTACCACTTCGCCAAAATTTGCTCAGGCAATATCCTCGAGATCGGCGCTTTCGTCGGTGGAGCCACGATCGCTGCGGCATTCGGCGTGCGTGATTCGGGAATGCGGAAGAAGCTCATTTCCATCGAACCGGGCGGCAGCGTCAAACACAAGCGGCTCGGTACGCGCAATATTTTCCGCGACTTGGAACGGAACCTCGCCAGGCAGCGTGTATCGGAATTGGTCACTACTATCAAGGGCCGTTCCTTTGACTCGACAACAATCTCCGCCGTCAATGAAACGCTAGGTGCAGACAAAGTTGGTCTCCTGATTCTCGATGCCGATGCTGCCAAGCGGCGCGACATCGAGTGCTACCGCGACAGATTTGCAGACGGCTGTTGGATGGTCATCGACGATTATTATGGCGCGGATACAAACACAAAGATCACTCCGAGCCGAGCCGACGTAGATTCGCTAACCATGGCCGGTTATCTGGAACCACTTGGCTTTTACGGCTGGAGCACATGGATCGGACGCTGGCGCGGTGCTCAACGCTGAAGTTATTTCGTTAGAAAGACGTTGGAACAAAGCATTCGCTGTAACGTTACAACGGCCTTGATCTTCACGGTCGGCTAGGCCTCGGGGCCAATGACGAGATGGATCACGCCGTTCGGCGCGGAAATGAAGAAGCCGTTGAAGTCCTCGCTCAGCTGCTCAACTTCATCTCGTCGCGTCACACCATGCACTTTCAGAAAGGATGCGGCGGCTTCGCTGTCGTTTGTTTCCAGCTCCAGCCAGATGTCCGGATGACTCAGGTTCGGGACCTTGTCGATCCAGAGCCGGTTTGGGCCGAACTGGAAAATGCAGCCGTCCGTTTCTTCTTCGATTAAAGGCAACCCAAGCGTGTCACGATAAAAGGACACCGTCTGATCATACGTGTGGCTGGGGCATTTGATGGCGATGTTCGCTCCCCCGGAGAATTGCGGGCCTTCGAGCTTTGCAACCATCGCGCTGGAACAATAATCCTAACCTTCTTTGCCGCCCGGCTCGGTCATCTTGACCGGATCGAGAGCGCGCTCGAGCTCTCTTTCGGGCAAGACTTTTTTCTCGCGAGCGATTTCGCGAACGGTGCGGCCGGTTCTTGCGCTCTCCTTCGCGATTTCAGCCGCGCGATCGTAGCCGATTTTAGGCGCGAGACTCGTTACCATCGCCATGGATAGCTCGATCAATTCGCGGCACCGCTCTTCGTTCGCGACAATGCCGCGAACACACTTGTCGGAGAAAACATCGACCACATTTGCCAGCAGCCGGATCGACTCGAGAAGATTGTGCGCTATCACTGGCATCATGACGTTGAGTTCGAAGTTTCCATTTGCCCCGGCCCAGGTAATGGTCGTGTCGTTGCCGATCACTTGTGCGCAGACCATCATCACCGCTTCGCACATTACCGGGTTCACCTTGCCCGGCATGATGGAACTGCCAGGTTGCGTTGCCGGAAGTTGGATTTCGCCGATCCCGCATCGGGGACCGCTCCCGAGCCAGCGAATGTCGTTTGCAATCTTAAACAAACTGACCGCAATCGTTTTCAAGTGTCCGCTCACTTCGACGACCGCGTCTTTGCCGCCTTGCGCTTCAAAGTGGTCCTTTGCCTCGTAAAAAGCGATGCCGGTGCGCTGCTCCAAATGCCGTAGCATTTTTTCTGGAAGATTAACGTGACGATTCAGACCGGTGCCCACGGCGGTGCCGCCGAGTGCCAGCTCACGCAAAGCTTCGATCGACTTCAGCGCGCGTTCTTTGCCATAAGCAACCTGTTGCGCATAACCGGAGAATTCCTGCCCGAGTCGAACTGGCGTCGCATCCATTAAGTGGGTTCGACCGATCTTCATGACATTCCAGAATTCTTTCGCTTTGGCTACAAGTGCGGCGTGTAATTTTGCGAGAGCCGGGATGAGGCAGTTCTTCAATTGTTCTGCCGCGCTAATATGAATGGCGGACGGTATTACGTCGTTGCTGGACTGGCCCATGTTGACGTGATCGTTGGGATGCACCAATTCACGCGACCCGATTGGCTTGCCTGCGAGCTGGGCGCACCGATTCGCGATGACTTCGTTGGCGTTGGTGTTTGTGCTCGTACCCGAACCGGTCTGGAAAATATCGAGTGGAAAATGGTCGTCGAGTTTTCCTTTAACAACTTCTTCAGCTGCCTGCACGATCAGCGCGGAACGCTCCGCATCAAGCAGACCGAGATCGTGATTTGCTTGCGCGGCAGCCCATTTGATCAAGCCCAGGGCGCGAATGAACGGCCGTGAAAACTGGTAACCGCTAACCGGAAAATTTAGCACTGCGCGGTGAGTCGACGCGCCGTGGAGAGCGGACGCCGGAAGCGTCATCTCGCCCATCGAATCTTTTTCTTTTCGGGTCGGCTTCTCCGTCATGCCGAACGATGTGCGCTAACGCTAAAGTTCGCCCCCTGCAGGGTGTGAGGTTCGTGGCGATCAAGCGGATGCACCTTCTGAAAAACAGTGATGAACATCGGCGGTATGTTTTGCAGGAAGTACTCCGACTCGGCGTGCTCGAACAGGGTTGCGTGCTGCTTCAATTCGTTCGTGACTTGATAGATGATGAAACTGCCACCAGGTGCCAGCGCATCGTACGTTTTTCGCAAGAGCGCGCGTTTCTTCTCAATCTTAAGGATGCTGAACGGAATACCCGAAAGAATATAGTCGCAGCGATCGATGCCGTGACGTTTCAGTTCGTGTGGCAACGAAGCTGCATCGCCATGAATCACACGCACACGCCGGTCGCCAGCAAACTGCCGCTGCAGATCGCGCGCGAACGCTCGGTCCAGCTCGAACAGAAGCAGATTTGAATCCGGACACATGCGTCGTGCAATCTCGCGCGAATGTACGCCTTCGCCCGGCCCATACTCGGCGATCACGCAGGGCTGACCAAAATCCATCTTGCTGGCGACACGTTCGACCAGCGCCTTGGAACTGGGGATGATCGACGCGATCTGAAATGGTCGCTTCAAAAACTGCTTGAAAAACAGGGTACTCACGAGACGCGAACAGTCGTCCTGCACATCGAAGTTGTCCAGTCAGGAAGTGGTAGCACAAACGATGGGATTTCTTCCGCGACGAGAATCTTATTGGAGCCAGGCGAGTTGCCACCGTACAACCATCTCGCTTGACTCGTCTCTAGTCCCCGATCACTTATCATTGCTAATCCAAGCGCGCGGTTAGCTCAGTGGTAGAGCACTACCTTGACACGGTAGGGGTCAGAGGTTCGAACCCTCTATCGCGCACGATCTTTCACCTCTCTGCGCCAACGATTTACTCATTTTCGTCGGAAAGCTTGGGAATCGATTGTAACACTTTACTGTAACACTTTTCTGTAGCGCTGATCCCCGACCACGCCAGGAGGCTAAAATTTCTGCGCGTCAGAATCGCGTCTTCTGAAGTTTCTTGATGAAATCATGAATTCGATTTCCCTAATAGGCGCGCCGGAAAAGGTCCTGCACCGCCACCTTGAGCACTTCGGCCAAACGGAGAAGTGTCTTGTCATCCACACACGAAAGACGCGTTCGATTTTCGAAACACCGACGAATTTCGCTCGCCCGGTGATCCGTGGGCAATGATCAAAACACAGCAACTGCTTCTCTAACGCGAACCGATAAAGACCCGCTCCACGCGGAGCGAGCACAGTCAAGGTGGAGCACAGCAAAGCGAGCAATACCTTTACGGCGCACAGCGAGCGACACAATCGAGATGCGACTCAAGCAAAGCCAATACTCGTTAGGCATAAGTGATTAACTAGATGCAGTGACGCCGAGAAAATTCTGAGCGCATCGCAGTGATCGGAATGAAGCGGGCAGAGGTGCTGGCGAGGAAGGCGAAAGGCAAGCAACGCGGAGGACTGCATCTCCGGGAAAGGGAGCAAAGTCTTTGAGCTTTGGAGCTAGAAGCTGCGGGTGGCGAAATTGGCAGACGCGCCAGACTTAGGATTCCGAAATCGTCGATTTCATAACGTTCCTTTTCGTTTCAACAAGCAAGCGATTCTCGAGGGGGAAAATGCGATTTTCGGTTTGAACAAAACCTTTACGAAGGACGAGTAGAAACATCGTCATTCTAGCACAAAGTCTAGCACAACGGCGCACCAGACTTCGGTACATCTGGATAGCGAGATTCGTGATCTGACGACATTTGTACTAGAATTGTACTAGGAATCCGTCCCATTGACTCGCTTTCTGTTGGGCTAAATTGTGTATTAGCTTTTTGTGGCACAGTCAGGCTTCGTAAACGACCAATCGACCGCGACTGAAGATGCGCTTCGACGCGCAGTCGATACGACGCCTGCTTTTATTCATACCGCCCGGCCCGACGGCTATTTGGATTACTTTAATCGGGGATGGTTGGATTTCTTGGGCAAGTCCTTAGAGGATGTGTGTGGTTGGCGCTGGACCGAATCAGTTCATCCGGAAGACGTAGCTGCGATTGTTCAAAAATGGCACGCGGCTTTGGCTAGCGGCGAACCATTCGAAATAGAAGCGCGCGTGCGGCGCGCCGACGGATCATATTGCGCGTTTCTACATCGGAAGCTGCCGCTTCGTGATGACCACGGGAACATCGTGAAATGGTTCGGATCGAGCGTCGATATCGAAGACCGAAAATGTGCTGAGCAAAAGATTGCAGAAAAGACGAACAAATTAGAACAAAGCGAATTTTATCTGCGGGAGGGAGAACGGCTCGCTCATATGGGAAGTTGGTCGCTCCGGTCGGATGGAATATTTGATTATTGGTCGCCGGAAACATTCGTGATTTTCGGTTTCGATCCCGCCGATGGAATTCCCACGCTTAAAGAATGGCTCAGTCTCCTGCATCCCGTCGATCGCGACGCGGTACATGCGCTGATCGGGAAAATGTTTTCCGAGGGCGTGAAAGGCGATGTTCAATATCGGGTCCATCATCCTAGGCACGGCGAGCGAACAATGCACAGCACCGGCGACCCGGTTTTTGAGAATGGCAAAGTCTCGCGATTGATTGGTAATACGCTGGACATTACTGAGCAGGAGAATGCGGTCCAAGAACTGAGGCGGCGCAAGGCCTATATGGACCAAGGAGAGGCGCTCGGTCACACCGGAAGTTTCGGATGGAATTTGTCGACCGGCGAACTGATTTGGTCCGACGAGACTTTTCGGATCCTTGGTTATGAGCCGACCGTCAATCCGACGTTAGAGTTCGTGTTCAAGCGAGTGCATCCGGATGATCTTTTGTTGGTACAACAAGTGATCGGAAACGCCAAGGCTGGCGAAAGTTTGAACTTCGAGCATCGACTTTTATTGCCGGATGGCGAGATCAAGCATGTCCATGTGATCGGATATCCGCTAACGAGTGACTCGACCAACGAGATCGAACTCGTCGGAACGGTGATGGATATTACGGCGCGGAAGAAGGCATTCGAAGAAATTAAAGCGCTTCGGGATGAACTTCAGAGAGAAAATATCGCGCTGCGTGAAGAGCTGGGTAAGACTTCGATGTTTGAAGAAGTGATCGGCACTTCGTCGGCCTTGCAAATGGTCCTGGCGCGCGCAGCCAAGGTCGCACCGACAGACTCAACCGTTTTGATCATGGGTGAAACGGGCACAGGGAAGGAACTGATCGCCCGGGCCATTCACAAACGGTCAAAGCGTTCGGAGCGTCCGTTCATCAGCGTGAATTGCGCTGCAGTTCCTTCTTCACTGATCATGTCCGAGTTGTTTGGCCACGAAAAAGGAGCGTTTACTGGAGCAGTTCAGAGGCGGCTCGGTCGATTCGAATTGGCGCAGGGCGGCACGATTTTTCTCGACGAAGTAGGCGATCTGCCAATGGAGACGCAAATCGCATTGCTGCGCGTTTTGCAGGAACGCGAGTTTGAACGCGTGGGCGGCACGGAAGTTCTGCGCGCTAATGTCCGCGTCATCTCAGCGACGAATCGTGATCTGCAGACGGCTATCGCTGACGGCGCCTTTCGCACTGATCTTTATTACCGGCTCAACGTTTTTCCGATCAAACTGCCGCCTTTGCGCGATCGCAAAGAGGACGTTCCGCTGCTCGTAAATTATTTTGTCGATCGTTATGCGACGAGAGCTGGAAAAAAGATCAAGCATATTCAAAAGAAGGCTCTCGAAGCGCTGCGAGAGTATTCATGGCCCGGCAACGTCCGCGAACTGCAAAACGTAATTGAGCGGTCGCTCATCATCGCAGAGACGAACGAATTTTCGATAGACAAAAGCTGGGTCGCGAACGAGCCGCAATCGGCCACGGTAGCGACTGAGCAGAAATCAAATGAGCGGCAGCGTATCGAAGCGGCGCTTGCGCAAAGTAACGGAAAGATCGCTGGAGCACACGGTGCCGCGGCCAAACTTGGCATACCGGCTTCAACTCTCGAATCGAAGATCCGCTCTCTGAGGATCAACAAATTCCAATTTAAGGGAGTTTAGTGCGCTTGTCCGTCGAAGGCGGGAGCTTTGCGCCACGGAGGCTCATTCGCGATCAGTAGAAGCGACGTCTCGTCCCCTAAGCTCCAAGTAATGAGCCATTCGTTAGGCCCACTTGGTCTCAAGACTGACATCTGATCATCCAAGAGCTAGGGTTTGGGCCACGCACGCAATGCGATTTGCGCGACGCGATGTAGTTCATCGCGAGTCGCGCCGCCAGCTGACTGGACTGCCATTCCGCGCACGACAGTCATCACGTAATGGGCCAGTTCGGCTGGGTCAGCGTTTTTCGGAAGATCGCCTTGGCGCTTTGCTCGTTGAAGGCGGCGACGCAATGCAACTTCGGCCGCCGCCCGTCGCGCAGCCACTTCCTTCCGAACAGACGCATCTCCACACGCCAACGCGCCTTGAACCATCAGGCACCCTGCTGGAGTCCTAGGATCATCCGCCATCCTGGCCGTGCCGAGGAATATTTCTTCGACCGCGTCCCGCGCCTTCGGTGCTGCCAGAGCTTTGCCAAAATAAGCGACCGGTCCGTCCATGTATCGATCGAGAACTTTTCCAAAGAGCTCCGCCTTGTTGCCAAATGCGGCGTAAAGACTTGGCCGATTGATGCGCATGGCCCGTGTCAGATTGGAGAGTGAAGCGCCTTCGTAACCTTTGGCCCAAAAAACGTGCATGGCGCGCTCCAGGGCCGCGTCCGGATCGAAGGCGCGCGGCCGTCCGCGCTGTGCCGCCGGAGTTTCTGATTTCATACCGATGAGTAAATAAATCACTTGACGTGCTTTTGTCCAGGGTCGAGTTTTATACCAATCGATACACAATGAATCCAACCTCAAAATAAACAGGAAACAAACCATGAACAGAAAACTGGAAGGGAAAATTGCCCTCATCACCGGTGGCTCGCGCGGCATTGGCGCCGCCATCGCCAAACGTCTCGCCACTGACGGAGCGAAGGTAGCCATCACCTATGCGAAAGGTGCCGATGCGGCCGCGGCCGTGGTCAAGGAAATTGAACGCGACGGCGGAAAGGCGATCGCCATTCAGGCCGACGCAACGGATACCGACGCCGGCAAGGCCGCAGTCGAAAAGACCGTGGCGACATTCGGCAGACTAGACGTCTTGGTAAACAATGCCGGCACGGCGATTCCGAAAACGTTTGAGGAGACGACGATCGAAGAGATGGATCGCGTGCTCGACATTAATGTTCGCGGTGTGTTCATCGCAACGCAGGCGGCGCTAAAGCATATGAAAAGCGGCGGTCGCGTTATCATGATTGGCGCATCCGTCGGCGAGCGCGTCCTGGTACCCGGCCTTGTCGCCTACTCGGCCACGAAGGGAGCCGTAAAGATATTCACTCAGGCGCTCTCCAGAGAAGTCGCGAACCGAAACATCACGGTCAACAATGTGCAGCCAGGTCCAATCGACACGGAGTTGAACCCCGCCGCGAGCGAGTGGGCGGTGCCGCAGAAGGCGGCTACGGCGCTCGCCCGCTTCGGGCACGTTGATGAGGTCGCTGCACTGGTGACGTTTATCGCCGGTCCGGAGTCTTCATACATCACCGGGGCAAATCTCACCGTGGACGGCGGAATGAATGCCTGAATCAAAGGAGAAATGATATGCGTGCAATGAGAGCCGAAACATTTAGTGATTATGAAGGGCTGAAGCTCATCGAACTCCCCAAACCAGCGATCACAGACGGGAAGGTACTTGTGCGAATCACCGCGGCCGGCGTCACGCCGCTGGACCATACGATTCTCTCCGGCAAATTTCACGGCTCGAAGGCGCCGTTAGTCTTAGGCAACGAAGGAGCGGGCGTTGTGGAGGAAGGAGGCGGAACCGACTTTCCCGGCGGATCGCGCGTGATGTTCTTCGGTACCTATGGCGCTTTTGAGGATGGAACTGATAGTGAGTGGGTTGCCGTACGGAAAGAAGACCTTTGCCTGATTCCTGACAATGTCGACGATGTAAGTGCCGCAGGTATTCCGGTCGCGTATCTCACCGGGCAAGTCGCTCTTACTCTGGCTGGTTTTCGGACGGGCAAAACTGTTCTGGCACCGGCCATCGGAGGATCGATCGGCAATGCAGTGACGCAATTGGCGCGTGCCTTGGGCGCAAAACACGCCATGTCAAGCACGACCAATCATGCGAAAGCCGAGCAGGCGAAGGCGCTCGGATTCGATGAAGTCATCGATACATCCTTGGAAGAATTGGCTGACGGTGTGCGTCGTATCACGAGTGGCTACGGCGCCGACATTGTCGTCGATGGGGTCGGTGGTGAAGTCTTGAGCGAGGCACTCGGAACACTTGCGTTGGAAGGACGGCTCATAACACTGGGATATTCCGCAAGCCGTCAGACGACGATTGACGTGACAAATCTCATCGTGCCACAGGCCAGCATCCGGGGTCTCAACATGTTCGCTCAGCCGAAGGCGGCCATTACTAACGCTTGGAAAGTTATTGTTTCTCTACTTAAAGCCGGTGCGATCAAACCAATCGTGGCTAAGACCTTCCCATTGCTAGAAGCAGCAGCTGCGCTGCGTTACCTGGTTGAGGGCCGTCCTTTCGGCAAGGTCGTCTTAACAATCTGAAGGGTTCCAAACGGAAAAGAAAACATGAAAGAAAAACAGATTAGAATTCCGGGTCCAGATCACCCGATCTCCATCGAGCGCAATCCGGCTCGCGTTGTTGTATCGGTCGCAGGCCGCGTGATTGCCGATACTCGCAATGCCCTAACGCTTTGTGAGGCGGACTATCCGCGTGTTCAATACATTCCGCCGGAAGATGTCGATCTTTCTCAATTGAAACGGACGGATCACGCCACATATTGTCCGTACAAAGGCGATTGCAATTACTACAGCATTCCCGCTGGAGGAGAGAAGTCAGTCAACGCCGTGTGGTCGTACGAGGATCCGTATCCCGCAGTTGCGCAGATCAAGGGACATGTCGCGTTCTATCCCGAGCGGGTCGACGAGATAGCGGAGCAGCCCGCAAACATGAAGAAGCATCAACCCACTCTGAGTGAAAATTCAATGAACCCCACGAAACAAGAAAAGAACAAGGCACTCGTTCTTGAAGCATTCGACACTCTTTTTAACAAGCGTGACTATGAAGCAGCTGAACGCTTTTGGTCGCCCGACTACATTCAGCACAGTGCACACATCGAACCGGGTCGCGATGGACTGTTCAATTTGATCCGCAACACACCCGATAGTCTGCGTTACGAACATCAGCTCATCGTCGCGGGCGGCGACTATGTGATCGTGCATGGACGATTTTCAGGAACCGGCCGGCCTGTTGCCTGGATCGCCGCGGATATTGTCAGGATCGAGAATGGCCGTCTCGCCGAACACTGGGATGTTTTGCAGGATGAAGCGACCAAAGCCGAATCGAAGAGCGGCCTGCCGATGTTCGGCGACCGCTTCACTGCCTGAACCGACCCATCCAATTTCAACTCAAAATTAAGGACATCTATGAAACTCACTGGAAACACCATTTTCATCACCGGCGGAGGCACGGGTATTGGCCGTGGCCTCGCCGAAGCACTGCACAAGCTCGGCAACAAGGTCATCATCTCCGGCCGCCGTAAGAAGCATCTCGATGCGACGACCAAAGCGAATCCGGGAATGGACTCCGTCGAACTGGATATTTCGGATCCAGCAAATATCGCCACGATCGCGACAAGACTGATCGCTGATTATCCGGCGCTGAATGTGTTGATCAACAACGCCGGGATCATGCAGATCGACGACGCCGGGCGAAAAATCGACGATCAACTCCTGACGTCGACAGTCACCACGAACTTGCTGGGACCGATCCGGCTAACTTCAGCCCTGATTGAACATCTAAAAAAGCAGTCAAGAGCGGCGGTCATCTATAACACTTCGGCGCTGGCATTTGTTCCGTTGGCGTTAACCGCGGTTTACTCGGCCACGAAGGCGGCACTACATTCTTACGTCCTTTCACAGCGCCACAAACTGAAGGGCACGTCAGTCAGCGTCCTGGAAATTGCTCCGCCGTGGGTGCAGACGGACCTTCTGAATAGCAAGGAGGAACCGCGGGCCATGCCGCTGAGGGATTTCATCGAAGAAACCATGAAATTGCTGGTTACCGATGCGAATGAGATCGTCGTCCAACAGGCACAAGCTTTCCGAGAGAACCCCGGACCCAATGAAAGTGCACTCGTGACGCAGTTCAACGATTCGATGATCGGTGCCTCGCCCCAGTGAAGATGTTCAGTTTGCCATCCCTCGTTAAGGCGAAAGAGCGTCTCATGACCGCAGATAAGTTTCGCAATCTGGCGCTCGAGATTTCTGGGGCGAGCGAGTCCTCGCACATGAGCCACCCGGATTTCCGGGTGGGCGGCAAGATTTTCGCCACGCTCAGTTATCCCGACGACGAGCATGGAATGGTGAGGCTCACCCCAGAACAGCAGCGGACGTTTCGGCACAAAGCGCCAAGCGTGTTCGAGCCTTGCGCTGGCGCTTGGGGAAAGCGGGGCTCGACAAGCGTTGATCTTGCCGCAGCGAATGTCGCTTTGGTCCGCGCGGCTCTCGATGCTGCATCGAAGAATATCTCCACGAAAGACAAGAAACGCTAACCAAGCGCCGGAGCTAAACATGGGAGTTGGCCTGCTTCTCCATATCACGACCCTATCGGCGGATTTCGCCGGCATGCTTCCCCAATTTTTTCAAAAGCCGCAGCAATGTCAGCCGTTCGTTTTCTGAAAGGACGCCCGCCACATCTTCCATCGCGGCGGCGTGCTCGCCAAACCCGCGGCTAATCAGGGCCCGCCCTTTCGGTGTCAGTTCAACCCGGCGCACGCGGCGGTCGTCCGGGTGATCCTTGCGCGAGACGAGCCCTTTTCTAACCAAGCGATCGATGGCCACACTAATGGATCCGGGAGTGAGCCAAACTTTTGGGCCGATGGTGTTAACCGGAAGTGGGCCCTTATGCAGGAGAACTTCCAGGACGCGGAAATCGGAGTCGCCCAGTTCTGTGTGCTTGATGCTCTCCTCCGCGTGGGGGAACAGCGCCTGAAAGGCTTTCATGAAAACGAGCCAGATATGGACGCCGGTGGAGTCTTGTCCCGGAGTTGTTCTTTTCCGCCTCATTTCCAATTTTATCTTGACATAGATTGTATTGATGTCAATATACTGTATATCAAACAAAAGAACCTAACATGAAAATCACTGTTGTCATCGCTCGTTTTCTTCTTGGATTCATCTTTCTCGTCTTTGGACTGAACGGCTTCCTCCACTTCATTCCCAGTCCGCCGCCGTCCGGAACGGCTGACCAGTTCGTGGGGGCGCTCTTTGTCTCCCATTATCTGGTCCCGATATTTCTGCTCCAGGTCATTTCAGCGGTCCTGCTCCTGGTTAATCGCTACGTTCCGCTCGCGCTGACCCTGCTCGCTCCGATCATCGTCAACATTCTGCTCATTCACATATTGATGCTTCCGAGCGGTCTGCCTCTGGCTTTCGTCGTGACGGTGCTCTGGATCGTTGTGTTCCTGAGTGTCCGCTCCGCTTTTGTCGGTCTCTTCCAACAACGCGTTGCAGCTTGAACAAAGATCACAAAAAAATGCAAATCGGCGTAGACAGTTTCGTGGCGGCAACCGTTGACGCGATTGGCCGGGCCGTCGATCCGGCACGACATCTCAGCGAATTGCTCGAAGCGATCACGCTCGCTGACGAGATGGGGCTCGACGTGTTCGGCATCGGCGAACACCACCGGCGCGAGTTCCTCGATTCCGCGCCAACGATGATTCTCGCCGCCGCCGTCTCCCGAACTCGGCATATACGCCTAACGAGCGCCGTCACAGTCCTAAGCGCAGCCGATCCGGTGCGCGTGTTCCAGGAGTTCGCGACGCTCGATCTGCTTTCGAACGGAAGGGCGGAGATCGTCGCAGGGCGCGGCTCATTCATCGAAGCATTTCCCCTCTTCGGACTGGAACTCGAGGACTACGATTCGCTCTTTGCCGAGAAACTCGATCTGCTTCTGAAGATCCGCGAGAACACGCACGTTCACTGGTCGGGCAAACATCGCGCGCCACTCACCGGACAGGGAGTCTATCCGCGCCCGTTGCAGAATCCGCTGCCGGTTTGGCTGGGTGTTGGAGGCACACCTGGCTCTTTTATTCGTGCCGGCATGCTCGGGCTCCCACTAATGGTCGCCATCATCGGCGGCGAACCGCACCGTTTTCGGCCATTGATCGACCGCTACCGTGAAGCGGGGTTGCGCGCGGGGCACTCTCCAGATCAGCTCAAGGTTGGTATTCATTCGCTAGGCTATGTCGCCGATAGTTCGACGACGGCCAAAGACGAATTCTTTCCCGGCTATGCGCAAAGCTTCACTGAGATTGGCAGGGAGCGCGGATGGCCACCTATGACTCGCGCGCATTTCGACGCCCAGCTCGGACCGACCGGAGCCCTGCTCGTAGGAGATCCGGAGACCGTCGCGGAAAAAATCCTGCGCGTGAACGATTCGTTAGGCGGCATTTCCCGTCTCACGTTCCAAATGAGCGTCGCAGCACTGCCGCACGCGAAATTGTTGCGCGCGATTGAACTGCTCGGAACAGAGGTTGCACCGATGGTGCGCAACTCGCTCGCGTCTTCACAGCCCCGGCCGGCGTTGCTGACAAAGGCAGTTCGCGCCGCCTAATCATCGATGTTGACTGAAACCCGCCATCAACCCAAAACGGAGAATATAATGATTAATCAAGTCTACGCTTACGAGCCCCTGACTTCCGAAAATGCGGCGCTTGTTCTGGTCGATCATCAGGTTGGCCTCATGACCGGCGTCCGTGACTATTCGACCGGCGAGCTGAAACACAACGTCGTAGCGCTGGCCAAAGCTGCGAAATCACTAAAGCTGCCG
>JBKPDP010000128.1:0-8072 GCA_046727935.1 Verrucomicrobiota bacterium | reverse complement strand
GGCGAGATCGCGCGCATCCGGAAGAATCGATATGTTCTGCCGACCGAAGCGGACCTGGTAACCGGCAAATTGTCCATTCATCAAGCCGGTTACGGTTTTCTGACATCCGAAAAGCCGGGCGACCCGGATATTTTCATCGCGGCGGAAAACGTCGGAACAGCGATCCATGGCGATCGCGTGGTTGCGCGCATATCGCGGGATGAGCCTTACGGACGCATTAAAGGACGGCGTGAAGGGCGCGTGATTCGAATCCTGGAACGCGCTCACGATACGATTGTCGGCACTGTGCAACGTTCGCGGAACTTTTATTATGTGGTCCCGGATGACCCGCGCATGGTACACGACGTTTATGTGCGCCCAGCAGCGGCGACCAATCGGCGGGCACAGACCGCCGCTACAGCGGAAGTTGGCGATAAAGTTGTGGTTCGGCTGGAAGCTTGGGAATCGCGCCATGTTAATCCCGAAGGTGAAATCATCGAGGTGCTCGGTCCGGCTTCCGCTCCGGGCATCGACATGCTGTCGATCATCCGGAAATATCATCTGCCAACAGAATTCCCGAGAGATGTGCTGGACCAGGCGGAGCGGATCCCGGAGACAATTGATGCCCGGCAATTTGACGGACGCGAAGATTTGCGCGGAGAATTTATCGTCACCATCGATCCCGATGACGCGCGCGATTTCGATGATGCAATTCACGTTGAGAAAATCGGTACCGGTTGGCGTCTCGGCGTGCACATTGCTGATGTCGCCGCTTACGTAGAGCCGGACGGCCCGCTGGATCGCGAAGCGCGCCGGCGCGGAAATAGCGTTTATCTACCGGATCGCGTGATCCCGATGTTGCCGGAGCGATTGAGCAACGGCGTTTGCAGTCTCAATCCGGGGGTCGATCGGCTCACGCATTCTGTGTTTATTCATTTCGACAAACATGGGACCGCGAAAAGCGCGCACTTTGCGCACAGCGTAATTCGCAGTGCACACCGGCTTACCTACAAACAGGCGTACGCGATTCTTACCACGCCACCCACCGATCAGCTGGGCGAACGGCTACACCTCGCCTGGGAACTCGCTGCGTTATTGCGCCGGAAACGATTCGAGCATGGCGCCCTCGACCTTGATTTTCCAGAGGTGAAAGTCTGTGTCGACAAAGATGGCGGTCCGATAAAATTGGAGCGCGTCGAGAATGATGAATCTCATCAATTAATCGAAGAATTCATGCTGGCCGCAAACGAGGCTGTTGCGCGCGAGCTGAAAAAGCGCGCGATTCCGACCATGTATCGCGTCCACGAAAATCCAGACCCAGAAAAACTCGCAGAGTATCGCGAATTCGTCCTCGGCTTCAATTACCGGGTCGGCGATCTGACTCATCGTACTGAGCTACAGCGTTTACTGACCTCAATCCATGGGAAACCGGAAGAGCAAGCGCTTAAGGTCGGTCTGCTTAAAAGTTTGAAACGTGCGCGTTACTCTCCGCAGCCACTCGGCCATTACGGGTTGGCCAAGGCAAATTACTTGCATTTCACCAGTCCCATTCGCCGTTACGCCGATCTGGTTGTGCATCGTGCATTAGGTAAGGCGCGCTCGCCGAGCGGGCCGGATACCGTAGCGCGCCGCATTTCCCATCCCGACGTGGGAGAAATCGCTTCCATCGCCGAACACATTTCAACGACCGAACGGACCGCAGCCGATGCGGAGATCGACGCCACCCAGACGAAGAAGCTCGAATTCTTTCAACGCCAGCTCGATGAACGCAACCCGCAGATTTTTCGCGCTACTATTGTCGATCCGCGCAATTACGGATTAATGGTGGAACTGCCGGATGCTCTCATCACTGGTTTGATCCACGTCTCCTCGTTGATGGACGACTTCTATTTGTTCGATCCGGCTCGACGGCAGCTCATTGGGAGACGCTCACGCAAGCGCTTTAGTGTCGGCGACGAATTATCCGTGTTTGTTGTCCGCGTTGACGCCTTCAAACGACAGGTGGATTTCGCGATAGCGCTTGCGTCGGACGCGCCAAGGAAAGCCCGTCGCAATAGAAGGTCCAGGGTCGCTCCTCTTGCGCATTAAATCACCCATTCCGAGGCAAAATCTTCTCATGGAAGCAACCGCCATTTTATCTGTCTCGGGTGGAGCGGGAGGACCGCTTGAAGGCACGCCAAACAGCGGCGGCTTCTACCATTATCTGGTGTTTCAAGTGAATGGCGATCATGTACGACCACGTCTTGTAAAACTTCCCTGACCTTCCGGCCGGTTACCGTTGCTTCACAGCGCATCGGAACTGATTTTCTTCAACACTATCCCTGAGTTTACTTGAATTGTGGCGGACAAACTGAGCAAGCAACCGGAGAACGCGCCTGGACAATGGTATGTGGATACAAGCTGCGCGTTGTGCCGCCTCTGTCTCGAAGAAGCGCCAAATCTCATCACTTACGACCGGGACGAAACTGCCGTTCATTTTTTTAAACAACCCGAAACGCCGGAGGAAACCGCCGCTGCACAGCGCGCCATGGACGTTTGCCCCACACTGGCGATTGGAAATGACGGATGAAGAATTTGCGAGGTTGAGAGATCGCCGCTACAAGACTTGCTATGACCGAAGCTACCGCTACTGCTCCTGCGACTACCACTGCTGCCGCCCCACGGTACACCCGGGCAAACCCGTTTCCCGCTCGTCTCGTTGTTAATCGCCGTCTTAGCGGTCCGGAGTCGGCGAAGGACACGCGCCATTTCGAACTCGATCTAACGGGATGGGGTTTGAGCTTTGAAGTGGGGGATTCACTGGCCGTTTACGCAACCAACGATCCACAATTGGTCGATGAAATCATCCATGCGCTCGGCGTGACCGGCCATGAAAAAGTGCCGCGACCAAGAGGGGAACCAACGACACTGCGCGAAGCGTTGCTCCGCGATTACAGCATCACACAGCCAACGCCGAAGTTTTTGAGGGCCATTGCTGAGCGAGCTTCCGCTGCGCCTACATTGGGGTACCTTCTCGCGCCACACCGCAAACACGACCTCGAGACTTATCTTTGGGGCATGGAGATAATCGATTTCCTCCTGGAACATCCCTCTGCTCGTTTCGCGCCAGAAGAATTTGTTGGGCTACTGACGAAATTGCAGCCGCGACTTTATTCAGTCGCGTCCAGTCTCAGGGCGTATCCGGACCAGGTGCACTTCATTGTCGATGTCGTCCGATACGAAAGTCACGGACGGATCCGCAAAGGAGTTTGCTCATCTTTTCTTGCGGAACGCGCTGATGACGTGCCCGTGCTCGTGTTCCCGAGCGTGGCAAAACATTTTCATTTGCCCGACGGCCCGGACGTTCCAATCATTATGGTGGGCCCCGGGACCGGAGTGGCGCCGTTTCGGGCGTATTTGCAGGAACGCAAGGCGACTGGAGCAAAGGGAAAGAACTGGCTCTTTTTCGGATCGCAGCATCAAAGCTGCGATTTTGCCTACGGCGAAGAATTCGAAGCATTCAAGAAAGAAGGGCTCCTCACGCGACTCGATTGCGCCTGGTCACGCGATCAAGCCGAGAAGATTTATGTGCAGCATCGGATGAAGGAAAACGCTGCGGAGATTTGGAAATGGCTCGATGCGGAAGGTGCGCACTTTTTCGTGTGCGGCGACGCGAAGCGAATGGCCAAGGACGTCGATGCAACGCTACGCAAAATCGTACAGGAGAAAGGTGGTAAAACCGTTGATCAAGCCAATGAGTACGTCGAGAAGCTGAAGAGCGATAAGCGCTACAAGCGCGATGTTTACTGAGAATGACGAAGCACGAATGTCGAATGACGAAGGAATGACTAAATGGAAAAATCAAACCGGTCCATTCGTCATTTCGTCCTTCGACATTGTTTCGTCCTTCGTCATTCGGATTTCGTCATTCTCTTGTTCTGTGGCATAATAATTCTAAAGGGTAAGGGCCATGTACGAGAACATTGAATTCACATTGAGCCGTGATTGTGAGGCAATCCAGATTCCAAGCGGGCAAAAGACGACGATCCCAGCTGGAACTCAGGGAGTGATCACGCAAAGCCTGGGCGGAAGCTATACGATCGCAAGCTATCAAGGGCTGGCACGAATCGCGGAGAAGGATCTCGATGCTTTGGGCCTTGAAAAACCCCAGCCACAACCAACTCAAAAGCCAGCCCGCACTACAAATGGCGAAGTTTCAGAAGAAGACGTCTGGAATCAGCTTCGGCAATGTTACGATCCGGAAATCCCGGTAAACATTGTTGATCTTGGTCTGGTTTACGATTGCCGTTTGATCAAAAAGGATGGCGGCGGCACTCGCGTGGAAGTGAAAATGACCCTCACCGCCCCTGGCTGCGGAATGGGGCCAGCCATCGCGCACGACGCCCAGAGCAAGATTTTGTCGATCGACGGCGTGGATGAAGCCGATGTCCAGCTCGTCTGGGATCCGCCCTGGAATCAAAACATGATCAGCGAAGCGGGCCGGATGAAGCTCGGGATGATCTGAATTCCTTTCAATTTTTCCAATCCGTATGGGTGAGTTAGCCGGTTGCGTCAGCCGCTAGTGGAGTCAGCGTGTCTCTCGCCTATTAGGCTTGCTTGTTTTCCTCCTACCGGATAAAAACGTCGCGTGCCTGCGACGTTTGCCACCGAAACGAGGCGCGAAGGTTTGTTCGCTTCCACTCGCTGGACGATCGTCCTCGATGCGGGGGAATCGCAAACACCGCCTGACGAGGCGCTGAGCGCGCTGTCGGAACTGTGCCGGATTTATTGGCGACCGATCTTCGTGTTCCTTCGACGCCAGGGCTCAAATCCAGACGATGCACAAGATCTGACGCAGGGTTTTTTCGCCCATCTCATCGAATCACGTGCCTATGCCCGAGCCGATCCCGAGAAGGGACGGTTCCGTTCCTTTCTGCTCGGCGCGCTCAAACATTTTGTGGCCCACGCGCGCGCTCACGACCAGAGGCAGAAGCGCGGCGGAGGCATGATCCTGGGGCCGCTCGACACGGCCGCGATCGCCGAGGCGGACGCACGAGCCGTGGGCTCGCAGGCCTGGAGTGCTGAACGGGTTTACGAACGTGAGTGGGCAGAGACGCTGCTCCGCACGGCGCTGGATCGGCTGGCCGAGGAATGCGCTTTGGCGGGAAAAGATGAGCTGTTCAAGCAGTTGAACTCACACTTTTCGGTCACTAGCGAAGCGGCAGTTCCATACGAAGAAATGTCTCTTCGGCTGGGCCGTCCGATCACAACGCTGCGCAGCGATGTGGCCCGGCTGCGCTCGAGGTATCGCGCGATTTTGCGGGAGGAAGTGGGTGGCACCGTGGCGGAAGCGTCCGAGGTTGACGCTGAGCTGCGACATCTTTGTGAAGTGCTGGCGGCGGATTAATGCAGGCACAGGCGACTAGCGCGGCGGTGTGTCCTGAGTGCGGGACGCGGTTGGAGGGAGCATTCTCCCGCAATCTCGGGCGCTGCATGATTTGCCTGCTGCGCATCGGATTTGACGAGGCGGAAGAACCTGACGAAGCCCCGCTTTCTTCCGTAGCGGATCGACTCGGGAATTACCGGATTGAGCGACGCGACGATGGATCGCTGTGGGAACTTGGCCGCGGCGCCATGGGAGTGACGTATCGCGCGCTTGATACGTCGCTGCGGCGTGCGGTCGCACTCAAGCTCATCGATTCGGAACGGGTGAAACGCGGAGCGGAAGCACGCGGACGGTTCATGCGCGAAGCGCGGACGGCCGCATCTTTGCGGCATCCAAATGTCGCGACCGTTTACCATTTCGGCATCCGCGAAGAGACCGGGCAGTGCTTCTGCGCGATGGAACTGGTGGAAGGCGAGACGCTGGAGATGCGTGTTCGCCGGACCGGGCCGCTCGACGCACTCACCACCATCGAGATCGCGTTGCAGATCACCAGTGCATTGGCCGCGGCCGAGAAGCAGGGTCTGGTGCACCGGGATTTGAAGCCGGCGAATCTGATGTTCGTCGCCGCCGCGCCGGATGCGAATGATTTGAGTCCCGGCAAAGCCGAAAAAGCCGACACCGTCGTAAAGGTGATCGATTTCGGTGTGGCGAAAGCACTTGTCGAAAAGCCGGATGCGATGGGCTTAACGCACGGAGGATTTGTCGGCACACCGGCTTTCGCGAGTCCGGAGCAATTCACTGATGCGCGGGTCGACGTTCGCTCGGACATTTATTCGTTAGGCGCAACGCTCTGGTATTTGCTTACCGGCAATAGGCCCTTCCAAGGCACGACCATCGAACAGATTCGCGCGAGCCAGCACTCGCGAGCTCTGCCGATCGAACAGCTGAAGGCGGCACGTGTTCCAAGCCGCCTTATTTCGCTGCTCGTGTCGATGCTTGCCCCCGAACCAGCCGCGCGCCCGGATGTCCGTGCACTCACGTTGCAATTGCAAGATTGCCGCGCACAGATCCTCGACCGTTGGAAAATTGTGAAGCGGTTCGCACTCGCGGCCGCTTTGGTCACGCTCGTGATTGTTGCGACCGTTTTGCTTTTTCCACAGAAGCGCAACCAGCCGCTCTCCGGCGCGGCGAATACTTCCAGCATCCCGCCAAAGAGCATTGCGGTTCTACCGTTTCACAACCTCTCCGAAGAGAAAGAGAATGCGTTTTTCGCCGACGGCATTCAGGACGATCTCCTCACCAGCCTCGCCCGGATCAAGGGTCTCAAGGTTGTTAGCCGGAGTTCGGTAGCGTCATATCGGGATCTTTCCGGTCGCAGGCTCCGTGCGCTCGCACAGGAACTTGGCGTTGGAGCCGTTCTCGAGGGTAGCGTTCGTCGCACCGCAAATCGCGTGTTGGTTAATGTGCAGTTGAGCGACGCAACGACGGAACGGCAAATCTGGTCGGACCGTTACGATCGCACACTGGAGGATTCGATCGCTCTGCAAGGCCAGCTGGCGGCGGAAATCGCCACTGCGCTGGCGGCGAAGCTCAGCCCGGAGGAAAAGGCGCAGGTGGAAGCGAAGCTGACCAACAATCCGGATGCCTACGTCGTGTATCTCCGCGGCCGTGAGTTTCAAATGCGGCCCGAAGTCTCGCGCGACAACTACGTCGCGGCCGAACAATGCTACAGACACGCAGTCGCGCTGGACGCGCGATTTGCCCTGGCTCACGCCCGACTCGCCGAAATGCTCCACAATCTCTACGGCTACTTTGATCACCGGCCCGCGGTGCTCGCCGAAGCGCGCAGTCATGCGGAGGAGGCGCTGCGGCTCGACCCGCATTGCGGACAGGCACACATGGTGATGGCGCTCATCCTGTCGTGGTCCGTTAAGTCAATCGAGAGAGAAAAAGCGATGAAAGAGGAGGTGGACAGCGCGCTTCGCCTGCTGCCAAACGACGGCTACCTAGTAATGATAGCGGCCCTCTTCCAAACGGACATGGACTGGCTCGCAGAAGCGGAGGCGACGTTCCAGCGCGCCATCGAAATCAATCCGCGCGAACCAAAAGTCTTTTACAACTACGCTACTCTGCTGGCGAAGAAGCGAGAGGTGTCCAAAGCGCGCTGGGCTTCGGATCGCTCCCTGGAACTCGCACCGGAATCCGTTTTCTTTCGGCTCTTCCGTGCGAGTGAGGAATTCCGCTGGACAGGAGAGGTGGCGCGAACAAAGAAATTTCTGGCTGAGATTCCCGCGGGCAAGGATCCGGATGGTCGAGTAACAGCGGCGCACTGTACGGCTGCCGTCTACGAGCGAAACTTCCCCGAAGCCCTACGCCTGCTCGCGGCTTGTCCTTCTGAACGATTGCCGTTTCTCGACGGCGGATTTGGTCACATGGTCCCGAAGGGATTCGTTGAAGGTCTGATTCATTTCTATGCGGGGAACAAGGAGCGTGCCTGTAGCGCGCTCGACTCGGCGCGGTGGATCTTGGAGGTGGAAGCGGAGGAGAACCCCGGCGATCAGCAGGCCCATCTGCACGTGGCTCTCGCCTATGCGGCGATGGGCTGGAAGGATGCCGCGCTGGCGGAAATCGCGCGCGCGAAAGTCAAGCCGGATGGATTTACGATGGCGGCGCTTTTCGCCCATGCCGGCGAGCGCGACGCCGCATTGCGCCTCCTCGAACAGGTTCC
>JBKPDP010000127.1:0-24431 GCA_046727935.1 Verrucomicrobiota bacterium | reverse complement strand
GTAATGCTCTTAATCTTGTCATTAAAATCGACGAGAATTTCGTTGAGCGGCAATTCGCAATGCAACATCACCCGGCGCGTATCGAGCGACTCGGTGCGCTCCATCTGGCCGCGTTTCTCCAGAATCAATTGCAGGATGTCGCCGATATTTTCATTCGGGCAAAGCACGTAAGCCTTTACAATCGGCTCACGAATTTCCTGGATCATGCTTGGATTAGGCAGGTGAGCGGGATTATCAATCAACAATTTTTCTCCGCGCGTGGTCAGGACTTCATAGACCACGCTTGGACTCGTCGCGATGATGTCCATGTTGTACTCGCGCCGGAGCCGTTCCTGGATGATCTCCATGTGAAGTAGCCCGAGAAATCCACAACGAAATCCAAATCCGAGCGCAACGGAACTTTCCGGCTGATAGACAAAAGCCGAATCGTTCAGGCGCAGCTTCGCGATTGCGGTCTTCAAATGTTCGAAGTCGCCGGTATTGATTGGATAGATCCCGCTGAAGACCATGGGATGAATTTCCTGAAAACCGGGAAGCGGCTCGCGCGTGGGATGGCGTTGGTCGGTAATGGTGTCGCCGATCTTCATGTCGGCGGTCGTCTTGATGTTTGCAATGAAATAACCGACGTCGCCGGGATTTAGCTTTTCCTGCGGGAGCATCTTCGGCGTAAACACGCCTACCTCCTTGATCTCGTAGCGCGCGTTGTTGCTCATCAAAGTGATCGCGTGATTCGCTTCCATTGTTCCGGAGACAACACGCACATAGCCGACCACCCCGCGATAAACATCAAAAACGGAATCAAAGACAAGCGCACGCAACGTCTGGTCCGTCGGCGGTTGGGGCGACGGAATGCGTTTCACGATTGCCTCAAGAATTTCCTCGATCCCGATCCCCATCTTCGCGCTTGCATCGATTGCTTCCTCGGCAGGGATCGCCAAGATTTCTTCCAACTGGCGATGCACCGAGGCCACATCGGCGTTCGGCAGGTCGATCTTGTTGATGACCGGAACAATGGTGAGCCCCTGCTTGTGAGCGAGATGAACGTTCGCTACGGTTTGCGCCTCCACTCCCTGCGCCGCATCAACAACCAACAGAGCGCCCTCGCATGCGGCGAGGCTTCGTGAAACTTCGTAGCTAAAATCGACATGCCCGGGAGTGTCGAGCAGGTTCAGTCGATAGCTTTGGCCGGATTTGCGCGTGTAACGCATCGTCACTGGATGCGCTTTGATTGTGATCCCGCGCTCCCGCTCCAGATCCATTGAATCAAGGAGCTGGTCCTGCCTGTCCCGCTCGTGAATCGTACCCGTGCGCTCGAGCAACCGATCCGACAACGTGGTTTTGCCGTGATCGATGTGCGCGATGATGCAAAAGTTGCGGGTGAATTCAATCGCCATGGAAGTGGGCACTATGCGAGCGCGGGCGCGCATGGTCAATGCGCGCCAGGCACGTTTCCTCTGGGAATTGCGAGGAAATTGACACGTTTATGACATATCAATAGAATTGCCACTCTCTACAGGTGGCGGATCTAATCGGTGCCGAAAAAATCTAAATCTCGATCGGGCTTTTCTAGCCACCGCGCGCTAATTGTTCTCCTTCTTTGCACAGCAGCTGTCGGTTCGATGGCAACCCGGCCATTACTGACCTTCTTGCGTCCAGACGCCCCGGCGAAAGTTTCCTACAGGACCCTAACGTTCGAAGAGCGCGTGTCTTATCAACGAGCCATCGAAGAAGTTTACTGGCGTCATCGCATTTGCCCAAAGGAGCGCCATGATCTCAAGCCGTCGCTCGATGCGGTGATGTCTCAGGCGCAACTTGAAAAGAAAGTGGCAGACTATCTGCGCAACTCGCAAGCGCTGGAGGATTACTGGCAACGACCGATTACGGCGGAGCAATTACAAGCTGAGATGGATCGCATGGCAAAGCACACGAGACAGCCTGAGGTGTTGCGCGAACTCTTTGAAGCGCTCGGGAACGATCCTTTTGTCATCGCCGAGTGCTTGGCGAGGCCCACGCTCGCGGAGCGCTTAGTAAGAAACTGGTATGGATACGACCAAAGAATTCACGGCGAGCTAAGACATCGCGCCGAAGCCGACCTACAGGTGCATCCGTCCGTCCATCGAACAGATGAAACAGCTGAGCGGGCAGTACAGCGAAATTGAATTCGTCAGAAACGATAGCGGAGAAATTGTAGGGCAAGCGCATCGCTTGCCGAAGAAATGTGCCCGCGGGGCGCCCGCCCTACAACGCCAGGATTCGAAACACGGTGTGAAGTTAAACAGCGCTGAATGGGACGAAACGGTCCAAAGGCTCGTCGCCATCTTCGGTAAAGGGACACGCCAATTGACAAATGGTAGGGATCCCGCGTGCGCGGGAGGCGCTTCCCTATCGGCGCGCCCGGCTGTCGCGCCCTACCAAACCTTGCCCATAGGAAAACTGAGCCCCTTACAACAGGATGCCGAGCGTTATTACGCGACGGCAGTTACCGAGAGAACCAAGGACCGCCTAAAGCTAGCCAGAGTTTCATGGCTCAAAGAGCCGTTAGAATTGTGGCGAGCTAGAGCAGAGAGCCAAGTGCCTACTGCAATAACAGAGCCGAACGCTGACTATAAGCTACCGCAGATATCGGCAGGAAGCGGCTGCATGGAAGATATCTGGACACCGACTGCTGGCGCGCCTTCGCCCCGGGCCTATCATACAGCGGTCTGGACGGGCAGTGAAATGATCATCTGGGGCGGATGGGACGGGAGCAACGATTTGAGCACTGGCGCGAAGTATAATCCCAGCACCGATAGTTGGACTTCTACCAGCACTACCAACGCGCCCGCTGCACGACTATCACACACGGCAGTCTGGACCGGCAGTGAAATGATCGTCTGGGGTGGCCTTGATCCCCTGTATACGAACACCGGCGGGAGATACAATCCCGTCACGGATAGTTGGGCCGCTACCAGCACCAGCAACGCGCCCACTGCACGACAATCGCACACGGCAGTCTGGACCGGCAGCGAAATGATCGTCTGGGGCGGACTTGACGCCACTAACTATTTGAACACCGGCGGGAGATATAATCCCAGCACGGATGGTTGGACTGCTACCAGCACTACCAACGCGCCTGATGCCCGATACGCTCACACGGCAGTCTGGACTGACAGTGAGATGATCGTCTGGGGTGGATTTGATAGCAGCGATTTGAACACCGGCGGGAGATACGATCCCGGCACAAATAGCTGGACACCTACCAGCACTGCCAACGCGCCCTCTGGCCGAGAGGAGCATAGGGCAGTCTGGAGCGGCAGTGAAATGATCGTGTGGGGTGGATATGATCGCAACAACACTGTCAACACTGGCGGGAGATACAATCCAGCGACGAACAGTTGGATAGCGACGAACACCGCCAACGCGCCCTCTGGCCGAGACTTTCACACCGCAGTGTGGACTGGCAGTAAAATGATCGTCTGGGGCGGATTTGACGGCAGCAGCGATTTGAACACCGGCGAGAGATACGATCCCAGCACCGACGCTTGGGCAACTACCAGCACCACCAATGCGCCCTCCCCACGAGAATCTCACACGGCAGTGTGGAGCGGCAGTGAAATGATCATCTGGGGCGGCAACTATTCGAACACCGGTGGGAGATACAATCCCAGCACCGACAGCTGGACGAATACCTTTACCGACAACGTGCCCTCTGCACGAGCTTCTCATACGGCGATCTGGACCGGGATTGAAATGATCGTCTGGGGCGGCTACTTCGATTTGAACACTGGGGGGAGATACAATCCTAGCACCCACACGTGGACAGCCACTAGCACCGTCAACGCGCCCACTGGCCGATGGTATCACGCAGCAGTCTGGTCCGGTGGTGAAATGATCGTCTGGGGCGGATTTGACGGCATCAACAACTTGAACACTGGCGGGAGATACAATCCAGGATCCGATAGTTGGACAGCTACCAGCACCACGAATGCGCCAACCGCGCGATGGGGCCACACAGCAGTGTGGACTGGAAGTGAAATGATTGTCTGGGGTGGTGTTGGCGACTCAGGCGCCTTGAACACTGGCGGTAGGTACAATCTCAGTTCGGACAACTGGACAGCCACCAACCTCGCCAACGCACCCTCCGAGCGATTCCTTCACACGGCAGTCTGGACGGGTAGTGAAATGGTCTCCTGGGGAGGATACGATACTAGCGGCTACTTGAACACTGGCGGTAGATACAGTCCCAGCACGAACAACTGGACGGCCACCAGTACCATCAACGCGCCCTCTGGCCGATACAGGCACACGGCAGTCTGGACTGGCAGTGAAATGGTTGTCTGGGGAGGCACCGGGGACTCAGGCGATTTTGATACTGGCAGTAGGTACAATCCCAGCGTGGACAACTGGACGGCCACCAGTACTATCAACGCGCCGTCCGCACGAGACTCGCACACGGCGGTGTGGACTGGCAGTGAAATGATTGTCTGGGGAGGAGAATGGTACCCGACGTTATATAACAGCGGCGGAAGATACAATTCGGGCACGGATAGTTGGACAGCCACCAGTACCATCAACGCGCCCACTGCTCGATGGGACCACACGGCGGTATGGACTGGCAGTGAAATGATTGTCTGGGGAGGCACAGGGTTCTCTGGCGATTTAAATACGGGAGGGATATACTGCGCGCAATCCGGTCCGACACCCACACCGAGCCCAACACCAACGCCTACTGCTACGCCAAGAGTAACTCCGAGGCCGCGCCCGACTCCACACCCTCGCCCAACTCCCTGATAACGCGTAGGCGCCAATAGCTTGCGTGTAAGCGGAAGAATCCCTCGACCAAAGGCTCAATTTTCGGCTAGATTGCCGCTAACATGCCAAAGCTCATCATCAGCGGGACGACGTACGAACTTGTGGACGACATGGTCACAATCGGACGGAGCCCGGACAACACCATCGTCATTAACAATCCGTCAGTCTCGGCACGGCACGCGCAGTTGCAGTTGGCCGGCGAAACTTATCGGCTGAAAGATCTTGGGTCGACCAATGGCACACACGTCAACGGTAAGCCGGTGACGGAAACCTTGCTGCGCTTTGACGATCGGATTCGATTTGGCGCGACCGAAGCCCGCTACGAATCCGACACACGCGGGTCGCAACCGCTGCCTGAGCTTGAGGAGATCAAAGCCAGACCAGCGGAATTGAGCGCGGCGCCCGCGGATTTTACGAACGTTTCTCCGTTCCGGCGCCAAAAACATCAGAACGATCCGGTTCGCAATGGAATTTTTATCGGTCTGGCAATCGTGCTGCTAGTGTTTCTGGGGAGCATGATCGCGGTGCTGATGATGCACGCGCCAAGCCTTTAAGCCATCCCGCGCCGCGAAACCTTTCGGGCTTGAGGAATCTCGCTGCAAGGCTAATGACGAAGCACGAATGTCGAATGTCGAAATAAGCACGAATGACGAAGCCCGAAAATATGTGGTGTTCGTTGAAGAACTCTTTCGTCATTTGACTCCGAAACCGTTCGCGAGTTGATCTTTTGTCATTCTTTCGTCATTCGTCATTTGGATTTGGTCATTTTTTTTGGCATGACAAAAAAACAAAAGCGTCTCCTTCTTTTCGATATCGATGGGACGTTGATCCACTCCGGAGGCGCGGGCGTGCATGCCCTTAAATCGGCCTTTAAAGAGCGCTTCGGCATCGATGATGATCTGCATGACATCGAAATCGCGGGCATGACCGATTCGGGCATTGTTGTGAGCATACTGAACAAACATAAAATTCCCGCGACGAATGAAAACGTCAGCGCGTTCCTGGACAGCTACGTGCATTTTCTTTCGACCGAATTGCCGCGCCGCAAAGGCAAGCTGCTTCCGGGCGTGCTCGAGTTGCTCGGACGACTCAAGTCGCGGCCGCACCTGGTGCTGGCGCTTCTTACTGGCAATGTCTCCCGCGGCGCGCAACTAAAGCTTGAGCACTACGGTGTCTGGCACTTTTTCGAATTTGGCGCGTTTGCGGATGACCACCGGGACCGTAACCGGCTGGGACCGTTCGCTCGCGCGCGGGCAAAAGAGAGGCACGGCGGCGAATTCCGCGCATCCGAGATCGATGTAATTGGCGATACGCCGCGCGATATTGCCTGCGGCAAGGCCTTGGGCGCGCGCACAGTTGCGGTGGCGACCGGCACATGGAGTCGCGATCAACTTGCAGAGTATCACCCGGAATTCTTAATCGATGATCTTTCAGATGTGGAAACAGTAATCGATACGCTCGGATGGTGATTCATTGACGATTGAAGGGTTGAATGAAAAAGAACGCGTCCCCATCTGCACCGAAGCCGCACCGAGACCGGCCCAATGTTTTGCCGCTCAAGGGCGAAATCGATCTGCACGTTTCGCCTGTCGTCACGGCGTCGTTGAATGCAATAATCGAGAAAAAACCCGAACGAGTGGTGATAGATCTTTCGCGCGTCACTTACATCGATAGCGCAGGCCTGGCGGCTCTGATTCAAGCAATGCAAAAGGTGGAAGGTTACGGCGGAAAATTCTTGCTGGCCGGTTTGCAGGAAACCGTGCGCTCAATTTTCGAAATCTCACGGCTCGATCAGGTGTTTCAGATTTTCCCGGACACGGATTCTGCGCTGGCTGCGCGCTGAGCCGGCCTTCGTGCAGAATCGCGCGGCACAGAGCGTCTCTCCAGAGAGCAAACGATGGGGATCCATGCACACTCGTCAGGCATCGGAATCATTCGCGTCTGCTGGATAATCTTCGTAATGATCTGGCTGCTGGCAGCAGCCTCCACGAAGCGCACCGTTTACCGCGAACGCAGCGGCGAGCGGGCACGCTACTGGTTCCTGCTCGTGATCGCTTACCTTCTACTGTTCAGATCGAACAGCTTGCCGTTTCCGTTCGATTGGCTTGCTATTTCGCATACAACATCAAGCGCCTGGATCGGTGCCTTCCTGTGCGTTAGCGGGCTTCTGTTTGCCATCTGGGCCAGAGCAATACTCGGACGAAACTGGAGTGGCGTGATCACGTTGAAAGAAGGACACGAACTCATCGAGCGCGGGCCTTACCGGGTTGTGCGTCATCCCATTTACACAGGAATGCTTACCATGTTTGCCGGCACCGCCATCGCAATGGGGTACTTCGGCGGATTCTTAGGGTTGTTGCTCGTGTTCGTGAGTTTCTGGTTGAAACTCAGGCGCGAAGAAGATTTGATGCTAAAACAATTTCCGGACAAATACTCCGCGTATCAGCGCAGAGTAAAACGCGTCATTCCGTTTCTCGTTTAGCCACGTTGCGCACGATCCCGAGCGTCTCCTCGATGTTTTTCGAAATGTCGAACTTCGCCGCGTGCTGGGTGTTTGTCGATCTCGCCGCGGCGCGACGTGATGGATCGGACCAGAGGCGAATAGCATCGCGCAAAGCAACCAGGTTGCCGGCGTGATCGACAACCGATCCGTGGACACCGTCTTTAACGATTTCGCTAAAGCCGTTGGAACGGGTGGTGATCACTGGCAAACCGCAGGCGAGCGCTTCCAGGCAGGCGTTGGAAAATGGATCGTAAATCGTAGGCAAAATGAAAATGTCCGCAGCCGCATAGACGCGCACAAGGTCTGCGACTTCGCCCAGGAACTTAACACGCTTCGATTTGTAGACATATTGGTTGCCACGACCGGCAACGAGCAGCTGCACCTTGCGATTCTCGCAAAGCGCGGCCGCTTCGATCGCAAAAAGTAACCCTTTGCGCTCCCAGCCAGAGCCGGCGAACAAAAGTGCGATGTGATCTGGCTTCAATTTCAAATCCTGGCGCGATTTTTCACGCACCTCGGGATCGAATCGGAATTTCTCCAGTGGAACACCGTTGCGAACGAGGTCGATCTTGTCTGCGGGATAATCGTAGAGATTGACAATTTCGTCTTTGACCATTTCTGATGCGGCAATCACGCGGCTGGCGTTGCGGTTGGCAAAAAGCGATTGTTCCAGGCGCAACAGATCGCGATGCTTCGGACTGAGACTCCGGACAAATTGTTTCAGCGGCAGCTCGAACTTTCTTCTGCGATCAAGCCAGCCGCGATGAACTCCGTCGCCCGCCCGATAAAGGTCGCAGCTCCACACGCGCTCAAGGCTGAACAGGACATCGCAGCGAGATCCGGCGCGCATTCGTTCCAGCTCGCTGGCAAACCCAATCGGCGATCTGGCACGCAAGCGCGTGATCGAGCCAAAGGGCCACTCGGGTTTGGGCCAGTCATTTGTGGCAATAAGTTGGACGTCGTGTCCAGCTTCGACTACCCCGCGCACCAGGCGTTTCAGGTACGCCTCTGCGCCACCAGTCGGCGAATAACCTCGCCGGACAAAACCGATAGTAAGATTCTTCGCCATGTTACTTAAATCCATCTTGTCATTTCGACCTGGGTAAAGCCACGTCCGACGCCAAATGACGAATGACCAATGACGAATGACGAAAGAAATCCGAATGCCAAATTCAAAAACAGCAGCGGCGCCGCGGTGACACGGCTCTTCGTCGTTCGGGCTTCGCCATTCATCCGGTATTCGTCATTCTTTGTCTTTAGTCACCGCTTCTGCCTGTCAAGACCGAGAGATCTCTCCACTCCGCTCGACATGACATAACAGGTCACTTTACACGCCTCACGTTCGCCAGAATACTAGCCCGATGCCGGGCGAAACCTTAAATGCTCCTGCACCGCCGCGTTCCACCTCACCAGCAATCCGTGCTTTGCCGAGGCATCTGCTCTATTCGATTTTTGCCCGCATCGGGGGCTCCGGTCTGGATACGGATGCGTTTGAAACCTTGCGCGCATCGTATCGCGGGGGATTTCTGGGCAAAGCGATCGCTTATGATAACCGCCAGAAGGAAATTCCTGCTTCGCTGATTCATTCTCTGCGCTGGCATCCAGTGCGCCTTATCTCATTTTTCGACCGGCCCTACTACTATGGCGCGAAAAAAAAGTACCTGGATTGGATTGCATCCCGGCATTTGGCGACAGGTCGTTACGATTTGTTTCATAGCTGGTCGGGCGACTGTCTACGCTCGCTGCAGGTAGCAAAACAACGCCGTATCCCTTCGATAGTCGAGATTCCCACCTGGCATCGCGATGGCGGCAAAGCCAAGTTAAATCGCCGAAAAAACCTTAAATCGGCAACCAAGATCCGGGGTGTTCGCGAATGGAAAGCCAGACTGTTGCTCGATAGGAAACGTTTCGTAGAAGAGTATCGGCTGGCTGATCTTTTGCTTGTCTTATCGCAGACAGCAGCTGACACCTTTCGCGTACGCGGTTTCCCGGAGGAAAAACTCTTTTATTTGCCCCGCGGTGTGGATGTGGAACGCTTCAAGCCGGGTGAGCGGCCGGCAAGATTTCGCGCTGTTTTTGCGGGCGCATTGATTAAACGCAAAGGCATTCAACACGTGCTCGAGGCATGGCATCGTCTCAATCTGCCGGACGCGGAGCTGTGGTTGGTTGGTTACGTGCATGATGAAGCAAAGCCATATCTCAAACAATTCTGGCGCGATAACATCCGAGTAGTGGGATTTGTGCACGACCCAGAGAATTATCTGAACCAGGGCACACTTCATGTTTTTCCGTCGCAATGGGAGGGGAGCGCCAAGGTGACATACGAAGCCGCGGCATGCGGGCTGCCCCAAATCACCACGCGCGAGGCAGGCGATGTCGTGCGCGACGGCGTGGAAGGAATCATCGTGAAGCCGGGTGACGTCGATGCGATGGCAGCCGCACTCCAGCATTTGCAGCGACATCCTGAAATTGTTGAGCAAATGGGCAGCGCCGCGAGACGTCGCGTAGTTGAAAATTTCACATGGGACCATTTTCGAACGCGATTACTCGACGCATACGAAATGGCCATGAGAATGGCGCAATGATCATTCTTCTAGCGGTGTGCTGTGACCGCCCATTTCGGCGCTCATAGACGGCCGCTACAGTTTTGGATCCTGTGAAAATTCTTCTCCTGCAACTCAAGCGAATCGGCGATCTGATTCTGACAACTCCTGCCGTCGCGGCTTTGCGCGAACACTTTCCGGACGCAGAAGTGACAATGGTTGTCTCCAGCGAATGTGCCGACCTGTTGCCAGCCATTTCAGGTGTCGATCGCATTTTGATGGCGCGACGTAATCTGCGAGATTTCCCCGCTTTCCTCGCCGTCGCAGGCAACAGGTTTGATTGCTGCGTCGATTTCACACGGAACGATCGCTCCGCATTTCTGGCGTTCTTGTCCAGAGCCCGGAAACGCATTGTGTCATATCGGGTGCGCGATCAGTCGAAGAACCGGGCTCGGCTTTACACGGATTTTGTTAATGTCCGTATGCGGGACCTGCACACCGTAGATTACAATCTAGCTTTACTTGAACCGCTCGGTATCCGGGGTGTTCCCAGCCCCCTGCATTTGCGGTTACCCCAGTGGGCGCACGAGAAGGCCGAAGCGCTCCGGCACAACTGGAATGTCAGCAAGCCCTACGTTATTTTGCACCCCGGCTCGGCGCGCCAGGAAAAGCTTTGGCAAGCCGCGCAATGGGCCCAGGTGATCGAGCGGTTCGGCCGAGACGATGACTTCGATCTTGTTCTGACCGGTGGAGCATCGAACCACGAGCAGGCGCACATTGCCGCGATTAAGAACGAGACGCGCCAACAAATTATCGATCTTTCCGCGAAGACCGATTTGCTTACCCTCGCGGCGTTAATTGGCCACGCACGGCTCTTGGTGACGGTCGATTCCGCTCCGATGCATCTCGCGGCTGCGACGCGTACACCGCAAGTGATCCTGTTCGGGCCCACCAATCCGTTTCATTGGCGGCCGAAGGAAAGTCCGGCACTCGTTTTGCAGGGAAAATCAGCGGCACCGGTGATCGAGTTTTCCGCGGTCCAGCCCCGCCTTCCAATGACTCAAATCTCGACGGAAGCCGTAATTAGTGCTATGGGTTTGCTGCTGTCGCGTCATGCGGCGGCCCGAATTTCATGAGCGGCGCAAAAGCGGCTAAGAAAAAGCAGTCGTTCTGGCAAACGTTACGTGCAGCCTCCGGTTCTTACCGACGGCTCTACCGTTACGTTAAGCCGTACAAGGTTCGTTTTATCTTCGGCCTGGTATTGGGTCTTGCCTACGGCGGCGTCAATTCCCTTTTCCCACTGGCCATTGCTCGCGTGACAAGCACTATCTTCCACGGAGCCGCTCCCAATCCGATGGCCGCGGGCCACAATCTTGAAGTTCTGGATACAGGTCCAAAAATCAATTCGATTGTGCTTATTTGCCTCGCCATCCCGGCGATCATGACAGTGCGCAGCCTCTGCTCCTACGGCAGTACCTATTGCATGCAATGGGTTAGCAACAAGGTGGTCACTGATATCCGGAGCCAGCTTTTCAGCAAGATCGTTCGCAATTCGATGGATTTCTTTAACAAAGCGCGTTCGGGGTTTTTAATGTCGCTTATCACGAACAATACCCGCATCGTGCAGATGGCTTTGACCACCGTTGGCAGCGATGTTTTCAAACAGCCCATCACGATTGTTGGCGCAATCAGCGTACTGCTGGTGATGGATTGGAAGTTTACCGTGGTCACCCTGGTTCTTTTTCCCACCTGTTTGCTGCCTCTTCGAGTATATGGCCGCCGCGCGCGAAATGCCGTGCGAAGCGAGCAGGAGGGCATGGCCGAAATGGTCGTGACAATGCAGGAAACATTCGCTGGCATTCGGGTGATCAAGTCGTTTGCGCGCGAGACGCATCAGGAAAAGGAGTTCAAGCGCAGCAATCAAATGCAATTTTCGCAGATGATGCGGATCATCCGCTCGATAGAAGCTGTGGGGCCGTTGGTCGAGACCATGGCCGCTATCGGAGTGGGAATAGCGTTGCTCTACGTTTACGCCGCGAACCTCAGCGTTGGCAGATTTTTTGGGCTGATCTCAGGAATTTTCATTCTCTACGACCCGATCAAGACCCTTAGCAGGATTCACCTGGTCATGCAGCGATCCATGGCCGCGACTGACAGTCTTTTCTCGATTCTCGATTCAGAGCCCACCGTGCAGGACGTGCCAAATGCCGTGGCGCTCAGTTCGTCAAAGGGTCGAATTGATTTTGAAAATGTCACGTTCCGCTATGCAAACACCGCCAGAGATGCCGTCAGCAATATAAGCTTGCAGATTGAACCGGGGAAAACTCATGCCCTGGTGGGCGCCAGCGGCGCGGGTAAAAGCACTATTCTCTCGCTGATTCTGCGCTTATACGATCCTACTTCCGGGGCTGTAAAAATCGATGGCCAGGATCTGCGCTCGGTAACGCAGAAGTCGTTGCGCGAACAGATCGGGCTGGTCACCCAGGAGACGTTCCTGTTTCACGATACGATCTTTAAAAATATCCAGTTCGGTCGGCTTGACGCGACGCCGGAAGAAGTTCGCGAAGCAGCACGAGCCGCCTATGCACACGACTTCATTATGGCGCAGCCGAAGTGTTACCAGACAGTGATTGGCGATAAAGGCTGCCTTCTCTCTGGCGGCCAGCAACAGCGCCTCGCCATCGCGCGCGCTGTTCTAAAGAACGCGCCAATTCTTTTGCTCGATGAAGCCACGTCATCGCTCGATTCCGAATCGGAACAACAAATTCAAAAGGCCCTGGCCAAACTGGCGGCTGGCCGGACGGTAATCGCTATCGCCCATCGGTTATCCACTGTTTTATCCGCCGATCAAATCATCGTGATGGACGGCGGCCGCATCAAGGAGATTGGCACACACGCCGAACTTCTCGAAAAATCCGGCTATTATCGACGGTTATACGATCACCAATTCAATCGTGTTCAGGACGAACCGGCTACTGAACCAGCCTTCGCTATTGAGGAACTAGTCTAAGACGGAGCTCAAAAGTTAAAACAGTTACGTGGTTAGAACTCCCTTTAACGTTATAACTTTTTTAACTTTGTAACTGCCCTTTAGGCAATGCCATTTAACATCGACCTGCATACGCATTCTTTTTTTTCCGGCGATGGTATCTCCAGTCCGGAAGACTTGATTGCAGCTGCGCGTGCCAAAGGCTTGCACGGCATCGCTATCACCGATCACAACACGTGCGATGCGGTCAATTACCTGCTCCAAAAAGGCTTGATGCGACTGGACGGATTGCCGGTCGATGATTTCCTCGTTCTCCCGGGAGTTGAGGTCACCACCTCCGATGGCCATCTTCTCTGCATCGGTGCGGAGCTTCCTTACCTGAAAGGAAAACCGGCACGCGAGGTTTGTGACATCATCCACCAGCGCGGCGGGCTGGCCATTCCTCCGCATCCGTATGATTTGTTTCGCGCCGGGATCCGTTTTTCCACCCTGGAAACGCTGCCTGTGGATGCGATCGAGGTTTTCAATGCCGCGACCACACTCCGCCGCTATAATCGTTACGCTTTCAAGTACGCGCAGATTCGTGATTTGCCCATGACCGCAGCCAGCGACGCTCACCATGCCGCTGCCGTTGGAACGGCTTACACCATCGTGAACACCGACGATTTTTCCGCGAAAGGAATTCTCGCGCAGATCGTAAAGAGCAACGAATTGAATCAAAAATACCAGACCCCGCGTGACAGCCTCCGCAAAACGTGGAACAACTGGCTGCGATTGAGGCGTCGGAGAAAAATCCCCGAGTTAGCTGCGAAAGATCGGAGCCATAACGGCCACTAACCTTTACTACCTGCCTATCAACTATCAGCTATCGGAACCAATGCCCGCCTATATCATCGTTGAAATCGATATTCTTGATCCGGTTGGGTACGAAGAATACAAAAAGCTCGCCGGCGCGACCGTCGAGAAGTATGGCGGAAAATACATCGTCCGCGGCGGCAAAACGGAAGTGTTGGAAGGCGATTGGAAACCGAAGCGGATCGTGGTGCTTCAATTCGACTCAGCGGAACGCGCTAAGGAGTGGATCAACTGCGAAGAGTATCGCGAACCGCGCAAAATGCGGCACCGCACAGCCAGGACAAACATGATCCTGGTCGAAGGCCATGCCGCGCCGTAGCGGGGAACGCAACCGTTGTAGCTGGGATCGGCTTGTCACGCCGTAGCTGCAGGCAAAGGCGGATGATCCCGGGCGAACCAGTTAGCTTCCCACAAAAATTAAGATTGCTTTTGCCCACGACCTTTTGCGAACCTCGCCTTTTCGTATGCGATTGTTGGTCGAAATAGTTGTTATTAGTGCGCTGATTTATTTAGGCTGGGATACGCCTTTCAAACAGTGGAGCAACCGGGCGAACACGGCAATACAAACGCTCCTGCACTCCAGACGACAGACACCTTCCGGCGTCATAACGATCGTCGCTCCCACCGCTCCACGGGAAACAGGGGAAATTCTCGGGACAACTGGCGCGGTACAACCATCGTCCACTCACTAGAAGTTTTTGGCGCACTGAAGATTTCGCGACGCCTTGGCGCGACTGAGGCGACGGAGCTTGCCGGACTCACGAGAGCGCATAGATTTATTTGATGAGCCTTGCGGAGATTAAAAGCGCGGTGCGCAAACTTTCGCCGAAAGAATTGGCGGAACTCACTGCGTTCATTGCAGAACAGGACAACGCGGTGTGGCGCAAGCAGATCGAACAAGATGCAGCATCGGGTAAGCTGGACTTCCTGTTTCAAGAAGCTGACGACGAACGACAGACTGGCAAATTGCGCGATTGGCCCAAGGGCGAGTGAAATCGAAATGCACGGGCCGGTTCTGGAGGCTTTACGACGCACTACCGGAACATGTTCGGGCACGCGCGAGAAGAAGTTACGGACTTTGGCAGCGCGATCATAGTCATCCCTCGCTCGACTTCAAAAAGCTCAAGGGCGGCACAGGCAATCGTTCTCAATCCGCATAGGCAACTATCATCGTGCGATCGGCCAACTGATGGGCGACGTCGTTGAATGGGTCTGGATCGGCAGCCACGAAGACTACAATAAGCTAGTATAGCTTTTAGAAGTCCGCGCTGATCCATTCCAGGTAGAAAAAGAAACCGCAGGCGAAAACTACTCGATCACTTCTTCAAGCTGCGTGTCCAGCACATCCACGCTTCCGTTGTTGAGGTCGCGACCGAGCGCGATGCCTGCCACGCCGAAGCCTTAGACTAGCGAAGGCGCTCGTCTCGGCGTCAGTGGTCAGCCTCCCGCGCGCCAAAGCAGCTACGGCGGCTGCGTGTAGTCAGCTCACTCCGCGAGCGATTCATTTACGACCTTGATCTGCTGGGTCTCACCGCGCTAACTTCAGACTGAATCATGGCGACTGCCGCACGGATGCGACGAAGGTCATTCGTTGAGAGCTCCAAAACAGCAACGGTCGCGCTGCTATCACGACGGGAACTCACGAGTTACTTCGCGAGTTCCCGTGTTACCATTCACTGATCACTAACCACAGTTTCTCTCCCCGCTACGGAGTCGGGCGAGGCCACGGCGTTGGGCGAGGCCGCGGCGTTGGAGGCAGCCGTGTTCGTGTGGATGCCGCCAGACCTGCCAAGTTGTTAATGCCTGTGTTGAACAAGAGCGTCTTGACGCCGGTGACGGGGTTGATCGAGTAAAGATCGCCGGTAGGAGAGCAGCCGTAGAGAGTGCCGTCAGGAGAGAACACGATATCAGAGATCACGACTTCCATCGGTCCGATAGGCGTCAGCACACCGGTAACTTGATCAACCAGATCAATGTCTTCCAGTCGACCTGCGGCATTCCCGCGCGAAGCGTATAGGACATCCGCAACATCGAAGGCGATTCCAGGGGCGAATGAGTTCCCGGAGCCCATCAGCGTCAGCGAGCTGAGGATGCTTGCGTTCGAGGGATCGATGGTCACGAGCACGCCGACGCCGTTTATATTATCATACGCGCTGCCATAAAGGACGCCCTGCGAGTTGAACCGAAGACCGTCGACACCCAAGTTGGGATCAGAGATTAATCCGACGACTGTCGCGACGCCGGTAATCTGGTCGATGGTCAACAAGGTGCCTTGGGCAGCGCTGCCTCCGGAGACACCATAAAGGCTACCGTTGCTATCAAATGCGATGCCGCCGAGGCGATCGAAACCAGTATTCCCGATAAGGATTACGTTCTGTGTCGTGACATCGATCCCATAGAGTCGCCCGCCGCCTTGGGAATTAAAGTTGCCAGTAGAGCCATAAAGAATGGTATCCGCGTCGGCTCGTGGCATGGATATGAATGCGAGGATGAATACAACCGTGATTCCAAGCAGGCGAAAGCAGTGCTTATGCATATTAGATGAAGATGAGTTTAAAGGGTGCGTTCAGGCTACGGCGCGCACGCACACCGGGTCAAGACATAAAATAACTGAAAAAATGGAGTTCTTGGCGGCAACGATTTCGTCTAAGAGATCGAATGTAAACCAAATTATGCGAAACGCGTGTTCGGTGCCTGCTTGGAGATCGATGAAGGTCGCGAAACTGTTTTATCCCTTTCTGCTTTGGTCAGTTGCTTGGAGCGCGGCAGCGCGGTTGCTCGTACTGGCGCCAGCATCGTTAGTCAAATCAGTAGTCCGCCGCTGAAGGCGGCACTATTCGTTTACAACCTCAATCTGTTTGTCGATCACTCGCCCGGCAAGCCGGTCGATGTGATTCCCGAACAAATGCACCCTGCCACTTACATGGAGCCTTCATATTTGATCTGGACCTGCTGCGATTGGATCGCTCCCGTCGCCGGATCACGGTTGGGCTTGATGAACACGTGATATACCTTGGTTACCGTTGAGAGGACGTTTCCGTTCTTGTTCAGCGATTGCCCGGTAACGAAAACGCGGAAGTTACGGCTGCGCGTCGTAGCCAGATTGTAGATCTTTGCAAACAATTCCTCGCGCCCGGGATCATTCCATTCGGTCGGGGCTGCCTGAGTACTACCGTTATATTGATTGGGGTTCCCAAAAAATGGCTGGCCTTGCGAGTCTCTGATCGCTGACAATGCGGAGGTGGAAAGCAGCGGACGGGAGTTGATCACAGCGTCAGCAAATAAATCTGCCTGTTGTATGTTCGCTCCCGTTGCAGTGGGTGAGTATAGATTGTTTTGCAACGAGGGAGGTTGAATTGCCGGGTCGCGGTTTTCGAGAATCCCGGCTGCGAGCGAGCGCAGAACGTCACGTGATGCCGTGTTAATATTAACCAGCCCGGCTGTGTTGGTAAAATTGGTGCTGCTGGTCTTGCCAGAAAAGACATCGAGCAATTGCCAGGCCCGCATTCCATTTTGATCGAACATGGAGAACTCGGGCCGGCCAATGGCAAACGTATGGCCTCCTGCTCCTCTGGAGTCTCTGAGCGCCGAGGTCGGAATATCTGGAAGAGAGCCGCCGGGATTTACGACCGTGTAGCTTAGCTGCGCAGGGTCCCAAACATTTCCCAACTCAGTTACTGAGGCGAGGCTGCCGCTCGTGGAACTTGAGAGCAACGAAATCGCGTGGTCGGGATCCGGGGTCGGCGAGGGATTGGGCAAAATGGCCACGGCAGGGGGAAGTTGGCCCGGTGCTGGCGTACCGTTTGCCTGGGCTGCTTGCTGCGGCGTAAAACCAAGCGTACCAAAGTTGTGTCCGGAATCAGGCCAGTTCAGTGGAGTTATGTTCGGGTTCCGGCCCCCCCAGTAAGAGCCCGTAATATAATCGGCCGTTGGCCACGGATCCGTTATATACCACGACGCGCGTGGATCGCCGAATTGCCCGGAGGTGTTGTCGTTAGGCGGCATTGGATTACCGCGCCAAACGTTGAGATCTGGACTCGGCGTTGTACCTAGGGTTGGGTTATAAGGATTGTATCGCATGCCGACGGTGTCCGCGTTGCGCTGGAGTCCCCCATTCGCGGAGTCAGCGATAGCCTGGTTGGTATTACTTCCAGGCGCGTTCCAGTACAACACAAAATAATTATTCGTCGATGGGTTCGGAAAAGGAATGTGGTCGTTGGGACCTGGCGGAGTTGCACCCCAGTTAAACACGTTAACCTGCCCCGGAAAAGGTAGAATGGAAACCCCGCCCGGCAAAGTGACTGTCAGCATTAGCGTGTCGGTCGCCGTGCCGGTGCAAGGCCTGTTTGGATCTCTGGTTGCGCTGATGGTGACGGGGAAGACTCCAAGGGCAGTCGGCGTGCCAGAGATTAGCCCTGTTGTATTGTCCACAGTCAGGCCTCCGGGCAGATCAGTTGCATCGAAACTGATCGGGCCGTTGTCGGCTCTGATTTGATACGAGAACGGGCTCCCCAAGGTGGCGCTAGCCGTAAGCGGGCTGGTGATACTAGGATCGTCCTGGCAAATCGTTATGACCAGAATCGCGCTTGCCGTGTTGCAGCCGCCGGCGCCATTGCTTACGCTAATGGTGACGGAATACTGTCCAGCCGTCCCGGGCGCGGTCGGTGTTCCCGAAATCACTCCGGTATTCCTATTGACACTCAGGCCCGGAGGCAATGGGGTTGCGTCGTATCTGGTTTGATTATTCGTGTTTGTCGCCGTAATCGTATAGGAGAAGGCAACTCCCTCCTGGCCCGTGGCCGTAAGCGGGCTGGTGATCACCGGTGGATCGCCGATTGTGGTACCGATTGTTATCACCAGGGTTGCGCTCGCGGTGTTACAGGGATTCCCCCCACTGCTGGCAGTAATCGTGACGTTCGTTGTCCCGGCCGTGGTCGGTGTTCCCGAGATCACGCCGGTACTCGTATCGACACTCAGGCCAGCGGGCAGCGGACTTGCAGTAAAGCTGGTTGGGTTGTTGGTTGCTGTAATCGTATAGGAGAAGGCAACCCCCCTTGTCCCGCACGCCGTGAGCGGGCTGGTGATCACCGGCCTATCGGCGATGGCAAATGCCATTGGGCTCGATGTCGCCCCGGAGCATGTGGTATTCACTACAGTGATAGAGGCCATGCCGACATTGGCGATGAGGCCAAAAGGCACGGTAGCACTGAGCTGCGTGGCAGAAACAAACGTCGTGGTCAGGCCGGTTCCATTCCAATTCACCGTGGAACCTGAGACGAAGTTTGTGCCGTTCACAGTCAGCGTGAACTGTGGTCCACCTGCCGTGGCGCAGGGCGGGTTGAGCGAACTGATCGTTGGCGCGGCATTGATTGTTAACCTCAAGATCGCATTGCCGGTCCCATTGCCATTTGTTGCGCTCAGGTTGATGCTGAATGTACCAGTTACAGTCGGTGTGCCAGAGATCAACCCGGTTGCTGTGTTGACGCTTAGACCTGCCGGCAACGGCGTTGCACCCCAAGTGACGATCACCTGATCGGCTGTAATTTGGTATGAGTACACTATTCCAATGGTCGCACAGTCCGTGGTGGGACTCGTAATCCTGGGCTTAGGAGCGGCGAGTGCACTACTCGCTGCAACCACAATAAGCATCGGCAGGAGCTTTCTCATCGGTAAATCCGGATGACCAAGGTCGCGTTTGCCGTCCCGCAGGATGAGCTTGCGCTAATTGACACGCTGTAGTCGTGGTAACCGTTAGTGTAGGTGACATTCGGATCCAACGTTGGTGTTCCGTCGATCAGCCCCGCCTTCGCTCCGCCTCCGTGGACACTCAGGCCCGGAGGCAGCCCGGTTGCGCTGTAATTGTAAGGGTGCCTTCCCGTCGGCGCACAGGCAGGCGTTGGTCCGGGCAGCGCAACGACTCTGTATTCGTTAGGTTTAATCTTTCCTTGGGGATCTTGGTAGCCAATGGCCGTTTTGATTCGATAGTTGAACGGCAGCCCAATGTTTCCGGCTTCGAAAAGAGGGCTTACAATAACCGGGCTGGTTCTATTATTGGGGTCGGGGTTGGCTGTAAATATTATTGTTGCATCCGGCGGAGAGCTGAGAGTTTGAGTTATCTGGTTCACAGTGACCTTGTCGGCGTTTTCATAGTGCACCGTCAGCGCGCCGGCCAAACCGTCTGTCGGAAAATTATGCGGGTTCCAAAGCTGAACGTACGTCTTAGTCTCGATTACGACCCCGTAACTCGAGCCGATTGGGACTGTCTGAACCCAGTTATTCAGGTCGTAAAGCGAGATTACGAAAGGGTAGGCGCCAATCCCGCGGTATGAGGGTGGCCCATCAGGATTGCCCGGCGGCCCAAACTCTGTGGGAGCATCCAGCGGATACGCATAGTTGAAGAGATTAGCCGTGAGATTGTTAAAGTAGTTACGCGTCTGCCCCGAATGCCCGTGGCCTCCGGGTTGCGCGGCAAGGGTACGGTCCTGAAAATTTGGCATCGCGGTATTTACGATGTTCGCAAACTGACCAATTGCATTGCCATTCGGACGGAACTGAGAAACGGGATTGATAGGCATCTTGGGGTAGCCCTCGCCCAATTGGCTTGCGTCGTTTCTGCCATAACCGTATCCGAGCGGAACCAGGTTTTGCTCGCCCGGATTGTTATCGACACCTAGCCGGACGGCTAGATTTGGACCAGCGACATCCGGGCTCGGCGCCGGCGACGGGCTCGAATGGGCTAGTTGCTGAAGGGTTGGAACGGTTAAGAGAAGAGAGCGATTGTTAATTAAAGTAGTAGCAGCGGTATTCCCGGGATCCGTCTGATCAGCCGGATCAAAGATGGTAAACATAGCAATCTCCTTAGGAGACGTTCCATTAGTTCGCGTTTGTCCACCGACCTGCGAGGCATCGAGATACCCGTCCAAGTCCTCGACCCAATAAGCATAACGAGTATAAGCGAGGTTATGTGTTGGAGGCGGAGCTGTGTCCTGCGGGTCACGCATCTCAACCCATTTCACACTCGGCCCGGACGGGCTGGCTGGTTGCTCCCATGAATAGAGGCTTGGCAATCGCTGGGTTCCAGGAGCGTTCCACGCCGCACCTGGATCAGTCGGGTTGGAGTTCGCCGGAGGAGCAGGAGTGGGGACTGCCGGAGCCCCAGTCGCGGCTAGATTAATTTGTGGCGGGGTCGGTGTAGGCGCGCTGGGATCCGTTGAGGCAGAAAAAAGCGGGTAATAGGTTATCGTTGGATTAGCTCCAGTAGAAGGCTGGGCGAGATAATAGTAGGCTGCTCCAGGGCCGTTCGCGTCAGCCTGGCTATCGGCTCGCACGACCAGGAATGTGTCCTTGCCGGTAATAGGGTTTGTCCCGTCAGGGCTTGCGGCCAACGTCTTAGCCGCAGCTTGCAAACCATTCTGAGCGGCCAGATCTGCCTGATAACGACTGCTGTACGATGTGGCCGTGGTCCGCTCGAGCGAGACACTGGTAAAAAGACCGACCGCAATCACGGCCATGAGCGCGACCATCACCAGCGCAACTACGAGAGAGAAGCCGGAGGATTGGTTGATAGCTGATAGTTGATGGCTGATAGTCGGCAGACGATTGCAGCCGGCACGGCTGCCTCTACAGAACAACATCCGTGTTATCCGCGTAATCCGTGGTCCAATTACCTGTTGCTGCCAAGCGTTCATGGCAAATTGATCCGAGACCGAAATTCATAAGCGTGCGGCTTAACAAGATTAGGGTCCATGTTCATCCACACGCTCGGGTCCGACGTGACGCTCATCACTTTGTGCGCGGCCTGCGGGCTCATGACGTTGAAAGAAATTTCAATCGCCGCTGGCAAGAGAAGCGGGGTTGTAGCCGAGGGATCACATATGTACGGATAAGTGTTGATCGCCGCCCCGGTGGCATCGTACATAGTGACCTTAAAATTCCAGACGTAAGCGGCCAGCACCGGATCGCTTTGACTCGGCGTGTAGAGACGGATGTCTGACACATAACTTCCCCCGCCGCCCTGCATCACAGCAAGAGTCTCGGCGGGGCCACGAAAAAAACGTCGAAGAGTATAGGCATGGAGTTGATCGTCCCACCGACAGTAGTAACCCACGGCGCAAACATCGCCCGACGATGGCGTGGTCTGATCCGCAACCAGTGCAAACAGTTGGTAGTTTGGGCTAGGGTTATTCGCAGTGTACAGGTCGTTTGGGTCCTGCCAGACTTTATCAAGTGCAAAGTAGGCCGCTGGCCTTGTTACCGGCTGCGACGTACCTGGTGTGGGCGTCGGACTCGAAAAGGGATCCGGGTTCCACTGGGTGCGGACAAGGTTCCGCATATCGCGTTCGATCATGTGCAAGGCGGCGCGCGCGTCTCGAAAAGCGTCAACACGTTCAGTGGTGTGTGATGCGTTCCCCATCAATGAGCCCAGCATCAGCCCCAGCATGAGGACCATCGCAACGGTAATGCCTGTTGCGATTAAGAGCTCGACCAACGTAAAAGCGCTGACGCGCTCACGTTGCTTTGCGAGCGTGAATCCGCTGGCGCTCTGACATTGTTGTAGTGGCAGGCGTGCCGCCTGCGGTGACCTAAAGAAGCAGCAGCCGACACGGCTGCCACTACAGAGACACCTCCGTGGTGTTAATTTGTGTTCATTCGTGCCTGCCAAGCCGTAACGCCTAGTCCGCCGTAGCAACTGCGGGGGCTGGATATGTGAAGGCTGGTCCATTCGTGGTTAACAAGGCAGCTAGTACTTGGAAATGATCCGCACGTAATCGCGGAAGGTTTGATTTGCGGCAGGCGCATTTGCCGGCCACGCCACACGCACTGTCACCGCGTTAGCGCTAGCCGGATCAGTGAACCCGGGCACGGAAGTGTTCGTATAAATCGGGATCGAATAAGCCGCATTGGTCGCGGAATTGGTGAGCTTTCCGTCGTTGTCGCCGTAAAGTGTCACCGCAGGTGATAAGGTGGTCCTTAGATCGATCGACGGGGATGGCGTTACCCCGTCGGAAAGCCGAATCTGCACGTTGTTAAATTGCGATGGGGCCTGCGCCACAAGGCTGCCAAAGACTGACTGGGCGATGTGCGCGGCGCGCGTTTCGTTCTGAGCTGAGTGACCAGTTTGTAAGGCCGTTGGGATTACGGCTAGAATGCCTACAATCCCAACGGTGATTACGCCCAAGGCGATCACAACTTCGAGCAAACTGAATGCCTTTCTGCTATAGCCACCGCCCTTCTTTAGCCAGCGCCCCATGGGCGGTAGGAAAAGCCTCCGACGCCTCGCAGAGCCATGGCTACAACTGAGCATCACCCAATCTTTCACGGCCCTGGCGTAGCTGTTGGGTTGGATACGGCGTCGCCTGGCACTGCGCGCCCTGTGAACTGGGACACCGTGATGTACTCGACGGCAGAAGCATTGCCGCTTGCGTCTTTTGTCGTCGCGACCTCGCTTCCGCTGTTTACGAACCCTTCAAAAATAGCGAGGAGAACATTCGCAGCCGGTGCTTGGACTTCACCATTCGAGTTGAATTTAAAACATCGGAATGGAGTCGCCCTGGCATCAGGTGCAAAGCGAAATGACACCGGCGGAGTCAGTGTAGCGGGATCAGCAAGATTGGATAAAGCAGCCGTTCCAGCCGCCCGAAGCGCTACTCCAGTTGAAAAGGATTTCCAATCCGTCAGTTGCTTTACATTTCCAGGATTTGCCGCGTCGTCTTCAAATATTGCATAGGACCTGTAATTGTACCGGTCCAATGTTGATTGCGTACCACTGGTAAAAGCGGGAAACACGACATAGGTGGACTGGCCGCTCTTGATCGCTTCGGCGCGCGCTTGCTCAATCCCGCCGAGCAAACTGTTCATTGCCGCTCTTCGTCCGCCCGATTTAGAGAGCGATGTGACGGCTGGAACCAAGGCAGCAAGCGCAATTGCAATGATGCCCATGACGACCAGAAGCTCGAGCAGCGTGAAAGCAGTTTCTGACGACGATCGCTTCACGTTTTGGGTACGATCAGTTTACGGGCGCCGGTATCAGAACAGCGTCGCCAGAGCGTGGTGGCCAAGAAGGCCAGATATGAAGTCCGGAGTTCCACAGTGGAGGGTTTGGTTCTTTCAAGAACTCAAGGACTTCTACGGATATTAGAGGGCGAAGTTCCCAAAAAGCTGAATAACGATTGAGCTTGTCCTCAGGCAGCCCAGCTACGGAAAACCCGGAATATGTGTCACCGCGAATGGACACGAATGCACACGAACAATGACCTGCTAAAGTCTAACCTTCTAGCGGCAAGTCAGGGCAAAGGAATCCCCGGATGCCCACCGCTTTTTAGATTCTCGAAACAGCCGATTTCCAATCTACTGGTGGCGGCATCCTAATCGTTCTTTCCCCTCTGACCACGCAATTTCCCGATTTCGAATTACTTTTGGCCCAAAGTGGTCCATTTCAAAATATCATTTGACTCACGTCGGTGTTGTAGCGTTCGCGAACATGTCGCAAAGCGTTGCACGGTTCGTGAAAAGCGCACTCGCTCTTGTGTGCAATGTAAGGTTGAACAGTTTGATCAGGTGGAAAGATTACAACGTTTTTGACCCGATCTTCCACACGACAGCCGAAGCCTTGTGCTTTGTTAAAAAGCTCGCCGAGTTCTTTACAACGATGTTTCATCTTGTTTTCTCGTTTGTGCTGATAATGACCCAATGCCCAGCGTCTGGCCGTTCTGCTTTGATCGGATATGGTGGACGTTGCACCGCTAGAATC
>JBKPDP010000126.1:0-13526 GCA_046727935.1 Verrucomicrobiota bacterium | reverse complement strand
ATTTTTCTCGTTGATGAAGGGCCGCTTGAAGGACGGCGGGATTGCGACTTTTTGGCTACCGATTAACGAGTTGAAGGTCGATGAAGCAAAAGCGATTCTGCGTGCGTTTCACAATGCATTTCCGAACGCGTCAGTCTGGGCGAGTGCGGACCAAGACTGGATCATGATGGGTATCAATGGCCCCGGGCGTAAGGTGAAAGAAGAAGAAATCCGGCGGTTGTGGAGTAATGCGACTTCGGGCGCAGACTTGCGGCGCATCGGCATCGAGGTTCCGCAACAAATGGCGGCGCTTTTCGTGATGGACGGCGAGGAAATCGATCTCATCACGCGTAACGTTGCGCCTTTGACAGATATTTATCCGAAGCGGCTGACAGATGAACCATGGGATGACGAAGCAAATAGCCGCTTTGCCTTTAGGTATCTCGAAGCGCCGTCCGCCGTTCAACGTTTTCTTCACTCTGACTTGGTTAAGTCGATTTGGCCTGAGACGCTGAATGAGTCATTAGAATCATTGTTTGTCCTCCGCCAGACGCGATTTCTCTCCGAGATTATGGGAAGCAACAAGCTGGCTGAGTTGGATCTTTATCTGCGCCATTCGAGGCTGCGAACTCCGGTCCTCGAAGTGCTGGGAAGTGATGGATTTCGGCTTGGAATCGCCGAGCGAATTGCAAAGAAAACGAAACCACCGCCGCTCGAAACCATGCCGGATCTAATCGCTGGGGCGCTCGCGCGACGGGATATCGATGGCGCAGTTCAGTTGATGGAGGATGAGAAAGCTCGCGGCACGTTTAATCTCAACGACACATTTCTTCTTACCTATCTTTACTGTTTGAACGGTAGTGTGGGGAAAGCGGAATCACTCGCTGCCAACAATGCAGCCGCCATCAAGAAAGATGAATTCGTTGATTGGCTGTGGGGAAAGTTGGAAACTGATTTCGGGTTTCATCCTCCCGCTGATTAGGGGTGAACCACGCCTGCCTGCGCAGAAATTGCAACTCAGCGAGGATCGAACTGGACGGGAGACTGAACTCACGCTGAAAGAGATGAAAGTCTCAATCGTTATTCCCTGTTACAACGAGAAGGCTACGATCGAAAAAATTGTCGAGACAGTGCGCGGAGCGGCGATCGGGAGCACGGAGATCATCGTAGTTGACGATTGCTCGCACGACGGGACGCGGGCAGTGCTGGAAGAAAAGGTTTCCCAGATGGTCGACCGCATCATTTATCATCAAGTCAATCGCGCCAAAGGAGCGGCTTTGCGGCCGCCACTGGTGATATCATCCTCGTGCAGGATGCGGACCTTGAGTACAGCCCCGAAGATTATCCGGAGCTCCTGGAGCCTCTCATCTCAGACAAAGCGGACGTCGTTTTCGGGTCCAGGTTCATGGGCGGCCGACCGCATCGCGTTCAGTTTTTCTGGCATATGGTCGGAAACAATTGTTGACCCTTCTTTCCAACATGTTCACGAATCTTAACCTGACGGACATGCAGACGGGTTATAAAGTCTTCAAAGCTCCCTTTATCAAATCGATTCAGATAGAAGAGGATCGTTTTGGCGTTGAGCCTGAAATTGTCGCGAAAGTGGCTAAGCTAGGGTGCAGGATCTTTGAGGTAGGAATTTCCTACTATAGTCGTACCTACGAAGAGGGCAAAAAGATTGGCTGGCGCGATGGCTTTCGAGCGTTGCACGCCATAATTAAGTACGGCTGTCGACGCTAAGCGTATTGAGGCTTGAGCAGGTAGAAAGGCCTACCGATTCCCGACTTTCCAAAATCTGGCCATGATCACGCTCGCAAAGTGAGAACCAACGTTTAATGCGCCGCCAGGCACTGTTTATTGGATTATTTATTCTTATCGCGGCTGCGCGTTTTACGATTCTGCTGACGTCGCAAACGCATGTGCATAGCGATGAAGCGATCATCGGCCTGATGGGAAAACATATTCTGGGAGGGCGCTATTTCCCTTTCTACATGTATGGGCAGCCCTATAACGCAGGCGCAGCGTGGGAAGCTTATCTGGCCGCGATTGCTTTCGCATTCTTCGGTGTCGGCGTTATTTCGCTAAAGAGTTGCATCGTCGTGCTGTCGTTGCTCTGTCTTTTTCTGTTTTATCGGATGTGCCTGGCGCTTTATGACCAGAGGACGAGCGTTCTGGCGACAGTTGCGTTTGCACTCGCGCCATCACTTCTCAAGTGGCATTTTCAAGTAAGGGGTTACTCCTGGTATTTCCTATCGATCCCAATACTGACGATGCTTTTTGCGTCGGTCGAATCAGATCGGGCTCCGAAACAATGGATGCTATTTTTCTTTGGCCTGGCGTCGGGTGTAAGCATCTGGTGCCTGGAGCTTGGAATTCCGCTCGTTGGCGCGTTAGGGGTGCTGCTGGTTTTGCGCCGCAGACTCTCGCTCAATAATGCGACAGCCGGTTTAGCCGGGTTCGCGGTCGGTTACCTGCCCGTTATCGCGTATAATCTCCTGCATCACTTCAGCAATTGGCGATATCTTCTTATTGAAAGGCCCGGAGGCGGAGTCCAGTCGCTCATTCAGTTTTCCGCTTACGGGCGCATTCTCCTGGATGAAATGCCAAAGTTTTTCGGGCCGGACACTGTTCTGTGGTACTACCCGGAGAAACCGGAATCCGGGTACGTGTTTTACGCCATCGCTGTTTTGGCGGTGGCTGTGGCGATGTGGCCCTTCATAAAATCGCCCACAGGAGTAATACAGGCGCTTCGTGGCAATCTAGCCGATTACCGGCGAGAAAAAGACTTTGATATGCTCGTACTGACAGCGGCTTCTTTTGTCCCCTATTTAACTCTACCCGTCGGTGTGCCCAGCTATTTCTTCGGAGGATGTTTTTTTCTTTCGGCGCTGACCGGGAGAATGTTGGAACGATCCTTTTCTTCTTCGAAGACACTGCCACGGCTTGGCGGTGCCGCTGTGCTCGCCGCGATTTTGGTAACCGGGGTTCTGGTCATGATCGGGGTTGGACAGAAAAATCAAATCGAGACGCTCTTGTTGTGTAACGACGGCAAGAGCTACTGCATGACACGAATTCCGGGGGCGGACATAGAAGAGGTTGGACACTACCTGCATCAACACAACGTGACGTCTGTCTGGACGACGATCTCTTTTGTTTATCCGTTACTGTTCGAGAGCGGTGAGACATTGGCGGTCTCGAATGCGATTTTTGAGTACCCGCATCGAGTCTACCCACAGAAAATTCCGTGGCGCGAGCCTAGCCTTGATCGGGACGCGGCCTTCGTTATCGAAACCGATGCTCCGGTTCGTTCCGCCTTGGAGATGCGTTGGGCGCAGGCTTTCGGCACAGCGCCATTGGTCCGCGAGTACGGAAAACTGACCATAGTCACAGGACGCGAATGAACCAGCGCGCTCCGCTACCGCAGATCGGTCCACGAGTGAGCGCCCGATGATCACTGATTGTCGGTTGAGGAGGAGCCGATGCGAATGGGGCGTGAATTAGCTTAGGAATAAAACGCTCGACGCTCGGGCGAGGCGCTTTTTTGAGTGCGGCGAGCTGCGTCACTTTTGCCGCGCGATTCGCGCTACGCGGCGCGCCAAGAAAATTCGGCGCTCATGCAGTCGGGTAATCCGAAGGCACAAAATTCGTGGTCATTCGTTTGAGTCCATCGCGACGTAGCCTTTTTGCGAAGGTCGATTTCTGGTTCGAGATCAGTCTGTTTCTGCGCTCGACCAAACTTGCTGACTTTCAACGAGAGGCTCTTTGGCTCGCGTTCTCAAGCTTCGCCGCTTCGGTGTCGTTAGTTGCGCTCCTATCAATGGCCTTCGATTTCGGGCTTTGCGTGTATCCGTCCCGTGAGCATCCGTTTTTCACTTCCGGGAGACTGCTCAGCGCCGCCGCGGTTCCATTCTTCTTGCTGTACTCTGAGGCATTGGATTTTGTCTTGTCGCGAATTCCTCGCCAGTGGCCGCGGGTAATTTTGTTCGGAGGAATTGTGCTTTTTATCATCGTCTCGCAATCCATTCTGGAGTGGCCTGCGTTCTCGAGCCGTTACAACTTCTTTCATTTGGGTCAGGCCTTCTAACGGTTTAGCCGGATTACACGGGTGGCACACTTGTCATGTCGAGCGAAGTCGAGACATCTCTAATCATCTACTATGCCGCGTGATTACAACTTCTGGGTGTACATCGTTACGAACCGGAATCACTCGGTTCTTTATATCGGTGTAACCAATCGCCTGTCGCGGCGCACTTGGGAGCACCGAGAGGGCACCAAAGCCGGATTCGCTGCAAAGTATCAATGCAAAAAGCTCGTCTATTACGAACACTACCGTGATATTCGTGATGCTATCGCCCGCGAATCGCAACTGAAGAAATGGTCACGAGCGAAGAAGATTGAGCTGATTAATCGATTAAACCCGCGTTGGGAGGATCTCGGCGCTGACGTTTTGCAAGCGAGATAAATCGAGAGATTTCTCGACTTCGCTCGAAATGACACAACGCGCGCCTGGAGTGGAAACGGGTGCTGCGTCCGAAAGACTCTCACGAAGCCACGAATCTCCAAGGCAGACTTTTTCTAATCCGTGATATCCGTGTCATCCGTGGTTAAAAAACCGACGAAATCTGCGGTTCGTCGGGTTCAAAAAAAAACATCTGCAGAACGAAGTTTTCTTAACACTCATTGTCGCTGCCACCAAAAAACGTTGTCTCCCCACTCACCGCCCTCTCCATATCGCACCGGTGTATATCCCATTGAACGCATCGGGATTTGACGCAGGCGCGGCAGCCAATCATTAGTCAACAAAAATCCGGCCGGCTTGAGAAGTGTCGAGATATTCTGAAGCGCCAGCGCCTGCTCGAATTTGTCGTAATAGAGGAAAACATTTGTGGCGATGATCAGGTCGAATCGTTTTGTGGCCGATCGATCGAACTGTTCGAAAACAATATTCAAATCGACAGGTTCGCATGAACGGATGACTTCTGGACGAATCTCGACTGCGCGCGTCTCAAGATCCTTGAGAGCTCGCGGAGGTTGAATTGGAGCGACGGCCTTACCGATCTCGCTGCCGAACGAACACCAGTACTGGACGGCGTCAGCAACCAATGGCCAGGACTCGCGCGGCAATTGCACGACGTAGTTCTCTCCCGTTTTGGCGCGGTCGCGCGCGCGGCGCAAATGTTCGAGAACCTCCCGACTAATGTCGAAGGCGGTAATGTCGACCTTTCCGAGTTCGGCGAGTCCTAATCGAACGAGCGAATCGTAAACTGCGAACGGTTGCAGCGTTTGGAGCGGATAAAAGTCGTAACCGAATCCTTTATCGGTGAAATCCAGACCAGGCCCGATCACCGCCACATGAGCAATCGATTTCTCTGGAAGCACTGCCTGGTCCTTCATGTCGCGCAGGGCGCTCTCGATGCCGAAGCTCGACAGAATGGTCGTATCAAGCGAGATGCCACGCTCGCGAAACACACGCGAGCGCTTGGAAAGCCCCGCCTCTTGGTTGCTGTCGTGCGTTGCCTCAGCGAACTCTTCTTGAAAAGCGATCTGCTCCTGGACAACTCGCCGAAGATTTTCCAAGATAAAGGTTCTTGTCTTCGCGTATCCGGCGGAACTGTCAGGCTCCATTCCGCGGCGTCGGAGAAGGTTTCGCAGAAAGATGAGCCGCTCGTTCTTTCCTGGCTTGCGAAGCCCTTGCAAAAGATCATCCAGCCGCGACTGCACGGCCGCATCCTCGGAATCGTGCATCGTTATGACTCGGGGTAGTGTCGTGAACGAAGTACCGAACAAGAGGAGATTGATCATGGAATCGAGCGCGCCCTGCTCGAGACGCGCACGAACCGTGTCCTCCTCGTGCTGAGCCCAAGCCTTCCACTTGGCTTCGTTCGGTTCCTTTAACTGCGGCGGCAGTTCGTTAGCGAGCGCCTCTAGGACCGGCTTGACTGTCGCGAACGAAACGACGGGTCGATGCTCAGCATGTGTTTGTTTGTCGCGGAAATAGGCGAAAAACCCAGCGCTGGCAACGCCGATGATCAAAGCGAGAACCAACCCCAGAGGACGTCGAGATCTCAACCACTTCATTTTCTGTGTTGGCATAAGCAAGCGGCGTTAGCGCCGGTCGGAGACGATATACGCGTAATTCGTGCTTCCAACCCGCGAAAAAAACTTTCAAAAAAGTGAAAAAAAAAGCTTGCCAGGCCCTGACCTCCTCTATTAAACGGGGATTCGACGGGACAAATAGGCCCTGAAAGCCGTTCAAAAAAACTTTGAAAAAAGTGAAAAAAAAGCTTGTCAGGGCCACACAAATTTAATAATCCTGCCAAAACCTAACCAAACCAATGGAGAAACTAATGACTAAAAACGTGCTAAATAAACTCGGATTCCTTGGCGTCGTCTTCGTGGCGACCGTCGGATTCCCTCTAATATTTGCATCGAACGCATTTGCTCAGTTGCCGGCTCCGGCTGCTCCCGCGCCGCCTACGGCTGAGGTTGAACGCGTGGTTGTGACCGGTTCGAACATTCCCACAGCGGAAGAGACCGGTCCCAATCCGGTGGACACCTATCGTCCGCAGGATATCGAGAAACTAGGCATCCGCAATGCCACGGACCTGCAAGAATTCATCCCGCAGGAGGCCGGCGGCACCGTCAACCTGAACATTGGCAACGGCGGTGATGGTACTATTCAGTTCAACCTGCGCGGTCTGTTGCCGAAGGAGACTTTGATTCTAATCGATGGCAAACGAGTCGCCTACGGTTCTTTGGGCGTTTCCGGGTTTAGCGGAGGTCCGGATATTAACTTGATACCCTTTGTCATGGTTGATCACGTGGACATTCTCAAGGATGGCGCCTCGGCTGTGTATGGATCCGACGCTATCTCCGGCGTGGTCAACTTCTTTTTGGTCCACAAATTCCGCGGCCTGGAGATTGGGGGCACTTACGGGAACACAAATCTCGGGGCATCCAATGAGATGGGCGAGTGGGAAGCATGGTTGAAAGCCGGCACCGGAGATGACAAGACCGATATCGTGGTCATTGCCGATTTCTGGGAACGCACCGGTGGCGTTTTCAGCCGCGACCGGGACCTTTCCAGTAACGCGTTTATGATACCCTGGGGCGGATTCGATGGTCGCAGCGGCAATTTCCCTGGCCGCGTTGGAAGCTTCCGCTTAATCCCCACTTTGTTTTTCAGCGCCAATACCCCGCCGCCACACTCGGCGCCAAACAGATCGACTTCTCCATTTTACGCTAACCCCTATGATGTTAATCCAAATGCGTATCCGGGCGCACCTGGCATTAACAATCCACAAACTGGCGTTTTCTTGCCCCAGACCGGCACCAAGTACAGGGGCGGTGGCGACTACTTCTTCTATAACTTTGCCGCTATTACACCAGCGCTGCCGCCGGGAGACCGTCAAGTGTACTACGCCTCGTTCACCCGCGACCTGTGCGATAAATACCTGACCGTATTTGCCGATTTCAAATATGCGCGCTCGTATTTCGATTCGTCCCTGGCAGCGGTACCGTTTACGCCAGATCCGTTCAAATTCCCTGGCACTAACGTGTTCTTTAGCCCCACAGGCATCAGCGTGCCAATCTCGAATCCGTTTAATCCCTTCACGGTCGGGGACACGACTCTGGTTATTAACGGCGTACCGGTCCCGATGACCACTGGTGTTCGGTTTCGCGGCATCAACGACACCGGTTTTAGGAGCGAAAAGTTCACTTACTGGGACCAACTGTTCGACGCCGGTCTGCGTGGTGAGATGGGTGAATTTGGCGATTATTTCAAGACGTGGAACTGGGAGTTAGGCTTCCGTTACTCGCGAAACGAAGGACAAGATCTTTCCATTGGCGAAGTGAGCCAGCCCGGGTTGCGCGACGCCCTGTTGGACACAAACCCGGCCACGGCGTTTAATCCGTTCGGCGGCTTTTTCCGCCAAAACACCGCGAGGGCCAGGCAAGCTGTTTATGTGACATTGCATAACTCGGGTGAGTTTGAGTTGCCAATATATTACGCCACCATTAACGGCGACCTGTTCAATCTTCCCGCCGGGCCAGTCTCCTTTGCCATTGGCGGTGAGTATGACGCGCCGAGGTTTACTCGCGATCGTGACGCGCTCAATAACACCTTTCAGTCGATTGGCTCAGTTGACGGGCAAAGCTTCCGTGTGAACCGGGATGTCTGGGGGATCTACGAGGAAATACGGGTACCATTCACCAGTCCTACATGGAATTTCCCTGGCTTCTATAGCTTTGAAGTGGACTTTGCCGAGCGAGAAGAATGGTACAGCAACAATACCTCTGGTGTGCTGCCCTCCGGGTTCTTCCCAGGACTGGAGTCGACGACCAGCAAGTATAATGCGCAGAAGCCGAAGGTGTCAGTGCGCTGGCAGCCGCTTGATCCCAAGTATATCGGCGCGGTGACGCTGCGCGGCAGCTACAGTGAAGCGTTCCATGCGCCGACGCTGGGAGAACTTACGCCCGCGTCCACGCAAAACTTCCCAATCGTAGCGGATCCATTTTCTACTCAGACCGAGCCTCAGATTGAGGAACGCGTTCTAGGAAACCCCCGCTCGCATCCGGAAGTGGCCTATGAGTGGACCTACGGAATTGTTTACAGTCCCAAATGGGTCAAGGGCCTGACGCTGAGCGCCGATTGGTGGCACATTGATATGCGCGACATCGTGGCAGCCCTAGGTGCGCAAACCATTATCCTGGAAAATCCCCCGCCAACGAATGGCGCGTCAACCGTTGTAGGTGGTCTCGGGCAGACGGTAGTCCGTGCTGTTGGTGACAACCCGGCTGAGCCGGGGCCAGTCTCGCTGGTGATCGATCCCAGCAGCAACCTCTCTGGCGCGATCTTCGAAGGTCTCGACTACGAGGCGATCTATATTCTGGATTCTTCGATCTTCGGCGCCGGCGATTGGGGCAGGTTGACGACTACGGTCAACGGCACCTGGCTATCCCGGGCTGAGTTTCAAGCTAGCCCCGGGGTCAAGCGGGTCGGCATCAACGGCGAATTCCTTCCTCCGGGATTTGCGTTAACCAGTTCGCTACCATGGCATCGGGCTAACTTTAGCATCTTCTACGATGGCCCGGCTGACACGTGGATGCAGGGCTTGGATGTCGGTGCCATAGTTCACTGGACGGGTCAGTATGAGGACGACAACGCCAGTCTGACAGGGGCGACGAAGTTAAATGAGCCTAGAAGTGGCCCGGACGGTGGCGGTAATGAAGTACGGGCGCGGAAAGTGTCTGCGTGGACCACGCTCGACCTCATCTTAAACTACACGTTTAACCTGCCGCCACCCGCCCCGGCGGAGGTACCTGGCTTCGCCAAGGAAGGCGGGAAGCATGTGGTGACGGGGGGCAAGGAGAAGCAAGTTATCCCGGTTTCCACAGCCGAGTATGGGTGCAGCAACTGGAAGTGGTGGCTCAACAACACCACGATCACGCTTGGGATGCAGAACGTGACGGACGAAGATCCGCCGTTTGTGGCAGGCGCGTTTGAGAGCGGTTACGATGAGTCTCTTGCTACCATCAAAGGCCGCTTCTGGTACGTCGGGCTAAAGAAGCGCTTCTAAAACATAAACTAGTATAATTCACAGCGGCCGGGCTCCTCACAGGGCCCGGCCGTTTGCTTTTTGTCCTATCTAGCGGAACGCTTTGAGCGAAGTTGAACGGATCGACATATCACTTGCCGCTGATCTTAAACGATGTCATGTCGAGCGGAGTCGAGACATCCCAATTGTTGAATCGGAACCATGCCGCGTGATTACAACTTCTGGGCTATATCGTTACAAATCGCAATCACTCGGTTCTTTATGTCGGTGCGACTAATCGCCTCTCCCGGCGGACCTGGGAGCACCGAAAGGGGAGGAACGTCGCATTCGCATTCAAGTATCAATGCAAAAACTGATCTATTACGAACATTACCGTGAAATTCGTGATGCGATCGCTTGCGAATCCCAGTTGAAGAAATGGTCGCGAATTAAGAAGATTAACCTGATTAATCAGTTGAACCCACATTGGGAAGACCTTGGCGCTCGTGTTTTACAAGACAAGTAAATCTAGAGATTTCTCGACTACGCTTTGCTCCGCTCCAAATGACACGGAGCATTAGTGACGACGATGTCCGCTACTCCAGTCACTGCTAGCGAGCCGCGCGATTTACAGGAACCATCCCGCCAGAGAAACTGGCTTTGGGGACTCCTTTTGATTGCTCTTGTTTTCGTCGCTTATGCCAGGGTCTTTGATGCCGGATTCATTTGGGACGATGAATCGCATTTGACCCAGAATCCCTGCATTGTTGGTCCGCTGGGATTGAAGGAAGTCTGGACCACCGCACGAGCAGTTTATTACCCGCTGGTGCTTACGACTTTTTGGGCTCTGCATAAGGTCGCTGGCTTAACCCCATGGCCATATCATCTTCTGAATGTGCTTTTGCAGGCCGGATCGGCGGTCTTGCTCTGGCAGGTCCTGCGGCAGCTCAGTATTCGCGGTGCATGGCTGGGAGCTTCCCTGTGGGCTGTGCATCCAGTAATGGTGCAATCAGTCGCCTGGATAACTGAGCTCAAGAACACGCAGTCGGGCCTCTTTTATCTCTTGTCGATCTTCTGTTTTTTGAAATGGCAAGACCAGTCACGGATTCCTCGAGTTAAACGAACGAGGAGCGCAGAAGAAATCTTAATACGCGACCAGCGAAATCCGCATCATCGGTGGTTCGCCATCCGCGCAACCCATTGGCGGTGGTTCGTTCTGTCCCTCCTCTTTTTCATACTCGCGACCCTAAGCAAGCCTTCGGTGGTCATGTTGCCCGTCGTGCTTGCCCTCTCTGTTTGGTGGCGAAAAGGACAAATCCGGTGCCGTACGATTGCAGCGCTTGTTCCATTTACGCTAATATCGGCGGTTGCCAGCGTCTGGACGATTTTCGAACAAAAGTTTCACGCTGGCGCAATTGGCGCTGAGTGGGCGCAGACGTGGCCGGACCGCCTGATCATTGCCGGACGCGCGATATGGTTTTACCTGGCGAAACTCGTCTGGCCGCATCCCCTGATCTTCATCTATCCACGGTGGGAAATTGATTCGTCACAGCTAACGGCCTATTTGCCGTTACTGGCGGCGTTGACTGGACTGCTTGTTTTGTGGTTGGTCCGCGGGAAATGGCGTCGTGCCACATTCTTCGCGGCAGCGTACTATGTGGTTTCCTTGTTTCCAGTGCTCGGTTTTTTCAACGTCTTTTTCTTCCGTTACTCCTTTGTGAGCGATCATTTTCAATATCTGGCGAGCATTGGACCCCTCGCCCTCGCTGGCGCTGCGATAACCACGGGTTGCATCCGTCTGGCTGTAGCCGCCTCGGTGCGACGAGGCGCTCCAAGGTCATCATTGTCCAGTGACGCAGCAGCACTGCGACACCCACCGCGGCGGGCAGGCTCTGCCGTGGCTACAACACCGCTCCTTGGATTCTGCGGAGTTCTTCTGCTATCGCTCGTTTTTTTGACGTGGCGACAGACCGCCATTTACCACGATGTTGTCACCCTATACACATCAACATTGACGAAGAATCCCGGTTGCTGGATGGCGCATTATAATCTGGGCATCGCTCTCAATGACCGGGGGAAGACCGATGAGGCGATCGCTCATTATAAGCAGGCTATTGAGCTGCGGCCAAGTTATGCCGAGGCGCATTACAATCTGGGCCGGCTTCTCGCGCAGAAGGGTCAGCTCGACGATGCGCTCTCTCATTATGAAAAAGCATTGGAAATAAACCCTGCTGATGCAGAAGCCCAGAACAATCTCGGCGTCACGCTTTTTGGGAGCGGACGTGTGGATGAAGCGATTGCTCATTATCAGGAGGCGCTGAAGATCCGTCCAGATTATGCGGAAGCCTCTTGCAATCTGGCGAACGCGCTTCTTTCAAAGGGGGATTTAGATGGTGCCATCGCCCGTTACTCTGCATGTCTCGCCCTATCGCCAAATCAGGCTGAGGCCCAGTACGATCTTGCCAGTGCCTTACTCCGAAAGGGTCGGACAGATGAAGCGATTGCGCATTACAAAAAAGTACTCGAGTTGCGGCCGGACAGCGCGGATGCTCATGCAAATCTGGGAAGCACGTTTCTTGCAAAGGGCCGCGCCCGAGATGCGATCGCTGCGTACAGGAATGCTCTTCGGATTTCTCCGGACAATGTGCCCGCGCAAAGTAATTTAGCTTGGCTCCTGGCAACATCCTCAGACCCGTCGCTCAGAAATGGATCAGAGGCTGTCTTTCTGGCTGAACAGGCCGACTCGGAAAGCTCGCGAAGTGAAAATCACCCGATTGTTCTGCGCATCCTGGCTGCGGCATACGCTGAATCTGGCCGGTTTGCCGAGGCTAAGGAAACTGCTCAACAGGCATTGCAAGAGGCAGAGATCCAAGGCAATTCCACTTTATCCAACACTCTCAAGGATGAAATCGTGCTGTACGAACTGGGTTTACCGTATCACAAAGAGGCGAGATAGCCTCATTGTTAACTGAGACTTATTCCGCCGGTCGCGCAAATCGACCAAACAAGGAATGAGACAATAACAAATTTCGAATGACGAAGAATTCGCCGGCCGCGCCGTAGGGCAGTGAGAGCGGCTGCTTCGTCATTTCAACGCTGCTTTCAGTGGTGTCATGTATCTGTGATATCCGCATAATCCGTGGTGAATTAATTGCCGAGAGAGTTTTCCCGAACCGGCAGGCGTCCGCGATAGAGCACAAGGTCTTTCTCGACACGATTCGCCACGTCTGTCTTCCCCTGCATGGTGGCTATGACTACAGCTTGTTGGGCCACGGCGAGGGCTTCAGAGAACCGGCCGCTCTCCGCGTAAGCAGCTGCGAGCGTCCGGAGAAACCGGGGTTCTCTACCACCTGAAAGTTGCACAGCTTCCTGGGCAAATCCGACCGCTCTGGCACCGTCGCGGATTGAGGCATCAGAAGCTGTCGCCAGTACCCAGGCAATGTTGTTACGCGAATGAGGATCTTCAGGAGCTAAAGCCAAGGCTTTTTCGTAATGGGCAATCGCCTCCTGTAGCGACCCCTTCCGCAAATAAGCATTACCAAGCCCGGTATGGGCATCCGCGTCATTGGGCTGTATTTGGAGAGTTGTCTCCCAATCAGCGATCGCTTCATCGATGCGGCCTTTTGCCAAAAGAACGTTAGCGCGGTTGTAATAGGCGTCTGCATAATTCGGTTGCAATCTGATTGCCTCCTCGTAGTGGGCCATCGCTTCGTCGGCTTGCCCTTTTCTGGCGAGAGCGTCAGCGAGATTCATTTGCACGAAAGCTGAACCCACGTCGTAGTGGGCATCCCGCTTACTAGACCTAATCCTTGCCGCAGTCTCAAAGTGCGCGATCGCCTTGTCCAGTTCACCGCGGTCGACACACAGGTACCCGAGATTATTGTGGGCAACGTCGTTGTCAGACGTCACCGCAAAAGCATGGGTCCAAAGAGTCTCGCTGTTGCGCCAATAGGAAGTCTGAATGAATGCCGTCCATGCCAGGGCAACGATTATTAGCACCGCGACGAC
>JBKPDP010000125.1:0-15657 GCA_046727935.1 Verrucomicrobiota bacterium | reverse complement strand
TGAGCAGCCGCGCCCGCTGCGGTCAATAGTATGAGCAGTAACGCGCACATGACCGATGACCCCAGTTTCGTTGTTGTTCTCTTGGCAAATCCTACTGTTCTCATAATTGCTCCTTTGGTAACCGGAGAGGGAAAGTCATTTTCAGCGAATCACCGTTGCAACCCCGCGCAAAACGCCTTGCCCGATCCGGATTGACGCGATGTTCAGCAAAAGTAGCTAGGAAAGTCAAGGTGATTTTTACCTATTTTGTGTCTACAAATGTGTGTCGGTGATCTAAGAGGGCCTTTTGGCGGTTGCACAAGGCCGTTCGACTGAACTCAGCTAGTTATGTGGGTAGCTTACCGAACGTGTACGTGGATGAGCATACATTGTTACCTTGAGCAGCATCAACAGGCAGGATGCAGCTACTATAAGCCATAAAGCATAGATGAACGCCCAGCGTTAGTTGAGCCTGGGACAAGCGGTTGTAAGACCGTAGAAGGGGTCAGAAAACCATCAGAAGGGTCAGAGCTAACTATTGACAGTCCCTTGCTGAATCGGCACAAACGCGATATGCCGACGCCGCTTCGAATCAGTACTCAAGTGCTCGCTATCATGCGATGAGCCGCGGCAACAGTCGGGAAGCGACGCCCGAAGCTTACATCGCGGCGATTAAAGCGCGGCCCTACGTGACGTGGATTTCGACACACTACTACTCCGGGGTGTTTCGCAGTGAATGGGTCAAGCTCTAATCGGCGAAAGCGATTGCCTGATTACGCCGTGTGGGAGATTCATCCGGTGATGAAGTTGGCAGTTCAGTGATTCGCAACGTGAACAGAGCTTGCCAACTTGCAGGGTTTCCCGACAAACTCCACTCCATGAGGCAGGAAATCGATTGCGAGTTGCAATCTAAATATCGTTAGGTCTATGTCTCGCCGGTCGATCCAAATCCTTTTCGCGATCGTGATCGGAGTACTCGTGACGGCAGTCACAGCATTTGCTGCATCAGTGCTGAGCTCCGAGTCTGCCCGAGAAATCCTCTTCTGGCCGAACACTCTTTTGCAGAGTTTGGCGCCAGCTCCGAAAATCGGGACGCCTGATCACCCGGTTTACGAGGGCACGCCCCTAAATTCTGTTGCGTTCCTTGTAAGCTTCCCATTCGCCGTCATTTTTTACGGCGCCGTTGCCTATGTGTTTTTGCGCCGCCTCAAGACCTAACCAATCGATGAAACCAACGGCGCCATTACGAAGTAAACCCAGTGTGTTTGCCACGACACCCTGCCGTGGCTTATCTCTGTCTCGTTAGGCCGCCCCCGCCGTAGCGTTTAAGCAATTTGCCGAATATCGACTCGTGAGATGGCCTCACAAAGACTTCACGACTCCAAATCCTGGGACAGGGTACGCCGTTCGAGATGCAAACTTTGTGCTTGCCTGACATTCACGTCTTCCGGTACGATCCGGCCAAATCGATGTCTGCGGACTATTAGGCCTTACAAGACGGTAAGTGTGTCGGGGCCGCCCGCTTAGTAATCTCTCGCATCGAAGCGAAACCGGAGATTGCTATGAACACCGTTCTAACTAGAACTCTTGCCCCACGAAGGTCAGGGGGTTTGTTGCCTATACGCCGCGACGCGCCTTCTGCTGCGCAAGCGGCCTGGCTTTCTCCCAAACGAATCGGGCACAGCGCCACGCGCATTGCTCTGATTGGGTGCGGAAGTGTAGCACCTTTTTATCTCAAAACGCTATGGAAGTACCCGCAGCTCGAGCTAGTCGGTGTCATGGATCGAGATGAGAAGCGCGCCGCGAGTTTTTCTAGGTATTACTCGATTTTTAGATATCAATGTCTCGCGGAGCTCCTTGACGACAGAAAAGTGGAGCTGGTACTAAATCTTACAAACCCGAGAAGCCATTTCGAGATTACAAAGGCATGCCTTCTTGCCGGCAAGCATGTGTATTCGGAAAAGCCATTGGCAATGTCGTTGTCCGAAGCGCACGAACTCATAGATCTTGCACGTGAAAAGGGTCTCTCGCTTTCCGCGGCCCCTTCTCGTCTCCTTGGTGAAACCGCGCAGACCATGTGGAAGGCGCTTCGCCAAAAAATGATCGGAAGAGTCCATTTAGCGTATGCCGAGATGGACGGCGGGTTGATTCACCGGGCGCCGTACAAGAAATGGATTAACGAGTTGGACATCCCGTGGCCATACAAAGACGAGTTCGAAGTTGGATGCACTTTAGAGCACGCAGCATATGCAATAAGCTGGTTGCAGGCATTCTTCGGACCTGTTGAAACGGTCACGGCCTTTTCATCGTGTCAAATTCCTGATAAAGGCCGAGATGTCCCACCACTGGGGGCTAACAGTCCAGATTTCTCCGTCGCAGTTCTCAAATTTTTTTCGGGGGTGGTTTCGCGGCTGACTTGTAGCTGGATCGCTCCGGGAAATCATTCGCTGCGGATCTTCGGTGATAGGGGGGTGCTTTGTACCGATGATATCTGGTGGCCTAGGGGTCGCGTATATATCAAACCGTATCTTACAATCGGATCGAGAACCATGCTTGCTCCGTGGAAAATGAAATATCCGTTAGTACGTCCGCAGCCGCCATCCGTTCGCAGGCGCACCAGTGATCTGATCCATGCAGTTCAGCCACGAGCTCTTCTGCGCACTCTTCGCGCTCGCGCTCGCCATCTTCGTCCACGCGTGGATTTTTGCTTGGGAGTTGCTGAGCTTGATGCAGCCATCAAACAGGGACGATCGTCTCGGCTTTCCGCGGAGTTCTGTCTCCACACTCTCGAGGTTATGCTTGCGATTCAGAACGCCTTCTGCACGGGCACAACGTACAGACTCAAGACTTTTTTCGATCCGATCGATCCAATGCCATGGGCAAGGCTGTAGCAAAGCGTATCCTCACTCTTAATCTCGTACGTAGTGTTATTACGGAACCTTAGAACTTATGTAACTCGGCAAGTGAGGCGACGCGTAATCATCAAAAAACATCGAGGCGGGACGAGCGCTCAACACATGCGGTCAACTATGTTACGCAGGATCGCAGTATCAGTGGCTATACTATGGGCACTCACGGCTTTTGTGTATGTGGTCTTCGGAAGATCTTTTGTCGAGGCGTGCTATCGTGGCAAGTCAATCGAAGTACTCAACCAAATCGTTGCACATCATCGCACCTTGGATCCTGAGTCTCACGATTTGGAATTCTATCAGCAAAAGAAAAGAACCATCTTTATAGAAGTTTCTTTGCTCTTTTTTCTTCTCGAATTATATCTGCTTCTGGAAGCTCGGCGACCCACAGTTTTCGACAAATTGAAGGACGCGATCCGCATGTTTTTCACATCTTCAGGAGATCCGGTTAATCTCGCTGTATTTCGCATTGTGTTTTTTGGCTTTTTTGCATGGTGGTTCGATTTAAACAAGATCGTCTGGTTTAGTCAGCTGCCGCCTGAGCTAGCCGTACCTCCTATAGGATTCGGCTGGTTTCTGCACAACGTAGGGACAGTCGACCCTACCGTAATAAGTATTTTGGGATGGACGTTACGGACAGCTTGTATCACAGCGGCTATCGGATTCTTTGCCCGCTCATCTGCATTCGTCGTGGCAGTTCTCGGCGTTTTCTTATGTGGTATCCCTGAGTCGTACGGGAAAATAGATTTTTATCATTTCATGGTTTGGTTCGCTCTATTGCTATCGGTGAGTCGATGCGCGGACATGCTTTCCATTGATGCCCTATTTGAAGCGGTGAAACGCGCCGATTCCGGCATCACCGCGCCACCACCGCCTTTCTTTGGTACGGGTTGCCCCTGCGGCTCGTGTGGATTCTAATGGGAGTGACCTATTTCTTTGGAGGTCTCTGGAAGCTTATCGATGGCCGCCTGAGTTGGATTTTTGGTGAAAGTTTAAGATATCATGTTTACACGAGATGGTATGCAATGGGAAAAATCCCTCGGTTTGCGCATTTCTTGATTAATGAGCCGTCGTGGTTCTTCCATGTTGGCGCCCTAGTTGTAATTGCCTTCGAATTATCGTTTATCGTGCTAGTACTCTTCCCCCGCTCCCGGACATTTGTAGCCGCAGCCGGCCTCTTGTTTCACAATACTCTCGGCCTTCTCATGGCAAACATCTTCTTTCACTTGCAAGTGTGTTATGTGTCATTTCTGGACTGGCACCGGATTTTTCGTTGGTTCGGTCAACGCTGTTTCGAACGACCGGAGTACATTCTGTTTGACGGAGGTTGTAAGCGGTGTCGCCGCACCGTGTCTGCTTTGAGAGTGCTTGATGTACTCCAACCAATAATCTATGTCGACGCCGCGTGTCGCGAAAGCCAAAGCAAACTGAGTCAGTCGCATCGCCCTGTCCTCTTGCATCGTGTGCATGCGTTGAGCGATGGGAGGAAGAGCGAGTTTTTTCCCTGTTATTCGGTTGCGACACGAATTCCACTACTCTGGCTTGTTTACCCTTTTCTCTTTTTGTCATCGAAACCCGTGTTTGCACGACGAATGCTCCCTGCAGCGACTCGTTCCAAGAAGTACGAGATTTTATCTTCGGAACTGCTTCGGACAGGGAATGGCGATAACGTGTTCGGGCGAGGTCTAACACTGTCCCCTCTGATTTGCATAGGCGTTACGTTAATTGCAGTTAACACAGCTTTCGGTCTATTTAAGCTGCATGGTTGGCCATTTACCTGTGGCCCGACGTTCAGCCATATCGCGACGCCCAAAATACGAAGTTTTGCGGTCACGCGAGTCAATCCATCGGGGAAAGTTGCTGTGTTTAAACGTTCTGGCATTTTTAAATGGCTTTCTGGCGAACGGCTAGGCAGCGTTTATGACAACATTTACCGGCATCCCGAAAAGCCAGAATTGCCGACGGCCTTTTGCGGATTTTTGAGGAAAACAGTCCCGGGATGGGCAGATGCTACGTTAATCCAGTTCTATGTAGAACATGTCAGCGTAGTGCCAACTGAGCAATCGAAGAATCCACTAGACAGAACGTTGTTTTTTGAATGTAAACGATAACCGTGGTTGGATACAACGTTGTCGTGCGATTAGCATCGGAGGGCAAGCAAAAAGCCATGTTAGTGCCTCAGGACCGATCAAATCTGAAAACGACTTATCGGCTGGCAGGGTCATGCGGCAGCGGCGATCACGGGGTTCTACTGTGACGCAGTTGGATGCCACGGGTACGTGCGTGCGCCCGACGGTTCCATCGCCACCTTCAATCCACCAGGCTCCGCATTTACATTCAGCCAGGCCGCCGTCATCGCTCTCTCTTTTGCTTTCGGTAATTTCCGCTACCGCTTGCGCGAAGCGATTTTTAGCCAGCCTCACACGTCACAGGACGTTGGCGGATTTCGTCGGACTTGTTCTGACTTCTGTTCTGAATCGGCGGTTTTTTCGCCTTGCGTTTTACGTTTTTACCTATGAAAAGAGGCGGGGGCGGGAATCGAACCCGCGAATAGCGGTTTTGCAGACCGCGACCTTACCACTTGGCTACCCCGCCATTTGTGGGAGGAATGAGGGTAACGCGCGAGAATGACGTGTCAACGCAGCGAGGCGATTGGTACTGGCGAATGTGATTGGTGATCAGTAACTGGTGATCGGTGAAACGATTTAGTGATTAGCGATTTAACGATTATCTTGGCACGTGACTTCCCATTCTTCGCAACTCTTTGCAGCAGCGCAGAAACGGATTCCCGGCGGTGTTAATTCGCCTGTGCGTGCGTTCCGCAATGTGAATAGCGCGCCGTTCTTTGTGACGCGCGCCGAGGGCGCGAACATTTGGGATGTGGATGGAACGGAATATCTGGATTACGTGGGGAGCTGGGGACCGGCGATTCTCGGTCATGCGCCGAAAGTCGTTGTGGACGCAGTGCGCGAAGCTGCGACACATGGCTTAAGTTTTGGGATTCCGAATCCGCTGGAAGTAGAGATGGCCGAATTGATCTGCGCTTGGATGCCATCGATCGAGAAAGTGCGGATGGTGAACAGCGGCACGGAAGCGACCATGTCCTGCATTCGCCTCGCGCGTGCCTTCACCGGGCGCGATAAGATAGTCAAGTTCGATGGGTGTTATCACGGGCATGTCGATGGGCTCCTGGTGAAAACAGGCAGCGGCGCACTTACTCACGGGCGGCCTGACAGCGCAGGCGTGCCGCAGGCATTCGCCGATCTCACCATCTCCCTGCCGTTCAATAATGCCGACCTTGTGCGGAAGGCATTTGCTGAGAACAAGGGGGAAATCGCAGCGGTAATTGTGGAGCCTGTTCCTGCGAATGCAGGTCTTTATCTTCCGAGCGACGATTTTTTGTCGAGCCTGCGAAACGAATGCACGGTCAATGGTGCGCTTTTGATCTTTGACGAAGTAATTACCGGTTTCCGTCTGGCGCGCGGCGGCGCGCAGGAAATTTACGGAGTCAAACCCGATCTTACAGCATTGGGGAAAGTGATTGGCGGGGGACTGCCGGTCGGTGCGTTCGGCGGACGGGCCGAAATCATGGACCAGCTTTCGCCTGACGGTGCGGTGTACCAGGCGGGGACGTTGTCTGGAAATCCCCTGGCTATGGCGGCAGGTCTCGCGCAACTGCGCGAGCTTGAACGGATAAACGGCTGGAAATTACTCGACGAACTTGGCGCGGAATTCGAGAAGCTCGCGCGGAGTGCTAGTAAGCACTCGAAGACCGACGTCACGTTTCACCGGATGGGTTCGATGTTTTGTTTGTTTTTTGCGCCGGAGCCGATTGTCGATCTCGCGAGCGCGCGGCGGAGCGATTTGAAAACATTCGCGAGTTTTTTTCATGCTTGTTTAAGGCGCGGCATCTATTTCGCGCCATCGCAGTTTGAAACTGGCTTCATATCCACGGCGCACTTGCCAGAAGATGTCGACCGCACAGGCGCCGTGATGAGCGAAGCGCTGGGGAGCTCTAGTTGAATCTATTCATCTGGTCATTGGGGCTTTTAACAGGAAAATATTGACCCAGAAATGGCTCGACTCCGCTCGACATGACAACGGCCAAGGACTCCCGAATTCGCCCGGCTGCGAAATTCTTTTTGGAAGGTGACAAGAAGTTTTTCGTCAAAGGCGTCACTTACGGTCCTTTCAAGCCGGACGCCGACGGCAACTATCTCGGTAGGCCCGAGCAGGTCGATGTCGATCTCGTCCTCATGCGCCAAGCCGGTCTGAATGTTGTGCGGATCTATCATCCGCCGGCGCCTTGGTTTCTTGATCGATGCACTAACGCAGGGGTGCGCGTGCTGGTGACGCTTCCTTGGGAAAAACATATCGAGTTCCTGCGCGAAAGATCGATTCGCAGGCAAATTACTGAAGCTGTTCGTGCTTCGGTGAGCAAGTACGCCGGGCATCCCGCAATCCTTGGTTATCTCGTCGGCAACGAAATCTCCAGCACCATGGCGCGCTGGCTCGGCGCGCGTCGGGTGATTGAATTTGTGGAAGACTTGATTCGGATCGGACGCGCTATCGATCCGGATGCGCTCTTTTCCTATGCCACGTACCCGCCAACCGAATATCTACTGCCGCAGAATGCCGATTTTTGCTGTTTCAATGTTTACCTTCATAACCAGCGTGATTTCGAAGGTTACCTGCTGCGACTGCAAAATCTCACGGGGGAGCATCCGCTTATCCTGGGGGAATTCGGCATGGACACGATCCGGCATTCACAGGACGAGCAGGCCGAGATGCTCGGTTGGCACATCGATAGTGTCGTAAAATGCGGTCTCGCTGGAACCATTTTTTTTACCTGGACGGACGAATGGTTCACCGGCGGGCAAGAAATTACCGACTGGGCGTTTGGGATCGTTACGCGGGAGCGCCGACCGAAGAAGGCATTCTACATGCTGGAAGAGAAACTGGGCAGAAACAATTCCACCTTGCCTCATCGTCCCTTGCCGAAGGCGCCGTTCGTGTCGGTGATTGTTTGCTCGTACAACGGTGGCCACACTCTTGCGGCGTGCCTTGATTCGTTAGGTAAACTCAACTATCCCGAGTACGAAGTCATTTTAGTCGATGACGGATCGACTGACGATACATCTTACATCGCGGCACAGTTCCCATGGGTGCGCTACATTCATCAAAGCAATCAAGGATTAAGCCATGCTCGGAATACTGGCGCCACGGCAGCCAAGGGTGAGGTGTTCGCCTACACCGATTCTGACTGCATGGTCGACACGGATTGGCTGTATTATCTCATCGGCACTTTGGTGAGTGGCGATTACGCCGGAGTAGGCGGACCGAACGTTACGCCGCCAGCACAAAATTGGATTCAAGCCTGCGTTGCAGCAGCACCGGGCGGACCAAGCCACGTGCTGCTTACCGACGTGATCGCCGAGCACATTCCCGGCTGCAACATGGCATTTTATCGCTGGGCGTTTGAAAGCGTGGGCGGCTTTGACACCGAGTACCGTAAAGCAGGTGATGACGTCGATTTTTGCTGGCGAATCCAGCAGGCTGGGTGGGTTATAGCTTTCAGTCCAACCGCGATCGTTTGGCACTATCGACGTTTTACCCTTCGCGCTTTTTTGAAACAGCAGGACGGTTACGGCGAAGCAGAGTCATTGCTACGCTTCAAACATTTGATCTTTTTCGGACCGACAGGCACTGCGAAATGGCGCGGCCAGATCTACGGGACGCCGCGCTTCAGCTGGTTCGTTAACCGACCGGTGATCTACCACGGAATTTTCGGCGAAGGTTTTTTTCAATCGATTTATCCCGCACCTCAATCAGACGTAGCCGCCTACCTAAGCAGCATTGAGTGGTTCGCCCTGACGATTTTCCTGTTCGGTCTGGGCATTTTTCTTCCGGCATTGCGTATTGTGCCGTACCTCATGCTCGGCGGCACCCTGTGCGTCGCCCTTTCCTACATGGTGCGAGCCTCCATTGAGCCGAAATTCGATACGGCGGTTGCGCGGCTGCTTGTCATGTTTCTAGCTTTTGTTCAACCGCTCGTGCGAGGATTCTCGCGTTATTTCACTTGGCTGCATTTCAAGCGCACACCCGCAAGCGTGATTCGGGCACACGAACATCTGCCGGAGCGCAGCCGATTTGCCGGCAGTCTGAGTCGCCGGGTTTTTTGGAGCGAACAGGGGAGGGACCGCCATTATTTGCTCGGTGCCATCTTCGAATTGCTCGATGAAGAAGGCTGGCGTTATTCCACCGACAGCGGATGGAATGAGTGGGACATTCAAATCTACGGGAATTTTTGGTGGAGCATTGCGCTTCAGACCGTCACTGAATATCACGGCGGCGGAAAATGTTTGACCCGTGTTCGGCTTCGTAACCGGTTCGTTACGACGACCATCATTTTCAATCTCATTGCATTAAGTCTGTTGATCTATCGGCAGCTCAATATTTTCCACGTAGATCTTTGGGGTCTTGTTCCCTACCTGCTCTTTTTCGTGTTCTTGTGGACACGAGCGCGGTTGCTGAAGTCACGAGTGGCCGAACTTATCGATCTTGCAGCGCACCGCGCTGGTTTGCAGCGGGTGACTCGTCGAGGCAAAAAAGCCGGAAACGAGTCGATACCGCGAGTTCAGGTGCCATCGAATACCGTGGACGAGCCCGCGGCGCATCTTCCTGAATAGGCGCACGCCTCTATTGTTTGCAGACGCCCCCTTGCGATTGCGAAGCCTCAGAACTTCAAACGCACTCTGCCATTTCCGCGCTCGACTAGGCCGATTCGTTTTGCTTTTAACATTAACATTACGCGTTGGGCATCGCGTTCGGAAACCACCGCCACCATTCCGATACCCATATTGAAGACCTGATACATCTCCTGAAGATCGATGCTTCCCTTTTCCTGCAAGATCCGAAAGATGCGGGGCACACGCCAGTTTTTCGTTTCAATTACCGCGTCACAATTTCCAGGTAAAGTTCTCGGCAGGTTATCAATCAGACCGCCGCCGGTGATGTGAGCAAGACCTTTGATCATGCCGCGTGGAAGTTTTGTCAGAAGCGGCTGATAATTCCTGTGCACACGCAGTAATTCCTGGCCGACTGTGATCGCGGAACCCGGCAGGCGTGAACTAACTTTCAACCGCATTTTCCTAAACAGGATTTCTCGCGCCAGTGAGTAGCCGTTAGTATGCAAGCCATTCGATTCCAACCCGAGAATCACATCGCCCGGTCGAATCTTCCTGCCGTCGATGATATTGCCGCGGTCCACGACACCGATGATGCAGCCAGCGAGATCGTATTCCGCCTTGCGATAAATTCCGGGCATCTGCGCGGTTTCACCGCCGAGAAGGGCACAACCCGCAGATTCACAAGCGTGCGAAAGACCCCGCAGCAACTGTTGGAACACCCGGGCTTCGAGTTTCCCGCAGCCAATGTAATCCAGGAAAAAAAGCGGACGTGCGCCTAGGACGGCGATGTCGTTTACACAGTGGTTAACCAGATCGGCGCCGACGGTATGATGCTTGTTCAGAGCAAACGCGACTTTTAATTTCGTTCCGACGCTATCAATGCTTGCAACCAGGACCGGTTCGCGCATTCCAGGGAATGTTGCTCGAAACAAGCCGCCGAAACCGCCAATCTTGCCCAGCACATGCGATCCATGCGTTCGCCTAACGAGTGACTGAATTTGTCCTTTGAGTCGATTGCCGAGATCGACATCAACTCCCGCGCGCGCGTAGGCTTTTCGCTTCTTTGTCATTCCGAGCGAAGTCGAGGAATCTCCATTTTTAATCTAAACCGCAAGAGATTTCTTACCTCCGCTGTGCTTCGCTCGAAATGACAGACGCTACTTCAAATCCGCGAACAACGTCGGGTGCGCTTCCTGATCGGCCAGCGCTTTGGCGCGCTGCTCCCGTTTCTCCATAATGAACTTGTCCAATGCAGGATCGACGGGCAGGGGATAATCCCCGTTGAAGCAGGCCAGGCAAAAGCTATTAATCGGCTTTCCAGTCGCCCGCACCATGCCTTCCACGTCGAGGTAACCGAGGCTGTCAACACCAAGGTATTTGCAGATGTCTTCCATCGACATCTGGTTCGCAATCAACTTTTCCGGATCCGGAAAGTCGATTCCGTAGTGACAAGCAAACCGGTGTGGCGGACAGCTCACTCGCATGTGCACTTCTTTTGCGCCAGCTTCGCGCAAATTCACCACGCGCGCTCGCGAGGTCGTCCCGCGTACGATCGAGTCGTCCACAACCACGACCCGTTTTCCGGCCACCATTTCCTTGATTAAATTCAGCTTTACCCGCACATCGAAGTCGCGAATGAGCTGGCTCGGCTGCAAAAATGTGCGGCCAATGTAGTGATTGCGGACAAAAGCGTGAGCAAAAGGAATCTTTAGTTCCTCCGCGAAACCAAGAGCGGCATAGTTTCCCGAGTCGGGCACTGGCACAACGATGTCTGCATCAACCGGAAATCTTCTTGCCAGTTCGCGTCCCATTTCCATGCGTACCTTGCCGACATTAACCCCGCCGATGATGCTGTCCGGCCGCGCGAAATAGACGTATTCGAACATGCAGAATGCTGGCCGCTCATCCGGGAATGGCCGTTCCGAGCGCAATCCGTTTTCATCGATGATTAACACTTCGCCGGGCTCAATTTCGCGGATGAACTCCGCATGAATCAGATCAAAGGCGCATGTTTCGGATGCTACGATATAAGCGTCATCGAGTTTGCCGAGTGCGAGCGGGCGCCAGCCAAACGGGTCCCGCACTGCGATCAGTTCCCGTTCACTCATAATGATGAGCGAGAACGCCCCGTGAATCCGGCGCAACGCCGCAAGAACATTTCCGCCATTCACCGAGGGCTGCGCTAGAAGATGTAAAATGATTTCGCTGTCGGCGGTGGTTTGGAAAATGGAGCCTTTTCGCTCGAGCTCGTCGCGCAGAAGATCGGCATTAATCAAATTACCATTGTGCGCAATTGCCATCTGGCCGCGCACGCAATCGACCACGAAGGGTTGCGCGTTCTTGATCGTGCTGGTGCCCGTTGTCGAATAACGCGTATGCCCGATTGCGCGTGTCCCCTTCAGTCTAGCCAGTTCCTCCTGGCCAAATACCTGCGACACAAGACCCATGTCCTTGTGCTGGAGGAAAGTCGTGCCTGGGCCATTGCTGGTTACAATTCCCGCGCTCTCCTGGCCGCGATGCTGCAAGGCAAAAAGACCATAGTAAGTCAAGACCGCCGCGTTCGGATGGCCGAACACGCCGAACAGCCCGCATTCATGCTGCGGGAAAGGATTGGTCTCGGCCTCGATGATGTCGATCTTGTCTGGAGAGATCACACTCAATAATTCACCAAATCGCGCACGGTTCAACGAATCGTTCTTAAGGTGTGGCAAAACTCTCTTGTAAATGCCGGAAACTCATTCGCGCACGGCACGCCAAACAAATGCCTACAAGGTATTGTCGACACAAGCGTCGCGGCAAAATTTGGAAATCTCTCGGGCAACGGCCTGTATTACAGCGTCGATATCGACACCGCGCTCTTCAATAGTGGTTGCCGTAGGATTTCCCCGGACGAGGCCGATTGCGAACTCGGCTGGGGATTTGCTTCGGCACGGGAATGAGACGCGCGATTTCTCAATGGATTTGAATCCCGCTCGCTCCAGCAAGTCGCGAATCAAAGTGGGATCGTAAAAGCTAAACGGGATCTCATAAAAGGTTGAGGGATCGACGTCGAAAAACGAGCCGATCGCTTTGTGAGCGATTTGAGCGAATCGATTGTGTTCCATTGAGTCCCAGACGTTAAAGAGGAATACGCCGCCAGAACTCAAGACGCGATACGCTTCGCTGATGGCCAATTCCTTCTCTGGAACAAACATCAAGCCAAACTGGCAAACCACCGCATCGAACGAGCTGTCAAAAAAGGGCAGGGCCGCAGCATCGGCTTCCCGCCATTCAACATTTTCCGTTGGACGGAATTTACGCTGCGCGTACGCAATCATTCCCGGATTGAGATCGGTTGCGACAAGTCGCGTATTTGCGAATGTATCACGAAGTCGGCGCGTGAGAATTCCCGATCCACAAGCAATCTCCAGAACGCTCGCAGGCTGCGCTTCTTTTAATCGCGCAATGATATCGTCTGCGAACGGCTCGAACAAAACCGGGCCTAAATAGCGATCGTAATTTTCGGGAATCGAGCCTTCGAAGATGACGTTGATATCGCGCTTCATAAACTCGGGATGCCCTCGGCGGCCGAATCGCTTTCCACTGAGCGGCGGATGGCGTTCCACCAATCATCGTAAAGATCGGTAATTAGCCAGGAAAATTTGTCGTTGCCGATGCGAATGGAAAGTTCCTCGCCGCCAACTCTCCCAAGTTGTTGCAATGGAATTTGTCGCTCCTGCAAGATTGACATTGTCTTTTGAAGGTTTTGAGGCGCGACCGAGATCAGGATGCGCGACTGGGATTCGTTAAAAAGCGCTGTAACGGCAGGCATTTCGCTTGCTTTCAGATCGATCTCGGACCCGAAAAGTTTTTCCGGATTGAAACAACATTCAGCGAGCGCGACAGCGAGACCGCCTTCGCTGCAGTCGTGCCCGCTCTTTACCAGGCCTTCGCGAATCAAATCGCGTACGGCATTTTGGATTTCGATTTCGTAGGCCAGATCGACACGTGGCGGCGGGCCAAGTTTCATACCGTGACAGACTTTGAGATAACGCGAGCCAGCGAGCCTGTAGCCGAGGGCGTTGACCTCGGCTTCTGTGTTGGGGCCAGTCTTTTCCCTGCCCCGGTTGGCGCCCGCGGCTACAGTCCTGGCGACTTCACCAACCAAAATAATCACGTCGCCGTCGTTCTTGAACCATTGCGTGGTGATGTGCTCTTCCTTGTCGATCAAACCGACCATGCCGATGGTTGGCGTTGGATCGACCACACCTGCCGGGCTTTCATTATATAAAGAGACATTTCCTCCGGTGACTGGCGTCCCAAAGGCGCGACAGGCTTCGGCGATGCCTTCGACGGCTTCACGCAACTGCCAAAAATTTTCCGGCTTGTAGGGATTGCCGAAGTTTAAATTATCGGTGACGGCGAGCGGACGCGCGCCGGAGCAGGCGAGATTTCGCGCCGCTTCAGCGACGGCAATCTTTCCGCCTTCGCGCGGATCCAGCGCGCAGTAGAGCGAATTGCAATCGGTAGTCGCGGCCAGAATCTTATTCGCATCACGCACAAAGAAAACGGCAGCGTCTGAACCCGGCTTCACGATTGTGCCGGTGCGCACGGTATGGTCGTACTGGCGATAGACCCAGTTCTTCGATGCAATCGTCGGGTCGCGAAGCAGTTGGCGCAGCGCTTCGTGGTTATCGATGTTCGGGAGGTTCGCCAGGCCGCGATCATCGATCCCTGCTTCAACGGGTTTCGCTTCCCGCGAATAAAGAGGCGCTTCGTCAGCCAGCGCCTTTGCCGGAATCTCCGCGGCGATTGCGCCGTCATCACGCACACGCATCATGCCGTCATCAGTGACCCGGCCGATCTCGACGCATGGCACATCCCATTTCTCGAATATTTCGCGCACGAGATGTTCCCTTCCACGCCTGGCAATGATCAGCATCCGTTCCTGCGATTCGCTTAATAAAATCTCATATGGCGTCATGCCAGCCTCGCGTTTCGGAACTTTAGTAAGGTCGATCTCGATACCGCTTCCGGCGCGGCTGGCAGTTTCACACGTCGAGCAGGTCAGTCCCGCTGCGCCCATGTCCTGGATGCCGGCGACGGCATCATGGGCCAGAAGCTCAAGGCACGCTTCGAGCAAAAGTTTCTCCTTGAACGGATCGCCGACTTGCACAGCCGGACGATCTTCGCGCGATTGCTCGGTCAATTCGCGCGAAGCGAACGCCGCCCCGGCCAGGCCATCACGTCCCGTCTCTGCGCCGACGTAAAAGACGGGGTTACCGACGCCGCTCGCTGTGCCGCGCGTTAGTTGCTTGTGCCGCAACACGCCAAGACAGAAAACATTTACGAGCGGATTACCCTCGAAACTTTCATCAAAATAAATTTCACCGCCAATTGTAGGAATCCCAACGCAATTTCCGTAATGCGCGATCCCGGAGACGACACCGGTGAACAACCGCCGGTTGGCAGCCAATTTCGAATTTGAGATTTGAGATTCCAAATTCGGCGTGATCGGTCCGAACCGCAGAGAATTCAGGCAAAATTCCGGACGTGCGCCCATCGTAAAGATATCGCGGATGATCCCCCCCACACCGGTGGCGGCGCCCTGAAACGGTTCAATCGCGCTCGGATGATTGTGACTCTCCATCTTGAAGGCGATCGCCCAGCCGTCGCCGATATCGACGACACCTGCATTTTCTTCGCCTGCTCTTACCAGAATGCCCGTCCCCGTAGTCGGAAATTTCTTTAGTTCTTTCTTTGAATTCTTATAGGAGCAGTGCTCACTCCACATTACGGAGAAAATTCCCAGTTCGGTGAAATTTGGCTCGCGGCCGAGGATTTTCTTAATGCGCTCGAATTCTTCCGGGGTGAGGCCGTGTTGTTTGACGAGTTCTGGCGTGACTGCTGGCTCGGCAATCGGCATCTGGCTGATCATCGACAGATTCACGTTAACGAATCCGCAAGACGGCTCAATCACTCAAATAAGAATTTTCATCAGATCGCCACATCTTGGAAGCGTCCAGCAGGTCTTCGACCTTCGAACCTTGGGTATCATTACCAATAAGAGGGAGGCATCATGGTCAAGAAAGCAATTGTCG
>JBKPDP010000124.1:0-21773 GCA_046727935.1 Verrucomicrobiota bacterium | reverse complement strand
CAATCAAAGGGCGCCCCGGGAAACTTAAGCTTCCACGCGCGTTTCGGGGCAATGGACCGGGTTCCCGCCTGCGGATTCGGCTCGTCGATTTCATAAACGGCCAGCGTGTCCCGCTTCGCGTCGTTGTTCCCGATGTCGCCGCTGTACAAGTGTCCGGCGTTGTCGATGGCGATGTCTTCCCAATCGTGCAACGTCACGTTGACAATGGAGAAAAATGCGCGCGTGTTGCCCTCGCGGTCGATGGCGTAGAGGACTTGTTTCTTTGTCCCGCCCCCGTCGTTGTGCGTCCAGAGCACATCGGCGTACCGGCGGCTGGCGACGACGCCGGAGCTTTCCTTGATGCGCGGGTCGCTCATGCGAGCGAGCAACCGGACGCCCGGTGCGATGTCCTGGCCCGGCTCGGCAGCATTGCACGCGGTCAGAGACGCGGCCAGCAACGAAGCGAGCAGCAGAGTTTTTATTTGGCTCCGGGCCATGTTGTGAGGATTGCGTTCAGTTAAAAAACGTAGTGTTTTTGAACCAAATCGGAGAATCCCATTTCGTGGCAAACGAGAATTTATCGCCCATCGTTTCGTACCCTTTGTTCATGTCGGCGCCCAACAATGCCAGTGTTGCCTCATCCATTGTTGATGTCATGTAAAAGTCCGTGGTCGCGCTGGTAATTAGCGATCCACCCATTGCCCTAAAGTCCTATAGGCAAATCATCGACGGCATGACAAAATTGCGCCTACCCGAACGGGTAGATGAGCAACAACGAACCAGATTAACATCTATGAAATCGTCACGACAGATCTTTCTTTGCGGGATGCTCGCTGCCGCCGTTATGGCGGTTGTGCCTTCCGTCCGAGCACAAGTGCAAACCTCCGGCACACCCGGTTCACCCGGAGCGACGACGACCATCGACGGAAAACAACTTCCGCCGCCCGATCCGAAATTCGGCGGCGTGATCAAAGATACCGCCACGGATTCCAAGTCATGGTGGCCGCCAACGGTGGTGCCACCCAAGGGCGCGCCCAACATCCTGCTCATCATGACGGATGACCAGGGCTATGGGGTCTGCAGCACCTTCGGCGGCGTGATCCCGACGCCTGCGTTGGACCGCATCGCGAAGGCAGGGCTGCGCTACACGCAGTTTCACTCGACCGCGCTTTGCTCCCCCACGCGCGCGGCCCTCATCACCGGGCGCAACCATCACTCGTCGGGTTTTGGTGTGATCTCCGAGCAGGCCACCGGCTACCCGGGCTATGACAGCATCATTACTAAGGACAAAGCGACCATCGGCGAGATCCTTAAGGAGAACGGCTACGCCACGTCCTGGTTCGGCAAGAATCATAACACGCCTACCTATCTCTATAGCCTGGCTGGACCCTTCGACCAATGGCCCAGCGGGATGGGTTTCGAGTACTTTTATGGGTTCATGGGCGGTGAAACCAATCAGTGGACGCCCTATCTCTTCCGAGATCACACCGCGATCTTCCCGTGGATCGGGATGCCTGGCTACAACCTGATCACCGATATGGCCGACGAGGCCATCAAGTATCTGACAGAATTGAATGCCGCCGCGCCAGAGAAGCCTTTTTTCCTCTACTATGTGCCCGGCGGTACGCACGCGCCGCACCACCCAACTCCGGAATGGATCGCGAAGATGAAAGGCAAATTCGACATGGGCTGGAACGAAATGCGCGAGCAAATTTTTGCCAACCAGAAGAAGCTCGGTGTCATTCCGCCAAATACCGAGCTAACTCCCTGGCCGGACCTCTTGCCGAAGTGGGACACGCTCAATCCCACTCAGAAGAAGGTGTACGCCCACCAGGCGGAAATATTCGGTGCCTACGCCGCCTACACGGACCATGAGATTGGCCGGGTGATTCAGGCCGTCGAAGATCTTGGCAAGCTGGATAACACTCTGATCATCTATATCAGCGGGGATAATGGCACGAGTGCCGAAGGCTCGGCCATCGGCACAACGTTCGATCTCGCCGCGATTCAAGGCATCGACATGCCCGTTGATGCCCAGTTGAAGTTCTACAATGTTCTCGGTTCGGATCTGACAACCCCGCACATGTCAGTGGCTTGGTCGTGGGCTTTCGACACGCCGTTCAAATGGACCAAGCAGATCGCGTCATACTTCGGTGGCACCAGGCAGGGTATGGCCATCTCATGGCCGGGCCATATCAAGGATTTGGGCGGCATCCGCTCGCAGTTCCACCACATCATCGACATCGTGCCGACAATTCTAGAAGTCACTGGCATCCAAGCGCCGGCGATGGTGAATGGCATCGCCCAGAAACCGATCGAAGGCATCAGCATGGCTTACACCTTCGATAGCGCGAATGCGAACTCACCGTCGAAGCGCGACACGCAATATTTCGAAATGTTCGGCAACCGCGCGCTCTATCACGATGGCTGGATCGCCACCACCGTTCCTCCGCAACCCCCATGGCTCATGGGCACGGTCAAAATGCCCGACGTGCTCACCGGCTACAAATGGGAACTCTATAACATCGCTGACGACTTTTCCGAGAATACTGACCTCGGGGCGAAGAATCCAGATAAGCTGAAGGAGTTGCAGGGGCTCTTCATGGATGAGGCGAGGAAGTATCAGGTGCTCCCGCTGGATAATTCGATCCTCGAGCGCATCCTTGCGCCGCGACCGAGTGCAACTGCCGGCCGGACCGAGTTCACCTATTCTGGCGAAGTATCCGGGCTGCCTGATGGCAACGCTCCGAATTTGCTTACCAAGTCCTACTCCATCACCGCGGAGGTGGAAATTCCAAAAAGCGGCGCTGAGGGAATGCTCAACACGCTCGGAGGCCGTTTTGGCGGCTATGGCCTCTACTTGCTCAAGGGCAAGCCCGTCTTCATCTACAACCTGCTCGCTCTGGAAAAGTTCCGCTGGGAAGGCCCTCAGGCGCTCACGCCGGGTAAACACACAATCTTGTTTGACTTCAAATACGACGGCCCAGGCATGGCCAAGGGTGGCACCGGCCTCCTCTCGGTGGACGGGAAGGAAGTCGCCCGCAAGACGATCCCGCACACCATCCCGGCCCTGATGACGATCGATGAGTCCTTCGATGTCGGGGTTGATACCCGCACGGGCGTCGAGGACAAAGACTATAAGCCGCCGTTCCGTTTTACTGGAAAGCTCGACAAGCTGACCATTAAACTCGGACCGAGCCAGATGATGGCAGAGGACCAGAAGGCCAAGGCGGAAGCTATTGCCCGTGTTAATGACTAGGCGAGTGGAGGTCTGGGAGGATAGCCCCTTGCTCGCCGACAAGACGTAGCCCGGCTAGAAAACAAACAACTAACAACAGATAACCTAGAAAGAACCAAAACCATTAGAACACAATTGATACCTCTTCGTATGAAGTTACCCGTCAAGCCTGCTTTCGCCTGTTTCGCAACATTCTTTATTGGCGGATGCGCATCAATGACTCAGGCCCCGAGTACGCCACCCTCGGCCACTGTGAGCATTCGGGAGTGGTCAGCTGCCTATTACGGTTCGGCAGCAGCCGGAAAAGGTACCCTGTATTACCACGGCCGGCACCATTTCACTATCTCCGGTGTCGGTGTTGGTGGTGCGGGTGGCCAAAAGATCTCTGCCACTGGCAAGGTTTACAATCTACATAACCTCTCCGACTTTTCCGGAACTTACCACGGCGTCAGCCGCGGACTTACCCTGATCGAGGGGAAGATGCATGCCAAGCTGACGAACGGGAACGGTGTGGTCATGTATCTCGCCGGCGAGACCGAAGGTTTGGCCTCCTCCATGGGCGCGCAGGCATTTGAGGTCAACTTAACCGACTGATGGCGCAAGCGAGTCGAACACCTGCATTGCCGGGAGTAACTAAACTTCACCATCGATGTGATGCCCTCACCGTAAGTTGAACCTACTCATCGCGCTTACGGAAGTGGCCAAGAATTCCATGGAGCACACTATCCCGGTTACGTTCCCGGAAGACGAAACGTTCGACATCGCCCAAGGCACGCGCACCGGTGTCGCGATGGTGGAATATCGCTACGATCCTCCATTTAAGTTCGCGGGTAAGATCGATATGCTGACCTTCAAACTCGAACCGGAGAAGGACGCCGTGAAGTCGTAGCGAGTTCTCGCCGATTCCCGACCGAGTCGCCCCAATTAAAACGAGTAGCTCGATGAAGAAGGTGCTGACTGTCGCCGCCGTCGCCGAAGTGGCTACGGGGATGATGCTGCTTATTGTTCCGTCGCTCGGCGGATCGGGGATCAACGAAGTGAACGAATTCGGCGCGCAATACATCTTCAACTACAACCTGCTGCACGGCTGGTACCTCTACAGCAACGCGACGATCGACGCGGATTGGACGCTCGCCGCGAGCGATCGCTGGACGGTACCTGTCGGCGGTGGTTTCGGCAATGTTTTCAAAATCGGCAAGCAATCCACGAGCGCGTCCGTTCAGGCCTTCTACAATGTCGTCACGCCGCGCGACGGTCCGACGTGGACGTTGAATTTTCAGTTCTCGCTGCTCTTCCCCTGAACCCAAGGAAGGGCAGACACTGCCAAAGTGGAAGACCGCGATAGCGTGGTTAATAACGAGAAACTTAGGGATGCGTCGCCGAATGAACCATTCGAGGTCCAATGTAGTCCTAAAGTCTTATTGACAGAGGGACTCGCCGGGAGACACGATGTGGCTCATATAAGCGAAAGGAGTACAAAACATGAAAACATATGGTTTAATCACTCACATCCTCAGTCTGGCTTGCGCTGGGCTGATCTTGCTTGGCTGCGAAACGACGCAGACCGGTGCTGGAGCCGGACCGGCGCCTGCGAATTCAGGTCATTTGCTCGTTAACCGGGTCGCAAATTTTGGGACCGATCTCAGCCTCGTCTTGTCCGTTGATGGCAAGGACGTGGGAAGCTTTAGCGAGGGCCGAAACTACGATGGCTACTTACCGGCAGGCCAACATCGGCTTACCGTCCGGGTTGACCCCAACCGCACCGGTGCCGGTCCGGGGCGAAAGACTCTGAATGTACAAGCAGGACAAACCTACTCCTACACCGCAGCCTGGTCGGGGGGAAATTTGGCGTTGGTACGGAATCCGTAAATACGAAAGTTTATCTTGTCGGGGAAGCGAATCTTGCAGTAGCATGCTGGGGATAGCCGTGCGCTGGCGCAAAATTGGCGTACGGCTAACGAGAAAAGATGGCTCCAGCGAAAATGAATACGTCCAACCTAATTCTTCCTGAATGCCCATCGTCAAATGAGAAAATGCGGATCAGTTCCATTTACACGATGCCGTCACATCTTTTTTCGTCGAATCGCCATCTTGGACGCGCGCTGCGTGCTGTCCGTATCGTAATTGTCATCGCCTTTCTTGCTGTCTTCTCCTCGGCTGTATTTGGCGCCAACCCTGCGGAACAGATAGCTAAACTCGGAAACACAGGCGGCGTAGACCCTAAGGGCAATTCATGGGTGTCAATCCAGCAAAGTGTCGAACAGTTCGGGCATCCGGAATTCATTCTGCGGCTCTTCCTGAGTCTTAGCCTGGCAGTGGGCTGTGCATGGGCAATCGCGTGGCATCCACGGCGCGCCTCGCTCATGGATCCGCTAGCGGACCTGGAGGAACGCAAGGCTCTTATCCTCCTTGGCGTCGTTGGCGCGGTGGTCGCCGAACTGAGCGGAACCAGCCAGACGCTCGCATTTGTCATCTTCGGCATCGGCGCTCTATTGCGATTTCGAACCCTGCTCGATAATCCAAAACTTACTGGGAAAGCAATCATGGTTGTGGTAGTCGGGCTCGCGTGTGGCATGGGATCGTGGGCGATGGCCGTCTTTGTTACCGGCTTCAGTTGGCTACTTATCTTCTGGCTTGATTCACACTCGAGCTGCCGGGTCAGAATCCGACTCGACGACACCGAAGATCCGAAGCCGGTCTTTGGCACGGTGCAATCGTTGCTCGTTTCCCATAAGTGTCGGCTTCAGAGTTCCGCACTCTACGAAGACAAGGGACAGATGGTGTTCCTACTCTATATCCCGACTGGAGTAGATCCCAGGCAACTAGAGGCAGAAGTGCGATCGAAGCTGAAGAAGAACCACGTCTCCAAGATCGCTGTTGACGTGGTGTAGGCGTGTTTGACCCATTCTCGCGCGCCTGAACCATCCTGTTTATGCACAGATGGCTCATTACCGCAGTCCTTTTCGCTTACACGGCGATAGTCGCAGCAGATTCCCAAGAGGGGCCGAAACATGCTGTCGTGCTGATTATTCGCCACGCGGAAAACGGGGGCACCGGCCGCGATCTCGCGTCGCGCGGCCAGCAGCGGGCCGAAACGTACAAGGATTACTTCCTAAAATTCACCATGGATTCCAAGCAGCTGGAACCCGATGCCATTTTTGCTGCTAAAGACTCAAAGCAAAGCCACCGGCCCCGTCTGACGGTCGAGCCGTTCGCGAAGGCAGCAAAATTGCGAATCGATACGCGTTTTGGCAACAATCAGTCCGCTGAACTGGCCGCTACTCTGCGTGCAACGCAGCAGGGAAAACGGATTCTCATCTGTTGGCGTCACGGGAACATCCCGGACCTCCTTCGTGCGCTGGGAGCAAAGCCCGAAAGTTTGCTGCCGCGTGGTAAATGGCCAGGTCCCGTTTACGATTGGGTCATCCTGCTCAGCTACGATCAGGACGGCCGTTTGATTCCCGCGAGCTCGAGACGGATCAATGAACGCCTCATGCCGGGCGACTCTTAATAGTTAGGTATAATGTTCGCAAAGGAAGTTTGGTTATGCTGGAGTCAGCGGTGGGAGCGGTAGGCTACGTAATTAGAAAACTGAACCAAGTACGCGAGAGCGACCATACTTCTCAGTCCCGTTTTGAGGCGATTGAAATTATCGAAGCGCTGATCCTAGCCCTCGTTGCCGTGGCCACCGCGTGGAGTGGGTACCAGGCAGCCCAGTGGGCTGGAAAGCGCTCAGAGCAGTACTCCGAGGCGAGCCGGCTCCCGAGTCACTGCTGAAGGCCTTACCACCCTGGCAGGACAGGAGCGGATCTATGACAGCGATACCTTCAACAGCTGGCTCGCCGCGAAGCTGGATGATAAGGAGCGGGCGGCGGAGTTCTTCGAACGCCGATTTCGCGACGAGTACCGGCCGGCATTTACAGCCTGGTTAGGCACCGACCCTTTCAACAAACCACAAGCGCCTCCTGGCCCGATCTTCATACCCGCGTACCACAATGCGAAACACGAGCAGTTTCTTGGTTTGAGTAAACAAGCAGCACAGGTAGCCGACCAAGGTACCAAATCCGGGGAGACGGGAGACGAGTACGTGCGTATCACGGTTCTCCTGGCGACTGTGCTTTTAATCACGGCGATTGGACAGCGCTTTCATTTCAAGGCCGTGCGCCTTGTTTTTATGATTCTTGCCTGCCTGTTGCTCTGCCTGCCACTTTTGCAACTGCTTATGTTGCCTCGCGTCTAACGAGGACTCTGAGTGTGGCCTATTTGATCAGCGCCAAGGCGCTGTCTCATGCTGCCTGAGGCATCGCCTCAGGAATCCGATCGCCCAAGCTAACCAAGCGCTGAAAGCGCGAGTCAGTTCAGCGGGTGGTTTCTCAATCCCAGAAAGAAGTGAATCGCGCCTTCAGTGCTGACGTTGTTTTGGGTTTCACGAATTCTAGGGCGCTGCCCCAGGTTCGCCACGGCGAAATCCGTCCTGTGGCGGACTCGCGCTGAACGTTGCGCCTTTGGCGCTAAACAGATACGCCGTTGCTTCGGTTTGGAAGATTCTCGCGGCGCGCGGCATTTTTGTCGCCAAGACCAGCCACACGTTTCTGCGTGTAGGCAATTGTAGCACTATCGGGCAAGGTGTAGTACGACCAAAGTCCAATTGTGCGTCAGCACGCGCGCGAGCAAAAATGCGCGTTACGGACATCACTTCGCGCAAACCTAAGGGCAAATCTCTGGCTTGCGCGCTTGAGAGTGACCATCGAACCGAGAAGTCAAAACCAAAACAACCAGGACGAAAAACATGAAACACAAATTATTTACTCGCAGTTTGACCGTGCTTGCCATGTCGGGTGCGTTGATGTGCACGATCGCTAGCGGCCAGGCGCAGGACAAGAAACCCAATATCCTCTTCATCATGGGCGATGACATCGGCATGTGGAACATCGGCGCCTACCACCGCGGCATGATGGCTGGCCGGACCCCGAACCTCGATAAGCTCGCCAAGGAAGGCATGTTGTTTACCGACTACTACGCCGAGGCGAGTTGCACGGCGGGCCGGGCCAACTTCATCATGGGCGAGCTGCCGATCCGCACCGGCATGACCACGGTCGGCCAGGCGGGTGCCAAGGTCGGCATCCCGGCGGAGGCGTGCACCATCGCCACCGCGCTCAAAGCGCAGGGCTACGCTACCGGCCAGTTCGGCAAGAACCACTTGGGCGATCTCAATGAGTTCCTGCCCACCGTCCACGGCTTCGATGAATTCTTCGGCTATCTCTATCACTTGGACGCGATGGAAGATCCGGCGCATCCCAACTACCCACAGAACCTGTTGGACAAGGTCGGTCCGCGCAACATGGTCCATAGCTGGGCGACCACTACGGATGACACCACCGATATGCCACGCTGGGGCAAGGTCGGGAAGCAGAAGATCGAGGACGCGGGCACACTTTATCCCGAACGGATGAAAACCGTGGATAACGAGATTCGCGACTTCGCGCTGAGTTTTATAGAGAAGGCCCAAAAGGAGGGCAAGCCGTTCTTCTGCTGGCTTAACCCGACCCGCATGCACATCGTCACGCACCTCTCGGACAAGTATGAGAAAATGCGCAACTCCGAGAATGGCTGGTCGGAAGAAGAAGCCGGCATGGCCCAACTCGATGACGACATCGGTTTGGTGATGCAGAAGCTCAAAGACCTGGGCTTGGACGATAACACCATCGTTGTCTTCACCACTGATAACGGCACAGAGCTCTTCACCTGGCCCGATGGCGGAACGACGCCGTTCGCGCAGTGCAAAGGGACGATCATGGAAGGCGGCTTTCGCGTGCCGTGTATCCTGCGCTGGCCCGGCCATGTGCCAGCTGACTCAGTGCAGAACGGCATCTTCTCCGGATTGGACTGGTTCCCGACCTTCCTGGCCGCGGCTGGCAACTCGAACATCACCGACCAGTTGCTCAAGGGTGTGAAACTCGGCGATCGGACTTACAAGAACCACCTTGACGGCTACAACCAGATGAACGCTATCACCGGCAAAGGTCCGTCTGCGCGTCACGAAATCTTCTACCTCGGCGAAAGCTCAGTCGGCGCGGTGCGCATTGACGATTACAAGTATCGTTTCATCGACCAACCCAAAGGCTGGCTGGGTGAAAAGACGCATGTTGACGTGCCCTATTTGATCAACCTGCGCCTGGATCCGTTCGAGCGTCAGGGTTGGCCGAATGACGGGACTAAGGAAGGGGCCCAGCAATACTTCGATTGGTTCAAGTTCCAATTCTGGCGCTTTGTGTTCGTCCAGCAGGTTATGGGCAAGGAACTCCAGACCTTCCTCGATTACCCGCCGATGCAAAAGGGCGCGAGCTTCAACCTCGACGCAGTGAAAGCAGAGATGGCTAAAAGGATGCAACAGGCGGAAGCGGCGAGCAAAGGCCCCGTCCAATAACATAAATGACCTTCAAGGCGGCGGCCCGTACGGACCGCCCGCCACTCCTTTGCGGACAAGAGCAACAATTATGAAGTTAATTAGTTTCCCTAGTCGGATATCACTGGCACTGTTCGCACTAGCACTTACCCCAAGTGCTCGCGCAGCAGACACGCTTCCCTCATGGAACGACGGTCCAGCTAAGCAGGCGATTGTGGAGTTTGTTAAGGCAACCACCGACCAGTCGAGTCCGAAGTTTGTACCAGCGGAGGCGCGTGTCGCCACGTTCGATCAGGACGGCACCCTGTGGGTTGAGCACCCGATGTACACGCAAGTGACCTACTGCCTTGAACGCGTGCCGGCGCTGATTAAAGCCAAGCCGGAGTTGAGGGACGTCGAGCCGTTCAAGACGGTTCTTTCCGGCGACCGCGAGGCGATGGCGAAACTTTCGCAGGACGACCTCATGAAGATTCTCGCCGCCACGCTCACAGGCATGAGTGTGGACGAGTTCAGCGCCGAAGCGAGACAGTGGCTCGCCGAAGCGAAGCATCCGCGCTGGAAACGGCCTTACACGGAGCTGATCTATCAGCCCATGCTTGAGGCCCTGCAATACTTCCGCGCCAACGGCTATAAGACATATATAGTTACAGGCGGTGGCCAGGACTTCGTGCGCGTTTACGCCGAGCAGACCTACGGCATTCCGCCCGAACAAGTCGTCGGCACCGCCGGCGGGACGAAATACGGCTACGGCAAGGATGGTAAGCCGTTCCTGACCAAAGAGCCGAAGCTTCTGCTCAACGACAACAATGCCGGCAAGCCCGAGGGCATCCATCTAATGATCGGCCGTCGTCCGATGGCTGTATTCGGCAACTCGACCGGTGACAGGCAGATGCTCGAATACACCAAAACTGGGGACGGCGCGCGGCTCGCGATGCTTGTGTTGCACGATGATGCAGAGCGCGAGTATGCGTACGGTCCCGCTCAAGGATTGCCCGAAACCAAAGTCGGCACGTTCACGCAGGCGCTTTATGACGAGGCGAAGAAAAACGGTTGGACCGTCATCAGCATGAAGAACGATTGGAAGGTGATTTTCCCTTTTGACAACAAATGACAGCGCGGGGCCGAAGAGATTTTCGACCTTCCGCTATTGCCCTAAAGTCCTATAGGCAACTGCGCGCTCTGGGCGCTATGATCCAAACCATCCAAGTCCACTATGAAATTGCTTAACACTTCTTTGCTCCAGTGCCTGGTCGTTGTCGCGACGCTTCTTGCGTCGCCAGTTGAAGGAACCGCCGCCAACTCCACAACAGCGTCCGGCCAGTCTGGCGATCCGGGCTGGCCCCGCGAAAAGTACAGCAACGGGACCCGCCTCATTATTTATCAGCCACAGGTGGATGATTGGAAAGACTTCCAGGAGTTGACCTGGCGCATGGCGGTTTCGATCACGCCCAAGAGCGGCAAAGAAGTACTGGGCGTTGTGGAAATGAAAGGAAATACGGACATCGATAACGTTGCCAAGGTCGTGATTATCACCAATCCTGAAGTCACGGGCACGTACTTTCCATCGCTGGATCAGGCCACCAAGCAAAAGATGGAAGGCTTGTTTAAGACTCTTATCCCGCCAACAGTTTCCGTCTCTTTGCATCGGTTAATCGCGTCCACTCCAATGAACAAGGCGCCGGCTGGCGTGCAATTGAACAACGATCCACCGAAAATTTTTGTCGGTTACCGGCCATCAATCCTGTTAAACCTGGACGGCGAGCCAGTGCTTTCGGAAGTTCCGAACACGAATTTGAAGTTCGCCGTCAACACACACTGGCCGCTGTTTTTTGATCCTGGAAATTCCACTTACTACCTGGCCGTTGGTCAGCAATGGTTGACGGCCAGTAGCCTTGAGGGCCAATGGTCGCCCACGAAGAAGTTGCCACCTGACATGTCCAAGGTGGCGCAAGATAAACAGTGGAGTGCGCTTAAGAAAATTATCCCGCCACCGACTAAATCCGGCGGTGTTACACCAGCCGTTTTCTACAGCGACAAGCCGGCCGAAGTCATTCTTTTCGATGGCCAGCCCGTTTACGCGCAGATTCCAAACACGCAGCTTACTTACGCTACCAACACGGATAGCGTCGTTTTTGTCTTTACGCCGACGCAGCAATTTTACTATTTGACTGCAGGTCGATGGTTCAGTGCCATGGATCTTCAGGGGCCGTGGACTTACGCGACGCAGGACCTTCCTGCTGACTTCGCCAAAATTCCGCCCAGCAGTCCTGCTTCAGCAATACTCGCTTCAGTTCCGGGAACCGACGAAGCAAAGGATGCGGTTTTGTTGGCGCAAGTTCCGACAACGATAACCGTCAAGCCCGGCGAGGCACAGGCCAAAGTTAAAGTCGAGTACGGCGGTGATCCCAAATTCGAGCCAATTAAAGGAACCTCGATGGCTTATGCTACGAATACTCAGGACAAGGTCATTAAGGTTGGAGATGTCTATTACCTTTGTCTTCAAGGTGTGTGGTTCATGTCTCCTAATCCATCGGGGCCGTGGACAACGTGCACGTCGGTTCCGCAAGAGATCTACACGATTCCGCCGAGCTCGCCGGTTTACAATGTCACTTACGTCACACAGACCGCGAATCCCGACGGTACCGTTCAAGCCAGTTACACAGCGGGATATTTAGGTGGATTCATCCTGGGCGCTGCCACCGGGGCGATCATTGCGAATGGAGGTGGTTATTGGTGGCCGCCGTACGCTTACGGAGGCTACTACTATCCCTACGCGGCGACATACTGGGGCGGCTACTACGGGGGTTATGGTTATCACTATGCAGCACCTTACTACAATTCGGCTACGGGAGCTTATGGCTGGAAACAGACTGCTTATGGTCCATACGGATCGGCGACGCGCGGAGCTGCTTACAATCCTTACACCGGCACTTATGCCCGAGGTGCTTCCGTCTCGACGCCTTACGGAAGCCGAAGTGCAGCACAGGCCTATAATCCTTACACCGGAACCTATGCTCAAACCCGGCAAGGTTCGAGTCCGAATGCGCAATGGGGCAGCTCGTACGTGTCGCGTGGAAACCAGAGTGCTACGATGGGTCATTACTCAACTGCGAACGGCACGGTAGCCGGGATTTCAGGGTCGCAAGGCGGAAAGGCCGCCGGCGCGAGTACAGCTCGCGGGAACACCGCGGTTGGTAAAACGGCCAGTGGAAATATGTACGCCGGACACGATGGTAACGTTTACAAGAACACCGGTAATGGGTGGCAGAAGTACGATAATGGAAGCTGGAACTCAGTAAATAAACCTCAGCCGAACTGGCAGCAGGCGGAAAGTAGTCAGCAACGATCGTCGGCAGCAAGCAACTACAACCGCTCAGGTGGAGGTAGCTACGATCGATCTGGCGCAAGCAGCTCCAACCGTCCCAGTGAAGGCGGCTTCGATCGATCCGGTGGAGGTGGCTTCGATCGATCCGGTGGAGGTGGCTTTGACCGCTCTGGCGGCGACTTTGGTGACTTGGACCGCGAAGCCCAGAATCGGTTCCGCGGCGGACAACAAAGCCAACGTTTTCAAGACTTCCAGCGCGGCGGCGGCGATCGCTTCGGCGGCGGAGGATTTGGCGGGTTTCGCGGGGGAGGGCGCCGATGACAATTAATATCTTGAACTCAATCTGCAGATTTCCGTAGAATCAAGAACTCCTAAGAACACAAATAAAAAACAACATGAAAAAACTATTAACACTAATAAGTATCGCCGGCATCGGCGCCGCTCTGGCGCTGATGGTAGCATGCCAGACCACCGGCGGTAGCCAGTCCGTCGTCGCTCAAAAAGAAACCTTACTCGCGCAGTCGGGTTTCAAGATCATAACGGTCACTACGCCCAAGCAACAACAGGCGGTCACTGGACTAGCCCAGGGTAGGTGCTCGGCCGTGACGTACAACGGGAAATTGTATTACGTGTATCCCACTGGGACCAAGGACCGGGTCTACGTCGGGAGACAAAAGCAGTACAACGCCTACAAACAGGCGCTCGCAAATCAGCAAGGTCAGCAGCAGATGGCCGGACAGTCTTTGATGCCCACGCTAGAGGGCGCCGGACCCGAACACATCGAAGTTCAGCAGTTCGGTGGATTTGGGCCCATGGGGGTCAACGCGTTAGGAGATTGGTAAAAGCAGGTATATATAACGCGAGGGCAGCGGCCTCATAGGTCCTGCCCTTTGCTAGTTAAGGGCCGCTGAAGCCTGGCAAGTGCAATGAGGCAGACTCAGTCACTTTTCGGAGTCATTGCGTTTACGCTGTTAGGTCTCTCAAGTGGCCAGATTCTGCGCGCGACAACGCCTGCAGAGGCGACTGTCAGCCACGACGCAACGGCCGATCGCTTTGCGTCCGATAGTAGTGTCCCGATTAAGCTGACATTGGGTGCAACCCAGAACTTAAGCTTCGGTGCGGTCACCGAATCCTCAGATGAAGAAGAATCGGCGAGCGAGCTAAACCGGAAGCTCACGAACCCGGTGAGCAGCATCTGGTCCATTTCGAATCAGTTCAACAACTTCGAGCTGAACAATGGCCACTGGAACAACAACCGGAATTTCCAGCCGGTGCTTCCAGTGAGCCTGACCAAGGACTGGAACCTGATTACGCGGCCGGTGATGCCCTTCTACAACATCGTCCCTCACGAAACGGCACCTGGCCAGTTCGAGCGGGCTGCGGGGCTGGGCGATCTGACTCTGCTGGAACTGCTCTCGCCCGCGCACTCGGGCAACTGGGTTCTCGGAGCGGGACCTACCTTCATCTTCCCTACGGCGACATCGCATTTTACCGGTCAGGGCAAGTGGCAGGCCGGGCCCAGTGTCGTGGTAGGCTACCTCACCAAGGAGTTCTTCATCGGCGTGTTTCCCCAGCAATGGTGGTCCTTCGGCGGGGAGCACGGCCGGCCCGACACCAACCAGATGAACCTGCAACCCATCGCGACGATCTTCTTCGGCGAGGGTTGGAGCATCGGCTACTCGGGTAATATCCTGGCGGACTGGACCGCGCCGTCTGAGGATGTCTGGACGGTTCCCGTCGGGCTCGGCTTGGGCAAGGTTGTGAAGCTGGGGCGTCTGCCCGTTAAGGTTCAGCTCGCGGTGCAGTACATGCCGGTGCATCCCCGGATATCCGGACAGGAGTGGAACGTGCAGGTGCAGATCACTCCTGTCATTCCGAAGCTCATCAAGGGCGTCCTGTTCCAGTGACTCGGAAAGATGGCGCCCACATCTAGGCCATGCCTTGGCACTCTTGTCGGCCATATAACGACCTAGCTCTACCCAAGGATGGAGCCGTATTCGTTAGGCCCAAATCATAATGGCGGATCAAAGAGCCTGTCACATTGCGGAATTGTGATAATTAAGTAAACGAGATTGTGCAGGCGAGAAGACCAATGAAATCTGTCCTGGGGCGACTAAGGTTTCGTCGTTTCTCCACTGTAGGACTCCTAATTTCTCTCGTAGTCCTCTTCATCTGTGCCCCTTTCGTCGAGGAATTCAAAGGCGGGGACCTCGTTGTAACCGGTTTGTTTTCGCTGGTGCTGCTCGCCGGTGTTTTGGCGGTCGCGGATCGGAAACGCATTCTGGTCTTCGCGATCATGCTTGTTATTCCGGCGATCGCCGGGAGGTGGATAAATCATTTTAGGCCGGACTTGGTTTCGGCTGCTCTCTTTCTAACCGCAGGATTGATCTTGATCGCTTTCGTGGTGGCAAATTTACTCCGCTTCGTTTTGCGTGCCCCTTCGGTCAACGTCGAAGTGCTCTGCGCGAGCATCGCAGCTTACCTGATGCTCGGCTTGATGTGGGCGATGGCCTACTGGCTCGTGGATCAAATGACGCCAGGAGGGGCCTTCTCTTTCAACACAAACGCAGGGCCGCGATCCATGAAGGGATTTACTGGCTTTTACTTCAGCTTTATTACACTGAGCACGGTCGGCTACGGCGACATCACGCCCGTTTCAAGGACTGCGCGCTGGCTTGCGGCGATGGAAGCGATGACTGGTCTGCTTTATGTGGCGGTCCTGATCGCACGCTTGGTCGCCCTTTATTCCAGTCCCAAATCTGGTGATCCCTGAGCAACTGCCGGTGATCGGTTGAACCACCTCGCCGGGGACGCAAAGTGAATTTCTGACCTTGCTACAAAAAATGATCGCCACGATAGCCCTAAAGTCGTATAAGCAAACTGGTGCACGCACGGCAATATTTCTGGGTAGCATCGACGATCCGTGTCAACACCCCAAAGCTTATGAGCCTTAAAAAATCGACGATATCCATCCCAACTCGCTTCATCGCCGTAGCTTCGTGCCTCGCGTTTTTTGCCGGTTGCGCGACCACGCCGCAGATTGCTCGCGGTCCCGAATATGCACCGGCCGCGAACATGATGCGCGAGGCGCGCTCCTCAAACGTTCCCGTTGAAAAAAGAGCAGCGGATTATTTGGAGGCTGCTGCCATAACCGCTCCCCTGCTCGGTACCGGAACTCTGCAAACGCCAGCCTTGAATACTTACAACGCAGCCTGTGGTGAACTTACCGTCCTGCTTCGCACAGATGAAGGAGGACGGCTGTGGAACCATCCGCTGACACTTGCTGGAAATAACACAACTTATCATCTGCGGCTTGAGCCCGCCAGCAATGCAGTTTGGGCTCCGAACTACTTCACGACTTTTGTGGGCGCAGATCAGATCAAAGAAAAACTGATCAGGAAGGAAGACATTCAGGAAGGTGTTGGCGGTGCACTTGTCGGAGTGCGACTCACCGATCCGCCCGAGAAGTTCGCGCCGCGCAGAGGGATCACCGCGCCGGTCACTGCCACTCTCGATTTTCACGCCAAAGATGCCACGCTCGCTCTTCGCCGCCCCGCGAAACAGCCGGCGGCGAGTGTTGAAGGAAAAGTCCGCCCGCTGGCCGCCAATTTCTCAGCGCCGATGAGCTATTATCAGCCGCCGGGAAATCTGATGTTCGTAGGACTGTTCGGAGGATTTAACTCGAAGAAGTATCCGGCGCCAACGGGACTCTATTTCCTCCAGCCGTACGATCCCGACCGCATTCCGCTGGTGTTTGTGCACGGCCTTTTTTCGACTCCGTGGACCTGGGTGCAAACGATCAATGGCCTCCAAGCCGATCCTGAAATCCGCAAGCGTTATCAATTCTGGATTTTTGCCTATCCGACAGGGCTTCCGATCCTGTATTCCGCGCTGCGATTGCGTGAAGAGCTGGCCAAAGCGGACCAGATGTACCCTAACCATAAACCGTATGTGGTGGTCGGACACAGCATGGGCGGGATGCTTACCCATGACCAGATAGTTACAGTCACTCCGACGATGTGGGACAAGGCCTTGGGGCAAGCTGCGAAAAGCGTTTTCGCTGAGAATTCAGGCAACAGTTTGATTGTTCGCGCCGTAACTTTTCGCGCGAACCCTCGAATCAAGCGCGTTGTTTTTATCTGCACTCCGCATCGCGGGAGCGATATGGCTAGTAGCGGCATTGGAAAAATCGGGATCAGCCTGATTAGCCTGCCTGCGAGGGTTACCACCACCATTATGGATTCGTTGACCAGCGCGGATCTCGTGCAACTGACTGGAAGTTCCAAACGCCTCCCTAACAGCATCACCGGCCTGAAGCCCTCGAGCCCAGCGCTGCCAGTAATCAACAGTGTGCCGATCAGCGTTCCCTATCACTCAATCATCGGTGATCGTGGCAAAGGCAATTGCCCGAACTGCAGTGATGGTGTCGTGGCTTACTGGAGCTCTCATCTCGATGGGGCGCAATCCGAATGCATTGTGCCCGGTCCGCATGGGTCGTGCGAACTGGCGCAAACGATTGCTGAATTGGACCGGATTCTGCGTTTACATCTTGGAACAACTAGCACCTCAAAGCCAACCATCGCTCAAGCCGTCCGGTAACTCAGCGCGCAGGTGCACTCGACCTTCGTAAGCGCGCAATGAATAATGAAGGATCTGGTGCGAGTGATCCGATGCGTTGCTAAGCTGCTCGTTTTCCTAACAGCTATCATCGCTATCGCCTGGGCTTTTGGCGCGCTGTGGTTTGACGCTCCTTTTGGCAATGTCAACAAGGTGGTGGCAGGAGTCATGGCGGTGGCATCAGCAATTACGCTGGTATTCGTTAGGCCGTGGTGGCGGAAAATAGGCGCTGTCTTTCTCGCCGTCGGCTTTGTGCTCGCCTGGTGGCTCACACTGAAACCGAGCAATCACGGCAACTGGCAACCCGATGTCGCGCAGTTGGCGTGGGCGGATATCAACGGCGACGAATTCACCTTTCACAACGTCCGCAACTGCGACTATCGCACCGCAACCGATTATACACCACGGTGGGAGACGCGCACCGTGCGGCTCTCCCAGATCACCGGCATCGATCTCGCGATCGATTACTGGGGTTCGCCGTGGATCGCGCATCCCATCGTCAGTTTCCAATTCGCAGACGCCCCGCCGCTCTGTTTCTCGATCGAGACGCGGAAGACCATCGGCCAGACTTATTCTACTATCGGCGGGCTCTATCGTCAGTATGCACTCATCTACCTCGTCGCTGATGAGCGCGATGTGATCCGTTTGCGCACGAACTACCGGCACGAGGACATCTATCTTTACCACCTGACGGCCCCGCCGGACCGGGCGCGCGAGCGTTTCCTCGAATATGTGCATTCCCTCAATGCACTGCGCACCCAGCCGCGCTGGTATAACGCCATCACGACCAACTGCACCACCAGCATCCGCAGCCAGCATCCCAGTAAAGAAAGGATACCGTGGGATTGGCGGATTCTACTCAACGGTAAAGGCGACGAACTGTTGTATGAAGACGGGGCCTTTGTGACTGGCGGCCTTCCATTCAACGAACTCAAGGCACGCAGTCTAATCAATGATCGCGCCAAGCGCGCCGACGCATCACCAGATTTTTCACAGCTCATCCGTGTTGGGCTACCTCTTCCGTCCAAACCAGGAGTTGCGCAATAAATACCATGATGCGTCAGCGTGAGATTTGGATCCCGGGTGGATGGGTCATCTAGGCCTAAAGTCCAATAGCCTGAGCAGCATTCGGAATGGTAGAGTCGGATAGTTTCCCGACCACAATGCCATCCTCGTCAAATGAATTCATAGCTGTTGAACGCCCAAGAACGAATTCCCGGGTCTTTGCGCACACGCGGTGGGATGCAATCCCGGTCGCAGCCGCTCTTCTGCACTGTGCTTACTTCTTTGGCATGTTCTATCTTTTTCCCCGCGTCCCAGTTTGGGTCATGCTTATTCTTGGTTTCATTTATTCGGTCAGCATTTCATGGAACATCAACGGCATTTCTCACAACTTCATTCACAATCCGTACTTCCGTTCGTCGCTCCTGAATCGCTTGTTCAGCATTCTGGAGTCAGTCACGGTGGGCTTTAGCCAAATCTTCTACGAATGCATTCACATGCAGCATCACAAGGGAAACGCTGACCGGCCGGACGAGCATGGTGAGACCATCGACTGGATTTCGATTTACAAGCATGGTGAAGAAGGTGAGGCGGAGCATCCTCTCAAATACACTTTCTTGAGCTTTTTCCGGGAAGATCCCAAGACCGTTTTTAAGGAACTAAAACGGAAAGATCCTCGCGAGGCGTTCTGGGGAGTGTTCGAACTCGCTTCGTTCGTGACGACTTTTGTCATGCTCGGTATTCTCAACTGGCGTTACATCTGTTTTCTTGTGCCGTTCTGGTACTTTGGTCACTGCTTGTCTTATTTGAACGGATATTATCGACATTACGCCGGAAACCCCGACGAGCCGATCGCCTGGGGCGTTAGCACGTACGACAAACTCTACAATTGGACGTGGTTTTACAACGGATACCACGCGGAACATCATTTTCGACCGAAGGTGCACTGGACGCGAATGGAGGCGTTGCGCGATCAGATTATGGAGCAGCAACGCGCGGCCGGCGTGCGGGTAATCAAGCCTCCACACGCCCTTGGCTTTCTTGATCCCGACTTGCCGCGCCTTCATCGACAACGGCGGCACCAGCTCGAATCCGAACCGGCTTCCTAGCGCTCAAAAGCAAGAGTCGCCGAACTTCCGAGACTTTCGCTGTAACAAATTGACGCCAGCAATTCGAACACGTTGCGTTCCGTAGGTCTGAAGTTTAAATATTCTAAAAGGCCTCTCGAAAATGCGATACCTCAAAGCCAGCCGGTTTTTGCGATCATCGCCGCGAAATACTGGATGCTGGATTCTTTCCGTGACTGCGATCACCGTCGCTGCGGGGATGGTGAACTCGAGCCTCGGTGGTTCCAAGTCTTCGGCGCCAAGCAAACAGGAGTCAGAGACTTCGTCAACCTCCGCTTTCCGTCCCACAGTTGAAAACAAAACGTCCGCGCCTGGCCCGGCTCCCGAAGGCATGGTCTGGATTCCCGGCGGCGAATTCTCGATGGGCAGCGCCGAAAATGGGAGTGGGAGCGGTGAGATGCCAATGGCTTCAAATGACGCGAGCCCAGTGCACCGTGCTCGAGTGGATGGCTTCTGGATGGATGCAACGCCGGTGACTAACAAGCAGTTTGAAAAATTTGTTAAGGCGACTGGTTACATCACGATTGCCGAGCGTACCCCTACGAAAGAGGAGTTTCCCACTGCTCCGGCAGAAAATCTTGTTGCCGGCTCGGTCGTGTTCGCGCCAACCGACCACGACGTTCCGCTAAATAATCATTACCAATGGTGGAGCTACGTAAAAGGCGCCAACTGGCGTCACCCGCTGGGTCCGCAAAGCGACATTAAAGGAAAGGAAAAATATCCTGTCCTGCAAATCGCTTATCCGGATGCGGAGGCCTACGCAAAATGGGCGGGCAAACGTTTGCCGACCGAGGCGGAGTTCGAATTTGCTGCGCGCGGTGGTTTGTCGGGAAAGGTCTATGTATGGGGCGATGAGTTTCGCCCTGCCGGAAAATGGATGGCAAACACATGGCAGGGAAAGTTTCCAGTCAAAGATGCGGGTGAAGATGGCTATACTGGCATCGCGCCGGTGAAATCTTTTGCGCCAAATGGTTACGGCCTTTACGACATGGCGGGAAACGTCTGGGAATGGTGCAGCGATTGGTATCGCCCTGATTACTATCAGACGCTGGCCGATAACGGCGGCGTGGCGCACAATCCGCAAGGCCCGGATTCGCCGTTTGATCCTTCCGAGCCCAACGAGAAAAAGCGCGTGCATCGCGGCGGCTCGTTCCTGTGCAACGATCAATACTGCTCACGCTACATCGTCGGCACGCGCGGCAAAGGTGAGGTCAACACCGGCACAAATCACCTCGGGTTTCGATGCATCCAATCGCCGCAGAAAGTCGCGCAACAAACAATGCAAAATTAGGTTTCTTAATAAAGGGGACACGTTAATCACGCCTGAGGCAAAGCAAAAACTCCAGCTGCCAAGGCGATCTTTGGGCCTTGGGCCGGCAAATCCTGGATTTGTTTTGCCCATCAGGGCAATGTCTGCAGCCTCAAGGTCTGATTCACTGTCGTCGACTCAAACAAATATACTTGTCCACTGCTTGGGATGAAGTAACGGTATACAGAAAGGTAGCAAAATCTATGAAGCCACGAACTCTTCAATCCAGATTCCATAGAAAGTTATTTCACGGCGTGACCGCCATTTTATTCATCGGGCTATGGCAATCGACCTGTTCGATCGCACTGGCACAACAAGCCCAGTCGCAGGAGATGACTACGACAACGTCAGACACCGAACAGGCTCCCACGCTACCTAGTGGTCAATTGGATTCGTTGGTTGCCCCGATCGCTCTTTATTCGGATTCGCTTCTTGCCCAGACGCTGGCCGCTTCGACGTATCCGCTGGAAATCATCCAGCTTGAACAGTGGATGGCTAAGAACCCAGACTTGAAAGACAAAGCGCTGGCGGACGCAGTGTCAAAGCAGCCATGGGACCCGAGCATCCAGGGACTGGTAGCTTATCCGGACGTCGTTACGCGGATGGCGGACAATATTCAATGGACGACCGACTTGGGAAACGCATTCCTGGCGCAGCAATCTGACGTGATGGATGCGGTCCAGCGGATGCGAGGGAAGGCTGAAAGTAAAGGTACTTTAAAAACCAGCGCGCAGCAGACAGTGCAGACCAAGACAATCGAGGGCGGCAAG
>JBKPDP010000123.1:0-36925 GCA_046727935.1 Verrucomicrobiota bacterium | reverse complement strand
CCACCTCGCGCCTCAGAAATTTTTCCATGCAAAACTTCGAGACCGGCTTCGCTTCAACGAAGCTCGGTGAGTCTTTCAACTCAAAATCAGCCAATAATTCGCGCTTTGTTCGCGCGATGAATTGTCGTGCCTTTTTTCCTGCCACCACGAATGCTGTCTTAGCCGAATCGAAGTTAGTGGCCTCACGAAACAGGTTCGTGTTCAGCGCTCCGCAGAGTCCCTTGTCTGTGCTGATAATTAAGACCAATTCTTTTTCGAGCGGGCGGACAGCGAGAAGTGGATGAAATCTCGGATCTGTCCGTTTTTGCAACGAAACGAGAACCTTATTCATCAACGCGGCGTAAGGCCGTCCTGCCAGCGCGTGTTGCTGCGCTTTGCGCATCTTGGAGGCAGCCACCATTTGCATCGCTTTGGTGATCTGCGCGGTGTTGCCGATCGATCTTATCCGGCGCCGTATGTCCTGGGTGTTCGCCATCTAGGGAATTCTCGAATTTCGATCGTTGATTTTCGACCTGCGCTGCACCCGATAACGCGCGGTCTTTTCTCGGACATGAAAACCAATTTCTCGCCTTTTCGGCGGCTCCGGTGGCTCGAGTAGTTGTTTAAGAGCAGCGAACAGATCAACAATCGCTTCGTCATGTGAGTCTAGTCGTCTTTCCAGTTCCTCAAACTTGGCGGCTAGCTGCGCATTTGCTGCAACCATTTCTCGCAGCCTAACAAATGCTCGCACAACACGAACACTTGCTTGAACAGCGATGTCGCTGTTGAGCACGCTAGCCAGCATGATCGCTCCGTGCTCGGTGAAAACCCAAGGGCGATACCGGCGCCCTCCATGAAAACTTGAGGTCGCAATTTGCGACCTCAAGTTTGTAAGCTCCTCAGCCGTAAGCTGAAATGCAAAGTCCTCTGGGAATCGTGAGATATTCCTTCTTACCTGTTCGTTGAGCCGTTTCGTTGTGACCCCGTAGATCGCCGCCAAATCCGAATCGAACATCACGCGCTGGCCGCGAATCAAATAGATCGCGCTTTCGAGTTGAGCGATCTTGCGGCGCGAAGTCATAGTTCGATCGAACTGGTTCAGAAAAATCATCGCCAAGTCGCTTTGACTTCGTCGAGCGCCGCTTTCAATTGCGACTCGATGTCTTTATCGAGCTGCTTTTTCTCGCCGATCGCTCCGAGCAATCCTCCTTTGCGCGTTTGCAACCAATCCTGAAGTTTAAGTTGGTATTCCTTGACGCGGTCGACTGGAACAGCATCGAGGTATCCATTTTGCATTGCCCACATCACCGCCACCTGTTCTTCCACAGGGATCGGGTTGTACTGTTTTTGTTTAAAAAGCTCGACAATACGTTGACCCCGATCGAGTCGCGCCCTCGTCGCGGCATCAAGATCGGAACCAAACTGCGCGAAAGCAGCCAGTTCACGGAATTGCGCCAGATCGAGCTTCACCTTGCCCGCGACCTGTTTAATCGCCTTGATCTGGGCCGCCGATCCGACACGGCTGACAGAGAGCCCCACGGAAATTGCCGGCCGCACACCTTGATAAAACAAATCAGTCTCAAGATAGATTTGCCCATCCGTAATCGAGATCACGTTTGTCGGAATGTAGGCGGAGACGTCGCCAGCCTGGGTCTCGATGATCGGTAACGCGGTTAACGAGCCACCGCCGAATTCATCGCTCATGCGTGCGGCGCGTTCGAGTAATCGCGAGTGCAAATAAAATACATCACCCGGATAAGCTTCGCGACCCGAGGGACGCTTTAGCACCAGCGAAACCTGCCGATAAGCCACTGCGTGCTTCGACAAATCGTCGTAGATAATGAGCGCATCCATTCCATTATCCATGAACCATTCGCCCATCGCGGCGCCGGCGAACGGCGCCAGGTACTGATTAGTCGCCGTGTCGGATGCAGGCGCAGAGATGATTGTCGTGTAAGGCATGGCACCTTCTCTCTCGAGAACATCGAGCACTCGCGCCACGTTGGAATTTTTCTGGCCAACTGCGACATAAATACAGTAGAGCGGCCGATAATTGCTATCTTTCGCGTCTTCCGCAGTTTTGTTCAGTCGAGCCTGACTGATGATGGTATCGATGGCAATCGTCGTTTTACCAGTTGCGCGATCACCGATGATCAACTCGCGCTGGCCGCGACCGATCGGAATCATGGCATCGATCGCCATAATGCCGGTTTGCACCGGTTGATTCACGCTGCGGCGCTTAATCACGCCCGGCGCAATTTTTTCCAGCGGATAAAATGTTTCGGTTTTGATCGGTCCTTTGTCATCGAGTGGCTGGCCGAGTGTGTTTACCACACGGCCCAGGAGCGCTTTGCCAACCGGAACGGAAAGAAGTCGGCCGGTCGTCTTAACTTCGTCGCCTTCTTCAACCAACGTGTTGTCGCCCATCAGAATTGCGCCGACTTCAGTTTCTTCGAGGTTCAACGCGAGGCCGAATACTCCGTTTGGAAATTCGATCATCTCGTTGAGCATTACGTCGCTGAGTCCTTCGATGCGCGCGACGCCATCGCCGGTTTCACGCACAACGCCGACGTTGCTCTTGGTTGTCGATGTTTTTAACCCTTCAATTTTCGTTTCAATTTCTTCGAGTATGCTGCTCATGATTTTCAGTTGATTAAAGTTGCCGCTCGAGCTGCTCCAAGCGGTTGCGCACAGTTCCATCCCAAACATTGCTGCCGACGCGAACTCGCATTCCGCCGAGAAGCTGAGGGTCAACGACAAACTCAGCGGTGAGGTCGTTGCCGTATTTCTTTTTCAGATCGGCGACGAGCTCCGAACTTGTCGCCGAATCCAATTCGCTTGCCGTTTCGATTCGAGCACGGCGCTTATCGAGTTCGAGCCGTAGTAGACGCCCGTAATTCTTCAGGACGTTGATGTAATTACGCGGTTTGTTTGCGATAAGCGAATCCACCAGCGATCTGATTTTGCCCGGATCGAGCTGTCCGTCAGTGAAGCTTGCCCGAAGCATTTCGCGAGAGAGCTGACGAATTTCCTTGTTAATCTTCATCAGGAAATCTGGCGAGCTGCTTCGTCCTGTAAGCGCCGTTGATCTTCGGGTGTTAACACCTTGCCAGTGACTTTTGCCGTGGTGTCAACGATCAGGTGTCCAAGTTCGCGCTTCAGGGATTCCATTGTGCGCTCGTGCTCAATCGCAGCGGCTTCACGCGCTTTGGTAATGATTTGTTCCGCCGCCGCAATCGCCTCCTGCTGCTTGCGCTCGGACAAATGCGCAGCGCTTTCGCGCGCTTCGTCAATCATTTTTTGCGCGTCCGCGTTCGCCTTTGTTACAATCTCCTGATAACGCTTCTCTGCTTCAGAGAGTTCTTTCCTGATTTTCTCCGCATTGAGCTGGCCTTCTTCAATCTTACGCCGCCGTTCCTCCAGCACCGCAAGAATCGGTTTGTAAGCAAAGCGTCGCAGCAGCAATGCTACAATTACAAAGCTGATTACCTGTGACAAGAACAACCACGGATTCCAGCCGAATGTGTCGGCTGTATCTCGTAAGGTTTCGCTGAAACCGCCTGCCGCAGCGACCAACACGAAATTCATAATATAAATCATGCGCGCCGGCACCGCCGACCCGCCGAAAAATCCTAGTGAGGCAGAAGGAACAGCGCGTAGAACACAATCGCCTCAGTGAATGCGATCGCTAAAATTCCGTGCACCAGAACCGGCGTAAAAGCACCGGGATTGCGACCAACCGCTGTCGCCATTCCCATGCCGGTAAGGCCGATTCCGATTCCTACGCCCATCGCGGCGAGGCCTACGTGGATGCTTCCAGTCATTTCTGCAAGTAGTGGTAGTATCATAGTATTATTCTAGGTTGGTTTGGCGCGCTCGTCATGAGATCGCCTAAATTTTCAAGAGTGCGCTGTTTCGGATTCATGTTCCACGATCAGAAGCGTGAAGACGGCGGTCAATAACATGAAGACAAGCGCCTGCACGACTCCTACAAGTATTTCCAAAAAATAAAAGGGGATGGGGAGAAGCCATGATAGAGCCGGTACCATCCTGGACATCACCTCCAGCGTACTTTCGCCTGCATAAATGTTTCCGAAAAGTCGAAAGCTTAGGGAGACGGGACGGAAAAGGATCGAGACGACTTCGAGCCATCCAACCAAAAAGAAGATCACGACCATTACCACTTTCAGGAAGCCTGTGGTCTCGCCTTTCGGCCCAAACAGATGGAGTAAAAAGCCTCCGATCCCATTCGCCTGAATCGCCCAGATGATCCAGAGCACAAAGAAGACCGCGGCCATAGCCGTGGTCATGTTCAGATCGGCGTTTCCTCCGCGAAGAAGCGGTCGGTCAACGTGAAAGAAGCCGGTTGTTGGATCGTGATGACCCCAACCGATTGTTCCAACTCCTGGAATCAATCCGAACCAGTTTACGAACAAAATGAAAATGAAGAGAGTCGCAAAAAACCAAAATGTCTTCTGCACCAATTTGCGACCAATAATTCCCTCCAGGAAATTATAGAGACCTTCGACGAGCCATTCCCAAAAATTCTGTCGGCGACCTGGAATTGGTTTGGGGCTGCGCATCGCGGTTTGCGCAAGAATGATGACGCCGGCAGCCACGATCCACGTCACCAGCATCGAATTTGTAATCCCAAATTTTCCGATCTGCACCAGTGGCACGGCATGCAATGGGAGAGCTTCATGCTCCGCTTTTTCGGGCGGGGGCGATGGCTCGGCTGCAATTGCCGAGCCTCCCAAGGCAAACCCGCACAGCAACAATACCACTGCCAAAAGAAAACAACGATTGCGCATTTTATAACACTGCTACAGCCGGCATCGGTGGAGCCGGCAAGCCAGGATCATCCGCCCTCACAAAGGCTACGGCGGAGCCGCCGACCCAGCTACAACTCGACGCGCATACCAAAGCGCGTTTCGCCCGTATAACAAACAAAATTCTTGGCCGCAGCCTATTTCGCCGGCAAACCTTCGGCGAACTGCGGAGCCATCCGCGTCACAGGTTTCGATTTCACCGGCTCGGAGGCGCCATTTAGGCTGATCGCTTCTTCGTAGAACGATTCTAACTGGTCGATTTGAGCGTCCTGCTCGAATCGTTCGATCACGGTGGCGTGTGCACGGGCTCCCATTTGCATTAACAGATCCGGCGAACGCGTGATTAGCTGCATGGCGTTCGCCAATCCCACGTGATCTTCCTCAGCCACGAGAAATCCGGTGCGCCCATGCTCGACCGCTTCCGGTATCCCACCATGACGCGTCGCAACCACGGGCAACCCGGTCGCCATTGCTTCCAAGACCGAGTTCGGGACACCTTCCTGGTCTTGATTCGCGGATATTTCGCTGGGATGCAAAAACAGATGCGAACTCGCATAAAGCTCACGCAGTTTCCGCTGTGACAGGAATCCAACGAAATGCACGTCTCTAAGAATCCCCAAGCCATCGGCGAGCATCTCAAGCTCTGGCTGAAGCGGTCCTTTGCCAGCGATATAAAATTCGGCTTTAGGATTGTCTTTCTTAAAAATCGCAAAAGCGCGCAAGCTCGTCGCGACGCCTTTTTTCGGAATCAACCGGCACGCTTGCACGACTCTCCACTTCCCGTCGCGTGGCGGTTGTCGATCCACGAATGGAAATTCATTGAGTGGAATACCAGTACGATTGATTCGCAGTTTTTCCGGCGGGCAACCCAACTGAATCAACCGGTCAACGAGCGATTGGGAACGTGCAAACACGAGCGGAACCGCATTGAAAAGACGGCGTAACTTTGCCGGGTAATCTTTGATGTCTTTTTTGTGCGCGACATCTGCGCCATGGAAAGATACTACGCACGGTTTGTCCCATTGTTCGATAAAAGGGAGCAGGTGCACGCCGGTATGGCCAAAATAGATGTGCATCAGAGCCGCGCCGTGGCGCTCTAACAATGAATCAAGCGTCTGATACTCGCCCCGATAGACAATGGGCGGGCGCCGCTCCACGAATTTCAGCCAACCGTGCACGAGCAGGTTCGTGCGTCGCTTTGGGATAACTTCTACGTTCGCGAACGGAAATCGCTCTGCATTCTGGACCTCCTTGGTGACAACGAAGGTATCTACGCCGCGTAGCGCTTTTACCTGGCGGTAAATATGCAACATCTCCGATTTCAGAAAACTGGAGCAATAGCTAGCTACAACCCGTCTGCCCATAAAACAGCGGCCAGTCTCGCTAGAGATTCGGGGCTTGTCCACCCTTAATTGCTGGAGAGAAGATGTCTTGGTCGCCCGCCATTCGCCTCGCCAACGCCTCCTTTAACGCATCGATCCCCTCTCCCGTCGCGGCTGAGATGGGAAGGATCGTAATCTTGGGAAATCTCTCTCTCAAGATTGTGAGATTCTCCTTCGAATTCGGCGAATCCATCTTGTTCGCGACGACTAACCAGGGGCGGGACGAAAGCCTCGGATCGTACAGATCAATTTCCTGTCGGAGATTCTGTAAGTCTTCCACCGGGTCGCGTCCCTCGCTTGCGGCGACATCGACCACGAATATCAAGATGCGGCATCGCGTAATGTGGCGCAGAAATTCGTGGCCGAGGCCAATCCCACGATGTGCTCCCTCGATCAAACCGGGAATGTCCGCGATCGTGGCGTGGCGATAGCCGGACAACTCCATCACACCCACGACCGGATGCAAAGTCGTGAACGGATAAGGTGCCACCTTTGGCCGCGCAGCCGAAATTTTCCGCAACAATGTCGATTTGCCGGCATTCGGGTAACCGACCAATCCGGCGTCTGCAATCGTTCGCAATTCCAGTAGAAAATGTCCGTGCTCGCCTTCTTCGCCGTCGGTGTATTGCCGCGGCGCCCGATTGCGCGAGCTTTTGAAATGCACATTGCCCTTCCCACCCTCCCCGCCGCGACAAAGCACGAATTCCTCTCCGTCGCGTATAAGATCGACGATGGGAATTGCCGATCCTTGATTGCTAACAGGGAAAGCATTCGCGTGCTCGCGACTTTTCGTCGGAGTTGCGGATTGCTCTGCGTTGAGCGTTGAACGTTGGACGCCTTGCTCGCGAACGCTTTCGGAGTCGGGCGTCGGGCGTTTGCTTTCCTCAGCGGGCCAAACAATGGTGCCAACTGGAATTTTCACGATCTTATTCGCGCCTGCGCGGCCAGCCATTTTCTTCCCTTTGCCATGGCTGCCGTTTTTCGCTTTGATAATCGGCTCGTAAAAAACATTGGAGAGATTATCTACATGCCGGTCCGCACGCAGAATCACGTCGCCGCCACGTCCACCATCGCCACCATCTGGTCCGCCTTTCGGCACAAATTTTTCCCGCCGAAAACTCACGCAGCCGCATCCGCCATTCCCGGCTTGGGCAAAAACTTTGATCCGATCAACAAACATGGCGCATTCAAGTTGCCATTAGCACCAAGACGTGTCACCCCAACCTGGTTACTTGCAATTCCGAATTTTTTTTCTTCGCTAGAAGGGCTGTTCAACGGAACTGCGTTTTGGGCGTCTAATTCGGATTAAATAATCCGGACTATTCGTTTTCTTCAGCAAAATTATGAAATGATTCTTTTTTATCGTCATTGCGCTCTTGAGCGCGTTCAGTTTGCAGGCACAGACAGAGCCTTCTACGCAGCCAGCTCAAAGCGTATCGCCAGTCGAACAGAATCCCCCGCCACTGGACGCGAAGAACATGGAGACTTCCGTAAAACCGCAGGATGATTTTTATCTTTACGCCAATGGCGGCTGGATAAAACGCAATCCTGTGCCGCCGGAATATTCGCGCTGGGCCAGCTTCGATGAATTGACCGAGAAAAATACTGATGCGCTCCATAAGATCACGGAGAAGGCTGCTAATACTCATGTCGACGCAAAAACGGCGCCCGAAGTTCAAAAAGTAGGGGACTTCTACGCGAGCGGCATGGACGAAAAAACGATCGAGGCCGCGCGAACCAAGCCGCTCGAAGACGAGCTAAAGCGCATCGACGCGATCAAAGATCGCGCCAATCTGCTTAAAGCAATCGCGCGACTGCACACCATTGGCGTCGATGCATTTTTCGAATTCGGCTCCGGTCAGGACGCGAAGGACAGCACACGTGAAATTGGGCAAGCCCAGCAGGGCGGACTCGGTCTGCCCGACCGCGATTACTACACCAAGACCGATGAGGATTCGAAAAAGAAACGCGCCGCTTACGTCGAGCACGTCACAAAAATGCTGACGCTGCTCGGTGAGCCTCCGGGCAAAGCCGCCGAGGACGCGAAGAAGATTATGGCTTTGGAGACGTCTCTTGCGAAGGCATCGCGCACGCGCGTAGAGCTGCGCGATCCGCAGAAGAACTACAACAAAATGTCGCAGGCCGAACTACAAAAACTCACGCCGGATTGGAACTGGTCAGACTATTTCAAGGCAATCAATCTCACCGAACCCGGCGACATCAACGTGGGCCAGCCCGAGTTCTTCAAGGCAGCCAACACGGCCTTCACCAATACGTCGATCGACGATTGGAAAACTTATCTGCGCTGGCATTTGATCGATGACGCCGCAGTGGAATTATCGAACGATTTCGTAAACGAGGATTTTAACTTCAACCAGGGCGTTCTGCGAGGCACAAAGGAAATCAAGCCGCGTTGGAAACGCGTGGTTGCTTCTACCGATGGAGCCTTGGGCGAAGCGCTCGGCAAACTTTATGTCGCCGACTATTTCCCGCCCGAGGCGAAGGCGCGCGCGCTGGAGATGATTAACAACCTGAAGGCTGCATTGGCTGATCGAATTAAAACTCTCGACTGGATGGATGAGCCGACCAAGCAGGAGGCGCTGAAGAAACTTGCCGCCATGAACGTCAAGATCGGGTATCCCGATAAATGGCGCGATTACTCCCTCCTCAAAATCGACAAGGGCCCGTACGTTTCAAACGCGATGCGAGCTGCGAATTTCGAAGTCAATCGCGAGCTTAAGAAAGTCGGCAAACCGGTGGATCGAAGCGAATGGGGAATGACGCCGCCGACGGTGAACGCGTACTACAACCCGAACATGAACGAGATCGTTTTCCCCGCCGGCATTTTGCAGCCGCCGTTCTTCGATCCGAAAGCCGATGACCCCGTGAATTATGGAGGTATGGGCGCAGTAATCGGGCATGAAATGACACACGGCTTTGACGATCGGGGCCGCCAATTCGATGCGACTGGGAATTTGCGCGATTGGTGGTCGAAGCAATCAGCGGAAGAATATGACAGGCGTCGCAAAGCAGTTGTCGACCAGTATTCCGAGTACGAGCCGCTACCTGGGCTGCACATCAACGGCGAACTGACTCAAGGCGAAAACATCGCGGATATTGGTGGCATCAAGCTCGCTTATGCTGCGCTGCAAAAGGCGCTCGATAAGAACCCGCAGGCGCGCGAACAAAAGATTGACGGATTTACGCCGGAACAGCGCTGCTTCCTGGGTTGGGCTCAGGTGTGGCGGGCAAATCAGCGGGAAGACGATTTGCGACTGCGCCTGAACACCGATCCGCATTCGCCGACCCATTACCGGTGCAACGGTGCAATATCCAACATGCCGGAATTCGCGAAGGCGTTTAATTTGCCAGATAACTGCCCGATGATGCGACCGGCAGATAAACGGGTAAATATCTGGTGAGACGTGAGAAGTAAAAGGTGAGAGGTCGGCGCAACTTCTCACTCTTTAGCGATTTTTCCGCCCCAACTCAGTATCTTTGCCTTTGCACCGGCGGCTTCGGCTTCCTTGATGTTGCCGGCGCGATTGTAAAACAGCGAGAGACTTGTCCAGCCGATCTGATCATTTGGCCGAAGCTCGACCGCTTTTTTCCCTGCTTCGATCGCCTCTTTAAAATGCCCGAGTTTCATCAGCGCCATCCCGAGCGCGTGCCAGCCATCGAAAAAATCCGGCGCAATCTCGACACAGCGTCTGTACTTTTCCACAGCACTTTGCAGATCACCGACGGCCAGATCGCCGTTAGCGTCATCAAAAATTTCGTCAACCGTTTGCTCCATCTCACGCAATCAGATCAATCACGAGTAAACACGAATCACAGAGACCGGTTCAGACAACACCTTCTTCCCTGCTTTGCGTCTATCCGTGTCAATTCGTGGTTAGCCTTTTATAGGTTGCAGGCCGGCGGCCTGCTGCCGGTCACGCAGCCATTCCATCAAAACAACTCGCCGTTTGTTATCGAGAAGCCTTTTCTCAAATGCTGCCTTCTTCTCAGCAGCGTTCGCGTCGACTAATGGCTCCCGCTTTTCCAAGACTGCGATAAATCCAGTTTCACCCGCTGGAAAAAAATCACTGATCTCGCCCGGATTCAGAAATGCCACTGCCTGTTTGATGGCGGGAAGATCAGCCAGTTCGTTCTTCTTCGGTTCTTGGTCTTGCGATTTTGGTTTCTCCTCTTCGATCAGTGAGAACGGTGGAAGCTTCTCAGGTTTCCCACCAGCTTTTTGAATCGCCGCTTCAAGTGGTTGTCCAGACTGCTTCGTTTCGCGCAACTGTTGTACGACCTCTGCACCTTTCGTTGACATCAGCTCGCGTGCCTTCGATTTCTTGATCGTGTCCACAATTTTCGGCTTCGCTTCCTCGAGTGTGAGCGGACGCGCCTCGGTAATCCCTGCGAGATGCAAGATATAAAATCCATCCGCCACTTGAATCGGATCGCTGTTCGACTCCTGCCTTGAAAGCTTGAAAGCTGCGGCGCCAAGTTGCGCATCGACTTTCAACTGGGGATCAGGCTCTGCTTTGGTAAATTCGCCCGTCTCATGTACCGGCAATTGAAATTTCTCGGCCGCCTTCTTGAAATCTGCCCCTTGCTCTAACAGCGCCTGCGTAAAATCAGTTGCGCGGTCGGAGAGCTTTTGCAAAGCCTCGATGCGCTCTTTTCCAGTTAATTTCTTTTCCTCATCAGTTAAAGCCAGGCTAACAAACTCGACCTTGCGTTTTTCATCAGTTTTGAGCTCGCCTTTGTGGGCGTCATAATGCTTCCGCACTTCCTCATCACTAACTTTGATGTCCTTATCAAAATCAGCGGATTGAAGCCGAATAACGCTCACAAATAACGTCTCGTAACCGCGCTGAAAATTTTCATCGAGCTCGCCTTTGGGAATTGTCACCCCCGCCGCCAAAAGCCGTTTGATTTGATTCAACGACAGCTGGTCGCGAACCAGTTGTTCAACGTGTTCCTCAGCGAGACCCATCGGTGCCAGCGCATTCTGCGCAAAATCGGTAAACTTTTTCATGTCGAATCCGGAGTCGCCCTGGAACGCTGGCAACATGCGCACGACTTCGGCGATTTCAGCGTAACTTGGGCGAATACCAAGCCGAGCCGCTTCATGCCGCAGGACCAGCAGGTTGACAACGAATTGGACGGCAACCTGGTTCGGGTTCTGGCCCGCCCCGGCCGTCAACGTCTGCACAAAATCAGACATACCGAGGGCCTGTGCCAGAGTGAGCAGGCGCACCGCTTGCTGCGCCTCCAACATCGAAACATTTCGATCATAAATCCGAGCAAATCGATCGGAGCGCATCGCGCCGTAATCCGGCCGTTGCACGAAATAGAAAATGAACGGGATCGCGAGAATCGCGATCACGATCATCAGCCAGTCTCGGTGCTTGCGCAGTAACTTCATCATAACGGAGAAAATTGTAGAGGCGGCTGTCCTCAGCCGCAAATGCCGGTCGGGCTTGGCGTCGCGAAATGGCTACAAGATTTTCGCTGTTTCCTGAATCATTTCCCAAGCGTTGCGCAAATGTTTCTCCGTCGTGAGCACGTTACCCAGACCAATTCGCATCACCGTTCGGCCCCGCAATTTCGTCTGCGTTAGATAGGCACGGCCGCTTGCATTGATCTTTCCCACGATTTCGCTGTTTAACTGATCGAGTTTTCCTTCGCTGCCACCCACAAAGCGAAAACAAACCACTCCCATGCTGACCGGCGTGGCAAGCTCGAAGCGATCGTCGCTTTTGATCCACTCAGCTAAAACATTCGCGAGCCGGACACATTCGCGAAGACGGGCGGCCATTCCTTCGCGGCCGAAGCTGCGGAAGATCACCCACGCTTTTAGCGCGCGAAACCGACGGCCGAGCTGGATACCGTAATCCATGTAATTTTTCTGCGCCTCGACCGTGTCGCCGCGCAAATATTCCGGCACAAGCGTGAAGACGCGTCGCAGCCTTTCAAGGTCACGCACGTAAAGGACGCTGAAATCGAGCGGAACAAAAAGACTTTTGTGCGGGTTCACGACGATGGAATCCGATTCGTGCCAACCGCTAGTCAACGACTTGTTCTGTGGGAGAATGGCGAAGCCGGCACCGTAAGCGCCGTCAATGTGAAGCCACATCTTGTTTTCGCGGCAAATCGTTGCGATTTCAGGAACTGGATCAACGCTTGCGGTTGATGTCGTGCCAACTGTCGCGATCACCGCCAATGGTTTGAAGTTGTCACGAACGTCGCGCGCAATTATTTCGCGCAGCGCGCTCGGATCCATACAAAAGTGCGCGTCGGTTGGAACCCGCTGCACATTTTCTTCACCCAAGCCGAGCGCAATCGCCGCTTTTTCGGCCGAGCTATGGGCTTGCTCGGAAGCGTAAATGCGAAACACCGGCGCGCCGGCGCCAACCAATCCGCGCTTGCGGACGGATGGCGCTGCCTCTTCGCGCGCCACAGCCAGCGCGTGCATCACGCCCACGGACGCGGTGTCATACACGACGCCTCCAAATTCCTGTGGCAGATGCATCCATTGCCGGATCCAATCGATCACCAACGTCTCCAGCTCGGTCGCAGCTGGACATGTGCGCCACGTCATCGCGTTCACATTGAGCGGCGCAGTGATGATTTCTCCGAGTATCGAAGGAGCGGTCGTCGTCCAGCCAAAATAAGCGAGAAACATCGGATGACTCCAGTGCACCATTCCGGGAACGATGAGCTGTTCGATATCGCCGATAATATTCTCAAACGGCTCGCCGTTTTCGGGCGGCTCGGCTGAAAGCTCAGCGAGAACCGCGCCCGGCTCGTCGTTAGGCGCGACTCGCAGCAACCCTAAATTTTCCCGAAAATTTACAATCCAATCCGCCAGTTCGTGAAGTTGTTTGCGGAATTCCTCTGGTGAAGTATCACCAAGCCGTTGTGGATCTTTCATTGTCTGTGTAGCCGCCGCCCTGTGGGCGGCGGCGGCTTGAACATGATTAACATATCAGTGCCACGCTTCCCACAGGGAAGCGGCTACAGCTAAAAAGCGAAGCCAAAACTGAAATGAAACGCGCCGAGATCTTCGTCGGGATGCGGATCCGGATTGACGCCGTAGTCGAGGCGAATCGGACCGACCGGCAGCTTGTAGCGCAAGCCCGCGCCTATCGCATAACGCATATCGTTTAGACCGATGTCCTCCGACGTTGGCAAAAGATTGCCGGCATCAGTGAACACGGCGCCTTGCAGCTCTCCCAGAATTGGGAAGGTGTATTCGACGTTAAACACGGTGAAGAATTCTCCACCGACAGGATGACCGTGATTATCATGCGGGCCTAGCTCGCGTTCGCCGAAGCTCCGCACCGTATCCGCGCCGCCATTAAAGAAACGTTCGTCTATCGGAATCGCAGTTGCTTCATCCGAGCCATTTCCCGTCAGTGAATGAATAATGCCGATGCGAGCACCGAATGCCAGCGCGGACTGCTGGAACCAGCGCTGCAATGGAGTGCCTCCTTGGTCCTCCGTCACGCCTGGTGTGGTCACCTTCGGCGAAAATGGCAGGTAATAGCCTACACCCATCGTGCCCCGGATAAATTCGATGTCGCTTCCGAAAGCCTCCGATGCCAAGTCCACCGTGTTTTTGATCAGAAACCCGCGCGGGTTAACATACGGACTTTGCCGCATGTCCAGAGTGTTGGTAAGTCCGATCGTATTGACGAGGTAATTCGTCGAGGATCCGAGGAGGAATTCCGGCTTGATCTCAGAGTCGGTGATCTTCACATGACGCACGGCGACGGTCAGGCCGACCTCGTCGTATTTCGTAATTTTACGAGTAAGCTCGAATCGTCCGCCCAGTTCGAATTTCGTGTAGCCATCGTAATCGAAAGTGAAGGCGGCAAGTCGAGCTCTGAAGAAAAAATCCGTATCGAAGAAGAACGGATCTTCATACAGGATCTCGCCCTTGTAGCTGCGTTGTGAGACCTCCACCGATGTCGTGAGCGGCCGGCCATAGCCGAAAAGATCGCGATCGCGCCATTGCACGCCGAAAATGGCGCCCTCGAATGTGCCGTAGCCGATCAAAAAACCGAATTCCTTGCTCTTTGCCTCCTCGGCCGAGATATCCAGCCGCAAAAGATGTCCATCCACAGGAACAGGTTTGATTTGAAGAACATTAAAGAGCCCGGTGCGCATGAGCGTGCGAAATCGCTCGTCGAGCGCTTCGGGGCTATAGGCCCTCCCCTCTAGCTTGGTGAAACGTTTGACGACATAACTGGGACGCAGCCGATCGAGCCCGCTGACTGTGACGCCGTCAAAGTAGTAAATCGGCCCTGGCGAAATCGTGATGTTCACCGGCACGCGGCCATTGACTCCATCCTCCGGCGCACCACTGGCGACGACCTTCACGTCGTAATAACCACGCGTCTTGTAATAAGCCTGGAGACGTCGCGGAATGTCCTCGACTCGTGCATCTGTATAAGGTCGCTGCAGCAGATCAAGCATCTGCCCGCGCAGCGTTTCGGCGTCGTAAATCGTGCGCCCATGAAACGAAATGCTACCGAAGAAATATTGACGTCCCTCGTGGATCGGGACGAGTACGTCCACGTCACTGCTTTCCCGGTGAAACGTGTAACGTGGCGCATCGACCACCGCATCCAAAAATCCCTCGGCGAGATAGAAACGATGCACCAGGTTCGCTCCTTCTTGCATGTCAGCGGCAACGTAAGGCAATCTTTTCTCCGTTCTTGAATACCGCTCCCGCGTGGGCCCAACTGCGTACTCAAAGAGTTTGTCGCTTGGCTCGCGCACATCTCCATCGAAGACGATCGTCCGCAGCGTATAACGCGGGCCTTCCGTGATATCGAGGCGCAACCGGTCCTGCGATTCGATCGTGTAGTGCACGTTCACATCCGCATAGCCGTGCTTGCGGTAGAAGACTTCGAGAAAAAACGCGAGATCGTCCGCACGCGCCGGACTTAGCCCGAAGTCCTCTATAGTGGTGATTTCCTCCTTTAGCGCGGTGCGCAGGTCCTTTTCCTTGAAGGCTTGCTCACCGCGAAACTCAATGATGCTCGCCCGCTTCGCGCGCTTCTCCTGCTCTTTCACAACGGCCTGTCGCTCTCTTTGCCGTTCTTCAGGCCGCGTAACATCGACCGCAGTTTGGGCCGGAACATCAATTGCAAGGGCCACACTTCCGAGAAAGAAAAGGAGCCCGTGTCGCATCTTAAAAGCTTACCGAAACCGAATCAGATACTTAAGCATCCCGCGATAATCGCCGCCGACGCCGACATCGCCAACAAGCACAAACTGATCACTTATTTTGAATCTGGCGCTAACCTGCTGGCGGCCGGTTCGAGGATCGACAGCGCCCACATCCAAATCGAGCCGATTAAAGAATTCGTTGCTCTGAGTCGGCTCGCCTTTCTTGAAAACTTTCCGGTAAAGCTGTTGCACCAGTAACATGGCGGCTCGTCCGGCCAGAACATTGCCGCGGCCGGACAACTCTTGTCTGGTGGCGCCTGTGGCGATCAAAGAAATAATTTCCTCCTGCGGAAGTGGCGGTTCGCTTGTGAAAATGGCTTCCGGCGCAAGCACAGTTCCGTAAACATAAACGCGCACGGTGTAATCGCGGATCACCGAGGTACCATGCAGCTCCAGCCTCGGGTTCATTGAATCGCTCGGATCAAAATAAACAAATCCTTGGGAAATCTCCAGGCGGCTGAATGGCAGCGTCGCTTCTACGTTTTCCAGACGCACCGTTCCTTGCAATTCTGGACGCAGCCCCGTTCCCGCGAGCTTTACGTCAGCGATCGCGCCACCGGTCGCGAGGTTCCCGCGAATCAGCACCGGATCTTTTGTTTTGATTGTGACATCGAATTTCCAATCCCGGAGTGGCGGGTCCGGGAAAGAAAATTGCGGGCGTTCCGACGGCGGCTCCGGCGCGGGTCTGCCTGGTAAGCCGATCGGAATAAGATCGATGTTCTTTAAAATATGACTGTTTGTCATTGCGACGTTGCCGCTGACTGTTGCAGCTGCGACTGGGCCAGTCACCTTGAGATCGGCATCCGCGCGGGCGGTCAAAGTGTCATTTCGCGCAAGCAACACACTATTGGCTTTCAATTGTAAATCCAGAGTCGGTTCAGTAAGCTTTGGAAAAATTACGCGGCCACTCATTGTAAACGGGCCGCCGGCCAGATCACCACCGAATCGTTCCAGGCTAAGAGCGTTCTGTGCGAACCTTAAACGCGCACTAAAATTCGTTAACGCCGGAAGAGTTGCATTCGTAAAACGCGCAACGTTCACCGTCACGTCGCCTGCCCCGTTAAAGACCGGTTTGCCGATCGTTCCACTTACATCAACATCCAATCCAAGATTGCCATCAAGTTGCTCGAGTGCCGGAACAAATTGCCGGACAAAATTCACGGAGCTGCGCGGAAGACGCGCCTTTGCAGTGATGGGTGTTTCGTCTGGCAATTTCCCAGCACGAGCAATCTTCGGAATTTCAAACGGCATGCTCGCGCTCAGCTCAAGAGGCTGAATTCGCGCTTGTTGCAGTTTGCCCAAAACGGTCAGGCGATCGTGCATGGCCTGCGCATTCAGGTTAAAGGCTGCTGGCTCCATTTTTGGCCAGCGATCATTTCGTAAATCGCGCATCTGCACGTCAAGACGCGCATTCAGATCTCCGATTGTTCCATCCGCGTCGAGCCTCGCGTTTAACGTGCCCCATGTCCCCGCTTTGATCCCGAGATCGCTGAACAATTTTTTTAAATCAAGGTTCTCCGACTGAATTGTGGCGAACACTTTCCCGGACGACGGAATGGCTGTCGCGCTCGTCCCAAGATTTCTCCACACCAGCGGGAACGAGACATACCCCGACGCGAACCTTGCCTGACCTTGATTGAGTTGAATCCTGGTTATCTCAAGCGTCTCGCCCTTTGCCTGCGCGACTGCCTGGAAATCCGTGTTGCCGGTGGCGAAAAAGATGATCGGCACATCAAGACTGTCGGGCGAATAGGACGCATCGATATTCGCCCGGAGCGATTGCATATTTCCGTAGCGTCCCTTTTCGAGCACGAATTTCAGGTTCCCTGAGCTCTTCGAGATTTGCGCGTCTCCGTTTCCGTCCCAATCAAGTGTGACCGAGCCTGCCAATTCATTCTGATTGCCAAAAGTGCGAAGCAACGGTTGAAGCGTCGATAAGTTCGTGACGCTAGCGGAAATCTTGCCGCTGTAATGATGAGGCTGCCGCAGATTCATTGTCCCAGTCGCGTTAAAGAAATCCGTATCGTTCAGACTGGCGCCGCAATTATTTAGATAAACCACGTTATCGGAAATTGAACATTGCGTATTGAGTTGCCGGAAAATCAAATCCCGCATCCTAAGATTCGAACCGAACACGGACACTTGGCCGTTGGCCACCTGCTGCTCCCATTTGATTTGTCCTGTCATTTCCAGTGTTCCGCTCAATTTGTTAGGCGAATCTGCAACCCAAAAATCGCCGGCTTCAGGAGCATTTAAGGCAAAATCAAACTGCGCAGGTTGCGACCCAACTTTGCCAACCTCCGCCGGAAGCCGGTATCGACCTCGGAGCGTGATCTCATTTTGATTTCGTCGCAGATCCAGCCGATCCAGCCCAAGAACATCATCGAGGCTATTGAGCGATCCCTGCAAGGAATCCAAGACGTAATCGCGGTAGCGAATATTAGCCAAATCGAACTCCATTGCAGTGCGAAGGTCCGCGAACCACGGTCTCTCTCGTGTAGCCGGCGTCGTTCGTCCCGGCCCCTGTGCGTTAGGTCCGCGGCTGCCGGATGATCCCAGCTGTGCCTGTGACGTTGCAATCACCTTGGACGCGCGCAGTGTAGAACTCAGCTTCTCAATCGTTCCGTCCGGAAACCCAACAGAGTTCCCGGTCACGCCAAGGGTCGCCTCTATTTTTGCATTAACGATGTCGATCTTGCCCGTGAACTGAGCCGAGCCAGTCAATCGCACAGGCGTTCCGGTCGTTAGTCGTTGAAGGTCAGGCGCAGTCCCTGCAATTTCCAAGGTCGTCGGGGTCCGGCCGAAATCTTCGATTTTAGAAGGCAACTCCACCGTCCCGTGGAGATGAAACTCGTTCTGGTCTTGGACGATATCGGCTGATCGCAAAGTCGCGCTGCCCCGTTCTGCGGCAACCTCAATAACGCCGCTATCGAAATCGATTTCCGGCAGATGCACATTACTGGTCTGCAGCGACATCATGCCGCTCCACGTACGCGGCGAATCAATTGTCCCCGCTCCATCGAGAGCGAGCCGCTCGATTTCGCCGGAAAGATACCCTTCCGGCAAAAGCAAAAATTTGTTCAAGGAGTCCGCCGTAATTTGTTGCGCTGCCACGTTTATTTTTGCGTCCAACGAAGACTCTGTTTCGATCAGTCCAGCTGATGCGGATAACTGGCCTCCCCCAAGTGCGCAATCGAGCTTGAGAGCCAACGCTTTCGTATCGATGTGCGATGCATCAATGTTTAGGAGACGGATCCGTTCCTGGTCGCTCAGTATTAGACTACGCAGAACAAGGTTCTTGTTCGCATAAGAAGCTTGCCCGGAAATTCTGGACCAACTCTCACCGGATGGAAGTTGCAGCTTTTCGATCCGCACGTCGCCAGGACTGCGCGGATTCAAATCAAGATCAACGTGTTCAATAACGAAGTCGTTGGGCTTATCTCTGATAACCAGCGTAGCGTCTGCTAATCGAATTCGCTCCGGAAACCCAGAAGGCAATTTCAGCTTTTGTTTCGGACGCGGCTTGGGTGGCGGCGCTTTCGCCGGATTTAAGACAATCTGGGCGGACCGCAGCTCGACATCGTCTAAAAAGCGAGAGAGCCCATGTCGCGTTAACCCGAACAAACTGTAATCAACGTATAACTGGTCGATATCGATCGATTCGATGGCGGATGGTCCGGTCGCTAAGGCGCGAAAGTTTCGTACTGTCAGATGACTGAAAGGATTACCTTCCAGACGAAAGTCGATCTTTAAATTTTGGCCGGCGGCGTACCGCAGTGCAATCTGCCGGGCCATCGTCAATAGAATAGGACGATGAAAAATGATCAGGAGCGCCGCGCACACAGCGAGGCCGACCAACACACGATGCCAAATCCGACCGTGGTGCCGCACCTCTTTCTGATCGTTTTCGGCCACCAGAGCGACTGTATTGCCGCCTCGCCAGAGAGCAAAGACGAAATCCCGTCGCCCTAACGCTGCAGAATGACGTAGAGATTTGTGGTAAGCGCCTCCAAGATCAATGTCTCAATTCTTACCTCTTGGGTCGAGCGGTTTTTCGCTGCCTGCTTCCCGCGTGGCCTTCCAGCGGTGCTGTTCGCCGCCAGTGTTCACAGCCTCGATCGTGTTGTCGTCGAGCTTGCCGTGAAACAACTTCGATTCGTCATTCGCATCTTTGTTCATGGTCAGCGTGAACGTGGCGCCATTCACTTTCCCTTCTCCAAGCACTTCGCCGCTGTTGCCTGAGCGGACGGTGATGTTTTGAAATTTTTGTTCTACCGTCACAGTGCGTGGGACATCGCCGCTGTTGTCGCTGGTCACCTTCCACCTTCCGCTGATATTGGCGGGAACAACCCAATAGTACGCGTCATAGCTCTGACCGTTTATCTCGATCGTCTTCTGCTCATCGGGCTCCCACTCGCCCATCATAAAAGCATGCGACACGACGCGCGTCCCTGGTTTTACCTGCGCAAAAATCCGCGGCCGTAGTCGTAGATTCAATTCATTTAGAAGGTAAAGCGTAACAACGGTGGCATCATGAAAATCGCTCTCGAAAAGGTCCTGCTCGAGAAAACGCACGTTGTCTTCCACGCCGGCTTTTTTCGAATTTTCTCTGGCTTCGCCGATGCGTTGCGGATCAATGTCGATGCCGACCCCGTTGGCGCCATATTTTTTCGCGGCAGTAATAACCAGTCGTCCATCGCCCGCCCCCAGGTCGTAAACGATGTCGTCTTTTCCGACCCGCGCCATGTCGAGCATGACTTCCACGAGCTCCTGGGGCGTAGGAACGTAATGGATGTCGGGCTCTTTTTTCGGCTTGGCCGGCGATGCGGCCTCTGGCGTTTGCGCGACTGTTAACGAATCGGCAGAGAAACTGCCTATCTTCAGTTGCAGACCTGCCACACTGAGATCGACGCCCGACTTAAGAGATTCTGACTGTGCAGCGGACGTCTCGGTCGTGAGGGCAGCGAAACCAAGCAAAGCGGCAGCGAGCAAAGTGATTCGTCGCTTCATGGAATTGTGTTGTAGCACAGCCCCTGGTGAATGGGTGTCACATGAATAAAACGAAACGCAGACTGGCCGCGGCTGCAGCGACCGGGGAATTGATCTCGGTCTTGTACTTCGGCGTTGCGCGCCAACATGTCTGGCGGCAGGCTTTTTCCCGACGCCAAAAATGAATCCAGACAAGCTTTTTGATTATCTAGAGGGTAGGTTGCCCGCAGCGGAACGCGCCGCGCTGGAACAGCAATTGATCTCGGACAAGCAGTTGCAACGCGAGCTGGCGGTGGCTCGACAGATTCACACGGGAATGCGCAGCGATTCTCGCGAAGTTCTGTTGCCACCTGGACCGGAGGCAAGCGAACAAGGCCGTAAGATGGCCCTCCGGGTAGGCGCAGCGTTCATCGTTCTTATGGCTGTCAACGTTGGGATCGGTCTCTGGTTAATCGCGCGACATGAAACGAAGAACCCGAATCGGCCGCTACTTGAAAAGCAAATGCGAGACCAGATTGCAAAATCGCTGGAGCAGGCTGCAGCGACATTCACACCTGCGCCGCTGGGCGTAAGTGAAATAATGGTGCCAGCAGCCACTGGAAAACTGGAGCCAGTTGCAGACGAAGTAGTGACCATCGCGTCGCGATTCGGCGGTACTGCTACAAAAGGCATTTCGGACAAGGGCAGGCTCAGCGTTCTTGTCGATCTTCCATCGAATCGCGAACCGGAATTTCGGGCGGCAATTTCGTCGATTATCGGGGGAGAGCCGGCAGCAACGCCGACCGCGGTACAAGGGCCGGGGTCAGCGACCCCGGCTACAGCAGCGGCGGAGAAGAAGAGTTTCGTTGTTCAAATCGTCGAAGCCGCAGCAAAACAGTATTGATTGGGAAATGCGTGGGACGAAGCAAAGAATCTGATGATTGCCGTCACGTTTGCTTTGCCAGCGGAAAGCCGGGAATTCTGGCGCTCGTTAAGCAGTAAGTCCCGATGTGATCGCAATGGCGTCCCAACAATTCGAGGCAAGATTGATGATCGCACGGTTGAAGTCCTTCATACCGGCGTCGGAGAAAAGGTTTGCCGGCAGCGCGTGGGAAAATTTCTGCAAGATCAGAAATTCCACTGTTTGATTAGCGCCGGCTTTGCAGGGGCGCTCAACGATGATCTCCAAATTGGCGAACTCCTCCTGGCAGAGAATTTTTCGACACTTAACCTCAGCAAGATGCGCGCATCGCTTTCAGGTTTGCCGGTTCATACCGCGAACCTTTTGACTGTCCCTGGGTTGTTCGATTCCCGTGAGGAGCGGAACAAACTTGCGCTCACATCTGGGGCGGTGGCAGTGGACATGGAAACGCGGTTCATTGCGCGCACGTGTGCCGCTTGCGGCATTCCGCTGCTTTCGCTTCGTGTAATTAGCGATACGCCGCGCGACCTTTTCCCAGCTCCAGCGCATGTCCTTTTCGACATCGAACAACAGCGAGCTCAGATGCTAAGGTTGGCGACGTATCTTCTCGCTCATCCGAATCGGGTTCCGCGCCTGGTTCAATTTGCGCGAAGGATTGCACGCGCGCGAAAAATCCTAGCGAGCGCGCTGGTCGCCGTTGTGCGTAAGCTGTAGCCGGAGGTCGGTGACCGCGACACCTGCAGTCCACCGAACGGCAGCTACAGCCGCGCCGGCTCAATGTGAACGAGCACGTCAGCGATACGCGAGTCGCTTTGCTGGATTGCCGCTTTTACTCGGTGCGCAATCTCATGGCCTTCGTGCACGGAGATCTTACCGTCCACTCCGACGTGGAGATCGACATAAAAATCCAAGCCCATCTTGCGAGCACGGCATTTTTCAACCTCGATAACCCCGGGGACGGTGCTGGCAACTGAGCAAACATACTTGACGACTTTTCGCGGCGCGGTGTCCATGATTTCGTAAAATGCGGGGCGCAAAAGCCTGATGCCATTTGCCGCGATGACCGCGCAGGCGAAAATGGCAGCCCAATCGTCTGCACTTTGCCAACGCTTGCCACCGATCAAGGCCACTGAAATGCCAATGAATGCAGCGGCGGACGTGAGCGCGTCGCTGCGATGATGCCATGCGTCTGTTTGCACGGCTGTACTTTCGACGTCTCGGCCGATCCGGTTGGCATAACGAAACAATGTTTCTTTTATCACGATTACCACGATCAATATCCCGAGCGTGTACGGCGCTGGCGCGTGATGCGGCAGGAAGATTTCGCGCACACTCTGAATGGCAAGACCAACTGCGGCGGCCAGGACCCCAACTGCAACAATCACTGCCGCAATCGGCTCCGCTTTCCCGTGTCCATAGGGATGGGAAGCGTCAGGTGGGCGCGCCGCAACTTTCAGCCCGCTCCAGATGACGAACGATCCCGCGACGTCGAGACCGGACTCGATGCCGTCAGCGATGAGGACGTACGCGTGTCCGAACAGACCTCCGAGAATTTTTGCCACCGCAAAAATCGAGTTCACGATCATGCCAAAGAGCGCGACCCTCGCACCGGTCTGCAAGGCAGACGAAGTCATCCCGCCATGCGATCGGCGAGTTTGCAGATTGTTTGCGGAGGCGTGAGGATGCTCGGGCGAGGACATCATGAAAACTATAAACGCAGCCGTGTACGAAACGCACGGAAATCCAACGGATGTGTTACACGTCGAATCACGACCATGGCCGACTCCAGCCGCTGGCGAAGTCATCGTGAAAATGCGCGCAGCGCCGATCAATCCGGCCGACTTAAACCAGATCGAAGGAAAATATCCGGTGCGGGCAGAGCTGCCGGCGACGCCCGGGTTTGAAGGCGCAGGAATTGTTGCAGAGGTGGGCCCTGGTGTCACTAATGTCGCCGTGGACGCCTTGGTAATTTTGCCGCACAACATTGGCACCTGGCGCGACGCCGCTGCAGTAAAGACCGATGAATTGGTTGCTGTCCCTGCGGGAATCGAGCCTGTGCACGCAGCTACACTGAAAATCAATCCGATGACGGCGTGGCGTTTGCTGCACGATTATGTCGATCTTGAACGCGGAGATTGGCTGATTCAGAACGCGGCGAATTCGGCCGCTGGACGCGCGGTCATCCAAATCGCACGCGAGCTTGGTTACAAGACCGTAAACGTCGTCCGGCGCTCGGAATTAATCGCCGAATTGCGGGCCGAAGGCGGCGATGTCGTCCTGGTCGATAGTGAAAACCTTCGCGAGGAAGTGAAGAATGTGATCGGCGCGCCGATTCGTCTGGGATTAAACGCCGTCGGTGGCGAAAGCGCCCTGCGCCTGGCAAATTGTCTCGCCCCGGGATCAACACTGGTGACTTACGGAGCCATGAGTTTACAGCCACTGAAAATCCCCAATGGGCTGCTCATTTTCAAAGATCTCCGTTTTCGCGGCATTTGGATTAACAAATGGTACGACAATGCAACGACGGCTCAACGAATGGAAGCGTTTCAACCTTTATTCGAGATGGCGAAACGCGGTCTGCTACAAACGAAAGTGGAGAAAGCCTATCCATTGAGCGAAGCGAAGACGGCCGTTGCGCATGCGGCGCGCGGTCAGCGTAGCGGCAAAATTATTTTCAAGTTTGAGTGAACTCGTAAATCCAGGATTGGTGGTTTCCCAGCCTCCGAGGACTATTTTCAAGTTTGCGGCATAAGGACAAGGATGTAGCCTCAGAGATGCTTCGGTATCGCGGTCGCATACTTTTCCTTGTCGCATTGGCGGGCACTCTTCTCGCCGCACGCGAGATCGAATGCGCAACTGCTCCCGAACCCGGCGACTTGCGCGCTGCCGGGAAAGTGGAGTTCCCGATTTCGTGCGCCCCTGCCGTGCAATCTGACTTCTCTCGCGGGGTGGCCTTGCTGCATTCATTCTTCTATGAAGAGGCGCGGCGTATTTTCGCCTCGGTGGCGGAACGCGACCCCAAATGCGCGATGGCTCAGTGGGGAATCGCCATGACATGGTGGCATCCGATTTGGACGCCACCCACTCCCGACGAGATGCGCGCAGGCAAGGCGGCCATTGAAAAAGCCACGGCGATGAACGCCGGCACGGATCGTGAGCGAGGATTCATCACGGCGCTCAATGCCTATTACAATACGCCGGACAGTTCGAGCGCAGGCGCGGTTGGACAATCGTGTCATGGACCGGTCGGACCGCGCGACCGCGTGATCGCTTACGAAAAATCTATGCGCCAGCTCCGCGACAAGTATCCGGACGATTTCGAGGTGCAAACCTTCCACGCTTTCGCGGTGCTCGCCGCAGGTTACGTCACACCCAGTGACACGAGTTTATCGAAACAACTTGAGGCAGCCGCGATCCTGGAAAAGCTGTGGAAGCAAAACGCAAACCATCCGGGCGTCGTTCATTATCTGATCCATTGCTACGACTATCCCGCTCTCGCCCAACGCGGACTGGGCGCGGCCCAAAGTTATGCTTCCATCGCGCCCTGGGTACCTCACGCGCTGCACATGCCATCGCACATCTTCACGCGTTTGGGTATGTGGGATGAATCGATCGCCGCGAATCGAGCTTCGGCCGACGCTTCGCGCGCATACGCGGCCATGCGCCATCGCGACGCCACCGAAGCCGAAGAGTTACACGCACTCGATTACATGGCCTATTCTTATTTGCAGGAAGCCCAGGACACTGAGGCGAAGAAGATTGTCGATTTTGCCGCCAAAGTGCGGACGACAAATCCGGAGCTGGAATTTAGCGCAGCTTACGCCCTGGCTGCCATTCCAACACGTTATGCGTTCGAGCGGAATGATTGGGCGGCAGCGGCCGCATTGACCGTTCCCGACCTCCCGCATTGGTCTTCGTTTCCGTTCATGGAAGCCCTGATCGAATATGGTCACGCGCTCGGACGAGCGCATACGGGCGACCTCGACGGTGCGCGGAACGCGATCGCGCGTATGCAGGAATTACGCGATGCGACGAAAGATCCAAAGTTTGATTATTTTAAGAACCATCTCGATCTGCAGATGCAGGCGGCTTCGGCTTGGGTAGCAGGAGCTAAGGGCAAAAAGAGCGAAGCGATTGAGATGCTGCGTCGCGCCGCGGATGCTGAAGACATTCTAGGCAAACATCCGGTTTCGCCGGGCGCATTTGTTCCTATTCGCGAACAACTCGGCAGTCTACTACTCGAACTGGGTCAACCAAAGGAAGCACAGCGGGAATTTGAAGCTGCGCTCAAAATTTATCCGGGAAGGTTCAGAGGATTATATGGAGCCGCGCGAGCTGCGGAGCAAAACGGGGACAAGGAAAACGCAAGCCGTTACTACACGAAGCTGGCCGCACAAACGGCAAAGTCTAGCGGCTCGCGAGATGAATTGAATCATGTTCGCGAATTTCGTGCTGCCCAAGCCAAAGCCGGGGCGGATACGAATGACGTTGCCAGCGCGCGAGAGTAGAAACGGTCGGCGCGTTTTGCGTGCAAAACGATCAAGCTAGCCGCACGGCGCTGCTCATTGCCGCGAGCCTGGTTCTTCTGCATCGCGATCCAAAATACTCAGGCCTTGTCTCGAGGACGTCGGCAGACTTGTGTGCTCAGATCCTCGAGGCGCATTCGGCGCAGACGCGGTTGTTCTTGAAGTTCGTGCGACAGAGTTGGTTTCGACCGATCGCGAAGTTGATCGAGAGCATCACGATCCCAGGAATCTTGCTGCATTATGTCTTGCGAAAGAAATGCATCAGAGGGCTGGTGCGCAGCCCTTCTCAATGGAACCACACAGGTCATCATACTCGGAGCAGGGTTTGATCCGCTCAGTCTCGAATTGCATCGGGAATTCCCAAGCGTGAAATTTTGGGAGATAGATCATCCGGCAACGCAGCGTTACAAGGTGGGCGCGCTTCCTAAGATTCGCACTGAACGATTGCATTTCATCGCGTCTGATTTGAGCACCGTCGGTCTCGATGAAGTACAGTTGATCAAAAGGAGTTTCGATCCAGCTCAAGCCACAGTCTGGGTCGCTGAAGGTCTCTTAATGTATCTGCCGGCAGACATTATTTCGTCGATGACCGGAAAATTGAAAAGTATGAGCACGCCCGGCAGCCAGTTTGCATTCACGTTCATGAAAAAGCAAAGCGACGGCCGGACTCGTTTCGATTCGCAAAGTAAACTGGTTGATTGGTGGTTGCGTCGACGTGGCGAACCATTCCTCTGGGGGACTACGCGGAGCGAACTTGCTGAACGTGTGGGCCCGTGGCGCGTCATTCGATTTTTCGATCACGATGATTTGCGCGTACTTGGATCCGGACTGACCAACGAACCTATCGCAAGAGGCGAGGTAATTTGCCTGGCTGAGATCTAACCGGCTCGATTAAGCTTTCGCATGTTTACGCGCCGCGAATTTATCCGCACGGCGGCGCTTTTCGCGCTCGCGCCGTGCATTTTCGCGGAACGCGAAAAACAAGTTTGGGTCAATGACGTTCATTCGCAGCTCAATCGCACTCGCGTTAGCGAACTTCTGACGCCACGCACCAGAGATGAGCTTGCGGAGATTGTGCGTTCGGCATCGAGAAAAGGCTTGCCCATCTCCGTTTCTGGTTGCCGGCATTCGATGGGTGGCCAGCAATTCGCCACAGACAGCATTTGCATCGATACGCGTTCACTGGATCGCATAATTTCTTTCGATCGGGAGCATGGCTTGATCGAAGCGGAAGCGGGCATCCAATGGCCAAAATTGATTCGCGCTTATCTGGACGTTCAAGGGGGTAGCGCAAATCAATGGGGTATCGCGCAGAAACAAACCGGTGCCGACACATTCACGCTGGGCGGCAGTCTCTCCTCGAACGTGCACGGGCGCGGACTAGCGATGAAGCCGCTCATTTCCAATATTGAATCATTCATCCTGATCAACGCCGATGGAAAATTCGTTCGCTGTTCGCGTGACGAAAACAACGAATTGTTCCGACTTGCCATCGGTGGTTACGGTCTGTTGGGGTTAATCGACAGCGTAACGCTTCGGCTTGTTCCACGGCAAAAATTGCGACGTGTAGTCGAGATAGTTCAGGCGAGCGATCTGCCCACGCGTTTTGAAGAACGGATAGCACAAACTTTTCTTTATGGAGATTTCCAGTTTTCAGTCGATGAAAAGTCACCCGACTTTCTGCAACGCGGTGTTTTTTCTTGTTACCAGCCGATCGACGAACACGAACCGATTGTCGCTAAAAAAGAGTTACGCGACGACGACTGGCTGAATCTCTTGCGGCTGGCTTACACGGACCGCGAGAAAGCTTTCAAGCGTTACAGCGATTACTACTTATCGACAAACGGGCAGACTTATTGGTCCGACACAAATCAGCTTAGCGCCTATCTGCCAAATTATGCGCAGAAGATCCGCGACCAAATCGGCGGAGAGGAATCGAGTCTCATCATAACTGAGATTTATGTTCCGCGAAGGGATCTTCCCGACTTTCTAGCACAGGCGGCAGAACTGCTGCGCTTGAATCGCACAATCATCGTCTATGGTACAGTCCGGCTAATCGAAAAAGATAACGAGAGCTTTTTGGCTTGGGCCAAACAACCTTACGCGTGCGTCATCTTCAATTTGCTCACGCTCCACAAACCGGGAGGCGTTGAAGCGTCTGCGCGCTCCTTTCGCGGCTTGATTGATTTAGCAATAGCCCGGGGCGGCAGTTATTATTTGACTTACCATAAATTCGCGAAAGCAGAGCAAATCATGACGTGCTATCCGCAGTTCAAACAATTTCTCGACTTGAAAAGAAAGTACGATCCAACGGACCGCTTTCAGAGCGATTGGTACCGCTACTATCGACAGCTCCTTGCGAGCTGATGGTGAAGGCGAGTAAATTAAGAGGCCCCCGTCCCAAAAAGGAGCACAAGTATCGTGGCTTTCATCCACCCCTTCGCCATCATTGCTCTGGTCCTGATCCTTGCGCGCGTTTTTACAGAATTGTGGCTGAGCCGACTGAACCAACACCATGTATGCGCACACAGGAAGGAAGTGCTGCCTGTATTTCGCGGAATCATTGACGAGGCGACGTATCGCCGTTCGGTTGATTACACACTGGCTAAGAGCCGCTTTGGAAACATCGTCAACGTGTTTGATGCTGTAGTACTCATCGCGGTGCTTTTTGGCGGCCTGTTGCCATGGGCGTTTGGAAAATTCAGCGGGAGCTTCGGCACTTCGATCCTGGCGATGGCTGGCTTCCTCTTTGTTACAGGCATTGCGTTGACTATCCTTGGATTGCCGTTCGCGTGGTACGCGCAATTCAAACTCGAAGAGCGATTCGGTTTCAACACCACGACGATAAAGACGTGGATTCTTGATCGAATGAAAGGATTTCTGCTCGCGGTGTTGCTCGGGTATCCATTGCTTGCGCTGGTGTTGACCATGATCGAGTGGGCTAGCGCAAACTGGTGGCTTTGGGCAGCAGCGGCTGTTATCGCGTTTCAATTGCTTCTCTTGCTCGTCGCGCCGGCAGTCATCATGCCGCTTTTCAACAAGTTCACACCGCTGCCAGAAGGAACGTTGCGCGAGCGGTTGTTTGCACTGGCGCGGCGCACTGGTTTTCCTACGCGCGGCATCGACGTGATGGACGGCAGCAAACGCTCGCGCCACTCCAACGCCTTTTTTACTGGGTTCGGACGTTTTCGAAAAATCGTTCTGTTCGACACGCTCATCGCACAGCTGACCGAGCCGGAGCTGGAATCCGTGCTCGCGCATGAAATTGGCCATTACAAAAAGCGCCACGTGATCAAGATGCTCAGTGTTTCCATCGCTGGCGTCGTTATGGCGTTCGCCGTGATCGCATGGCTGGCGCGTCAGCAGTGGTTTTATCGCGCGTTCGGTTTCGAGCATCAGGTAGGATTTGCCGCTGCAAATGTCGTTCCTGCGATACTGCTGTTTGCGCTGCTGGCGGGGACGATAACCTTCTGGGTTTCACCGGTCATTCACAGGTGGTCGCGCCGGTTTGAATATGAAGCGGACGCATTCGCAGGTGCGACAATGGGCGAAACGCAGTCACTGATTCAAGCGCTCCGCAAACTGACCAGAAACAACCTGAGCAATCTCACTCCGCACCCGCTCTACAGCAGCTTTTATTACTCGCATCCGACCTTGCTCGAACGGGAACGTGCACTGCGAGTAGCGCCTCACGAAACGTCAAGAAATCGGCGCTCGCCGCGGCGAGCGTCGCCACAACGTGCGCTGTTCTGAGATGTCGAGAGTCATCGTTGTCGGGGCGGGAATTAAGGGTGTCACCGCTGCGATCGAACTAAAGAAACGCGGTCACGCAGTGATTCTGGTCGATCCGGGACCGTTGCCGCATCCCCTCGCGGCATCTACCGACATCAGCAAAGCGGTTCGCGCAGCGTATGGAGCGGACGAAGACTACACTGAGCTCGCAGAACGCTCGATCAAACTCTGGCGCAAATGGAACGAAGAATTCGGCGTCGAGTTGTATCACGAGATTGGCGTGATGTTCGTGCGCCGCCGGGAGATGAAGCCGGACGATTTCGAGTACGAAAGTTTCAAATTACTGCAACAACGCGGACACAAGGTTGAGCGCATGAATTCAGCGCAACTGTGGAGGCGATTTCCAGCCTGGAATCCGGAATTGTTCCAAGACGGTGTTTTTGAGGTTGAAGCAGGCTACGCAGAAAGCGGCCGCGCGGTCGCGATGTTAGTTCAACGCGCAAGTTCCATCGGCGTCGAACTACGCAGCAGCAGCCGTTTCGCCCGTTTGGATGAACGCGATCAGCGCATTGAGGGAATTGTCCTCGACAATGAAGAGCGCATTGCGGCCGATCGCGTTGTGATGGCGGTCGGCGCGTGGACGCCGTATCTGCTGCCTTTCACGAAAAAGTTCTTTCGTGCCAGGGGCCAGCCAGTGTTCCATTTGAAACCTGCGCGAGCTGATCTCTTTGCACCTGAGCATTTCCCTGTCTTTGGCGCCGACATTACGACGACGGGCTATTACGGATTCCCGCTCAATCGTGATGGTGTCGTGAAGATCGCAAACCACGGGCCGGGACGCGAGATGTCCCCCGAATCTCCCCACCGCGCCGTTACTTCTGAGGAAGAAGACAACCTACGCAAGTTTTTATCATGGGCACTCCCGGAGCTCGCCGATGCGCCAATCGTTTATACGCGCGTTTGCATGTATTGCGACACCCACGATGGAGATTTTTGGATCGCGCGCGATCCGGAACGTGAAGGATTAGTCATTGCCGCGGGCGATTGCGGACATGGATTTAAATTTGCGCCGGTGCTGGGCGAAATTATTGCCGATGCTGTCGAGGAAAAATCCAATCCGATTCTGGAAAAGTTTCGTTGGCGACCGGAAGTGCGTGCGGGAAACGGAACAGACGTCGCACGTTTGCGGGCCGAGCATGAATCGACAACGCGACGTTTGAAAAAAAATAGAGATACTGAATAAAGTCGCGCCTATCGGCCTGCAATTATACGACCATACAACGCCTCGTACTGAGGGACAATGCGATCGGCTGAGAATCTTTCGTGCACGCGAGCGCGACTCTGTTCACCGAGTTCGCGGGCCAAATTCGGAGATTCGACCAAGGCATCTAACGCAGCAGCAGCCGCGGTTACGTCACCGAAAGGATATAGCGGGCTACAGTCCCCTATGACTTCGGGAATACCGCCGACGCGAAAGGCGACGACAGGTTTGCCATAAAATGCCGTCTCAAGAATGCCCAGACCGAAACTTTCGTATTCGGATGTGTAGAGTCCCGCATCCGCGGCCTCCAAATATTCGTCCACCACAGCCATGTTTTGGCGAACAATGACGCTGTCGCGGAGTCCCAATTCATCGAGCAGTGGCTCGTAAGGATCAAAAGGGCCGCCTGCTAAAATGAACAATCGAAGGCGTGCCCGGTTTTTCGACATAGCAATCGTGTGCAGCAGTAGATCGATGCGCTTGACGGGTCGCAAATTTGACATGTGTAGCACAAGAAATTTGTCGACTACGCCCAAATCGCGTCGAACTTCCTCGCGGCTTCTCTTCGGTTTATTCGGTGTGAAGAAATTCGGAATCACTTCAATTGCTCGTTTCAAACGAAAGATCTCCTGGGTTTGATTCCGAAGACTTTCTGAAACTGCCGTCACCGCATCGGAATGCACGAGAGCATGCTCGATAGCGGTGCGGTAATCGGGATCCTGTCCCAGCAGAGTGGTATCGCTTCCATGCAAAGTTGTGACGATGCGCGGAGCTGACGATCCTACGATCTGCGAGGCTAAACACGCAGCCAGTGCGTGTGGCACTGCGTAATGAACATGAAAAAGATCGAGCTGCTGGGAACGCGCCACTTCCGCCATTTTCACTGCGAGCGGCAGAGTGTAGTCGGGACATGGAAACAAAGCGTTGTGCGCAACTTCGACTCGATGGAAATGAAGGCCCTCCTGCGGCAGATCTAGCCGAACGGGTTGCGCATAACTGAAGAAGTAAACTTCATGACCGCGGCGCGCCAGCTCTGACCCCAGGGCTGTCGCCAAAATCCCACTCCCGCCAATCAGCGGAAAACATGCAATCCCAATTTTGAGCGACGCCGATTCCATTACAGCTCCGTATACGCTTTGTCGAAGTCAGAAATTTCGTCGCGCTTGACGAATTTCACCTTGGGAGCATCCGCCTTATTGATGTAATGCTGCTCGCTCGCACCGGCGATATAATGGGTGCATCGAATCACTGATTGCATCCAGCGGAAACGTGTATCGCGGGTCGGGCTGATTTGCTTCGGACCGAATTCTTCGCCGGGAATCTCTAGAAATCGATCGCCTCCTTTGTGTAGCAAAAATTTCCCGTCGCGGTACCGTGCGCGAACGATCTCTCCTTCGTAACGCTGATCGACGAAATAGTCTGAGACGGCCACAGCACGCGTTCTGAATTCGGGTGCACTGGATCGCTCCACCCGCACACCTTCCAGCAATTCCATCCGCCTGTACATCTCGAGACAGAAGTCGGCAACATTCGAACATCTGGTCTCCTTGAAGTGTGCGACCAGAGATCGCCGAACATAATTTGGAAGTTGGCGCGCAGTTTTCTCCTGCCAATCCGGAAAGACGCGCTTGGCGTATAGCGGCGAAAACAGCTTTTGGATCCGATTCTCGAACTGAAAGTTTAGGGCTACTTCCTGGTTACTGTTTTGGTCTCGCAAAATGGTGGTCGTCTCGCGCGGGTCATGATCACTGTCGTGAAAGAAAAAGACGATGTCACCGCCAATCTCCTTTTGGAGACGCCGAGCCGTCAAAATCTTAGCGAACAAAAATCGCTTGGGAAAAAATCCGCACGGTTGCTGGCCGAAACAAATAATCGGGTGATCCATCACTCAGATCGAGCTTCATACCTCAGCGGGAGCTTCCGTGCCGCGAAAGATGGTTTGCTGCAGAACTATCGCCAGGATCAGCACCGCGGCGCATCCAATAAAATTGTACCAGAGGTAACCGATATTCGTTGTAGCGAACAGGACGAACACGAGCGCTTGTGCAAGCAGCGCCGCGAAAAACACAGCCGAGCCAGTAACTCGACGAATAAAGAAAGCTGCCAGAAAGAGACCGAGGACGCTGCCATAAAACACCGAGCCCAGAATATTACCCGCTTCGATCAGGTTTTCGACCAAGCTGGCAAACGAAGCGACCCCGATGGCAATTAAACCCCACGCCGCTGTCAGTGCTTTCGCCGCGAGGACATAATGATGGTCGCTCGCGTTCGTGCGAATCAACGGGCGATAAAAGTCGATTGCCGTGGTGGAACCGAGAGCATTCAGTGTTGCTGCCGTCGCCGACATGGTTGCGCACAAGATCACTGCGATCAGCAATCCGACAAGTCCGTGCGGCATCTGTTGAAGAATAAAAGTAATGAATACGTAGTCCGATTCCTTGCTTTTTGGATCCACGCCCGCTTGCTCGAGAACTGCCTTGGTTCGATTGCGCAACTCGCGCGCCTGGGTATCGAGTTCGCGCAGCCTGCTCATAGCCACATCACGATCGTTCGATGATCCACTGGAAACAGCGCGAATGGCCGCACGTTTTTGCATGAAGAGGTCATCGAATCGCGTTTGCAATCCCGCCAACTGCGGCGCGTAGCCACTCTCCATAGCACGTTGGTACACCGGTTGATTGAAATAAACGGGGGGTTTTTCGAATTGATAAAACATGAAAACGATCGCCCCGAGCACGAGAATAAAAAATTGCATCGGCACTTTCACCACGGCGTTGAAGAGCAATCCGAGACGACTTTCCTTCAGTGAGCCCCCGGCGAGATACCGTTGCACTTGTGATTGATCCGTGCCGAAATAGGAAAGCGCGAGAAAGAAGCCGCCAATCAGGCCCGACCAGAATGTGTAACGCTTGTGCGGATCAAACGAAAAATCGACCGCCTCCAGTTTGCCCATTTTGCCCGCGACCGCCAGCGTGCCTTCAAATGATAGATCGGGCGCCAGTCGGTAAACCGCGACGGCAAATGCGATTGCCATGCCGACCAAAATCACGATCATCTGGTAGCGCTGGGTGATGCTTACGATCTTGGTCCCGCCTACGACCGTGTAGGTAATAACCAGTCCGCCGGCGAGCCAGATGGTCAGGTTCAAGCGCCACCCGAGCAAGGCGGAGAGAACGATGGCCGGCGCATAGATCGTAATCCCAGCTGCGATGCCTCGTTGCACCAGAAACAGAAATGCGCCGAGTAGCTGCGTCTTTCGATCGAATCGCTCGCCGAGGTATTGATAGGCAGTATAAACCTTCAGCCGCTGATAAATCGGAACAAAAACTGCGCACACAATGATGAGCGCGAGCGGCTGCCCAAAATAATTCTGGATAAAACCTATGCCGCTCTCATAGGCCTGGCCCGGCATGGAAAGAAACGTGATCGGCCCAGCCTGCGTCGCGAGCACGGAGAGTCCAATCGTAGCCCACCCAATACTCGCATCGCCCTTGAGATATTGACCTAAAGAAGCGCTTCCGCGGGTTCGCCAGAGACCATAAAGCGGGATCGCCAGAATCGTGGCGATGAGAACGAGATAATCCAGCCGGTTCACGAAAACCGGATGGTGAAGAGGTAGAGGAACACTACCTCCACTGCAAAAAGGGAAAGCGCCAGGCCATACGCTTTGCGCCAGGAGCGCGCATCCGGTTCGTCATCACGCGTATTCATTTTCCTAGCGACACCATATTCGCAAACAATCGATACGCTCCTGGAACGCCGGCCGGCAATTGCCGAAACCAAGAATAACTTGTGTAGATAAAAAAACCTTTGCCTAACTTCGCTACAAGCAGCCCACCATCGAGTGGCTTTTCCTTCGGATCGTTGCACGACAGAATCGGGGTCCAGGCGGGATCCCATTTGTTAGGAAAGTAAAGCCCGCGCTCCTGCACCCAGCCCTCGAAATCTTTTGATGTGATCTTGTTCGGCTTGGTCATAAGGGAATGGTTCGGCGCCAGAATACGCACCTGAGCATTTTCGTCAGTGACGCGGTCGCGCGAAATTTCCAATGGATACGGCGCCATGTCGTTGGTCTTGAGATCCGCCGTGGTGTTGTATTGCACGATCGCAACTCCCCCACTCTTCACATAGGTAAACAGTTCCGGCAGCCAGGCGAAAATTCGCTCCTGCGTGTTGTAGGCGCGGATCCCGAGCACTACGGCAGAAAACTGCGAGAGGTTCTTTGCGGTGATGTCGCCTTCACTCAAAATCTTCACTGAGTAACCGATTTGTTGCAGGCTTTCTGGAACATCATCTCCGGCTCCTGGAATGTAACCGATGCGCTCTCCTTTCTTGCGGATGTCCGCGCGAACCACTTTGACTTCCGCCGGAGGCATCAACGTGTGGACGCCTATGTGCGGATAGGAAATACGCACGCGCTCGAACGAATAGTCACGGCCGTCGATCGAAACGATGGCTCGCAACATTCCTTCATTATTTTGGTCCGGTGGTTTTACGGTAAACGCTGCTGTGGTTTCAGCGTTGGCTCCCTTCAAATCGATCGGCACAAATGCCGGATCGACGTGCCACCCTTGCGGCGCAGCAAGTTTAAGTTCTCCTTTGATCGGACCGGTGGCCGAGGTCACGTGCACTGGAATGGATCTCGGGTGGTTGCTCGCGAATACCAACACGCCGTTGGAAAAGTTCACGAAAACGGGTGGCGCAATGACTAACGATTGCCGAAGCTCGCCCGCCACCGGATCCACCGTACGGTACTTCGTGTCCACCGTGTAGCGAAGTTCCTGTCCGGTGACCTGCAGTGTTATCTCGGCGGGCAGGCGGGGCGGATTTTCCGGCAGGCCGATAAGTTTTTGATCATCGACAGCGAAGGTGCCTAGCGTTCCTGGTTGACGAAGCCAATAGGGCTGCGAGTAAGGCGTGTTCTCGGGGATCTTCCAGGACAGATCTTTCGTCACGAGTTCGTTAGGCGAAAGCGCCGCATCAATTCTCATCGAGTCGCCGGAGAAAGGAAAGCGCACTTCCTGCAATGTGACAGGAACGTTAGAGCGGTTAATTGCCTCCAGCTTGATGGCCGTCGTCTGCCCCGGCGTGACGATCTCATTGGTTGTCGACGCTTCCACATGCAAGCCAAGACACGCGGCGATGATCTTGTCCAACTCCGCTTTTTTCTCCGGGACCCAGACGTCATCCTTAATTCCACCCATCGCCTGCCGCAACTCCAACAACTCAGCCACTGACGCGGCCGGGTCGGCTGGATGGAACTGCGAAATAATCTGACGAATTTTCGCGGCAATCGATTCCGAATTCGCGACGCGCGACCAGTTGGCATCGATGCCTTCGAAAAGCGCGCTCGTCATCGGCTGACCTTCCAGCAGTTTGAAATATTCTTTTCGCGCTCCACGCCGCGGCGGACTGCCGACGCCCTGGCTCTTGTGCATGCTCAGACTGGCCGCCGCGATTTCCGTGTAGGCTTTGCCAAGAAGCGGATTGTAACCGCCTGCTTCCATGGTAATCAGACCCGTTGGATCGAACGGAAGGTTCCGGTTCGAAAAGAAAAATGGAGACGTGTTCCAGACGAGCCGGGTCGGGCGCCATGTTTTCACGAAAGCCAGCTGATCCGGAAAACGATTCGGGTCGCTCGCGGCCGAGAAGGCCTCGGTTGCCAGGATGGAAGACGCCGTGTGATGTCCGTGCGTCAAATGATCATCCGGGCTAAAGCGCGTAACCACAACATCCGGCCGAAACTTTCGGATCACCCAAACCACATCCGACAGAATCTTGTCGTGATCCCAGATCCGCACGGTCTCCTCCGCTGTCTTGGAAAATCCAAAATCAATCGCGCGCGAGAAGAACTGTTGGCCATGATCGAGCCGGCGCGCCGCCAGTAATTCCTCTGTTCGAATAATACCCAGACGTTCGCGCAGTTCCGGTCCAATTAAATTCTGACCGCCATCACCGCGTGTAACCGAAAGATAAGCTGTCTCGTAAAGCGAACCGTTCGACCACAACGCCATCAGGTTTGTGTTCTCATCATCGGGATGGGCCGCGATATAGAGGACCCGGCCAAGCACGTTGAGCTTCTGCAGTGC
>JBKPDP010000122.1:0-15419 GCA_046727935.1 Verrucomicrobiota bacterium | reverse complement strand
GAAGGGTCTCGCCAAAAGTCGCGGACTTCGATTTCACACGGCGAGAGTCGCGTACTTTGATTGTCAGAGAACACACCGAGGTATTCCGACGTGATTGGACCAGAACCAAGCGTGATCACTGCGCGCACTGCATCGGAGTGTGTGCCCGCATAAGCAAGGCTCAGGATCATTCCCCACGAGTTTCCGACCACGATAAATTTCTCGATGTGCAGTTGCTTGCGGAGGGCTTCGATGTCTTCCAAATATGCGTTCAGATTGATCGTGGACGAGTCATACCGTGGCAGCTTCGATCTGCCCGTTCCGCGTTGTTCCCACATAATGCATCGATATTTTTTGCCGAGCTCGTCAGCGACACCTTGCATGGAGTGGATGTCTTCACCGGGTCCGCCACTTAAGACGAGCACATAATCGCCACTCGTCGGACCGACGACCCAGTAGAACAGATCGATCCCATCCCGCGTGACCTTGCCGTCGACCAAATTCTGCTGCGTCGCACCGACGTCTGCCCAGACTGCGCCGGACAAATTGAGCAGACAAAACGTTGCAATCGCGGCGATGTGCGATCTCAATTTCGCCTTACCGGCCGAACGTGTCATTCCTGATCTCATTCACGCAGAAATCTCAACTCGCTCCCTGCCGGACGCGGCTGGAGTGAAAGATGTTTTTCCCGGTTTTGCCCTTGAACTGATAAGACCATTCTTGAGTCAGATGATCGGTCCATTTCATAATTACCTCTGATCTCGTTTGGATTTCGCTGTCGAGCCCTTGTGTATCCGGCGTTGACGCTCGGCAACTGCAGATGCTCGCGGTTGCTGGAACACGGTTTCGAACACGATAGTTTTGAACCGCTCAAGGGCTGCGGGACTCCGTTCCACTTTCATTCGCAGAATGGCGCCTTCCCAGGACGCCAACAAAAATTCAGCCAGTTCTATGGCGTCAAAGTGTGAATCGACTTCGCGAGCAGACTGGGCTGCGGCGATGCACGATGCAAACAGTGTTCGCCACTCTCGAAAGATTGAATCGAGCCGTTTGCGTAAAAGTTTGCTGTGAGAACTGACTTGAAGGCTGAAGTCACCGATCAGGCAGCCGAGCATCCACCGATCGCGCTCCAGCTTGTCCGTAATGACGTCGAGGTACCGTTTCAGCCGTTGGCGCGGTGTGAGAGTCTCGTCGTTTAGCGCTTCGCTCACCAATCCTTTCAAGTAGCCGAAGTACTGGTCGAGCACTTCCGCGGCGAAGGCCTCTTTCGAACGAAAATGATTGGTGAACGAACCTTGTGGGGCGCCGGCCGCCGCGCAAATGTCGCGCACGCTCGCTGCGTGATAACCGGACCGAAACAGGACGGGCAGCCCAGCCCGCAAAATTTGATCGCGTAAAGAACGCCTGCCCATCATCCAATAATACGTACGTCCGTATTGGATGGTCAACACTATTTTACTGTCAAGGCTGAGGTAGAGCTCACAAGTTACAAGTCGGAGGTAAAAGGTCGGCGGAGCTGAGCGCTCGTTACCTGTTATCACTTATTCGTTAATAGTTCTCCGCCCGGAAAAACGCGACTGGATCCACGGGCGCTGGTTGGAACAGGCAGGGCGACGCCGCCGCCGCTATACCGGATGACGCGCGCCGGCAGATGATCCTCGCGGATCCAACGCGACGGGTGGCGTGACTTTGTCAACGCGATCGCGCGCATCACGGGGATCGGGGAAGTGCTGCTGCGCGGGACTGTAAGTTTGGAAAAGTAACAAGTAAGTCAGAGCTTTCCGCGACGAGTCTGCGACCGGAATAGGGAAGTCAGAAACCGGCGGAATCTCTCCTTGACGGCTTAGGAGAGAAGCCTAGACTCCTAAGTAGTTTAGGAGTCACCGATGAGCGAGGAAGCCGAGCTGTTGCCGGGCACACTGGATTTGCTCATCCTCAAGGCCGTCTCGCTCGGACCGCTCCATGGTTACGCCGTTCTTTCCCGGATCGAGCAGATTTCGGGACAGCGGTTGTTCGTCGAGCAAGGAGCATTGTATCCGGCCTTGTTCCGGCTCGTGCGCCAAGGATTGCTGAGGACGGAGTGGGGAAAATCGGAAAACAATCGGCGGGCGAAATTTTACGAACTGACGGCGAAGGGCCGTAAACGGCTACAGGAAGAAACCGACTGGTGGAAGCGCTCGGCTGCGGCGGTCACGGCAGCCCTGGCGGCGCGACCGCAGCAGGCATGAGCGAAATGAATGCGTGGCAACCGGCGAATGACGAACAAGGCATAATTAGAAAACTAACCGGGACAATGGACCAATGATCGCGGCGCATTTGAGATCGATGGCGACGAGGTTGTTCTGGCGTGGCCAGACCGAGCGGGAGATGGAGGAAGAGCTTGAGTCACACGTGCGGCTCCGCGCCGATGCTCTTGAGCGGGGCGGTCTGGAGCGGGCGGAGGCGGAGCGACGCGCTCGGATCGAGTTTGGAAGCCACGTGCGGTTCAAGGAGGAGTGTCGCGAAGCAATGGGGGGAAACACGATCGACCAGGGGATCCAGGATGTCCGCTTCAGCCTGCGCGCTCTGCGGAAATCGCCGGGATTTTCACTGGTGGCGGTGATCACTCTTGCGCTCGGCATTGGCGCGACGGTCGCAACCTTTTCAGTGGTGAACACGGTTTTGCTGCGGCCGTTTGCGTTCAGCCACCCGGAAAAACTGCTCTGGATTTATTCGCAACGCAGCGATAACCCGCGCACAAATTTTTCGTTGCCCGAGTATTGCGATTATCGTGACCAAGGCACTTCTTTTGAGGGGCTGGCCGGTGTCGCAAGTTTCAACCCGAGCTTTGCCGACTCAGGGCCGCCCGAGCGCGTTCAGGGAGTGCGAATGTCGGCGAGCGCGTTCGCCATGCTCGCGGTGCGGCCGCATCTCGGACGCACTTTGATCGCGGAAGACGATCGCAACGGCGCACGCGGGGTTGTTCTGATCAGCTACGGTTTGTGGTCGCGGCGCTATGCCCGGGACCCGGACGTGATCGGGCGGCCGGTAAACTTGAATGGCGAGACGCGCGAGATCGTCGGCGTCCTACCGGCGAGCTTTGCCCTGCCGAATCTCGACACTGAGATCGTTGTGCCGCTGCAACCGGATGCCGATCCGCGCCGGAACGTTCGCAATTCAGTCAACTTCCTGCGCATGGTCGGTCGGTTAAAACCGAACGTGACGGCGCAACAGGCCCACGCCGAGCTCGAAGCCATCCGGCAAAATCTCCAGCGCCAATACCCGGGCACCTACACGGGAAAAATCGGCATAACGTTGGTTCCGCTGACGGAAGAGATCGTGGCGAATATCAAGGCGGTGTTGCTCACGATCTTCTGCGCGGCCGGCGCCGTGCTTCTGGTCGGCTGCGTCAATCTGGCTGGCATTTCTCTTTCGCGCGCGGCGGCGCGACAACGGGAACTGGCAGTGCGCACAGCATTGGGCGCCACGCGAGGTCAACTGAGCCGCCTGCTGCTGACGGAAAGTTTCGTCCTTGCGCTGGTTGGCGGGTCGTTAGGCATGTTGTTTGAGGTGTGGGGCCAGAAGGCGTTGCTTCGTTTGGTCCCGACCGACCTGCCGCGGATCGAGAGTTTCTCAATCGATTGGACGGTGCTGCTGTTTGCCGGCGCTCTCATATTTATCGCCGCGCTCGCGTGTGGACTTACGCCGGCGTGGCTGCTTTCGCGATCGGACCTGCGGGACGCACTCGTATCGAGCAGCCGCGGATCAACGAGCGGAGGGTTGCAGTCCCGGCTGCGGACGTGGCTGGTGTCCGGCCAGATTGCGCTCGCGCTGGTTTTGCTCGCGAACGCCGGCGTGCTCTTACGAAGCTTTGTGCGATTGAGCAGCGAACAACCCGGGTTCGATTCCACCGATGTGCAGACGATCCGGTTTTCGTTGCCGCAAACCGGGTACTCCGATGTGGCTACGATCACGCACTTCTATGACCAGCTGCATTCGCGCGCGTCGGCGATCAATGGAATTAGAAGTGAGGCGCTCATCTCGATCCTGCCACTTGCTCCGAAAAGCATTTCGTTTGTTCATTTCACCCGGTCGGACCGGAAGCCGGCGAGGCCGGAGGACACACCATCGACAAATTACCGCATCGTCACGCCAGAGTATTTTCGGACCATGGGTATCCCATTGCTCGACGGTCGGAACTTTACCGAATCGGACGACGCCGACCATCCGCCAGTCGCGATCGTCAGCACCATTGTGGCGAAAAATCATTTTCCCGATCGATCGCCTATCGGCCAGCGAATACTGGTTGACGATACCGAGGGCGATCCTCGCCCGATCGAGATCGTTGGAATTGTTGGGCCGGTAAAACAAACGAACCTAGAGACGCCGGCGAAAGCCGATATTTACCTGCCGCTTCGCCAGATGCCTAAAGATGGAGTGCCATGGCTGCGGAACAGCGCCTATTGGATAATCAAGACCTCCGGTGGAGCGGCAGGAGTCGAACGCCTTCTCCGCGATACCATTCAAAATATCGATCCGAACGTCGCGGTTGGGGCGGTGCGGCCGATGAGCGAAACCGTCGCGGCCGCGCTCGCTGCGCGGCGTTTTAGTCTGTTGCTGGTCAGCTCATTTGCGGCAGCGGCGCTTTTTCTTGCGGCGGCCGGACTTTATGCCGTCATCTCCTATGGAATTCAGCAGCGAAACCGCGAGATCGGCGTGCGTCTCGCTCTTGGTGCAACGCGGGCGAGGATTCTCGGGATGATTTTCAAAGAAGGCGCTGTGCTTCTCACCGTCGGGATAATTGCCGGTTTCGCAATCGCTCTGGCTTTGGCAAGACTCGTCGCTAGTCAGATGTACGGTGTAAACGAGCATGATCCATTTAGTTTCGCGGTTGTTGGCCTGATCTTGTCCGTTATTGCGTTTCTTGCCTGTGGAATTGCGGCGCGACGCGCGATGAACATCGATCCCATTGTGTCGCTGCGATGCGAGTAGGCGATCGCGCGCGCCGCAGTTGAGCGGTGCAATCTGTGTCGTTCATGGCGATAGAGCTGTTTCTCGGAAAACTTCAGCAACGGCATTGATAAAGCCGTGATGAATGCGCAGAGATCATTCCGCACATTGCGGTGTCGCATTTCAAACGATGGAAAACTAAAGGGGTTCAGAAATGGAAGTCCAGAGATGTGGCTCACAGCCCTCCAGCATCCTCCTTCGCCGCGGCGACCACGGACAAGAAGGGCCAGCTTAGAGACGTCGTTCAGGACGATTTATAGGCGTATCTTGTTAGCGCACCGCGATCAACTAGCGGGATACAGAAATGGATATTAACAGAAGTGGCTCACAGCCTTCCGGAAAAGGGCCCGCGGACTGGTTTACCGGCACAGTCCGAATCGACCCTCTATTCCAAGCACCCGAACCGGCACGTGTCCGTGGCGCCAGCGTGACGTTCGAGCCTGGCGCACGCACTGCCTGGCATACACATCCACTCGGTCAGACGTTGATCGTCACCTCCGGCCTTGGCTGGGCGCAGCGTTGGGGCGGACCGATCGAGGAAATTCGGCCCGGCGATGTCGTCTGGTTTGCGCCTAACGAGAAGCATTGGCACGGCGCCACGCCAACGACCGCGATGACTCATATTGCCATTCAGGAGGCGCTGAACGGCAAGCCGGTCGAATGGATGGAAAAGGTCAGCGACGAACAATACGGCAGAAAAGCTGAAAGCTGAATGGAGCGAGCAGGAGCGACATAGAAGTAAAGCCGCCAAGGCAGCAGCGAGCGAGTTTCAAAGCTGAAGAAGGGCGCTTCGCTACTTCACGCGTTTGCCGTGTTTGATAATTCGGTCGACGCGTTGCAAGAGGTCGATGTGACGCAGCAAATCGCCCTTTACCGCGATGATGTCGGCGAACTTGCCTTCGCTGATTGAGCCATAGTCTTTGTCTACTTTCATCATAACAGCGGGCCAGTAGGTGGTTGCGCGAATAGCAGTCATGGCGTCGACGCCGAGATGATTGACCCACGCGTCGAGCTCGTGCCAGGTGGAGCTGTTGTGAAATTTCATCGGGATGCCGCTGTCGGTGCCGATGAGCATGACCACGCCGGACTCCTGGAGCTGCTTAAACTTGTGCCGAACCGTTTTGGTGCGCAGAGGTGTGATTTGATAGTAGGCGAGCTGATTCGGGTGAGCGATCGAGCGCTTGATGTCGGCGGCGACGTCGGGAGGAATGCCGTCGTAGTTGGTTGGATCATCCAGCGGTTCAGGATTGTCAACTAACGACTCGTAATTGATGAATCCTTCGATGGTCGGACACCAGAAAAGCGGGCCCAAACTCATTTTCGCAGTGCGCTCACGCAGCGCGTTCAGGATGTCGTCGGGATAACCTGGCGCTGACGCGAGGCCGGTGTGCTCAAAGCAATCCACGCCGGCGGCGAGTCCGCGCCGAATTTCTTCCGGGCGGTGTGCGTGCGCGACGACAGGAAGTTTGTACGCGTGCGCTTCGTCGACGACGGCCTTCACTTCGTCCATCGTCATCTGATCCTGATCGATAAGCTTGATGATGTTGACTCCGGCGTCGGCGAGCTGTTTCACTTTAGCCTTACCGTCGGCCGCGCCTTTGACACCCCAGCGGAAGTAATCGGTACCGGGATAAGGCTCGTGCTGAATGAATGGGCCGGCGACGTAAAGGGTAGGTCCGGGAATTTCGCCGCGGTTGATCCGGTCGCGTAGGCTAATGCTTTCTTTGAGAGGACCGCCGAGATCGCGCGCGCTGGTCACACCCGCCATGAGCAATTGTCTCGCCGCCGCGGGCATGATCTCGCCCCCGAGCCGCGGCGGATACGTTTTGTCCCAATGCGCGTAATCACTGTGACCAAGTATCATGGTATGGACGTGGCAATCCCAGAGGCCGGGCAGCACGTCCATGCCTTCGGTGGAAATAATTTCGGCATCGGCGGGCACCTGCAGCGCGTCAACCGTGCCGACGGCGGTGATCCGCTCGTTGTCGATGATGATTACGCTGTTCGCGAGTGGATGGCCGCCAAAGCCGTTGATCAGGCGGCCACCGACGAGGGCTAGCGGGCGCGCCTCTGCAGATGCGAGTACGATGAAGAAGAGAAATGTTCGGGCAAGACAGGGATTCATGATTGAGAGCGCATGCTACATGGGGGTTTTCGCGCGGGCGAGCATCACACGTGCTGATCTACCAGAATCGGATTGCCGTCTGGATCGACCACCATAAAGCTTGCAGGTCCCGACGACGTTTCATCTGCTTCGGTTTGGAGCGCTACGCCCTTTGCTTTGAGTTGGCGTTGCAGATCGCGAACGTCGGTGAAGACATCAAGTTTCTGTGCGTTGCTGTCCCAGCCGGGATTAAAAGTGAGGATGTTTTTTTCGAACATTCCCTGGAACAGGCCAATCGCCTGATCGCCGTTTTTCAAAATCAGCCAATTCTGGGAGGCGTCCCCGGCGAAGACTTTGAAACCGAATTTTTCATAGAACTTTCGAGAAGCCTCAATGTCCTCGACCGTTAAACTGATGGAAAACGCTCCGAGATTCATTGTGTTGTCGTTTGGGCCTCGCGAAGGCCGAGGAACTTTGGATTGTCGGGCGACGGCTTCATTCCGTCTCAGTTTGATCGTTGGAGCACGTAAAAGACATATCCGTAGCTGTCTTCTGAAATTTTAAATGTCTCAATTTCTTTGAGCGTGTCGACGGCGAAATCCCTGACCGCAGCATCCGAATGATTGACGAGAAATTTCGCGCGGCACTCCAGAACATCATAGTAATCTTTCACCCATGCATCTTTCGGCAGTGTGTAGGTGTTGAATATTTTGTAACCCGCTTCTTCTGCTATGGCGATGTTTTGCGGAACCGATTGCATCTCCGGATAACCGGATCGGAAGAACTCCGTCACCGCGTCCGGAATTTGTTCGCGGAGCCAGCAAAGTTCGCTCACTACCGCGAAACCATTCGGTTTGATCGCCTTTGCCCAAGTGGTCAGCGCGTTGGCGAAACCGATGTTGTAAGCCGCGCCTTCTGCCCAAAGCAGATCGATTTTTGGAAAGACACTCGGAATGTCTTTCATATCCATGCAATGGATCCGCACCAGATGACCGACGCCTTTTTCTTTGGCGCGCCGTTTCAGGCGATCTAGGAATGGCTGATAAGAATCAACTGCCTGAATTGGCGTCCCAAGCTCGCTCGCCAGCACCATGGTTTGACGTCCCGCACCGCAACCCGCGTCAACAACGACTTCAAAATGGTGTTGCGGTAGAGATCGCAAAACATACAGAGTAAGGCTGTCGTCTCCTGGACTCAGCTTGTCCATATCTGCGAAAAGGAGATCAACCGGATTCGGAGTTTTCACCCTGGTTCGGCGAATTATTGCGCTTTCGCCTTAGCGGCTAGGATCTGCGGTAGCAAAATATCGCGCACGTAATGCCAGTACGGAACGATCTCAAGCGCAGCCCGCGCATAACGTTCGGCGGCATTTGCATCGCTGGGTGTCGTGTTCAGATAGGAATAGGCCAGGCTCATTATTAGTTCCGGTTTGCCCCACGATGGTTCAAGCGGGTCATCGCTCGCTTTGATTTTCGAACAGATTTCTAATCCGCGCAGATAATTTTCGATCGCCTTGTCCTGACCACCGCCGCGCTCAGGCGGTGTATTCCAAAATATGGGGCCGCGTACCCAGATCAGGCGTGGATTATCGGGCGCCATATCAGTCGCTTCCTTCACCAGCGGCATAATCTGGCCAACTAATTCTCTCGCAACCGCCTGGTCTTTCCGGTTCATGAAAGCCAGGTAACCCAAACATGAAATTGTCCCAACTTTGGCATCGACGAATGTGGGATCCTTTTGCAGCGCGATCTTGAATTCCTCGAGTGCGGTCTTGAGGTCTTGCTCCAACTCCTTTGGATCAACGGAATCGTTGAAGCCGTTGATCGCTCGCCTCCATTGAGCGAAGCCGCGCCAGTACCGGATGCGCGACGCGAGTTCTTTATCTTCCAGATAAGGCTTTAGATCGTCGCAGCCCTTTTGCATCGCAGCCCGGTCGCCCGCGTAGTCCGCGTGTTGAATCTGCGCAACAATTGGGGCGACTTGTTTGGCGGTATCGTTAGCGCGAGCTGCCCCGATAACAGAAGGCGAAACGAAAGTAGCGACTAAAGCGGCGGCGACCGCTCGATTTTTATTGCAACAGATTTTGATCATCGTCGCGGCAACGGTTGACCGGCGAGCGGCTGCAGAAATTCCAATACAGCTTTCGCTGCTGGCCCGCCTTTCTCGGCGTGCACGATCAAAGGGATCCCATGAGGTCCAGGCACGTGCACAATGTTAGGGAAAGCGGCGACGGCCGCTTTCACGATGTCGATCTGGCCAAGCATCGTCGCTGCGAAGATGTCCATGCGCGCATTATGCTCGAGTAAGTATTCGGCGATGTCGCGGCGACCCATGTGCGAGGCACCGCCTAAAGCCGTCTCGAAATCACCATTGCCCCAATCGATTGCCCCGTTGATTAGATTCGGTTCTTCGGTGAGCATTGCTTTCACGGCTGCCAAGTTCACGTGACCGGCAATAACGAAACGCTTCACACGTGCCCGATCGAACTGCGGGTGGTGCTCGGGGAAATCAGGCACATTGTCAGCTGATTGGGGAGTTGCTGACAGCGCCGGACCAGACGGACTGCTTCCGGGCTGAGCCTGCAACAGACCTTGACCGCAAAAAAGGCTAACAGCGGCCCCACCACTGCCGATAAGGAATTGTTTACGTGTGCAAGGTGCATTGATGCCTTTCAGAGTTAATGCCGTGCGCATACTTAGCTTTCTGTTGTTATGGACGAAGAATACGGACGCAGCATGATTTACCCACAAGAATGTCGTGAGTGGTCGCGGAAACGGCGCGAACTTACCGGATCAGGGCACGACTCGCGCCCGGCTAAAGTGGTTTGCCCAGAAGCTCGAACAATTTGTCCCTGTAGTTTCGGCTGAGGGTGAGCTTTGTCCCGTCTTCCAAAAGTATTGAGTACTCTCCGCTAAACAGCGGTTGCAGTTCTTTAATCCGTTCGACGTTGACAATGGCCGAGCGGTGGATCCGTCTGAATTTTGTCGGGTCCAGTTGTGCCTCCATTGCGCTTAACGTTTGTCGCACCATGGGGCGAGCTTTGCCCGTATGAAGATGCACGTATTTGTCGTCTGCTTCGATCCAATTAATTTCGTCAGTGCTCAGGAAGGTGATACGCCCGCCCGCCTTGATCATAAGGCGATCGATGTATTGCGGCTTGTTCTTGATACTCTCTAGCAGGGCGCTTATTTGCATACGCCCCTCGTTCTGGCGCTCGGAACGGAACCGCTCTTTTGCATGTTTGATTGCGTCCTTGAATCGCGCTTGATCGAAAGGCTTTAAGAGATAGTCGAGCGCATGAAGCTCGAACGCTCGAATGGCATACTGTTCGTAGGCTGTGGCGAAGATAATTTCCGGCAGCCGCTCAATGCCGATCGATTCAAGGACAGCGAAGCCGTCCATCTCCGGCATTTGCACATCGAGGAACACAATGTCGGGGTTCTGTTTCCTGATCATCGCGACCGTTTCTTTGCCGCTACTACACTCGCCGACAATTTCGACGTCGTGATCGTCCTTTAACATTCGACGGATGAATTTGCGCGCGAGCGCTTCGTCGTCAGCGATCAAAGCTCTAATCGGCGCATTTTTCATGTTTGCTGTCGCCCGTTCAAAAATCCGTCTGTCGCCGGAAGGGAATTTCCATCACGACAGTTAGTCCTCCGTCTCTGGCATTCATAAGTTCAAAACGAAAATCAGATCCGTAGATTTGATGCAGTCGGGCGCGGACATTACTCAAACCTACTCCTTCTGTTCCAGCTAAAGCGTCGTTTAAAGCTATGCCCGGCCCGTTATCTCTGACTTCGAGTCGAAGCAGGTTGTTAAGGCGCTTTGCTTCAATGTTGATATGACCTGGCGTCGCGCGCGGTGCGATTGCATGTTGGATGGCGTTTTCTACCACGGGCTGCAGAATGAGATGGGGCACTTGGACAGAAAGCGTTTGCGGTTCCAATTCTAACGCTACCGTCAGCCGATCTCCAAAGCGGACCTGTTCAATCTCAAGATAGCAGCGGAGGAATTCAGCCTCTTCTTTGAGGCTGACCAGCTGCTGGTTGGAATTTTCGAGGGTTAATCTGAGGAAGTCCCCGAGCTGCGCGATCATGCTGTTTGCTTTTGGCGGGTCTTCCAAAACGAGGGATGAGATCGAGTGCAGCGTGTTGAAAAGAAAATGCGGGTGAAGCTGCATTTTGAGGGCTCTGAGCTGCGCCTGGGCGAGCTGGGTTTTGAGAGATGATTGCGCCAACTCGCTCGCCCGAAAGTTTTGATAATACAGCAGCGCGTGCACCGCGATGACGATCAGCAAAGCAATAATCAAATCGATATAGAATCCGAACCCGAAATAAGCGCGGTAACAGTCGATGAGCGCGGGAAACTGTCGTCTCCACCGTGGCGTGATGGACCAAAGGACAGCCAGATGAATGACCTGATGGATGCCGGCGAATGAAATTAGCGCCGGAAAATACAGCAACAGGTTACGAACACTGAGAGGACGGAACTCGATTGGGAAGCGGCGGCTGAAGCGAAAAAGAAGCGGTGAGAGAATCGCCCAAAGATAAAATTGAACCAGATTCAGTCTCAGCGCAGAGACGAAGCCGAATTCCTTATTGTTTTCGCCAATCGCAGCAGCATAAGAAATCCCTGCAAAGATAATGCTAACCAGCGTCCAACCGCTGAAAAGGAGTGCTGCCCTGCGCCAGTTTATCTCAAGGTTACCCATGACGACTCACCAAGATTATATCAAACGCGAGGTTCAAAGGAGCGTCCTTCGAAAAGAATGTCGTGAGTGGTCGCGAAAACGCCGCGAACTTACTGGATCAAGGTGCGATTAGCACTCGACTAAAGCGGCATCGTGGGTTCGAAGGGTAACACTATCAGCTGAAAAGCTGAAGGTGGTTAATCTCCAACTGTCTTGACCAGCACGCGCTTGCGCGCGGGGCGCTGATCACTCCGGATCCGCGCGACAAACACCCGGCGAGAAGACGAGCACCGCGAAGATGCGCATCAAACTTGGCGGGAAGACGCTCACCGCACACACTCGCCGGCAACGCAACGGCCAGGGATTTTGTTCCCTACTACCGCTGACGCTGAGGGTAAGAAACTACGGAGCGACCGAGAAGAAAGGCGATCCCGGCGCGCAACTTCGCGACAACGCCTTGAGCAAAGCGCGTTTTGAATTTCGCTGGGAAGATCAATTCAATCTCGGCTGCGATCCCGAAACCGCGCGCGAACTCCATGACGAAACTTTGCCGTAGGAAGGCGCGAAGTCCGCGCATTTCTGTTGCATGAAGATAACAGAAGATGTGCGGAAGTGATGCGGCGGAACAAGGCCTCGCGGAGGAAAAGGCGTTGAAAAAAGGAATGCAGAAAAATCCCGCGAGTTCACGGAGAAGGGCAGCGAGCTTTACGCGAAGGCGTGATTTTCAGGTGTTTTTGCCCGCGACACAAGCGCTGGAAAATTTAAAAACAAAAAATCAGTTGACAATTTTGCTCAAGTAGTGCATATACACACCATGATGTCAAAAGAACTTGATATGTCGGCGGCGGAAAACTGCGTGTGCTTCAACTTGCGTTGGGTGACGCGGGCAGTGACGCAGTTTTTTGACGCGGAAATGCGGCGGCACGGAATCCGGCCCACGCAGGGATCAATTTTGCTGGCATTGAATGCCAAGGAAAGTTGGAGCATGGCGGAATTAAGCGATTGGCTGGGAATGGACCGCACGACGCTTGTGCGAAATCTCCGCCCATTGCAGCGGGATGGTTTGGCGCAGGCCGTTGGTGGCGGGCGTGGTGGGCGGGTGGAACTGTCAATCACCGCCAAAGGCCGAAAGAAAATCAAGGAATCCCAGCCAGCCTGGCGGTCAGCCCAAAGCACCGCAGTCAAAACTCTTGGTGAACGGCGTTGGTCCGCCATCCTTTCCGACCTCGAAACTGCGGCGTTGGCTCTGAACAAATAACCCCAAACCCTGAAATGCTCTAAAGGCGATAAACTAAAATGCAATTGTGTATATGCACAGCTCGCTAAAAAACAAAACCACGTTAGTCACGGGAGTTAGTTCCGGCATCGGTCGGGAGATCGCGCAGTTGCTGGCGGGGCGAGGAGCGCGGGTGTTCGGCACGGTGCGCAACCCGCAGTCCGCCAGCCCCATTCGCGGCGTTGAAATCGTCCGGATGGAGGTGACGGATGACGCCAGCGTGAACGAGGCGGTTCAAAGCATTGTGCGGAAGGCCGGGCCGATTCAATACCTGGTCAATAACGCCGGTTACTCATTCATGGGTGCGCTGGAAGAAACCAGTGTGGCGGAAGCCCGGCAGCAGTTTGAAACCAATCTCTTCGGCGTATTGCGCGTGACGAACACCATCCTGCCGGGAATGCGGCAACAGGGCGATGGGCGAATCGTCAACATCAGTTCGGTGTTGGGTTTTCTTCCCGCGCCGTATTGGGGAATTTATGCCGCGAGCAAACATGCAGTAGAAGGATATACCGAGACGCTGGATCACGAGATCAGGAGGTTCGGCGTGCGCGCGGTGTTGGTCGAACCGGCCTATACGAGGACTAAACTCAGCGGAAACACCAAATCGGCAAAAATCTCTCTCGCGGTCTATGCGGAGGAACGAAAGCGTTTGACCGATGCGGCTCAGCAAAACATCGAACGCGGAGACGATCCTCGAATGGTGGCGGAAGCGGTTTGGAACGCACTAACCGCGAAGTCGCCTCGGCTGCGTTATCCGGTCGGGAAAGGAGTCGCCCTGAGCCGACTGCGCCGCTTCGTTCCCGCCGGCATGTTCGACAAGAGTTTTCGCAGGCAACTTCAACTGGACTGACTTATGAACACACCAATCACGGAGCATCCAACGGTTAAAGCGCATCAGCAATGGCCGATGCCACAGAAAGCATCCGAACCTCCAGACGCAGTATCGTTACGCCAATCATGTGTTGAAGCGAGCGGGGATGAAGTCAGTTGTGGGAAAATAGTTCGTCGGTCGTTGATGGCCATTGGTCTGCTTGCGAGATGGCTGACGGTTGCCTTAATGGCGGGGGGATGTGCCAAGCAGGCCGTGAAAGATCCGCGCCTGCAGTCTCCCAGGGTAGAGGTTTTCAAGGCGGCAGCGGCTGGCTCGACTCGCAGAACCTTCACTGGGATCGTGGAAGCCCGAGTGCAAAGCGACTTGGGTTTCCGAGTCGGGGGAAAAATCCTGGAGCGATCCGTCGATGTGGGACAGCGGGTCCAGAAAGGCCAGCCCCTGATGCGGCTTGATCCCGAGGATCTCAGACTGTCAGCCGCCGCGGAACAAGCAAAGGTGGAGGCGGCTCGGGCCAAATACAAACAAACCAAGGCAGATGAAACGCGGTCAGCCATGCTGGTCAAATCCGGTGTGATATCGCACCGGGAATATGATCAAGATCGGGCGGCGCTGGACAGCGCCAAAGCACAGTTGGAAGCGGCGGAGGCTCAGGCAAGAGTCAGTAATAACTCCAGCGAGTATGCCGTCTTATTAGCTGATGCCGACGGGGTGATTGTTCGGACGTTAAGCGAACCAGGTCAGGTCGTGGCAGCAGGGCAAACCGTGCTCCAGTTGGCGCATGATGGTCCCCGAGAAGCCTTGATCAGCCTGCCCGAGGGCGTGCGACCTGATTTAGGAACGACCGCCTCGGCCCGACTTTATGGGCAGGATCAAATGTATCAGGCCAGGCTGCGCCAGCTCTCCGATGCAGCGGACCCGGCGAGCCGAACTTTTGAGGCGCGCTATGTGCTCGAAGGTGAAGCCGCCTTAGCACCGCTCGGCTCGACCGTCACCATCACATTGGTCACCAAGCAAACCCCGGGTAACAAGTCCGTCCGGGTGCCCATCGGGGCCGTCTATGATCGCGGTAGCGGGCCGGGCGTCTGGATCGTGGACGACAAGTCGGAAGTGAAGTTCCGCTGCGTCACAATTGCCTCAATCGGTCAGGAGGAAGTCGTCGTGTCCTACGGAGTCGATGCCGGTGAAAAGGTGGTGGCGCTCGGAGCGCATCTCCTGCACGAGGGACAAGTCGTTAACCCGGCAAAAGAGGAGAAGATGTCCTATGCGAAGTTTTAATCTCTCCGCTCTGGCGGTGCGGGAACGCGCCATCACACTGTTTTTCATCTTTGCTTCGGCATGTGCTGGCATCTATGCCTATTTTCATCTGGGACGAGGGGAAGATCCTTCCTTTACGATCAAAGTGCTTACGGTGACTGCGGTGTGGCCCGGAGCAACCGCCCAGGAAATGCAGGATCTCGTGGCCGAGCCGCTAGAGAAGAGACTCCAGGAGTTGCGCTGGTATGATCGGGTGGAAACCATCACGCGACCGGGGCTGGCGCTGATGACA
>JBKPDP010000121.1:0-32732 GCA_046727935.1 Verrucomicrobiota bacterium | reverse complement strand
GCTTGCGCAGAACAACACCAACGCGAACACGGCCGACGGTGCTCTGGCGCTCCAAAACAATACTAGCGGTTTCGCGAACACCGGGATTGGCGCGCAAGCTCTTCAGAGTAACCAGGACGGCAGCCACAATACGGCAACCGGTTTTCAAGCGCTCCTTTTTAATACCACCGCCGACGACAACACGGCCATCGGTGCCGGCGCGCTCTCAAACAACATCAGCGGTGATCAGAACATCGCCTTGGGCGCCGGTGCCGGGCAAAATGTCACCGTACACTTTTTCAATATTGATATCGGCAGCTTTGGTGATGTTAATGACTCGGGGTTCATCCGCATCGGTACAGTAGGGATCCACGGGCCCACCTTTATCGCTGGCATCAGTGGGGTTGTGGTTGCAGGAACGCCAGTTGTCGTGAACGGGTCCGGTCAACTTGGCGTGGCGGCCTCCTCGCAACGATTCAAGGATGAGATCAAACCGATGGACAAGGCGAGCGAAGCGGTGCTCGCGCTGAAGCCCGTCACATTCCGGTACAAAAAGGAGCTTGATGCCGACAGGGTCCCGCAGTTTGGCCTCGTCGCTGAAGAAGTGGAAAAGGTGAATCCGGATTTGGTGGCTCACGATGCCAACGGCAAGCCTTACACGGTGCGCTATGACCAGGTCAACGCCATGTTGCTCAATGAATTTCTTAAAGAACATCGCAAAATAGAGGAACAAGGCCGCAGGATTCAACAGCAGGAGGCGACCATCGCTCAGCAACGGAAGGATTTTGAGGCGACGATTACGGAGCTAAAGAAGCAAATGGAAACCGTCGTTACTCGTCTCAAAGAACACGATTCCGAAATCCAAAGAGTGAACGATCGGTTGCAAATGAGGAGCCCGGTAACGCAAGTCGTTGCAACCAATCAATAGCGCGGATATCGACGTTTAACTGTAGCCGGCATCGTCGATGCCGGCGCCAAACCTGTGCTTTCCGGCCGGGATCCTCGATCCTCGGCTACAGGTGGTCGCGTTGCGCCTACTCGGCGATCGCTGGTTCAACCGCGGACTCGCTAGGAGAAGTGGGTGTGGACGTGGTCTGGTCGGGCGGCGCGGGCTCGATAGAAACAATCGTAAATTGAGCGATGCCGTGCTCCGTGTTGAGAGAGACACTCTCGCCGATTGCATGGCCGAGGAGCGCCTGCCCAATTGCAGTCTGGTAAGAAATGATGTGGCGGTCAGGGTCGCCGTCCCATGCGCCCAGAATGGTGTAGGTTTCTTCCTTGTCCGTGTCCGCGTTGCGAACCGTGACGATAGTGCCGATGGAAACACGCGACGTATCGGCATTTTCAAATGAAGTTCCGCGCGCGTTGTGGAGCATTTGTTCCAGCTCGACTTTGCGTCGCATCAGGACGCTTTGCATCTGCTTGGCTGCTTTGAATTCAAAATTCTCGCTTAGATCGCCGTACGACCTGGCGAGGGCAATCTCCCTGCTATTCTCGGGAATTTTTGTTTTCACGAGCTCTTCGTATTCGGCTTTGCGTTTTTCCAGGCTGCTCCAGGAAACAACTAGAGGAGCAGTCTTCTCCTGCTGCTGTGCGCTAGCGATCATGCTTTCCAGTTCTGGATAAACTTTAACGATCCGGGCCAGCAGCGAGCGTTTCGTCAGCTCATCAAACAGAGGGCTTAGTTGCAGGCGCCGCATCGCATCACGCGCAATTGCGACGTCGCATTTCTTAAAGATGTCCCCAAGTAATTGCCGATCTTCAACTAGAGCGCGATGCAGCTTGCTGGCGCGGCCCGGAGCGTTGTGTTGCTCGCGCTCCAGCGCCGCCAAAGTCGCGCTAAGCAAGTCTGGCGTGACCAGCTCAGTCCAATGCTCCCGTTCGCTACAGAGCCAGGCGAGCATCTCGCTCGTGGCTGAATGTTCTCGAATGCTCCGCTCCAGCATCGTCCGAAGCTCGTCGTGCTTTCCGGCCTCGCTTAAGATACGGGGAATTTGCGCGACCATGCGGCCATGGCTTTCCTGCATCAAATATAACGCGCGCTCTGCCCAGCCGGGACCGAGCGCGGACGGCAATGCCTGCAAGATTTTTTTCTCCTTTGCCGCTGACAATTTCGGTAGGACCGATATCAAACGCCTTTGTTCCTCAACAATTAACTTCAAAAGCGTTAAACCGATATGGGTCGTGTGCAGCGAGGGGACGCGTTCAAGTAAATCGTCGCGCGCCATGATGAGCTCAAATGCGAGCTCGGGATGCATTTTCTGATCGCGCACCACCATGTTCTCGATCGTCGCGATCATCGGCTGAAGTTGTTTTTCCGGTTCTGTAAATTGGGGGTGAGATTTGATGATCTGCTCGAGCGCGGCGATTTGCTCTTTAGGTTGTCGCGCCTTGTTGAAAGCGTCGAACAGTTCGTCAGCGTGCGATACTCCTTCGCCGCGGATTTGAATTGGATCGGTCTTTTTCGCAGGGACGGAAAACGCACCGCTTGCCTTGAGGACCTTCTTCGTTGATTCCCACCAGCGTTTCCATTCCGTCTCGGTGAAAACACCGCCCACCAGCCATTCACTAATCTGCTGCGCCGTCGCTTTGCCGTCCAAACTTTCAAGAATATTTCGCACCAGCGCAGCCGGATTTTCCCTAGCCAGATTTTTGATCGACGCCAGATCAGTCGCTTTGCGTGCGAGGAAATGCTCCGGCGCGATGGGCGTGACTTTCTCCGCTGCGTACTGGGCCTGCATCGGATGCGACTTCTTGCCTGCAAAATCAATTACGATCTGGTTGAGCAACAGGTTCCATTCGCTCACGCGACCGAATCCCCAGCTTTTGTGCAAACAAAACGTGCCTGGCTTTAGATTTTCGAGTTGCTGCGCGGCCCGGGAAGTGAGTTTGCCAGCTTCGACCAGTTTTTCTAGTTCGGTATCCATCGATGGGACTAATAAGTCTCGCCTGACCTATAAGTCGCATGGGTCGGGTGCGCAATTTACCATTGCCCTGCGCTCCGCTGCATGAAAGTCTCCCCGCCGTGACGACGAGTATCTGGTTTTGGATCGCCTTTCACATTGGCGTGTTCATCGCGATTGGGATTGACCTCTTCACATTCCACCTCCGCGCTCGGGAACTAAGCATGCGCGCTGCGCTGCGACGGAGCGCGCTGTGGGTGGTCGTTTCGCTTGGATTCAACGCTGTGGTCTGGCGTCTCAAAGGGCCACACCACGCCCTCGATTTTCTGACGGGCTATCTCATCGAGTATTCGCTGAGCATGGACAACATTTTTGTTTTTGTATTAATTTTTGCGCATTTTCGCGTTCCCCCGCTCGCACAACATCGCGTTTTGGTCTGGGGAATTATCGGGGCACTCATCATGCGTGGTACGATGATCTTGTGCGGCATCGCATTGGTGCAACGCTTTCATTTCGTTCTTTATCTTTTCGGTCTCTTCCTGCTCATCACGGCGGCGCGCATGCTTTTTAGAAAACATCCGGCACGCGATTTCACCGAGGGTTGGGTTTTGCGGATGTGCCGCCGGATACTTCCGATTACGCGCGAATTCCATGAGGCACACTTTAGAGTGCGCGTGGATGGCCGCTGGATGTTGACCCCGCTCGCTCTGACAATGATTGTCATCGAGGTCACAGACCTCATCTTTGCGGTCGATTCGATCCCCGCAATCTTCGCGATTACACGCGACCCATTCATTGTTTATACCTCTAATATTTGCGCGATTCTCGGCTTGCGATCCCTATACTTCCTGCTGGCTGGTTTGATGAATCGTTTCATTTACTTGAGAACGGGACTCGCAATCGTGCTCGCCTTTGTCGGAATCAAAATGATTGTCGCAGATTATTTGCCGATCCCGCGGGTTCTCTCTCTTGGTGTCATTGCGCTTATTCTTGGGGTTACGATCGCGATTTCGATGTGCAAGACGCAGAACCAGGCTACAGCTGAAGCCCGAAAATAAAGTATTGCTTTCGCCGCTCGGAATCATTTTACTGTTTCGGAACGCCTATGAAAACCATACCTGCCTTCGCAGTGGTCATTGCCCTCGCCAGCGGAGCCTTTGCTGATATTCAAGACCCGCCTTCGAACGATTATGGACCGACCCGTAAGCTCGGTCGCGGTCTTTCGAATTTTTTCATCGCCCCGACTGAGTTCTTTGTGACGGTTAACCAAGTCAACCAAACGGAAGGTAATTCCGCCGGCGCTGGTTATGGCGTTTGGCGCGGACTGGGGCGCTCAGGCGCGCGTCACGTGGCGGGTCTTATTGAGATCTTGACCTTTCCGTTTCCAATTTGGCACCAAAGCTATTATCCCTTGCTGCCGCCCGACATTCCTTACATTCATGCCGGCTATTCGGAATTTCCGCCTGAGGTCGGTAACGAATCGAAATACCCCTACGTGCGCGATTCGCACCAGGATTTCAACTAGCATTCGGTTTCGTCGAACCTGGCGTCTTGTTCGGGTGATTTAAGCGGCCTCTGCGCGCCTCGACGCGTAGGTTAGCGCGATCGCAGCTCCTTAATCAACTCCAAAACTTCCTCGCGGATTGCAAAAAGCTCGCTCCGATAGTACGCGAACCGCTCTGCGGAGAGCGGGCCCTCCCCTCTCGTAGCGTCCGCGGCTGCTATCGTCTTATTCAAAATTTCGAGAATGCGTTTGAGCCATGCAATCACCATGCCGGGTTCAAAAAAATCATCTCCGCGCGCAATTCCGCCCAGGGCGCCAGCAAGCTTTGCGCTAAGCGTCATGAAACCGCTTGCGAAATCGCCAAGCTCAGCATCGTTTTCCTCTGGAAAACGTCCCGCGGCTTTTATTTCATCGAGCAATGCATGTAGCACATCATGAGCGCGTTTCTCGATGGGATGCAAAATATGACCGCGCTCGTCGCGCACCCAATCAATTCCTTCGCGCATCGGATCGGGCGGCGGTAGTTCGTAACTCTCAATATCCCCCTCAAACTCGTCTTCATCCTCCTGGGCGATCTTCGCTTCAAGATCCCCTGATTCTTGCTGATGCTCTTGCTCTTTTTCCTCTTCCTGTTGATCGAGTGCCTCCTCAACCCAGGTCCACCCCATCTCGTGGGCAATAATTCGTTCGCTGTCGGGATGGTCGGCATATTTCTCCAGCAACCGCCCGTATCTTTCCGTTAGCGCATCGCTTTCGCGGAGAAATTGCTCATACCGAACTTCGTCCCACTCCTGTATTTCGCCGTCGTGAGTAATGGCGGTAGCAAATGGCGTTTCCTCTTCAGCAATACGGCGCTTGCGCTCCGCAATTTCTTCTGGTGTATAACGCCACGCCGACTCCGAGATCTCCAGGCCATAATCAGCACTTTCGATTACCACGCGACCGCTCCGCTCGCTGAACCATTCCAGATACACCGCATTCGCCATATGGTCGGGTGGCCTCTCCCCGCGTCGGGACATTGCCATCGCTTCTTCAATGGGAACGTCGAATACGCGCACTTTGCGCGCGGCCGTGATATCGCCAGCGGGGCCGCGTTGCTGAGGAGCGGGTGGTTTCGTCGTCATGGGAATCGGGTCGGGATTTTCAAACCTCAACTCGCAGCCAGCTAGGTCAGGCGCACAGTCCCCTGTTAATTCAAGCACCAGCGGCTGGTCGATACCCGCCAGCCAGATCTCACCGGTCACACGCCCGCGTGTGCGATTATCGATCTTACCGCGCAAAACATGCTCGTGAAGTCGCCAGGCCATAACAAGGATGAAATCCGAATATCGAATCCCGAATTTCAAAACAATGCCCAAATACCAAATCTATCAAATGATGAATTCGTGGTCGCGCGCGACTGTTCGATGTTCCAATTTGTTTGGAAGTTGGGATTGATATTTGAATTTTAAAAGCAAATGCGCGTTTTCGATCTGAAAATCGAGGACATCGCCTTCGGCGGGAAAGGCGTTGGACGCGAACAAGGCAAAGCCGTTTTTGTTCCTTATACCATCGAGGGTGAAACAGTTTCTGCTGAAATCTTGCGCGAGAAAAAGCAATTCGCCGAAGCGGAGCTGGCGGAAGTCAAGGAAAGCTCGCTGCATCGCGTCACACCGGAGTGTCCCTATTTTGGCCGATGCGGCGGATGCGCATATCAGCACATCGACTACGAACATCAGCTGGCAATTAAATGGCGGCAGACGCGCGATGTTCTCCAGCGGATTGGTAAACTCAACGATATTCCTATGCGACCGATCATTTCGTCGCCGAAGCATTACGCATATCGCAATCGAATCACGGTGCACGTGCAGGATGGGGTGATCGGATTTTTCCAACGCGATTCGCATCGCTTGATCGACATCGAGCGTTGCCCGATTTCGTGTGACGAAGTGAATCGGACGCTAAGCGACTTGCGCGCACGAAACCCGCGCGATGGACATTACACCCTCCGCACGTCGTCCAGCCCGCGCGTCTTTTCTCAAACCAACGACGAGGTCGCAGATGCGCTGCGTGATTTAATTGTCGATCTGGTACCGGCCAATCAAGATTTGCTAATCGACGCCTATTGCGGCGCTGGTTTTTTTGGAAAAGCATTGCTCAACAAATTTGAACAGGTGATCGGAATCGACTGGGACAAGTTCGCAATCGCGGCGGCTAGAGAGGACGCGACTGAAAAAGAAACCTATATCGCCGGCGACGTGGAAGAAGAACTAGCAAAGGTAGAGGCGGTTCACCCGAACCGCCCGCGGGGAGATGATATCGATAGCGGGCGATTGCGGTCAATCGCCCCTACCACCATCATTGTGGATCCTCCCGCGGTCGGCCTTTCCGCAAACGTGCGCCGCGCAATTCTCGATCTTGCGCCGACGACACTGATTTATGTTTCCTGTAATCCCGCTACACTGGCGCGCGACTTAAAAGAGCTGCAGGGGAAATTCATGATCGATTCGGTTACACCACTCGACATGTTTCCGCAGACCGCCGAGATCGAAGCGGTGGTGCATCTTCACGCGTAAACCAGAAGGTCGATTTCCTCCGGCAGCGAATTGGAGACTTCACGAATCACATTGCCACGGAGGAGATGCATTAAAGCATGGCGTTGGGGTGCACCCAGAATCACGCGCGATGCGCCGAGCGTCGCCGCAACATCCACAATCGTCTCGGCGGCGGATGGACTGACGGCGTAACAGAACAGCGGCGTAACACCGCCAGCCTTGCGTTTCGCTTCGGCAAAAATTTCGCTCGCCTCGGCGTCTTCCTGCCATTTGCGCCGAACGTCCTGTTCAGTCATGAACGCTTGTTCGCGAACAAAGAGCAAATAAAGCCGAGCACCCGCTTTCCGCGCCTCGCGCAATGCGAAATCGAGTGTCCGACCGGTCCCGCGAATGGCGCAAAGGACCGATTCGCTATCGGAAGAAGGCAGAGTTTCGCCCTGCGGTGGCGCAAGACCCACGGCCAGCCGTTCCGGGACTGCCCCTAATGCTGCCGGGGCTTCCTTTTTCATTCGGCGTTCCTGCACAAGTCCGCGCAAAATTAGCCCGACAGCGAGAATGGTAACCGCAAAATAGCGCGCATTCGGTTTGTCAATGAGCAGCGACATTTCGATCGCGGCCATCACAAGAAAAGTTCCGAGCATAAGCATGCGCTGCGAAGTCTTCATGCTCAGTTTTCGGTCAGTTGAAGTCGCACCGAGGTTGGTCGCGATCGCACCGACCACGCCGACAGCGTAAAGATCGGCGAGACCAGCCATGTCTTTCACAAAAATGACAAGAGCCATCGGCACGACCGTGGCGAGCACTGCAGCCAAATTCGGTACGCCCCACTTATTGAGCCGATGAAAAATCGCCGGCAGTTCGCGATCGCGTCCCATCAGAAATTGAATCATGATGAGATCGACGATTGCGGTGTTCGAGGCCGAAAGGAGCAGGAATGCGAACACGATGCTGACGACCACCGCAAACAAATGCCCAAACGCTGGCCCAAGCGCGCCGCCGACGAAAATTTGGCCCATGTAACGCAGCATGTAATCGCGCACGCCTTCGGCCCCAGGCGCGTTCACATCGCCGTTAACTACCTGCAATCCGTTGAGAGCGTGCGCGGCGAGTCCGAAGAGTGCCGTAAACAGGCAAACTTCGATCATCACGATCAAAATCGCGGGTGTAGAAGTTTTGATCACACACGGTTGCGCATCGGTGCTGCCCGGATCGAGCTTCATCACGCCCGTGGCATTCGCGATCGCTTCCACTCCCGACAGTGCCAGCACGATTCCAACAAAAGCGGCCCAGTTTTGCCCGAATGTTCCATGCAACGGCTGCAAATGAGCAAACGCTTCGCCCAAGTGCGGCAGACAAAACAACCCAAGGATAACCACGACAAGCGCGGTCGGCACTGAAATCAAAAACGCAAGGCCGCCAGTTTGTTTCGGACCCATCAAATTCAACAGGCCAATGATCAAGATTGACAGCGCAGCAAATTTCTCCGGATGCGGGACGCCAAGATATTGAAATGCGGAAAGTGCGCTGATCGCCGCAGTCACCAAATAATCAGCGATGAGCAGAAACGCGCCGACGATCGAAATTACTTCCGAGCGATGCCGGACGGCTGCATAAACACCGCCGCCGTCCGGATAAAGCCGGCAGATGATCATGTAATTAATCCCGACGAGCGCGGTCAGCACGCACATGGCCGCGATCAGCCAGAACGAAGCATAACCGGCGACGGCGAATGCAAGCCCAATGACGTAGGCCTTGCTCGTTCCCCAGTCGCCGTACAAAATCGCAGCCGCGCGCTTCCAATCTACATTGCGCGGACGCTTAACGTTGGTTGGGATCATTGCGTTGCTCCTATATTAAAATCGGTGCGCGAAACCGATGATGAGGTTGAAATCATCTGCGCTGCGTGTCAGTCCGAAGAACGAATCCACATCAACAGAGAAGTTGGGGGTAACTTGGTAAATCAAACCAGTGTCGAGTGTGCCGATCCAGGGTCCCGAACTGACCGCGTCGTAGAATTCAACATAGCCGCTCAAATTCCCGGCGATTGTGCGGGAGAGTCCGATTGGATTTTGCCACTGAACGCGCATGCTGCTGCTGCGAGTTTTATCGAGAACGTCGATTCGCGTTTGCGCGAACAGTGTGAAATCCCAGGGCAGCGAGTAATTCACCGGTAAACCAAACCCCGGTTCCCAAACATGGTTTCCGGTATGGCCGGTGTTCGTCGGCATTTTTAGCGATGAGACGAGTCCAACGACCAGTTTGCCGCCATCATTGCCGAAGAGATTGATTTTCAAACGCATTGTGGTGTCGCCGAAGCCATCTTGCTCCAGTGCCGGGCCGAAACCTTTGCCACTCGTGCGGCGATTCACGTAGAGCTGCGGAAAAATCTGCAAATCCATCCAATTCGTTAGGCCGACTTTGAAGTTGGTGTTGCCAATGATCCACGTGCGCCTGCGAACGTGATTATCGGTGTTTATCGTCCGGTTCACGACATCGCTTTCGATTTGGAAGGCGCCGGCGTCGATCGTAAACGGGCTGTCCGTTATGCTCGGGCGATCGGTATTGAAGGCACGGCGCAGATCGATCGGCGTCGGATTCAAAATCGTGTATTGCGATTTGTCCGTAGCGAAGTTTTCCGTTTGCGCGCTCGTGCGCGCCAGGCCCATCGCAAATGCGGCGCAACTCAGGCGCGCAAGAGATCGCCAGGTAACGGCCGAGTTCTCCCGGCACTCGCACCTAACATTGTTAATTTTATTCAGCTTTGTCGACTCAAACGAAGCGTCACTCGCGCGACGAAGCGCTTCACTCTGCCAGGAGTCGGTTCCACGACTTCCTTGCTCTTAATGATGCTGACGAGGTTAGCTGTCGGGCTGGAGCCATTAAATGCTCTTGATGCCGCGCATCGTTCGCCCCGATCCGCACGGCTTTCGCGCACGGAATTTGGGTTCCCCGTTGGGCACGGCCACTCGCCGACCCATTAAGCGAAACAAAGAACTGGAGAAACCATGTGATTGAGTCAATTCACAGTCAAGCCAGCTGCGAATGAGAAAGAACTTGCCAGTGAACAAGCGCGCAATGGAGAGTCACCCTAATAAGCGATGGCGGAGCTGGTAGAGGATATTGTTCTCGACACCCGGGCGGGCGTACATCGGCCGCGTAATCTGGATTGGAAACGCGCCGCCGCTTTGCTTTACGGCGATTGGGGCACCAGCAAAGCGTACGTGATTGGCCTGGCATTTGTGGCGGCCGGATTTTCGTCGCTGCCGATCATCCTTGCCGTTTGCGTGCTCACCGGCTTGGTCGGTATCAATTACGCGGTCATCTGCCGGCATTTTCCCGACGGCGGCGGCGTTTATTCTGCAGCGCGCTCACAAGGAAGATTGCTTGCGGTGGTCGGCGCGCTGTTGTTACTCGCGGATCTCACGGTTACCGCGGCGTTGAGCGGCTGGTCTGCCCTTACTTACATCACCTCCGGTGCGGAAAACATCGAGTGGATTAGAATCGCTCGCGACCACATCGCGCTTACGACGATTGGCGTGCTGTTGATCATGGGCCTAATCAATTATTTCGGGCCGAAACACTCCGGCAGTTTCGCTGTGGCACTGGCGTTGCCGACCGCAGTAATAGTGATTCTCCTAATAGCGCTCAGTGCGCCGCATTTTACCACGCGTTTTCTCGAGCCGCGACACCAAAGCCTGGGCACGGTGTGGGTGCAATTCGTCGGTGTGATCCTGGCGTTGTCTGGCGCGGAATCGATCGCGAATCTCACCGGCGTGATGAAACTCGATCCAGGATCGACAATGGAACACCCGAGTGTCGCACGCGAGTCGGTCAAGGCAATTACCCCGGTGGCCATCGAAGTTGTCCTCGGTACAGCACTGCTTGGTTGGGCGATGCTTTCGTTGCCTTCCGTGCTCGGCAAAACGCTGCACCTGACGGACCGTGGCGAGATCGCGGCGCTTCTGGGTCAACGCAGCGAAGACATGCTGCGTTTCATCGGCGAACAATTTGCCGCGGCCACGTTTTCGCCTGCAGTCGGGCAAGTATTCGGGTGGATCGTTGGAATTGTTTTCTTCTTCCTGCTCTTGAGCGCGGCCAACACCGCCATCGTGGCAATGATCGGTCTGCTTTACATGATGGCGCGGGACCGCGAGATGCCACGGCAGTTCAAACGCCTCAATCATCATGGCGTTCCGGTCTGGCCGCTCGCGATCGCCATCGGCCTGCCGGTGGTCGTGTTGCTTTTTGCCGCTAATTTCACCGCGTTGGCTGGTCTTTATGCCATCGGTGTAGTCGGTGCCATCACCGTTAATCTTGGCTCTTGCACATTCAATCGCACCATGGGGTTCACCTGGTACGATCACGTGCTCTTTGGTATCACCTTTGTGATTCTGGCCTTTGTCGAGCTGACCCTGGCCCACACGAAACTTGATGCGCTTCAATTCGTGCTAGCGGTTTTGATCGGGGGGCTGGCGTTGCGCGCCTACACTTTGAAGCTTCAAGGCCTCACCACGCTTACCGTAACGCGCGAAGTTGCCCGGATGGTCACGCCCGATCTCGTGGCGAACATGCGACCGCGTTTGGAGGAAGGCCAAAAAATCATGGTGGCAGCGCGGGGGATCACACCAGTGCTAAGTTTCGCGATGGACGAAGCGCAGTTGCGCAAGGCCACGCTGTTTGTGCTCTACGTCAAGGAAGTGGCGGTTTACTTCACAGCAGCCGGTACACCCCTTGGCCGTTCCAAGTGGCAGGATGATCCTGAAGCGAACGCCATCATGTGCTCGATGCTCAAACTCGGGGGCGAGCGGGGCATCAACGTAATCCCGCTTTACGCGGTGAGTCAGGACGCTGCCGCGACGATTGTCGATCTTGCCGCTACGATGGGAATCGATTTCCTCGTGATCGGCGCGTCGCAACGGCCGGCCATGGCCAAGTTGCTTCGCGGCAGCGTCGCGACCAACGTGGCCCAGCATCTGCCCGACTCGATTCACTTGCTCATCTTCGGATGAGCCGAGAATAACCGTACTTTATAACGCAGTAGCTTCGGCTGCCGGAGGCTACTTTCCGATTCCAAAAAACGCTTCCAGCGCGCGAACACCAAGGGCCTTCCAAATTTTAATCACTTCGTAAGTGATGACGGTAGTAAAGCTCACAGCCAACCAAACGCACACTGCTTCGATCGGCAGGCCGGACCACGCTCCGATGTGCAACCCGATCAGAATATCCCTGCGATATTCCCACCAACCATACGGCAAAGCGAGCGTTACTTCCCAAAGCAAGCTGATAAGGAGAAGCAGAAAAAACGTGAAACTGAACGCGCGCCAGTTGATGAACCGTTGTGCGGTGTAAAAAAAGCCGGCCGACGGAATCAGCGAAGCGCAGACAAGATAGGTAAAATACCACGGGAACCCTTCCGATGCGCTGGAGATGAACTTGCTGTACACAATCGCGCCTGCGATCAAGACGACACCAAGGACGACGGAGGCAAAATGAAAACGAACGATGCGCGGTAGATCCTTGGTCGCCTCCTTGTAATCAGGGACGTTGTAAGCGGCCATCCAATATTCATCGCACCAGACGTAACTCAGCAGGACGAGCATGAAGCCTGTTAGATAGAAAATGAATTCTTCGATTGGAATCGCTCCGCCTATGGCAGGAACGTTGCAGCCGAGTGTGGCCGCTTTGTTTGGGAAGACGAAGAACGCATTGCCGAAGAGGAGATCGAGGACGAAGCCGAGCGGCGCGAGCACTGCGATCGTCCTCCAAAAGGCTTTTCGTGGAAACTTGAGATCCGGTCGGGAGGCAAACCACCATGCCAGGGCTCCAATGGGGACAACGAACAACGCCAGGCTCCAGGTGTATCCGAGCGGCGTCGGATTGTCCGAAGTGGCTTGCAAAATGGCCGGATGAATGACGGTTCGCAATGCGATCGCAGCGGGGACAATGAGTGCCGCCGCGATGGCAAATACGACGTAGAAAGATTTTGCGCGCTCTCGCATGAAGACAACAGCGTAAACACAACAGTTTTAAGTTTTAAGACTTAAGTTTAAGGTTTGGCGGGTTATCCTTTTCACTAACACCTCAATCTTAAGACCGCCGTTTGAATTCCAGCGCCAATGTTTCTGACTGTCTCGATTTGATGCGAAAGCTGATCGAGTATCGCCAGCAAAAAGCTTTACATCACCAACTCATGAAAGCCGCCGAGCGTTCTATGCTCGGCATCGACGCGATTGTGATGCTCTACCACTGCGCCAAAGTTAGCGTAGGAGACATTCTCGAGATCGGCGCATACATGGGCGGGGCAACCATCGCTATGGCCATGGGCGTGCGCGATTCAGGCACCGAAAAGAAAATCGTCAGCGTCGAGCGGGGCTGCCGCGTCGATCTTCCGCGAATCGGCACAAAAGACAGTTTTAAAGATCTGAGGAAAAATCTGAAACGTTTCGGGTTCCTCGATCACGTTACTTTGATAAATGCCCGGTCTTTCGATCCCAGCACGATCGCCATGGTGCGGCAGCTCTCTGGACCGCGCCAAATCGGGCTATTTGTTTTTGATGCCGACGCCAATGTCCGTCGCGATATCAACTGCTATGGCGATCGATTTGCCGATCGCTGCTGGATGGTGATCGACGATTACTTGGGCGGCGCGGATAAGAGCGCACGGCTGCGAATGCAAGTGGACGAGTTGGTCAGTGCCGGCCGATTGGAGCCACTGGGCTTTTATGGTTTCGGAACATGGATCGGCCGTTGGCTAATCCATTGATCGCGCTGTCAACATACTGAGAAGTTTTAAGATTTAAGTTTTAAGTTTGGGCGCGCATTATTCTTTTGCTTAACATTTAAACTTGTCGTGACTCCACCTAAAGTCCTGATTGCTGATCCTATCTCCCAGCGCGGTATTGATGAACTTTCACGCAACGGGACCGTCGAGGTCACGGTTAAAACCGGCCTGAGCGCACGTGACCTTATCGAGCTGATTCCGTCATTCAGCGGGCTTGTCGTCCGCAGTCAGACAAAAGTCACCGCCGAGATTTTGAATGCCGGTGCGAAGCTTCGCGTGGTCGGGCGCGCCGGGGTAGGGGTGGACAACGTCGACGTCGAGACGGCCACACGTCGCGGCATCATTGTGTTGAATGCGCCTGGCGGGAATACAGTTTCCACGGCCGAGCATGCGTTTTCGCTGTTGCTTTCAGCGGCGCGCAAGATCCCGCAGGCGGATGCAAATGTTCGCAGCAAGAATTGGGACAAAAAGGATTTCGAAGGGGTTGAGCTCTACAACAAAACGCTGGGCGTAATTGGTATGGGCCGGATCGGCAGTGAACTCAGCCGGCGCGCCATTGCTTTCGGAATGCGCGTGATTGCTTACGATCCGTATCTTTCCGCCACACGCGCTCGCAGTCTCCAGGTCGAGCTGGTGGACGAGCTCGATGATCTGCTCGCAAGCGCGGATTTCATCTCGCTTCACACTCCACTTACGCAGGAAACGCGGCACATTCTCGATGCAGGGCGATTGGGCAAAACAAAACGTGGTGTCCGCATCGTCAACTGCGCGCGAGGCGGCTTAATCGACGAAAGCGCGCTTCTGAAAGCGTTGCAAGAAGGGCATGTGGCCGGTGCGGCGCTGGACGTTTTCGAAGTTGAACCGCTGCCGACCGATTCACCATTGCGCGGCGCGCCCAATCTTGTTCTTACTCCGCATCTCGGCGCATCCACTGCGGAAGCACAGGAAAGCGTTGGGATTGAAATCGCGCACTCGATCCGCGCTGCGCTGCTCGAAGGCACCATTCGCAATGCGGTGAACATGCCCAGTCTGGATGCGAAAACCCTGGCAATCATTGGACCTCATCTGCGCTTTGGCGAAAAACTGGGTCGGTTTCTGTCGCAAATTGCGCCGAAGCGCGCCGAAACGCTCAACATCAACTACAGCGGCAAAGTCAATGAAGTCGATACCACGGCGATCACCCGCTCAATCTTGAAAGGCTTTTTGCAGACCGCAGGCGGCAGCGAAGTCAATGAAGTAAACGCGCCCGCGTTCACCGAAGCTCTCGGCTTGAAAGTAAGCGAATCGCGTCTCAGCGCTCCTGGAGATTATACCGACATGCTCGAATTATCCGCTGTCGGCGAAGGGAAAACTGTGTCGGTCGGCGGCGCGTTTTTCGGTGCCACTCCACGAATCGTAAGCATTAACAGTCGCCCGGTGGAAGCTCGGCCGCTCGGGGTTCTCCTCGTGTTGGAAAACACAGATCGCCCTGGGATGGTCGGACGAATTGGCACTTTGCTTGGCGATCATGGCGTGAATATCGCAACAATGTCGCTTAGTCGGAATCAAGCCGGTGGTATGGCGCTCACCGTGTTGAATCTGGACACCGCGCCGAGCGAGAGGTTGCTTGCTGAGATTCAGGCAAGCGAAGACGTCCACTCGGCCCAAGTGATCGAGTTGTAACAAGTAGCAACGCCTTTGAGACCATGGCGCCCGCGAGGCACTCTTACCTGCGTCATCTTAAGTCTTGCCCCGGCGGCGCGAATCCGATAGAACCCGATTCATTATGGACTTTAGTGCTCATTCTATTCTCTGGGTTCTGGTAATCGGCCTTGTCGTCGGCGCCATTGCCAAACTGTTGATGCCGGGCAAAGACCCCGGCGGCTGTATTATCACGATTCTGCTCGGCATCGCCGGCGCATTCGTCGGCACCTGGATCGGCCGCATTTTTGCGGGCGAGAATTACGTGGCCGGTTGGATCATGTCAGTGGTCGGCGCTATGATCCTGTTGCTGCTGTATCGATTTCTTTTCAAGCGCGGCGCGTAGCCACGCTGTATTGCTGATGTAGCAGTGCTCGCCGCGGCAAGCACTGAATCTGTCAGACGCTTGAAGTGCCGTGGCCTTCAATCGAAGCGCGGCCCGATGGTATTTGGTGGTCCTTGATCTTTCACCGCTTTCCAGCAACGTGGGCGCGAGATCCTCATGAGCACGACTCCTGCGCCTGCAGGCACGGTGGCACCTCCGGCACCTCCGGCCCCACAAGTCGGCATTCCGCGCCAGATTTCCTACATCATCGGCAACGAGGTTGCGAGCGGTTCAGCTTTTACGGGATGCGCAACATCCTGACCGTGTTCCTCGTTTCATCAATGTTGGCGGATTTGCCCGAGGCGGAGCGGGCCGGTGCGGCGAAGGATGTGTTCCACACGTTCGTGATCGGCGTGTATTTCTTTCCACTGCTCGGCGGTTGGATCGCCGACCGTTTCTGGGGCAAGTTTCACACGATTTTGTGGCTGAGCCTCGTGTATTGCGTGGGTCAGTTTTGCCTCGCGTTATTCGTGCACAGCCGGGTGGGCTTCTTTACCGGGCTCGGCCTCATCGCGCTTGGCTCAGGCGGTATCAAGCCGTGTGTGTCGGCGTTCGTGGGCGACCAGTTCGACCAGACCAACAAGCATCGCGCGAAGGTGGTATTCGACGCGTTCTACTGGATCATCAACTTCGGCTCGTTCTTCGCGTCGCTGTTGATGCCGATTTTCTTGAGAAGTCTTGGGCCGGCTGTGGCGTTCGGCATCCCCGGCGCGCTCATGTTCATTTCGACCGTGATTCTGTGGGCCGGGCGGAAAAGATACGTGATGGTGTCTCCCGCGCCGCCGGACCCGCAGTCATTCTTGCGTGTGGCGCGCACGGCGCTGGCGTCGGGCCAGCCCGGCCTCGCGCTGGCAGTGGTGGGTGGCATGTCCGCGCTTGCATCGTTCGCGCTCGCGCCGTCGTTCGGCTTCGTAATTGCGGCCTGCACGGCACTAGTGGCCGTCATCGCGCTTGGAGGTGCGGGCGTGTGGCTGCAACTCGAGGGCGCTCGGGGACGGCATCCGGACGAGGCGGTGGAGGGCGTGCGAGCGGTGTTGCGCGTGCTGGTGCTTTTCGCATTCGTGACGCCGTTCTGGTCGCTCTTCGACCAAAAGGCCTCGACATGGGTGCTGCAAGCGGATGCGATGACCAAGCCCGCCTGGTTTCAGTCGTCGCAAATGCAAGCGCTTAATCCGGCTTGTGATGCTCCTCATCCCGTTCAATAACCTGGTGCTGTTTCCTGCGACACGGCGGCTGGGCATCGAGGTGACGGCCCTGCGGCGCATGACTGCGGGCATCGCGTTTTCTGGGCTGGCGTGGATAGTAGTGGGCGTCATGCAGCTAGTGCTCGACGGCGGGCGCGCGTTTTTCATTGCGTGGCAGGTGCTTCCGTACGCGCTGCTCACGATGGGCGAGGTGCTCGTGTCTGCGACCGGACTCGAGTTCGCTTACAGTCAGGCCCCGCAGGCGATGAAGGGCGTGCTAATGAGTTTCTGGTTGCTCTCGGTGACCATCGGTAATCTGTGGGTGCTGGTCGTGAACGCCGGGGTGCGCAACGCCGCGGTTAGGAATTTCATCGCCTCGATGGGCTTCGGCGTCACGGCGTTTCAGATGTTTTTCTTCGCGGCATTCGCGTTCGTGGTCGCATTGTTTTTCGGGCTGCGTGCGCGGAGCTATCCTGTCGCCGATTACTACCGAAAGGCGTGAGATGAGGCCTCCGGCGTTTGCTCTGTCGGGCAATTGCGACATGGTCATTGCTTCATGGCCGCGCCGACAAGTGTCCGAATAATCATTGCGTTCGCCGCGCTTTATCTTGTTTGGGGTTCGACTTACCTTAGTATTCGGTTCGCCATCGAGAGCATACCCCCGTTTCTCATGGCTGGAGCGCGATTCGTACTCGCGGGAGTGATTATGTTCGCGATCGCGTGGTCGCAAGGCGCGTACAAATCAAGTTGGGCGAACTGGCGTGTATCGCTGATCGTCGGCGCGTGTCTGCTGCTTGCAGGCAATGGCGGTGTCACGATTTCAGAACAATATATCGATACGGGATTGGCAGCGTTAATTGTAGCGATTGTTCCCATTTACTTTGTGATTCTCGGCTGGGCGACCGGGATGACTCCCAAGCCAGCCCCAATTGTCTGGCTTGGGCTCATAGGAGGGTTTGTTGGGGTCGGCGTACTGCTCGGGCCGGCTCTGCGTTTTTCTTCAAACGGGGGACGCCATCCTGCAATTGGAATGTCCATCCTGCTCGTCTCCTCCTTCATCTGGTCGGCAGGATCGCTTTATTCGCGCACCGCGAAGCACGCGGCTTCTCCATTTCTTACCGCAGCCCAACAAATGCTTTGCGGGGGCCTGCTCCTTTTGCTTGCCGGCATTGTGACCGGTGAGACGCAGCGTTTTCATCCGAGCTCCATCTCGACCTTGTCGCTCGTTTCGTTTATTTATTTGGTAATCATTGGAGCTGTGGTTGGATACACCGCCTACATTTGGTTATTGCGTCACTGCGATCCGGCAAAGGTCGCCACTTATGCATATGTGAATCCGATTGTAGCGATCCTGCTGGGCGCCGCTTTCGCCGGAGAAACTTTGACCATCCGTGTTCTAATTGCTGCAGCGCTGATTATCGGTTCAGTCGCAATCGTGATTACGACTCAGCAACTAAGAGCGAGAACTGAGCCCGCGATTAGCGCAGCAATCGAACCCGCTGATTGAGCGTGCATGAGCAGCGAAAATCCATCTGGTAAATCGAAGGATCGACACGAAACAATCGAAGTCGTCAAACGCAATTGGCAGGCTGAAGTTGAGACGGCGCAAACCTATCGCGACCTGGCCGAGCGCGAGCGGGATGAGAAACGCAGGGGCGTTCTGCTTCGCATGGCCGAAGCGGAAGAGCGCCATGCACAGCGCTGGGAGAAGAAGCTTAGGGACCTTGGCGCAGAGCCACCTATTCTGAAGGCTACAATAGCGCGCCGGCTCAGCCGTTGGTGGAACAAGATCGCTGGAGCCGAAATCGCCATTCGCCGGATGGAAGCGACGGAGGAAAGGCAGGAAGCTGAATTTCACGACCAAGCCGAGCGCGCATTAGCTGAGGAAGAAGATGTGCAGGAATTTCTGCGTAAAAGCGCGCTCGAGGAAAAAGCGCATGCCCGCGCGCTTAACGCCATGGCGCCGCCGATTAGTCCGCGCTCCGCGCTGGACAAAATCCTGAAGCGCGAACGCTGGCATGGGCGAGGCGGTAGCTGGGTCGCCGACGCGATCTACGGGGCAAACGATGGATTGGGCGCGGTGTTTGGAATTGTCTCGGGCGTAGCCGGGGCCACAAATAATCAGCAGCATTACATTCTGATTTCCGGTCTGGCTGGCATGCTTGCGTCGACGCTGTCAATGGGCGCCGGCGCGTATCTCGCCGCAAAGAGCGAAGCCGAAGTTTATGAAGCCGAAATTTCGCGCGAACGCGCAGAGGTTGAAGAAAATCCCGAGGAAGAAATCGAAGAGATGTCGCTCTTCTATCAACTACAAGGGTTCACTCCAGAAGAATCACAGAGAATGGCGCAGCGTCTAGCTGAGCAGCCTGAACAGTTTGTGCAAGCGATGGCGCAGAGTGAACTCGGATTGTCCGAGCATCGGTTTCCGAATCAATGGACCGCTGCGACCTCGGCTGGCATCTCCACAGCGATCGGCGCTTTTGTTCCGATCATTCCGTTCTTTTTCTCGGGCGGAGTGACAGCAGTGATCATTTCGTTCAGCATCAGCTTGGTGGCGCACTTCCTCGTGGGCGCATTGAAATCGCTGATCACGATTCGTTCCTGGTGGGCATCCGGTCTGGAAATGACCTGGATCGGCATCATCGTCGCAGTTGTCACTTATGGGCTGGGACTTGCGTTTGGTTCGTTAGGTTAATCCTTCGGTATTTACTGTGCGGTTTTGGCGATCACTCCTTATACGCGGCGTCTTCCGCTGAAGAGGAAGAAAACAGAGAATCTCTAAATTTGGAGCCATGGAGATTTGCGAAGCAACGGATGGAGATCGCGACGCGGTCTGGCGCATTTTTCACGAGGTTGTCGCGTCTGGAGACACGTACGCAATCGATCCTGAGATTTCCCGCGAACAGGCGCTTGCGTACTGGTTCCGGCCTGACACGCACACGTACGTCGCCAAAGGAGAATCTCTGGACGACAGCGGAGCCGTCGCAGGCAAGGCACCCAACTCCCCTGCAGTCATTCAAGGTCGGGATATCGTGGGCACTTATATTTTGCGGCCTAACCAGTCAGGTGGCGGCTCGCACGTTGCAAACGCGGCGTTCATGGTTGCCCCGGATGTGCGTGGTGAAGGAATTGGTCGCGCGATGTGCGAACATTGTCTGAGCGAGGCGCGCCGGCTCGGTTTTCGGGCGATGCAGTTTAATTTCGTTGTGTCAACCAACCAACCGGCGGTTCTTCTTTGGCAGAAGCTCGGTTTTAAAATCGTTGGTACTTTGCCCGGCGCATTCCGTCATCCCGAAAAGGGGTACGTGGACGTTTACGTTATGTACCGTTCATTGCTTCCATGACGTGGACAATCCTGTCTGCGTCCAAAACGCGCGGGCACGATTACCTGTGTAACATGAATGCCCGAGAATAGGTAAGGTCTAAACAAACATTGCAAACGGGTCGATTTCCTGCTGAATCTAGTTGCGCGTGCAGACAGTAATTCAGGTGATCGCGACCGGTCGCGGATCGTTACGGAACAAAATCATGAACGATCCGCAGCTTGAGAAAAAATATGGGTTCATCAAAGTCTGGCACAAGCAGCCGAGCCGTCCGCATGGCTGGGCGAAAATACACAGCGCTCGAGATCTTCACGGTGCGATTAATCTGGAATGGCATGCGCGGAGCAGCACGCTCATTTGCAGGGTTGTGACAAAGCTCGGCAATAAACCCAACTCGATCATTGGTGATTTCATCGACTATCTGCTGGCACGCCACCAGAGCCGGATCTTGGCAATTCACATTATGCGAAGATGAAGTGGGTATCCGTCTAGCGTCAAAGGTCCGGCCAAAGTAGCGCGGACTTCATCCAAAATGCACTCATTGGGCGAGTCGAACCCGACTACCTTGTTTAATTAACTTATTACCGAAACATGCACGATCGAAATCAGGAAGGGCAATCATCTGACCGCAGGGTTTTTCTCAGGAGCGGCATCATTTTCACCGGAGCTATGCTAGCGAACTGTGGGCTATTGCGCGGCGCTGAAACGAAAAAGACAAGTGAAGAAAAAGAAATCGACGTTGGGCCGCCTGAAGATTTGATGCGCGAGCACGGTGTTTTGAAGCGTGTGCTTTTGATTTACGGCGAAGTGTTGCGCTGTATCGATGCAAAGCAGGATTTTCCGCCCGAAGCGCTGGCGGATGCAGCACGAATCATTCGCAGCTTTGTTGAGGATTATCACGAGAAACTCGAAGAGGATTTTCTCTTCCCGCGTTTCGAAAAGGCGGATCTGCTCATCGATCTGGTAAAGGTGCTGCGCGCACAGCATCAGGCCGGGCGGCAGGTCACTGATGTCACGATTCGCTTCGCAAACTTGCACTCGCTAAAGAATGAAACGGAGCGGTCGCAGCTCATCAGCTCCATGCAGCAGTTCATCCGCATGTACAATCCTCACGAGGCCCGGGAAGACACCGTTCTATTTCCCGCATTTCGCAAAATCGTTTCCCCGCATGAGTTCGATGCTTTAGGCGAAGATTTCGAGAAGAAAGAAGACGAGCTTTTCGGCCAAGACGGATTTGAGAAGGTGGTGGATAAGGTTGCAGGAATCGAGAAGCGATTGGGCATTTACGATCTCGCCCAGTTTACGCCGAAGATGTAGAGGTCATGCGCGAACTTTTTATTACCGATGCGCCTGCGGCCACCATTCTTGTGCGAATTATGGCTGGAAGCGTCTTTGTTTCCGAAGGAATTCAAAAATTTCTTTATCCGGAAGATCTTGCCGCTGGACGCTTCGCCAAAATAGGTATTCCCAGTCCGGAAATCATGGGCCCGTTTGTCGGTGGATGCGAAGTCGTTTGTGGTGCTCTGCTGATCATTGGATTACTAACCCGGCTCGCAGCGATTGTGCTGCTCATCGACATTAGCGTTGCGATTCTTTCGACTAAAATTCCGGTGCTTCTCGGGCACGGTTTCTGGGGTTTCTCGCTGCCGAAGCTGCCGCGCTATGGTTTCTGGAGCATGATGCACGAGGCGCGTACGGATTTGTCCATGTGGCTCGGTCTGCTCTTTCTAGTCATCGTGGGCGCGGGCAGATGGTCATTCGACGCCGCTTTGATGCTTGGAAAGGCCACGTCCCGATGACCGACGATCTCATGATAAAGGAAATCAAACAATCCGCAGCCTACTGGGCGGCGTCGATCAAGCCCGGACGCAAAGCGGTGGGCGTAGTTTGGCTGGGCTTGAACGATTTTCTGCTGCGCTTCGTTGCAGCGTGGCAGCGGCAACATCGCCTCCGGTCACACTTGCTTCGCCAAACGCGGAAGAAGCTCCGTCAGATTTCCTCTTTTATTCGGTTCGCAACGCCGTCATCGGATTCACGCGAGTGGCGCGGCTCGCTGGGAAGAAACAAGCGAGAAGCGCCGCGGTGGCGAGCATCAAACTTGCGCTGACGAGCGCCAATGGGTCGGTCGGACTCACTTCGTACAAAATTCTGGCTAGGACGCGCCCTGCAGCCAGTGAAAGAAGGAGACCGACGCCGATGGCAAGAGCCGTTTGCATCGCTCCCTGTCGCATGATGAGGGCAAACACGTCGCGCCGATGTGCACCCAATGCCATGCGGATTCCAATTTCGCAGGTCCGACACGCGACAGCATAAGCTTTCACGCCGTAAACGCCGACCACTGCGAGCAACAACGCGATGCTGCCGAACGCGCCGAACAACATCGCGCCGAGTTTCACGATCCAAAGGTTCGGCGATTTCTCCATTAGATCGACATAAGGTGTGATCTGCAGCAGCGGCAGGTAGGGATCGATTTCGCGCAATGTTTGTCGCAGCGTCGGCATCATCGCGACTACAGCATGTCGATCTTGTGTGTTGAGGCGCACGTGCATGTAAATCTGGCCGTCGTACCCCTGCGCCAGCGGGACGAACAATCGCGCGATGATGCTGTCGCCCACGACAGAATGAATATGCTTGCTAACGACGCCGACAATTTCCATGTCGTTAGGCGAGCCATCCTTCGGCGGTTGCGTGTAACGAATATGCTGTCCGATTGCGTCTTCCTTAGGGAAAAGTTTTTTCGCCATCTCTTCGTCAATGATGGCAACACGGCGCACGTCCTTGTGCTCGCATTCCTCCTGAGTGAAATCGCGGCCGCGCAGCAGTTTCACGCCGAGCGCTTCGAAGTAGCGGGGCGTCGTCGCAGTGTAGAGCGCATTGGCGCTCGGGTCAGGCGCTTTCGGGTCGTTAAGCATGGCGTCTTTGGCGCGCAGGATTCGACGCGCACTCGTGAAATCGGCGTAAGGCAACATCGTGCCCACGGCTGACGCGGTCACGCCCGGCAGCTCGCGCACGCGTTGCAGCATCGCAAAGATTGTTCGGCGCGCATCGGCCGGCGTTTTTTTCACGAGGCTGAAATCGAATTCGGTGATGATGTCGCCGGCGGCAATGAAACCGGGATTGAGTCCGGCGGCTTTGAGTGCGCCGCGGAAAAATAATCCGGCAGCGAAAAGCAGCATGAGCGAGAGTGCGATTTGCGCCATGACCGAAATGTGTCGCGGCGCGAAGAAGCGGCTGAAACGTCCGATGCGCGCCGGCTCGCCTACTTGTTCTTTAAGGTCATTAACCAGATCGGCCTTCGTCGCTTTCAATGCCGGGCCGAGGCTGAAGAGCATCGTCGCGATGAGGCAGAACAAAAATGTCACCGACAGAACGACAACATCCGGTCGCAACTTCACGATGACGGAGAAGTTCACCGAAGCGAGCAAAGCTTGCAGCTGTTGCAGCAGGAGATCGTTGGACCACGTGCTGAGAACGAGGCCGACGGCGCCGCTGCAAAGCGCGAGCAGTAGACCTTCGCACAGTAATTGCCTGACGATTCGCCAGCGCGACGCGCCGACTGCGAGCCGAACCGCGATCTCCTTCGAGCGCGACGTGGCGCGCGCGAGCAGCATGTTGGCGAGATTCAAACATGCGATGAGCAACACCGCGCCGGCCATCGCCATCAGCAACGTCGCGATTAATGTGATCGGGCCGTCGTCCTCCGGTTGCGTGCTCAGACTGAAACGCGACGGTGTTTGGATTTGTAACTCTCGCGCGCCTTCGGCGCCGTCCGGTTGAATGGCATTGAGTCGCTGCGCCAGTACCGGCAGCCGCGACTTCGCCATGTCGATCGTCAGGCCGGGCCGCAGCCGCGCCGCGAGATTGAACGTGTAATTCCTCGGGTTCAGCAGGTCGTGCATCGTTTCGGAATCGCCGAAGGCCGAGCCAAGCTGCGAGCGCATTCCGACCGCCACCCAGATGTCCGGCGCGACCAGCGCACTCGCGCCGCTGAACCCATCGGGCGTGATGCCGATGACCGTGTAAGGCTGACCGTTTACCTGCAATGTGCTGCCGACGAAATCGGCGCGGGCACCGTTGCGTTGCCAAAATCCGTAGCTCGCGACGACCACAGCGAGGTTCGCGTTCGGTTTACATTCCTCGGCGTTGAAAAACCGGCCGCGAAACGGCTGCGCGCCCATCATCGAGAAATAATTTTCGGACGTGAGCAACGCGAAACTGCGCCGCATCTCGTGATCGCGTCCAATCCCGGCGACGGCGAACTCGATCGCGGCAAGATCGACAAATACATCTCCGCCGTTCTCGCGCAGCTCGCGGTACTCGTTGTAAGAGAACTGACGATAATCGTGGCTCGCGTTTTGGCGCGCTGTGAACACATTGACAATTTCGTTAGGCCGCAAAGGAATGGGGGAACGCAACACCACGCCATTGATCAGCGCGAAAATGGCCGAGTTAACTCCGATCGCCAGCGCCAAGGTCAACACCGCCACCGCTGTGAATCCCGGCGCCTTGAGAAGCTGCCGCAAAGCAAACCTGAAATCCTGGATCATGAAAACTTTCGGTTGTTTTCACTGAGATGCAGCCCGCATCGGGTTTGGATTCAACGAGTCGACCGTCGGCCTAAGAATTTCTAATCAGCAGCTCTGTCTAAATGCGGATCGACTTTCGGATGAACGATAAGGGCTTCGGCGAAGGCTATCAGAGCATCCGGTGAATTGGGCATCAGTTCGGACCGAAAGCGCGGGTTCTTCAAGGTGCTTGGTGAGAGTCAGCGCAAGGAAATGATCGCGGTACATCGCTGCCCCCGAAGTGCCGCATTTGTGTGTGCGAAATCTTCGCATGGCGCGCGTGAAAACGACGAAAGTCGAACCGACGGCGCTCTAGGCGGGTCAGAGTAAAAGTTATCTAGTCGGGCGGAGGGGCCCGAGAGTTAGTCGTAGCGCGGTACGCGCCGCAACAAATGGTCACGGTTCGGCGATTCTGCTCCTGTTGCAATCAAAGCGTCTAGCGCTCTGGAAGCGCAGAAAGCCATTGCTCGATTGTCTTCAACATCAGTGAGTTCATCGAAATGACCCATACTGGCCCGCAAGGTACCGTGAGTGTAGCCGGAATAGGTTTCGATAGTGGCTTTCGTAAAATTCTTCTCGACTCACTTTTTGAGCCGCGCAGGCCATAGGTAACTTTTCGTCCATCTATCAGCCTCGGGGAATTCGGTCGTGAACGCGGCGCGGAATCTTTGCCAATTTTCCTCAAATGTTTTCCATCTTTGCTCACTTTTTTGCGGATCATCCTTTAATAGTTTGTCGGCGGCTCGTAGCAATTTCTCGTCTTCGAGGTGCTCCGAGTAAGCGATCCGGTAAAATAAATCAGGATCTTTGGCAGCAGCTTCCAATCGAATTAGCATCTCGATTGCTGGCCGGATCAAAAGTTTCGACGAATCCACATATGCTGATCGACGCAGAAGAGCAAATCCACCAACAACGCGATGCAAATGTTTCGAGGACCAAAATCGATACTTATCGAGGAGTGTCTTTGGCTTTTTGCCTCCCAACGAGTTCAGCGCATGGGTCAGCTCGGCGATGAGCTCCCCAACTAGTTTGAGAGATTCTTCTTCAGCGGAAGCGGAATGTCCGGTTCTGGTCACAGGCTCCACATACTACCAGTCTTTTGCCCGTTCGGTTAAGTGGCAAATCTTTTGCGAATTTGTTGCGAAATCCCGAGTTGCCGTCGATTTACGAGAGCGGAGCCTACGGGGCTCGAACCCGCAACCTCCGCCGTGACAGGGCGGCGCTCTAACCAATTGAGCTAAGGCTCCTCGGAAGGACAAATTGAAATTGTAGAGGCGGCTGTCCTCAGCCGCAACTCTTCACTCCTTTTACGCAACATCAGATCGACAACATGGTTGAACATTTTGTATATTGCGGCGTCGAACTCCGAAATGTTTCGCGCGTGAAGATTGCGGATGTGTCTGATCACGCTATAATGAGACACGGTTCGGCGGATTGACCCAAACCATAAATGAGTGACGAGCGCAGCGAGGGACTTCAGGGCGGGGTTGGGGACTCGGGTCCGGACAATCTCCTCGATTCATTTGATCAAGTGATTGCGTCGCTGCCTCCGGGCGATCCGGTTCGGCGCGATCTGTTGGAACTGCGCCCGCAGATTTTCGACCAACAGGAAACGATGGTCGAAGCGCGGCGAATGATCGAGAAGCTGGAAGAAGTCATCAAAAAAGTAACTTCACCTGCGAACCGGATCGGCACATTTCTCGGCGCCACTTCAAAGGATACGGCACATATCGTGGTGGGCGGTGCTGATTATTACTGCAACATTGATCCGCGCATTCCACTTGCGAAACTGAAAAAGGGGACGCGCGTCCTGGTGAACGAAGCATTCGTCATCGTTGGCGATCTCGGATTCGAAACAGCGGGCCCGGTGACAAAAGTCACCGAAGTCCTCGGCAAAGACCGGCTGCGGGTCGGTTCAGAGCACGGGTTGCAATCGATGGTGCTACAGCGCTCCGCCGATCTTGCCGACTCGACCTTAAAATCAGGCGACGAAGTCCGTGTTGACTCAAACTACCGGATGGCGTTGGAAACGCTCTCGAGTCCCAAATCTCACGAACATTATCTCGACGATGTGCCTGAGCTGCCGTGGGGAAAGGTCGGCGGCCAGGAGGCGGCGCTGCAGGCGATCAAAGATGCGATCGAGCTCCCACTTTTGCATGCTGATCTTTTCCAGAAATTTCAGCATGCCACACCGAAGGGTTTTCTGCTTTACGGTCCACCGGGGTGCGGGAAGACGCTGATCGGGAAGGCGACCGCCTATAACTTGACCAAACAGCTTTGCGAAAAAACGGGCGCTGAGATGCAGGAATATTTCATGCACGTCAAGGGCCCCGAGATTCTGAACATGTGGGTGGGCGAATCCGAACGAATGGTGCGCGAGATTTTTGCCACGGCCCGCGAGAAACGGGGCCAGGGTTTCATGCCATTTTTGTTTATCGACGAAGCCGAATCGATCCTCGGCACGCGCCGCGCATCGCGTCATTCGAACATTCTTTCGACGCTGGTCCCGATGTTTTGCTCGGAGATGGATGGGATCGATTCACTCAACGACGTGGTCATTATTCTTGCTTCCAACCGCGCCGATCTGATCGACCCCGCAATTCTGCGCCCGGGCCGGATTGATCGAAAAATAAAAGTTAGTCGGCCAGACAAGCAAGATGCGCGTGAAATTTACCGGATCTACCTGACCGATGGCCTTCCTTATGATGGTGTTCTTGCCAAGGAAGCCGATGGAATAAGCGCGTCCATCGATCGTCTGATTGAGCGCTTTGTGGACTGGCAGTTTACGCGCCGCGACGAAAACAAATTTCTTGAGGTGACACTGCGCAGCGGGCGGAAGGAGACGCTTTATCGCAGCGATCTCATTAGTGGCGCGATCATCGCGTCGATTGTGGAGCGCGCGAAAGCGATGGCGATTAAACGCGCCATTGCCACCCAACAGGAGGAAGGAATTCGGGAAACGGATTTGCAGCTCGCCTTTAACGCCGAGTACGTAGAGAACGATATCTTCCCGACCACCGACATCACGGAAGATTGGCTCAAGTTGATTGATTACGATCCGGAGAACGTTGTCAAAATTTCGCCTGTTAGACCGGTTTCCGACGCGCGAGCGCGCGCAACCTTCGGCGTGATCTGAGTTGCGAAGAGAAAAATGATCATAGCGTCGCGCCGGTTTAGCTCGATCTTCATCCGTGCGTTCGCTGAGTGACATCGGAAGAGAGCAGAATCTGATGAAACGCGTCTTTGGGCTGGAGACGGAATACGGGATCACTCTCAGCGGTGCGGAGACCGTGGATGTCGTGGCCGAATCCATCGAACTGGTCCGGCGTTACACCGAGAACGGTGCGCTGATGAAATGGGATTACGAACTGGAAGATCCACATCTGGACGCACGAGGGTTTCGCGCGCGAGAATTACTTCAAGACACGGATGAATCGGCCTATTACGAGATCGATAAACGCCGCCCGCTCAGCTTCGAGGAAATAAAAAGCGATCTCGTTCTTTCAAATGGCGCGCGCTTTTACAACGATCATGCACACCCGGAATATTCTACACCGGAGTGCACAACTCTTCGGCAGATCGTTGCACAGGACAAAGCCGGAGAACGCATTCTTGCGGAGTGCGCGCGGCGTCGAAATCAGAAGTTGCCGCCCGGATTTGAAGTTCGGCTTTATAAAAATAATACTGACTTTGCCGGGCACAGTTACGGTTGCCACGACAATTACCTGATGAGACGCAATATCGCGTGGGACCGGATTGTCGCTGGAATGCTGCCGTTTCTCATTACTCGCCAGATTTTCGCGGGTGCGGGCAAGATGGGCATCGAAGCCGAGAGCGCGCAGGGCGAGCCCGGCGTCTACCAAATCTCGCAGCGCGCCGATTTCTTCAGTGTGGTTGTGAGCATTGATACGATGAATCGCCGCCCTCTGATCAACACGCGTGACGAGCCACATGTGGACGCGAGCCGTTATCGCCGATTCCACGTTATCCTTGGCGACTCAAACATGAGCGAATGGGCCACAGCCATGAAGATTGGGACCACCGCGCTCATGCTTGACTTGATTGAGCGCGGAGAAGCACCGCAGCTTGAGATCGCGCAGCCAGTTGATGCAAACAAATCGATCAGCCGTGATCAGACCTACGATTGGATCATCGAACTGAAGGACGGCCGCAAAATCTCTGCGATTGATGTGCAGCGGATTTATTTGCGCGCCGCGAGCAAGCTGGACGACGGCGCGAGCGAAGATTGCCAATGGGTCTTGCGCGAATGGGAGAATGTCCTCAACGATCTCGAGCGCGACGCAATTTCAACGCGAGACCGGGTCGATTGGGCAGCAAAGAAATTCCTGCTGGATGCATTGCAGGAAGAGGAAAAACTTTCCTGGAGCGACCCTTGGTTGCAATCCATTGATCTCGAATATCACAATCTCGATCTCGAGCGTGGGTTATACTACGAGCTGGTGCGCAAGAACTTAATGCGCCGTGTCACGAGTGAGGAGGAAATCAAGACCGCGATTTTTAGCCCGCCAGAAACAACACGCGCATTTTTCCGTGGCCGCGCCGTGGCGCGTTTCAACGACGAGATTTTATCAATTCAGTGGGACGAAATCGTTTTTACAAATGAAGCGCATTCATTCCGCGTCACGCTGCCGGAAGCGGCAATTAACGCGCGCCTGGACGCGCTCAATCATGCTGCCCGCAACGGCAAGGATTTCTCGGAGTTCCTGAGCGCCGTCCTGCAGATTAATTAGATCGCGCGGAAAGCTTCCAACACGGCAAGCCTTCTCACTCGCGTGACAGACCTTTTTCAAGGAGCTGTGCGCGACGTCTGCCGAAAAGCGTTGGTCGTATCGACGGAAATTTAATGCGAGGCCGGTGCGCCTGCTGCATTCTGCGCGATGACAAAAGTCGATGCAGGCTGAGGACTGTAGCTTTCTGGGTAATACCCTTCACAGCCGAAGCGGATGTCCAGGACCGCCGCGTTGGTCGGCATGTTCGGAACAGTCCAATCAAAATGTGTAGCCTTTGGGTCGAGTATTGGCGTAATGCACATAGTGAAGGTCCTTCCGCCATCCAGCGACAGCCAAACTTCCATCTCACATCCGGTGAAATATCGAACCGATGGAAGCGTATCCTTCCACTGAATTCGGACTTGCTGCCCAGGATTGAGAACCTGTCCAGCTGTCGGCGAAATCAGCGTGGAGGAATACGTGCCTCCCGAGGCAGCAAATGCCACGCGGGAAGTGTTAAATAATTGTGGAGCAAGCGCGAAGGCTACGACCATTAATGTGGAGAGGAATTTGTGAGTTTCATTTTTGATCCTTTGGCTGATAGGATAGAGGAAAACGGGAATCAAGAGCGAATCCAAGGCTCTTCTCGTTTTTCCGAGTCGCAAAAATTGCCGATCAAGGACTAGCTTACTCCCACTCGATCGTGCTCGGTGGTTTACTCGAGATGTCGTAACAAACTCTGTTGACGCCTTTCACTTCGTTGCTGATCCGGTTCGAAATACGCGCCAGCAATTCGTAGGGAAGCCTCACCCAGTCGGCGGTCATTCCGTCCTGACTTTCGACGATGCGAAGCACAACTGTGTTTTCATAAGTGCGTTGGTCGCCCATCACGCCGACCGATTGCACAGGAAGCAAAACAGCAAATGATTGCCAAACTTGGTAATACCAATCGGCCGCCTCCATTTCGCTTTGCACGATAGTGTCTGCCTCGCGCAGAATTGCCAATCGTTCGGGCGTAACTTCTCCGAGAATGCGAACGGCGAGACCCGGTCCCGGGAAAGGCTGACGATATACGATTTCTTTAGGCAAACCGAGCTGCAATCCCGCCTGGCGCACTTCGTCTTTGAATAATTGGCGCACCGGCTCGACGAGCTCGAAATGCATTTTCTCCGGCAATCCGCCGACGTTATGATGACTCTTGATCACTTGCGCGGGATTGCCCTCGATCGATACGCTTTCAATTACATCAGGGTAGAGAGTGCCTTGTGCGAGAAACTTGTAGCCGCCGTGCTTCCGCTCGCCGTTTCTTTGGTCTTCTTTGAGTAGATCCTCGGTCGCGTGTTGAAATACCGTGATGAATTCGTTGCCAATTAGCTTGCGTTTCGTTTCGGGGTCGGTCACCCCTTTCAGCAGTCTGAGAAAACGTTCGCTAGCGTCCACGTATTTTAAGCGCACATGGAAGTTCTCGCCGAAAACGCGCTGCACTACTTCTTCCTCGCGAGCACGAAGCAGCCCGTTATTAACGAAAATACAGGTGAGCTGGTCGCCGATCGCCTTGTGCAGGAGCGCAGCGGTCACGGAAGAATCAACGCCACCGCTCAAACCGAGCACGACCTTTTGATCGCCGACTTGTTTCCTGACGCGGGCGCAAGCCTCCTCAATGAAGGAGCCCATTGTCCAGTCCATCGCGCAGTGGCAGATGTGAAACAGAAAATTTTGAAGAATCTCCCTGCCGCGCGGCGTGTGTGCGACTTCGGGATGAAATTGCAATCCGTAGAGCTTCCGTTGTGGATCTTCTACCCCGGCGAAGTTGCAGCCTTCGGTGGTCCCGGCGACGCGAAAGCCTTTCGGCAACGCTGTCACCTCGTCGCCGTGGCTGTTCCAGACGTCGAGCTGCTCGCCTAATCCGCCTAAAAGTTCCGAATCGCTCTTAATGTGCAAGACGCCGGCGCCATACTCGCGTCGTCCCGTGAATATCACCCGGCCACCAAGATGGTGCGCCATCAGCATCAGCCCGTAACAAATTCCCAACACGGGAATGCCGAGCGAAAAAATCTCTGGGTCGATTTGCGGTGCGCCCTTGTCGTAAACACTGGCGGGCCCGCCGGAAAAGATCAGACCCTTCGGTTTCAATGCAGCGACTTCAGCGGTTGGCGTGTCGAAACGAATGATCTCTGAATACACCTGGCACTCACGGATTCGCCGCGCTATGACTTGCGTGTACTGCGAGCCGAAATCGAGGATGAGAATTTTTGAGTGCGTTGATTTGTCGGCCATCTTCAGCGCGCGCTATGGATGAGTCTGCGGGACGCCATGCTCTGCGGCAGGGTCGCCCGGAGATCGCTCCAACGGGCCGAGCGTTCCCTGACCGGTCACCCCGCGTTCAAACTGCCCCTGAACTTCTTGCGTGGTGCGTTGTTCCAGCGGGTCGGCGCAGCCACCCATGGCCAGGCATGCGATCGCGAGCAGGATCGACATGCGTTTCATCTACGTATTTTATGAAGACCGCGGGTTATTGCAATGGCGGAATGCGGATGACACCAAGTGATTGGTTAAAAGGTTAAATAGTTGAAAACGGTCAATGCCTTTCCGTTGTAACCTTTTAACGTTTTAACTTTTTTAACTCCGTCCGCCATGATCGATCCCGAACTCTTGCTGCAAGGTTATCAGCTTGGCGTTTTTCCCATGGCGATGGAGGACGACTCAATCCAATGGTTTTCGCCCGATCCACGCGCAATTTTGCCCCTGGAAGATTTTCATGTGCCACATGCGCTGCGCCGTCTGGTGCGCAAAAAAGTTTTTGAAACGATGATTGACAGCGCGTTTTCGAAAGTAATCGAGGCGTGCGCGAAACGCGAAGATACATGGATCAACCTCGAAATTATTGAGAGCTATACCCGATTGCATGAGCTCGGCTACGCCCATTCCGTTGAAGCCTGGAAGGAAGGCAGGCTTGCTGGTGGACTCTACGGCGTAGCGATCGGTGGCGCTTTTTTTGGTGAATCAATGTTCTACCGCGTAACCGATGCATCGAAAATTGCATTGGTGGCGCTGGTGGAACATTTGCGCGCGCGAAACTTTGCGTTGCTTGACACGCAATGGCTCACACCGCATCTGGAACAATTTGGCGGTATCGAAATTTCGCGAGACCACTACCTGCGCCT
>JBKPDP010000120.1:0-11228 GCA_046727935.1 Verrucomicrobiota bacterium | reverse complement strand
CTCGTTCTCTGTGGGTGAAGTCTCCTCGCGCGAGCACAAAGAAGGCGAGTCGCAAGATCACTTTGAAGCGTCCTCGCGCGAGTTTGCCAATCCCAACCAGTGCCACGCGATTACGTTTCTCTTTTACCGCATCAACAAGATCGAGACGATCAAGTTCGAGTTGGTTTCAATCGAGCGCCGCGTGATTGATCCGGCGGCGCCAGCACCCGTGCTCGCAAATCCGATTCGCGCTGTGGGGCAAATCTCGACTGTCCCGCAGGAAGTGCCAGCGACGAACAAGACGCGGCTAGAAACCGAAGCGCGCGGCCTACAGAGCGAGGCGCAATATGCACAGGCGAGTTCACCGCAGTTTGCCGTGTTGGGTCGGTTCGCGTTCACCGGGAGCGTTCCGCCGCAGGCGACCGCGGACCTCCCGCTGCCAGAAGCGATTCGCAAAGCGGCCCTGACGGAAGTGGACAAGCAACTAATCAATCGCAAATTGCTCGATCCCAAGACGGGCGGGGTTTCCAAGGACGCACAGGAGGAATTCGGCTTTGAACGCCAGACCTGCCTGCCGACTGCGGGCGTGATCGTTAAAGGCTGCCTCGACACCTGTAACGTCTGCGAGCCTGAGCTGCACAAGAAAATGCAACTCGAACTCGAACTGCTCAAACGGCAGATCGAATTGATGGACAAGGACCAGGAGCATCGCTGCTGCCCAGCCGGTTCGGAGCCCGCTCCATAAGGCTCATTGAATAAGCATCAAAAAACTGTTCTTAAGAAAAAGCAGCGCACGAATCCACGACAGCCACGTCGCTTTCTACAAGAAGTAGGCCAAGATTCCCGATGACGACGGAGCTGACTTTATGAATGATAAATTCACTGAGGCTGAGATTAGATTGATGAGCCACTTCAAAGATGAATTCAAGAACGAATTGAAAGGACCAGTTTCTCCATCAGAAGAGAAAGTTGATTTACAAGACGGTAATTACACAGGTACTTGGAGTGGTTACAGTGTAATTGTTAATGAACCTAACAATTACAAATTCAAAACTCGTACAGGAATAAAAGGAACAACTGAATGCAACATCTTAGTAAGAGATGGAATTGCAATAGTTGGATAAATAAAAGGAGCGCGATTAAACTAACAAACAAAAGGAGAGCGCAATGAGATACAAAAGATTAACTATGCGGGATCCTTTGGCAAAAGCCAAAAGACGATCGTCGAAGGCTCTCAAGACCGTGGTCAGCGGTTCTGATGACTTCTACGGCGCGAACAGTCTCGAAACTTTCTCCAGCGCAAGCGGCCTTACCTACACGCACGAAGATGCCGATGGATTTCTCGACTACCCGACCTCCTTTCCCGCCAGAGCGGCAAATTATTGGCGCAAGGATTCGGGAGTAAAGGTTTGGGCCTACGAGGAAACCTACGATAATTGGCAGGACACCTACGGCATGGATGCTGTCATGGTGTTTTATCATTCCGGTCACGGCGCGATGGATGGTAACGGAGTTTTTCAGGCGCCTCTCGGGGGCAAATGGGACAATCGCGATTGGGCGTACTCAAACAACATGGCTTTCGCGAATGAAGAGCTGCGTTACCTCTTTTGGTCAACGTGCTTTTCGTTGCGAGTATCAGGCTCGGACAGTCCGGTGAAAACTTGGTGGAATCCGAACAAAGGCGGACTGCGCATGATGTTCGGCTATGAAACCACCAGCGTTGATGATCCTAACTACGGAAAATATTTCTGGGAGGAGTGGAAGAAAGGGAAAACGTTCGCCGGCGCCTTTCTGGATGCCAGTTGGCGAATCAGTCACGATCAAGTTCCCGTGGCGATGGCGGCGGGTTCAAACACGACAGAAGCAATCAATCGCCTGAACACCGAACGATTCTTTTCCAGAACCCCGGTTGGCAAAGGCTGGTACCAATGGCAATGGATCGGCACCCTGCCGACGCGATCGTTCCCGAGCAAGACGAGCATTCCCAGGAATCTCAACGGACTCGTTTTGAGCAACAAATATGCGAGTGATAATCGAGTGTCAAAGGTCGCGCGGGACGCGGGCATGCCGAGAACGAATGCCAGCAACATCTTGTTCGACGCAAACGGGAATAGGATGCTTTCATCGAAGACCGTGCAGGTGAATGTTAACAACGAGGGTGCTTTGAATGTTCACTTTGGAAAAGGGAACTTCGCCAATACGTCGCTATTGGATGAAAGCAAAGCCATCAAGATTGCTCAACGCCTCATCAGGGATCTCGATTTGAACAAAGGCATTGAACTGACCTTGGGCAACATCCGGCACCGGTTCACCTGCGGCGGCACGATGAACGGGAGCGGCACGATTGAAAAGCCATCGGCCATCGACACGATTGTTCAATTCAGGCAAAGCTACAAAGGAGTCGAAAGCGTTAATTCCGACCACGGCCTCATCGCCGTCTGCATTGATAATGACGGCGTAGTGAACAACGTGTACGACTCCACGAAGACCGTAGTGGGAGAAAGCCACAAAAGCCCGTCAAACGACGTCTCACCCCGCGATCCGAAGAGTTCTTCCAATCTCAAAACCGACGCGCTGTTCAAGAAGAAGGTCCATAAGATCGCCGGGAAAGACGCCGTCAAAAGCTCCGTGCTGCGCGAGAAGGTGGGCTACGACTTTTCCGGCAATCTCGCGACGGTCGTTCGTCAGAAGGACTTTGAAGTAAATTTCGGGAAAGATCTTAAGAAGCGCTACAAGATCAGAGTGCCGGTGAGCAAGTAACCGGCAATGCCTGCCGCCTTCGGAAAAATAGTGGTAGCTAGAAACGCCTAGGCGCAACGTAGTTCCGTCTGGCATGGAACTCACCCGCGCAACAAAGCCGATTCTGGGCAGATGGGAACCGCATCTTACCAGGAATAGCGTTCCTGCGTCTGAAAGCGGCACCTACGGCTTTAGCGTGCGCGTTGTGCCCACGCATCCCTGCCTGATGCAAATGCACGAACTTCGCCTCATCACCTGGTCATAGGTGATCGAAATATTCCGCGGCTGGTCTGATTTTTATTCATCATGGATGGCGCGGAAGGGGGCGTTACGCCTAAACACGCGACGATCACCACGACTGCAGCGCCGAGACACGCCTCGCAGATCACATTACGGCGCAATTGAGGCAGCAAATCTGAGACTGGTGGAACGCTTCGCAGGTTCGTTTTGACCATGAATCGGTTGCGCACGCCGAAACCGATGAGAATGGCGAAGAGAGTAAGCTTAATAACCAGAAGCCGACCATAAAGCGTCGTGAAAAGCGCGTGAATTGAACCGACCAGTAAGCAACTATTGGAAATGCCGCTGACGATTAGAACACTTACACAGCACAAGCTGAGCGTGGAAAAGCGTCGTAGCACCACAGCGGCCCCTTCGCCTAACGAGAACGACGTATGGAGACGCGTTAGAAAAATTGCCAGCGGCGCTAGTCCGCCGATCCAACCGCCCGCCGCGCAAAGATGAAGGACATCGCCAAACAGACCGAGGGGTTGCACTGACGCAGCGGCCGCGTGGTTGATCCAGGCGAGCGAAACGAGAAAAGCAACGCCGAGCAGCCAGAGAATCAGCAGCAGCGGCCGTCGCACTTCTCCTCGCACCAGACCTGACGCGATGAGCGCAAACGCCACTGCAATCAGGCCAAAGCGAAGCTGCCAGACGCGACCGAATTCCGTTCCAAATAAGACCGTTCCCCATGCTGTCCTGGAAAAAGCGTCAGCGAGCCCCAATCCACTCATGTTCGCGACCTCCAACCACAACCAAAGCAGAGCGGAGACAAGCGCTACGACCAGAGTCCAAACGGCGAGGCGGAACAAGCGTCGATCGACCTGGTGGAAATCGTCGCTCATGGACGGGCCGGCCAAGCCAAGCGTGACGAGTTCGAAGGTAAAGATTCCCGCGATCGAAATCGACGCAGCAATGTGCGCAGCACGAGTAATGATGAGCAGCGCGGTGAGCATCAATTTGTCTCCGTACAAATGCCTAACGAACGACCCGGAACGTGAAGTTTCCGTTTGTCACGTGCGTATCAACGGAAACGACGCGCCAGACGACCTTGTAAATTCCAGATCCGAGCGGCTGCAGAGAAACGTGCAACAGCGTTTGGTTGGAGCGATCCAAATGCACATCGCCTTTGTCCACTTCTTTGCCAGACGCGTCGAAAACCTGGATGCTGCTGAAGGCCGGTTCGATGTTTTCCGTAAACCAAATCCGAACTTCGTTAGGCGACGTCTGCACCGTGCTGCCCACAGCAGGTTCCGCACTTTTTAAAAATGCGTGCGCTTCAAGCCGGGCTAAGCCGGTCATAATAATTAGTAGGAGACTGAGGATGATAGGTTTCATTTGTTTCCCCCGAAGAGCGGACGGCCCAGGCTGCGAGGGAAAAGATCGTCCAGATAGAAATGCAACTGCGCTATAAAGCCAACATCGCTGCCGGTGCGTGAGTTCACCGGAATTACCGCTTCTGCGCCGATTTGGAAATATTTGCCCGACCAGATGAGGCCAGGATTGATCGTGCCGGTGGTCTGTCCTTCCTGACCGCGGTTAAGGGGGGTTTCAAAAGGAAATTCGATCAGCGGAATGAGCCGATCGAATGGCGCGCGCAATCCGATGTCCTTCACCTGCTCCTGCAAATAGATGATGCTGTATTCGAGTGCAAAACCCCATTCGAGGACGATTGCATGACGCTCAAGCTCGATTTCACGCTCGCCGGTCGCGTTATTCAACGTCGCGGTTCGTGTGCTGGCGCTGGTCGGAATGGCTACACCGATTAGCCCGGTGAGAGCAAGCGGTTTTAGAAATGAAAGCTCGTTAGGCAAATCGCCAAAGCCTTTGCCGAAAAATAGTGCCGGCGTCCACGTCGTGAATGAATCGGCGTCGACGTCCTTACCGCCCGTCCCACCGATTTCCACGTCGCTGCCCACGGAGAGAATGGTTTCGTGTTCATCGTTTTCAAAGAACTCGTATTTTGCGCCGAGTTCCAGATTGCCAAATCCACTCGCAGAACGCTCGCGAGGCGGCCTGAGATTAATGAAGGTCTCGCCGACTTCGACGCCAAAGTTTGGCGTGATGCGCTTGGCGATATCCGCCGAAATCTCGGTGTCGCGCGTCCCCCCTTCATCGGGGCTCACGATACTCGAGACGGTTGGCAGCGATAACTCGTCATTGACGAATGGATCGTCTGTCGAGAGCGTCGCCGGAAAGAATCTGCTCCCGGCGAAGCCGTGTGCCGAAGCAGTTTCTGGCTTGACAAACAGAAGAGCGAACTCAGCGGCTACAGTAACAACCACCGCTGTGTTGAGCGATTCGAAAAAAAGAAGCGATAAGATTTTAATTTTGTTCCTCCAAAAATGAGAACATCCGCGCAATCGCGATCTGCGCGCGGCAGTCTCGGGTTCGTAATGGTGTGATGCTGCGACCCGTGCACACACACGGCGCAGCAAATCCCGGCGAACTAGCCTACCATTATCCGCGGTGGTGGAACGGGTGGAGACTGCTCGATTTCAGAGACGGAGAAATCGCCAAGTGCGTATTGGAACAGGGCGAAAGGCGATATCAATTCGATTACGCGTGCGACGCAGATGATGTCAATCCTTGGCACAGGTGACTGTATGTCGGACTTTTTTTCTGAAGCTTTTCCTGTAGCGACGACGTGACAAAGCGAGCATGGATGCGCGCCATCAAAGGTCTGCGCAATTGCCTGACACAAGGGTGCGCCCCTCGAATACTCGATGAGCATACTCGTCCAGGCGAGTGATTGCAGCGCCATCCAATGCAACCCAATCGCGCAGCAAAGGGCTATGATTGTGACAACGCGGCCAAGATGGCAAAGCACGGAATGCGAGGCTAGTTTTCGCGATCTTTGATGTCAATCACTGCTTCATCTCGGATTCGGAGCAAATGAGCCATTGCCTTGATCAAGATAAATTGTCGAGCCGACGCGCGAGATTTGAAGCGACTGTCGCCAGCTGCCGGCTGCGAAATCTTTTTTTGCTTCGATTGTTTTCGTCTCGGCTTTTAACCCCATTGGGGCGCGAGCGGTGTTAACCATCGCCTCGGCTAAAATTCTGCCATCCATTTGTTCCGGCGACGTAATTCCCAGGAGACTCGCGATCGTCGGTGCAAGATCGACGTTTCCTGTGGGCAAATCGTCCGTTTGACCGCGCCGAAAATCTGGGCCAGCTGCGATCAAGGTATTATGCATGTCGAATCGACTAAGGGTGGCATGAGTCCCCTTTCCTGCTGCTCGTTGCCAATCAGCGTCGATCATTCCCGGAGTGCCGAACTGATTTTTCGAATCATTCCAGCGAAAAGCCATCGTCACATCCGGCGCGTGATCACTCTGAATCCTGGCTTGATCGAAACCAAACGTCCCTTGAATCATTTCTTTAGTGAAGATCACTCCAGCAAAATCCGATTGCTGCAAAAATTCGACAAGGCGGCGCGTCACCGTCGCGTCGTGTCCGACGACATAAAAGAGAACGCTGCCGCCGTTCCCAACCAGCATGATGTCTCCGGGTTTCGGCTCATCGTCAAATTCAGTCTTCGCAACGAAACCTGCGTCACTCAGGATTTTTCGTAAATCGATCGAGCGGCTGATCGTCGAAAATCCATGATCGGAAACGACAAACAGGTCTGTTGTTTCACGTGCGGCTTGTCGATTTAACGCTGAAAGAACAGCAGCGAGATTTTCATCCGACGATTTGATTGCAGCGAGCACGGGTGGCGCGCCGGGCGCAGATTCGTGCTCCGTTAGATCCGGCTCCCCCAGCCAAATCACTGACAAAGCCGGCACGCCATCTTTCCAAAGGAAATCTGTCACTGCTTTGGTCGTCCAGGCGTCGTGTTGTAAATGCCCAGATGGAAACGGTCCAAGCGCGGCAACGATGGGGCCAAAAGCTCCATTAGGAAGCATCTGGCCTGCGAAAAGTGTCACGCAGTTTTTCGCAGGCCCAGTGCCTGCGTGTCGATCCAGCAAGAGACCGACAGTTTTCGCAGCGGCAATCGCTGTTCGCCCACCTGCGCGTTGAACGAGTTCGGTGATGGTCGGAACGGAAATGTATTTGCCGCCGGAAAGTTCATCTCCCCTGCTCGCGGCCGCGGGGCTCTCGACATTAATTGATCGGCTGCGATCAATTCCCGGGCGGTACTCATAATTTGCGATCACGCCGTTCTTGCCGGGGTAAACACCAGTCACCAGTGCTGTTCCGTTTACCATCGTCGCGCTTGGATAAGCCGCGTGGTGATTGCGGAAAGTGACTCCTTCGCGGGCGAGCTTCCAAAGCGTGGGAGTTGTCTTCTCGCTGATAAAGTCCGGGCGCATTCCATCCCAAACAACGACGACAATATGCCGTTGAACCCGCCTTTGGCGGGCAGCTCCTTCTGAAGAAAGAACACGCTCGTCGAGATCATACGGTTGAAAGGAGCTGGGCGACCCGGCTCGTTGATCCAACCGGCTGCCCGCTGGGCGCGAAACGGGCCGGTCGGATCTTGGCGTGTCTGCAGCAAGCTGAATGGCGCCGAAAGAAAAAACAGCGGCGAGGATCAACATCGATGTGCAATATTTCGGAAACATGTTGGACCGCAGATTACGCAGACGTCGTGATGAGCCAAAGCCGAATCCAGTCCCCGGCTTTGGTAGAGCACAGTCGCTACGGGCTGGATTGATGTTGAAAGTGTCACGACTAGGCACGTCCCCGATATTCTTTTTCATGTCGCTGACGACTGCATTGGCCGCTCCCCTCGTTCCCACTAATCCCGGGACGACATGGCGATACAGCATGACGGAAGAAGTTGGAAAAGGCCTTACTATTTCGAATTTGAAACAAGACGCTGATAGGAAAGTTCGGCTACCAGTACTCTACCGCCTTGAAGGGACGGAGGACGTTGACGGGAGAGAGCTACTCAAGTTCGAAATGCACCGGGCTGGTTCGATCACGAATACGGACCTTGTTACTGTCGACGAACACGGAATAACCTGTTGGGCGCGAATTAATCTGGACGGCGAACTCATCAAGTTTGATCCGCCGCAGACAATGGTTGCCGCACCGCTAAAGCAGGGCGCGACCTGGAATTTCGACGGTCAGGTCGGCGATTTAAAAGTGTATCAGCGGTACAACGTGACCGGAGAAGAAGATATCGAAGTTCCAGCCGGCGAATTTCATGCATTCCATATTCGTGGAGAACAAAGCTCACCCAGCCGGATGACCATCGATCGCTGGTTCGCGCCGGGCACTGGACTTGTTAAAGATGTTACAACTATGCGCGCCACGGACGGCGATTTGCTCGAGCGCATTTCCCTCGAGCTGGCTGAGCGACCCAAAATCGAGAATAGACCAGAGGTGAAATCCGATGCGGCGTCGAAAAGGCTGTGCGTGAGCTTCGCAAAAGATCAATTCGGGAAAGCAAGCACGGTGTTTTCATCCGATACACCCCAGATTTACGTGCGCTGGCAGGGACAGCGCTTGCGAAAAGGTGGAAAGCTGAAGGCGGTCTGGATCGCGGAGAACATCGGCGAAGATTTCCCACAAGATTATAAGGTGGACGAAGCTTTAGCGACCGTCGAAAGCCAAAATGCCCACGGAGTATTCACGCTGGCGCGACCGAAAGATGGTTGGGCGATTGGCGATTACCGCGTGGAATTCTACGTCGATGACGTTTTGGTGGACGCGGCGAAGCTGAAGATTATGAAGTGACCTTGTCATGTCGAGCGTAGTCGCCTGCCACGCCCGAAGCTTTGTGCGAAGTCTGGAGACATCTCCGAAATTTCAGGCGTCAAGCAAGATGTTCCCAGACTTCCCCTCGGAATGACAACCGTTACACTCCAGAATTTTCTTGAATCCAAAGTGGAGCGCCGCGGCATCGTAAGTAGAGAAATCATATTTTCCATGAAGAAGATCATCATAGTATTTCTGGCTGCGTGCCTCGGTCTGACCATTGGATGCCGATGGGTGGGAATTCGAGGCAACGGCCATATCAAAACCGAAGAACGACCGATTGCCGCCTTTAGCGAGATCGACACCGGTGGGGCATTCGTAATCGAATGGCAAAGCGGACCCCCTGCTCTCCGCATCACGACGGATGAGAATCTTCTTGATTACATCGAAAGCGAGGTCTCCGGCGAAACACTTCACCTGCGCACGCACGAGCAAATCTGGCCAACACATGGGATCGCCGTCGTGATCTCCAGCCCGACAAGAGCAGGCGCTAGGATCAGCGGTGCCGTAAAGCTGACCGCAAAACAGCTCACCGGGCCCAAGTTCGCCTTTGAAGCTAGCGGCGCATCGCGTGTTTCGCTCGACGGAAACATCGATGAATTCCTTGCGGATATGACCGGAGCAAGCGAGCTAGACGCAAGCGGTCTCCAAACCAAGACCGCTGAAATCTCCACGACTGGTGCGGGGAATGCCAAAATTGCTGTCACCGAGATGCTGAAAGTCGCCATCACCGGCGCGGGAAAAGTTACCTATTCTGGCAACCCGACGATTGAAAAACACATTACCGGCGCCGGCTCAGTCCATCGCAAGGATTAAAAGATTTATCGTCCTGGCGCTTGAATCATTCCTTGTAACGCAAGGTCGAGCATTAACTGTAGTGGCAGCCGTATCGGCTGCTTTGTTACAAGACCGCAGAAGGCACGCCTGCCAATACAGGATCGGGCAAGCGCGCCATTTGCGACAATCAGAGATTGCCGCTACAGAAATCCGCGATGGAGAATTTCATCTGTGTTCAATGCGGGACGCAGTTTGCTAAAAGCGCGCAGCCGCCGCCACGCTGTCCAATTTGCGAAGATGAACGACAATTTGTGCGTCACGATGGCCAGGCGTGGACGACGCTTAAACGAATGACGGCTGGTCATCGAAATTGCTTGAAAGACGAAGCGCCGCATCTTTTGGGCATCGGGACCGAACCGGAATTTGCCATTGGCCAGCGCGCTCTGCTTTTGCGATCGCCGGACGGAAATCTGCTTTGGGATTGCATCACGTTCCTCGACGAAAAAACCATCGCCGCAGTCAAGGCGCGCGGTGGCATCCGCGCCATTGCAATTTCGCATCCGCATTATTACTCGGCGATGGTCGAATGGGCGGAACGTTTCGATGCGCGAATTTTTCTGCACGCCGCCGACCGTGAGTGGGTGATGCGCAAAAATCCGCGCATTCAATTTTGGGAAGGAACAATGCTTTCGCTTTGGGACGGTCTGATGCTGATCAATTGCGGCGGGCATTTCGAAGGCGGCACTGTCCTGCACTGGCCAGCCGGTGCGAATGGCAAAGGGGCGGTACTGGCCGGCGACATCATTCAAGTCGTGCAAGATCGCCGGTATGTGAGTTTCATGCGGAGTTATCCTAACCTGATTCCGCTCGGACCCGCTGCGATCCACCAAATCCTAGAAAGAATCGAAAGATTCCCATTCGAACAAATTTACGGTGCATGGTGGAAGGCGAACATCCGTTCAAATGCGAAAGCCGCGGTGCGACGTTCGGCCGAACGTTATCTCCACGCGATCAGTTCCTAAATGTGCATGTGAAGCGTTCAAAAGCGACGGGAGAACGCACCCTGAAAGCTTCGCTAAATAAAATAGGCGCCTCCATGAATCTCTGGCGAAGACCCTTGAGTGCGATGCGTGTTCGCATCGCTTTCATTCTCCAGGGGTTCTAGGAATTGATCATCTGATCAACAATCCGCGGCAGCGCTTCCGCGGCGGGCTCCCGCACTAATCGTGTCGCAAATCGCGAAAGCGGCGTTTCCTCGGGATTTACTTCGATGAGCTTGCCGCCGTGATGGCTCGCACGCAGCGCCCAATCAATGATGTATCCAAACGTTGCCGTTGTTCCCGCCACGATCACAACGCCGCAAGAATCGCGCTGCAAATAGTTCTCCACGCGTTCGGTTTCACGCAAAGGCAAAGGCTCTCCGAACCAAACCACGCCAGGCCGCATGAGCGCATCGCATTTCTTACATCCCGGGACGCCATTTTGCTCTTGCTCGTGCTCCTGCTCGAAATCGCAGCGCGAGCATCTGGTCACGAAAATGTCTCCATGAATCTGCACGATCTTTTGCATCGCTAGCCCAGCGCGTTCGTGCAGGTCGTCCACGTTCTGGGTGACGAGCAGAAATTCATCTGCACATTGCGCCAGTTTGGCAATCGCTTCATGGGCGGCATTCGGTTGCGCATTGCGAATCCGCTGGCGCCGCTCGCGATACCATTGCCAAACTAATTCCGGATCGCGCGC
>JBKPDP010000119.1:0-7254 GCA_046727935.1 Verrucomicrobiota bacterium | reverse complement strand
GCGAATAGGACAATAATTGCGACGAGAAAACGGATACCCGCATAAGAAATTGGCGGTAGATCACGCAACCCGATCTTGATAACGAGCCAGGTCGAGCTCCAGACAACGCAAAGTGTGACCCAAGCCACCGGCACCCCCCATCCGGCTTTGGGCCGCCAATTGCGCTTGGGCGATGTGCTTTTCGTTTTCATCGGCGCTCGACCATCGCGTGTTGACTGCAGTTCGTAAAGCGAGGTCGGGGCACTACTGATCATCGATGATTGACACTCGATCTGTAACCCAGCTAGGCTGCGCGCCACCATGAAAAAACTCGTTGGTTTCTTGCTCTGCCTTTCGCTCAGTGTTTTTGCTGTGGCACGCGCGGTGAAACCCTGCCATACGCTTGCGGCCGTTGCTAATTTCAAGTCGGTCTCCAACGAGGAAATCAACTCACAAGAATCTTACGCGGAGAGCGAATCGTTCGACATGTCCGAATCAGAGGAACAAGAAGTAGCTGCTGAAGAAGACAACGATGAAGAAGTGGCGTCCGACGACGACGATAGCATGGAGGATGCTTCAGATGATGAGGGCGAGGATAGGAGCGGTGACGATAGCGGAGGTGATGAAGGCGACGCCGATACTGGAGACGATGATGGCGGTGACGATGGTGGCGACTAGACGTATTCGTTAGCTCCGAATGCTTTCCGGCTCACTAGCGGAACCCGCATTAAACAAGATTCAAAGATTTTGCTTGCCCATTAAGACGCAGCCCGTTAGACCTGAGCCTTCAACCCCTTAACCCATATGATATCACTTATGCAAAATCTGCTCATCCATCCCCTATCATTGCTCGCGCAAGTCGAGTATTCATACTCATCGCAAGGCCAAGCCCCTAGCCCAGTTTCGATGATTATCGGACTGCTCATCGCTCTGCTGTTGATCGTGGCGATGTGGAAAGTTTTCACGAAAGCCGGCCAGCCTGGCTGGGCTAGCATCATCCCGATCTATAACCTCTACATCTGGTGCAAGATTGTAGGTCGACCCGGCTGGTGGATCATTTTGATGCTTATCCCGTTCGTTAATATCATCATAGGAATTATTCTCTGTATCGATATGGCGAAGAGTTTCGGCAAAGGTGCGGGGTTCGGAATCGGCCTCGCTCTTTTGGGAATCATTTTCGTGCCGATCCTTGGCCTCGGCAGCGCGCAGTATCAAGGGCCAGCCGCTGGACAAGCGACGCCGGTTCCTCAAGCCGCCTAGAGCCAGCCTTCTTCTCGCAGGCAAATGGGAGGCTATTTGGAAGGCAGCTTGCCATCCGGCTCAGGCAAGCTGCCTAACCTCCCCTATCTTGTGCCCACCCATTTGGGCGGCCGCTTTTCGTTAAAGGCGGCAATGCCTTCACGAGCTTCTTCCGATTCGCGCGCTTGCAGGTGATACTTCAGGGCAAGATCGACATCTTCTTTCACCGAGCTGGACCAAAGTTCTTCGATCAATCGTTTCGTTTGCGCCAGCGCACCAGGGGCGCCTTGCAGAACCGATTGCGCAAACTTTTGTGCTTCATTCATCAAATCATCTTGCCCAACAACGCGATTCACGAGGCCGATTTCCTTTGCACGTTCTGCATCGATTAATTCGGACCCCAACAACAGCTCGCGCATGTTTCGTTCGCCTACTTGCCGGCGCAGGAAAGTCATGACCAGACCGGCGACCAATCCGCGACGTACCTCGGGATATCCGATTTTCGTACGGTGCGCTGCGACAACAAAATCACACGCCGACATAATACCTGCGCCACCCGCAACTGCCGCGCCATGTACCGCAGCGATCGTGATAAGACGCGTTTGGCTGATGGCTATCAACGTGTTCGCGACCATCTCAGCGGTCGCATGCGCTTTTGTCTGGTCAGTCGCTTCCTTCAAGTCCAGCCCCGTGCAAAAGGCTGCGCCTGCTCCGCGCAAAATAATTACGCGTTCCTGCGGCTGATCGGAAGCGATCTTGATGGCGGCGTTTAGTTCACTGAGTAACTCAATCGTTAGCGCGTTGCGGCGTTCGGGTCGATTGAGAGTAAGAACAGTTATTTGCGGCGTTTGCTTTTCGATAAGAACGACAGGCATGAGGTGAATGTCGAAATCCGAATGACGAATGTCGAATTAAACTTGGATAACACCGGTATGAAAGATTCCTTTGGGCTTCGGCCGCGTGACGTATTGCAACAGACGAATGAGAACATCGCGGGTCTCGTACGGCTGAATAATCGCATCCACCCAGCCGCGCGCCGCGCCGTACCGGATGTCGGTTTGCTCTTCGTAACTCTGTTTCACTTTTTTGCGAAGGTCTTCCAGTTCTTCGTGTGTTGCCTTTTTGTCGCCTCGTTCCCGGGCGCGAGCAAGGATCGCAAATACAGTATCCGACGCCTGGGCCGCACCCATTACGGCGTACCGGGCAGTGGGCCAGGCAACAATAAACCGCGGATCATATGCCTTGCCGCACATCGCGTAGTTCCCCGCGCCAAATGACCCACCCACGACGACCGTGATCTTTGGCACGATGGAATTGCTGACGGCGTTCACCAGCTTCGCGCCGCTGCGAATGATCCCGCTTTGTTCCGCGTCGCGGCCTACCATGAATCCGGTCACATCCTGGAAAAAGATGATGGGCAAGCTTGTTTGATTGCAGTCCATGATAAAGCGCGCTGACTTATCTGCGCTATCGGAATAAATAACGCCACCCATTTGAATTCCCTCTTTTTTGGTCCTGACCTGCAAGCGTTGGTTAGCCACAATTCCTACGGGGCGCCCGCTAATGCGCGCGTACGCAGTTACGATTGTCTTGCCATAATCGGCCTTATATTCGTCGACAGAGTCTTCGTCCACCACTGTGGCCAGTAGATCCCGGGTGTCGTACTGCTTTTGCCCATCGAAGCTGATCAGATCATAAACAGTATCCGGGTCTTTCGATGGTTTGGATGTTTCCTTCTGCGTCCTCGACGTTTTGGATTCTTTCGCTTCGGGCAGCAATCCAACCAGGGAACGAAGATGTTTGAGGCAGGACGGATCGTCCTTTTCAAAAAAATCCACAGTACCGCTAACTTCGGCATGCATCTGCGCGCCGCCTAGCTCTTCCGCATCAACAATCTGGCCAATGGCTGCTTTTACTAGAGAAGGACCCGCCAGGTACAAGCCGCTTCCTTTTGTCATCAAAATTTTGTCGCATAGAACCGGGAGGTAGGCCCCGCCAGCCACGCAATTACCCATGATTGCGGCGAACTGAGGAATCCCAGCGGCCGAAATAACGGAGTTATTGCGAAAGATGCGGCCGAAATCATCCTCATCCGGAAAAATTTCATCCTGCATCGGAAGGAACACACCCGCGGAATCGACCAGGTAAATGATGGGAAGCGAGCATTCAAAGGCGATGCGCTGCGCGCGAATCACCTTCTTCGTCGTTTGGGGAAAGAAAGCGCCAGCTTTTACGGTAGCATCATTAGCAATAATCATGCACGGAACGTCCTCGACGTTGCCGATGCCGGCGACTACTCCAGCCGCGGAAATCTTCCCCCATTGTTCGTACATTTTGTAAGCCGCCCAGAGACCGATCTCGAAAAACGGCGAGCCTTTGTCGAGTAAGCGATCGAGTCGTTCGCGCACCGGCAGCCGATTCATCTTTCGCTGACGTTCATGGCCAGCCTTGCCACCACCCTCACGCAGTGCAGCCTCCTCCTTTGCAATCGCGGCGCAGTGAGCCCGCAACAATTCACTACTAGAAGATGCTGACGAACGAGACATAACGCGAACACGCTTAATCCGCGAAGGTGCCTGAATCAAGCTGAGCTTTTCTCACTCTTGCTCGTGCTCGTGCTCGCGATCCAAAGGGACAAGCGGCGGCCAAGCTTTTGCTCTCGACACTATGATACAATTCTTGCGAAAGTTCAGTCCATGAAAACACGAATTCAAGCACTCCTCATCATATTGTCGCTCGCCTTCTTTGTCTCTTCGCCAAAAGGATATGCGGTCAATCCGCCGCCGGATGGCGGTTATCCCGGAGGCAACACAGCAGAAGGGCAGAACGCACTTCTTAGTCTCACGACCGGCACTTACAATACTGCCCTTGGCGTGTTTTCGCTCCTGAGTCTCACCGACAGTAAGTTCAACACAGGTGTCGGCGCTGGAACCCTCTTTGCCAACACCGCAGACCAAAATACGGCCACTGGCGCTGGGGCGCTTTTTAGCAACGGCATCGGCACCCAAAACACGCCAATGGAACGTTCGCACTATTTAGTAACACCACCGACGAGGCCAACACGGCCAGCGGCACCGACGCTCTCTTTAGCAACACAGGAGGCAGCGACAACACGGCCACTGGCGCCGGTGCCCTCTCTGGCAATACCGTTGGCGACAGCAACACAGCCACCGGTCTTCACGCGCTCCAAAGCAACACCACTGGTAGCGAAAACACGGCCACTGGTTTCGCTGCGCTCTCTAGCAACACCATCGGCAACAACAACACGGCAATTGGTAGTGGTGCGCTCGCTGGCAGCACGGGCAGCAGCAATATTGCGGTAGGATTTCAGGCCGGCTTCTTGGTCGGTTCGTCCGGCAATGTCATCGCTATCGGAAGTCCGGGGGACGATGTGGATAACAGCTGCTTTATTGGCAATATCCGCGACGTACAAACGCAAAACGTCGACGCGATTCCAGTGCTGGTCGACTCCACTGGCCAGCTGGGAACAGCAAGCTCTTCGCGTCGGTTCAAGAAAGAGATCAAGCCAATGGACGAAGCCAGCGAAGCTATTCTGGCGCTTAAGCCGGTGACATTCTACTACAAAAACGACAAGACAAACACACCGCAATTTGGTTTGATCGCTGAGGAGGTCGCCGACGTGAACCCTCACCTCGTGGTGCGCGACAAGAACAGCGAAATCTACACTGTGCGCTACGACGCGGTGAACGCGATGTTGCTCAACGAGTTTCTTAAAGAACACAAAAAAGTCGAGGAACAGCAGGCAACGATCGCGAAGTTAAAGTCAACTGTTGCGCAACAACGAAAAGATTTCGAAGCGTCTATTGCCGAGCAAAAAGAGAAGTCGGAAGCAACTGTGGCGCAGCAGCAAAAGGAAATCCAGTTCCTCACTACAAGCCTCAAGGAGCAGGCCGCGCAAATCCAAAAGGTGAGCGCCCTGCTCGAATTAAACCGGCCGAAGCCGCCGGTGGTGTTGCTTAAGAGCGCTCGATCACCGAGGGCAGTGTTGGCGGAGCCGTCCGTGTTGGAAAAGAGCGCAAACGCTCCGTTGGCCGTGTTGTCGAACCCCGTGGTGTTGCTGAAGAGCGCTCCCGCGCCGGTGGCGGTGTTTTCGTCTGCGGTGTTGCCGAGGAGTGTGCCCGCGCCAACTCCGGTGTTGAAGCGACGGTTGTGCGCCAGCGGAAGAGCTTTGAATCCAGGCTCGCGGAACAGCACAAACAAATTGAGGCTCTAACATCGGGTCTTCAGAAGGTCAGCGCCCAGATTGAAATGAAAATGCCTGCGCAGCAGGTTGCGGCGAAGAATCCGTAAAGTTGCGCCGCTGTAGCCACGGCCCTGTGGGTTGTCTTCCTTGGCGTGAAAAGCAGCGCCGAGATCGACCGGCCACAGGCCGGTGGCTACAACATTTGTGAAATCGCTACCAGTCTGACGTTCGAAACTTAGCCCTGGTTTTCTTTGTTATCTTCTGTGAAACCTTCAGCCTGGTCGCGCTGAAGCATCTCTTCGAAGGGCCGATAAAAATTCGCATAGAAGGGGTAAGGCCGGTCGGCGTTGGCAGGAAGGTAGCGCCAATGTTTGTACATCCACAGCCAGGGCGCTGGGTTCTTTCGCACATACGGTTCGAACGAATTCCAACATGCCTGGGCGATCTCCTGATGAGACATGCCACCAGTGGAGTTGATCTTTGGGTGGAAGATAAGCCTGTAACGCCCATTCGGCAGCGCTTCGCAATGCGCAGGAATGATGGGGACACCAGTGCGTTCGTTTAACCAGGCATGCGCGGAAGTCACGCTTGTTTTTAATCCGAAACAATCAATCGCGACCGCGCCCTGACTGGGTGGAACGGTGAGATCGACCAGCAGCGCGGTGCGCCCTTTTCGTCGCAACACCTTGTAGAGGCGGACAATCCCGCGCTCGCGCGGAATAAGCTCATGCCCGGATTGCTCACGCAGATTTTTGAAAATCGGATCGAGCAATGAGTTCTTAAATTCCTGTGAGATAATCGTGCCTTTTAGTTCCAGGAAGCCACAGGCCAGACTAAGCCATTCGAAGTTACTGTAGTGATAGCAGGCAATAATCACGCTGCGCTCCGGGCCCGTGTCACGCATGGTTTCTTCGAAGTTTTGCAGTTCGATGTACCAAAGAAAGTTCAGTGGCGTCAGGCGCGGGCTCCACAGCAAATCAACCATGGTCCGCGCGAAATGCTGAAACGATTCACGGGCAATCTTGCGTCGCTCACGGGCGGATAATTGGTCGCCAAACGCGACCTCCAGATTGCTGCGCGCAACATGGTATCGATGCCGATCGAGAGAACTAAGCAACGCTCCGGCCAACTGAGCAAGGCGATAGCAGGCCTTTCGCGAGCATAACGGGATTAATTTTGTTGCCGCGAGAAGACCGGCCCACTCCAGGCGGTACCGGATTCGCTTCCAGCGTGAACGCATTTCTCACTTTGAATGACGAAGCACGAATGTCTAATGACGAAGAAATGACGAAACCCAAAGGACAAAAGAGAACAGTTGGCGCTTCGTCATTGGAACATTCGAGCTCTATTCGTCATTCGTGCTTCGTCATTGGGGTCTTAGCCCCTTTTACCAACCCCGTCCGGGATTAGCTACTGGAGGGAGACCTTTGCGAAATTCAGCCTGTTGGCGCTCGGCGTCCCTCTGCTGGTCCGCCTCGCGTGCCTGCTGCTCTGGACTCGGACCTGAACTACAGCCAAGTAGAAAGACGACAAAGGCCGACGCAAGAAGAACAAGAATTGAGAGCTGTTTCATAGAGAGGTTTCAATCATAATCAGGTTCAACCGATACGGCAATTGTCTGCGCCTGAAATCCCAGAGGGGCGGTGAAGGCCCTTCATTCCGATGATTTATCCGGGGCCTGCTTTAGGTAATCGCGCTCGAGAGCTTTTAGGCGCTCGATAATTTCATTTAATGCGAGTTCGTTTTTCAGGTTCAGCTGGTAATCGAGATCGGCACGCAGGCGATCCTTATGAGACTGCCGATTTTGCGACATCATGATGATGGGCGCCTGC
>JBKPDP010000118.1:0-38151 GCA_046727935.1 Verrucomicrobiota bacterium | reverse complement strand
TGATAAATGCGAATTTCGACATGGCTGATCACCTCTATCTGGCCGACTGGCGCCTCGCCATGCCAGGACGAAGCTTTGTAGGCTGAGACAGCGGCCTCAATGTCTGCGGCGGAAGTGTCTTGTATACGCCCGAATGTGGGTGCGCCCGCAACGCGAAATGTACTGTTGCACGACACGAGGACGATCGCCAGAGCTGGCACAAAGAAGAGACTACGGTCGGTGCGCATAGGTCTAACGAGATGTGGACGGAATTTTTCCGCAATATTTTACGGAATTATTCCGTCTAATCCGCTCGCCTCCCTGGGGAATTGCCCCGATAAAAGCGGAATCACGCAAGTCGTTTTAGCGGCGAGTCCCGGCGAGAGCAAGCCGGAAACAAAGCGGCTCACGGCTCTTTGAACTGGCCCGCCTGCTCGCGCGTCGCGATCACGTTGCCGAGCCACGCCGGTCCAGGAATTTTGTGAGCGCGGACTATGCGCCGCGCGGTTGCGGCGGCGGCGGGGGTAGGCAGCCTTCGGGAACGGTGGCCGGGATAAACAATCCTTTTTTTCATGCCGCCATAACTTCGGCTTGCCGTCGCGCGCGCGTGAAGGACTTTGCGAAAGCGTCCTCGCTCCGCTGCATCGTAAATGCGAATCACGGCATGATGTGCGCGACTGAAAATAATCACCCGCAGTTCAATCACGCTTTCGTCTCCCCGATATGGACCTCCGCGCCGGCCCGCTTGTTGATCGCGCAGGGTGCTGAAAATTGCAACTGCGGCGCACCCATTTAGCGGGCGGCTTTGAGTTCATCAAAAAAACTCATGAACGGTTCCGCAGTTTCGCGGTCAATAAGGCGGAAGAAAATAAGCGGAAGTGAATATGCCTATCGATACTGCGGGGCGGTTGGCCGGCATGCTGATTTTCGGATTCGCGCTCGCCATTCCGGCGCAGCCAGCTTGGGCTGACGAGGCATTGACGACGCGCAACAAGGCTGTGGTGCGGGATTTTTATACGACGGTGCTAATCGGCCGGAATGTCGATGCGGCGCCGCGGTTTCTGCGGCCAGACTACATTCAGCACAATCCTGAAGTACCGACCGGACTAAAGGGTTTTATGGACACGTTTCGTGACCGCTTCGCCCAGAAACTCCCGTCTGACTACAAGCGCGAGTTATTGAACGTGATCGGTGAGAACGACATGGTGGTCGTCTACGTGCGCCAAACATGGACCGGCCGTGACGGTCGAGACCACCAAGCGCTTGGGTTCGACATGTTCCGCGTGCAGGATGGCATGATCGCCGAGCATTGGGACGCCGATTGAAGCAGGTCCGACCCGGCGCGATGAAAAAAGCGCGCTGACCACTCTTTGAAATCGCCCGTGTGCTCGTGCGTGTCGATCAACGCTGCACGCTTCGTCGTAAACGCGAATCACGGCATCATGGTGATCGGCTGAAATTGCCGAGCCTATAGCGCGTGAGACCTCGCAAAAGGTGGAAAAGTTGGGTTGGCGGCCTATTTGGCTGGTTCAGCTAATGCTCGAATTACCAATCGAGAAATTTCTTGAGCCACGCACTTCGGATTTTATTAAGCCACTTCACGGAAATTAGTGCTTTCCAGTCGAATTGTGCTGCGGCGGGCACGGGCAATCGTCGAGCAACGCGATAACTTCTTGCATCGGCAACGCATGAGTTTCTCGCTTGGAGCCGATGCTTTGCCGTACGATGCTCGGCTAGTTGCGGCTCGTCTCGACGTCGTTCGCGAATCTTGCGACCGACGAGAGCCTTGAAGCTGTCCCGCTTCCGACCGATTAAGAGAAGCCTTTCCAATTCATTTATTTTACTTCCCAAAGATTCGACAAGGGGAGTACGACGAAAAGTTTCCGGTTTGACGGGATACGGTTTCCGTCATGAGCCGGAAGAATCAATCTCTCCGATTGCACAACGTTCATGCATACTTAATTGGGAGCTAGGCTCCTGCTGATCCGTCAATCTCCCCTTACTTCTACCTAAACTGGAGGGCGAAAATCCCAAATATTGTGCAGGGACGAGAGAATTTATCGCCGTTTCACCGGGCAAGCCGAAAAAGCTGCTCAACGTGCGTGGCGTGATGTGAAATGAAAGCGAACTCACTGCTCTTTGAACTGGCCTGCTTGCGTGCTTCGATCACGTTGCCAGCTTCCGAAAGCATAAACGAAACGCTTGTTTCTCGGGATGCCCTTTGGGCCGGGCCGGCCGAAAAGGTTTTGATTGACCGTGCGGTCACGAGTCGGGTAGCCTGAAAGTCGTTCGGGTGGGGCCGCTTTCTATGGGAAAAATTGGACACTTGAACTCCAAAAACCTGCGCGAACACAACTCGTGCTACCACTCTTTGAAATCGCCGATGTGCTCGTGTGTTTCGATCACGTCGCCAGCGTCATCGTAAACGCGAATCACGGCATCATGTGACCAGCTGAAAAACTTGGCGCGCTCGCGGCTGGCAGCAGCGCTGATTCCGCTGGAATGATTCGCACGCAGCGGGACTTAACTTCGACCACAAGCCCCGGAGCGAACGTCAGGCCGGGAGTGACTCCCCCGTCCCGACCTTTGCGCTGCCAAAAAATGTCGCATTCTCATCAACCATCAGCCGGGGCGCTTCGATGTCACCACGCAGCGTGCAACCCGCCTGGAGCTCGCAGCGTTCAGTCACGAAAACATTGCCCTCCACCGTCCCTCGCACCTTCACCGATTTCGTCCTGATCTCACCGCGTATGCGCGCGTGCTCCCCAAGCGTGAGCGTTCCGGTGGAATCGATTGTGCCCTCCACCTCGCCGTCGATGAGCAGCTCGTTCAGGAATTTGACCGAGCCTTTGATCGAAACTCCTCGGGAGAGAAGAGCGCCGGATTGCGTTGGCATGAACGTGCGGTTGGATGGCCCTGGGACGACAGATGGTCTGGCCGATTCGTTTGCGTGGGCCGCGGGTTCGGTCTTTCGAGTGAACATGTGCATTTCGTGATTCCTCTAGGTCATCCTGAAATCTATTACAGAAGTTCTACCACGTTCGTGCAATCGCGCTGCCACCTTTGATAGAACTCGACCACAGAAAACGGTTCTTCCGGCAATCCGAGACCATCTGCGGTTGGCTCGCGACACAACGAACCCGGACAAATTGGAAAGTTACCTGGAAAATACAAGCGTCTGAAAGAGTCGGCGACGACGTGTCCGTCGTGTTCATGCTGACTTCTACGGAAACTGGAGGGCGAAGGTCCCAAATATTTTGCGGCATTAGATATCTAATCACAAAGGGCTGGGAATGGGTGCAGGGAACGGCGTAGAACGCCAGTTGATTATTCGGACGACTCAGGATACCGGCCTCCCAGGGCCGAGAGGTCGAGACAATTCTCACAACTCTTTGAACTGTCCTGCTTGCTCGTGCGCCTCGATCACGTCGCCGGCTTTTTCATAAACCCGAATCACTGCATGATGTGAGCGGCTATAGAACTTGGCGTAGTCGATTGCGTTGCTGATCGCGTCTGGCTCGCCAGACCAGGCGACCGAGTCGGAGCACATCGGAAATCAGATCGACACCGCAGACCAGTCGCAAGTAATTGCTCCCATTTGTTCTCCCTGTGGCGGCCTAAACCCGACCGGCTATAGATCGTGGGCGCTCTTCGTTGTTCTGGCCGCTTTGTTTCGCGCCCCTCCAGCTTTTCGACCGAACTACCTTCGGTTGCTCATTGGAGTCGGCTTTGGCCGGAAAAGCGAGCGAAAATTCCGTAGCTGGGTCTGTTTTTCTCATGTCTCGGGTCGAGTCCGGCGTTTTTTACGGCGTTGCTCTGTCGGCGTTCGTCTCGGTGTTGGCGCGGCAGTGAGCTCTGGCGTGGCGGTTGGTGGCGTGGCAGTAAGCTCTGGCGTAGCGGTTTGCAATCCCATGGGCGTGCGTGTAGCGACAGTTGGCGTTCCTATAGCCACAGGCCAAGTCTCGCGAGTTGGCTTGTTTGCGAGACATTGGGCAACTCCAGAGATAATTGCGACAGCCACCGAAACCATTGCAACTCCAATTGCCCAGCGTGCGAGGCGCTGAGTTTGCCTATGCTTGGCGTCGCCATGTCTTAGATCGATCTCGCTTCGTATCAGTGTCAGTCGTTCCGATGCGGTTATCATTTCATTTGAAGGAAGCGTCGAGTCAGACTGTTTTTCCAAGAAATAATCCTCACAATCCCGGAGTTCGCTTTCCGGAAAGGCGCGAAGCTTGCTGGACTTAGTGCGATCGACCATTTTCCAAAAATCAGATCGATCTGGCATAACCCTAGTTTCAGCCTTGGGCGTACACGCTACGTGGGCCCTGGGGGCTTCATTTGTCACTTCGTTCTACGGAAATGGCGGAATCAAGTTCCACGCACAAAGGCCGGCCTGAACACATCGCGGCGATGTTTGGAATGTAAGATCGCCAAAATCTCAAACGCTTGGCCTGCAGCGTTGGATCACCAATAACCAATCGGAACACTAAACTTTACTCTACTCACCGACGAATTTTCGACGCTACCTTTAGCGTCGCCCTTGGCTGACGCGACGGGTAGGACTGTGATTGCATCAGCGGCTCCTTTTCCAGTAGTGACCGCCACGTCGAACTCGACCAAGAAAACGCTGTCTGCGCCGTGAAATGTGCGAAGAACCTTTGGATTATCCCCGCCGAGCCCAATCTTTGGGGCGATGCGCTCATCATCAGTTTTCGCATTTGTCACTCCAAGCGAAATCTGGGACAGCGCCTTTCTAACAAATTCTTGAAGATCCATTATGGTGAGGGTCTAACTAGAATTTAGATTGCGCAAATGGATTCCTTGCTCCGCAAAAAGGGAATATCCGCTAAAAGGCTGCACGCTCGCAAGTCAGGTTTCACCCGGCCTTGATGCGATGGCAGAAAGAGCGAAACTCAGCATTGTTTCACCTCGCCAGCGTCTGTTCGTGCGTTTCGATTACCTAGCCCTGCTGCATCGTGAACGCGAATCACAGAAAATGCGGAAAGCTGGAAAGACAGCGTTGAAAGCATATTGGGTGACAGAGATTCCCTGATCTCTTGTATTGCCCAGCTGGACTGCTGAAGACAGGCTCAATTGCCGTTTAGGATTTTTCCGGGAACTTCGCTCTGTGGTTTCCGGAGAACAACCTGAAGGCATGGAAAAACCACCGTCATCCGCTATTGGGGATACGTCCGCGATGGTTAGTCGCTGACCATATGGATCTTCAAGACTTTGTTACGACGACGCTCTGCCAGATTTCGGTCGGAGTAGCAACGGCGAAAAACTATGACAGGTCCATCGCCCCACGGATTGGCGTCGGCCAGGATGATCCTAAGATATTGCGCACACTTGCCGACTCAGATGGCGTCTTTTTAGTCGAGTTCGACGTGCCGATCACAGCCTCGGAGCCGACTAAAAATGGAGCGGCTGGTAACATCACGGTTCTATCGCTGGCATCGGGGAAGGGGCAGGTTAAACGTGGCACCGAAAATTCACTGGCGAGTCGAGTGAAATTTAGTGTTCCGATCAATTACAGGTGAGCGGCCGCCCGGCGCCGCTGATAACCTATGCAGCGTCGCGCCGTGCGGGTAGCGTTGCACGAGAAAGCTCCCGAGATAGGCATTACCGTTAGGGGTTATCATTCCCGCGCGGCCGCAAAAGGGCAATTCTTAAGGTATTTTATTCTAGACAGCTTTCCGTGTGTATGTTCATTTGAACATAAGAACTGGCTCTCCGCCTTTGGGCCGCATATCGTGTTCACGCGCCCCTTTCACCGGCGAACGGTGCGAAAAGCCAGCAAAAAGCACGTCAGTGGAAATTGGTGGTTTTTAATGGACGCGTTATGACTTTAACGCACCACTGTTATGACTGACGAAGCCGTTTCCCCTATTTCACGAGGGAAAACAGTGAATGCAGTTATCGATCCTGATAATCCATTTTGTAGCGAATCTGATACTCGTTTCCGCCGGAAGGGCGAGAAGGTTGCTCGCCCGCTTTCGCCACAAAGTCCGGGGCTTGCCAATCAGACCAGGCGCGGTATTTCGTCCTCATTGGATTGGCCGGCAGCTTGAGCCGGAAAATTCGGTCTTCCTGCCCAGGAAACTTTAGGACGAAGAGACGCTGCGAAGTGCGAAAATAAAGTTCGACGTAGCCCGCGCGCACCCCTGGGTCTGGCGGCGCGTCGGTGTGTCAGTAACCTGGCATTGCGTTGCGGTCTGTATCGAGCTCAGGCTGAACATTGGCGAGACTTTCGACGGACTGCCCAGCCGGTGATTTCACTTCAAATTGCAGCAGCGGCGCCGGTCCATTGATGTTTAAAACGTGCGGTTGACCGGCATACCAAATTCCGAAACCGGAAACCGCAATGACACCCAGCGATAAGCAAACCGTCATCAACCCGGCGAAATGCCAAAGCCCTCTGGTACCGCGCCAGTAAAGCGTGAGGAGAATCAAGCCTGGCGTGACGATGCACGTCACAATTAGTGCGATGGCGGCGGCAAAATAACCCGCCTCACCTTCAAACGTAGAGACATGAAACGCCGCTGCGAGAGCCGCACCTAAAGCAAACCCGAGAAATAGTCCCGCCCCGATGCCGATAATCCCCGCGATAATCCCGAAAAGAATTGCGCTAACGGAAAGCTTTTTTGTTGCGGAGTGCACCGGAGTAATCAGGGCGAACTTACTGGGGCCGGGCTCCGAAGCAGATCGATTCGCTGATGCGTTTTTTCGATTTCCACGGTGAGACCCGAATAGTTCCACCGGCCAAGCGATTTCTTTGCTTCCACGTAAATCGTTCCTTTTCCTTTCGGACCGGAGATGGGAATGGACAGGTTCGCTTCCCCGGACGCGCCGTTGACGTTCGTGTTTCCAGAGACCAGAAATCCTTCTTTGATTGGTGAGCCGAGAGCCTCAATTACGGATGGGTGCACCTGGGCCCGGGCCAAAGCGTCTTTGTAAACATCGGTCGATTTCATTGCGCTGAACACGATCAAGGCGACCGAGCCAACAAAAGCGACAAACAATATCAGCATGCCGAAGCAGCCAAGCGGCACGAACCATTTCCAGTTTTGCTTCCACCAGTTAGGTCTTGGCGTTGAAGGAGGCGGCGGCGGATTCTGCTCCACCGAATCTTTCTACTTCACAGGCTAAGCTTTTTGCAACCTCCATCGCTTTCGGACTGTAAAGCCACCCCGCTTGTAACTTGTGCAGCAGTCCAAGCTTGACGGGTTTAGTCAGCGCCGGGCAGGATAGCCGCCATGAAAATACAATCCTTTTTCCAACTTGTTTTCCTAGCCGCATTGATCGCACTCGTAAGTGCTTGCGCGACTACCTCACGCTCCGGTCCGGCTGCGCTCGCGGGCACATGGACCAACTCGCTTGGTACTGTGTGGACAATGAGAGCCGACGGCACGTTTGACGTCGATAGAAATCATGACGGCAAACGCGACATCTGGGGCACCTACACCGTCGCCGGAGATACCGTTACAATTCAAGGCACGGGAGGCAAAACCCCGAAGGACTGCAAGGGCCCCGGCGTTTACAAGTTTAGCCGACCTAACGAAAATACGCTGAGCTTTATGTTGGTCAGTGACACGTGCAAGGACCGCAAGAGTAACGTGCTGCTCGCCTGGCATCAAAAGTAGCTTGGGAGTCAGGGCGTTTCACGGGCAACGCTTGAGGGCAGCGGAAAGATCGAAGTGACAGCGTCACTCGCTGCAGCGGCACGCGTGCCGCCTGTGGAATCTGTGTCCATCGCCTGCTAACTCAACGGTCACAGCGCCTAAACGCGATCCTTCAAATTCGTTTTGCCCGCGGTGCGCGCGCAGTGAACACAACAGAAGATTTGTCCATCGGCTTCAACACCGTGCCCGACGATCCGGCAGTTACAGTGTGGGCAGACCGGCGCCAATGCGTGGATCGCGCATTCGAAGCTGTCGAACGTGTGGCGCTTGCCCGCTACGACAACTTCAAACGTCTTGTCATATTCATTTTCGCAAACTTCGCATGTAGCCATACACAACTTTTTCGCGCCTCGCATGCTTTGTGGCGGTGTCCCGTTGGTTTTCGAGAAAGTAGAGATCACGCGGGAAGGTGATACTTTGTCTGGGAGGCGGATATGGAAATACCCAAGCAACTGATCGAGTGTTTAAACCAAAACAAAGTTAGCTACGAGGTTCTGCACCATCCCGAAGCGGTGACCGCGCAACGAATCGCCCAGGCCGAGCACGTAAAAGGCCGGCACCATGCCAAAGTGGTCATGGTCAAATCCGGCGAGCAGCATTTAATGATGGTGCTACCGGCGGACCACCAAATCGATCTGGAGAAAGTCGAGAAAGCAATCGGCAAAGCCGTCTCGCTGGATAAGGAACAGGAATTCAAGGCGCTGTTCGCCGACTGCGCGATTGGAGCGATGCCGCCGTTTGGCAATCTTTATGGTCTGCCAACCTATGTGGACCAGACTCTGGAGGAGCAAGACTACATCGTGTTCGAAGCGGGCACGCACACGGACGCGATCAAAATGAGCTATCGTGATTACGAGAAAATCGTGAAGCCAAAAGTGGCAGACCTGGCGATCAAGCTTCAGCCGATGAAAGGAGCGTGACTTTGCGCATCGTAGCGCAGCGCGCAGGGAAAGGCGCATGAAGAGTGCGTTGACAGGTCTTGTTCTCGGGTTCGCCTGGGCGACAGCCCCGGCAGCTTTTGCAGCGGAGAAAGTTTCCCTCATCAATATCGACGGAGCAATTGGTCCCGCGACGGCGAGCTACATTTCGCGCAGTATCGAGGAAGCCCGATCGCAGAATGCCCAATGTCTAATTATTCAGCTCAATACACCCGGCGGGCTGCTCGATTCGACACAGAAGATTGTGCAAAGCTTCCTGGGATCCACAGTGCCGGTCGTCGTGTACGTCGCTCCCACGGGCGCGACAGCGACCAGCGCTGGTTGTTTTATTACCATTGCAGCCAGCGTCGCTGCAATGGCACCTGCAACCACGATCGGCGCAGCGCATCCGGTCTCGATAGGCGGATTTCCCAGTGGCGGAGAGGAAAAGACCGACGAAACCATGAAGCAGAAGCTGGAGAATTTTTCCGTGAGTTATATCGAGACAATCGCGGGTAAGCGGCAGCGTAACGTCGAATGGGCCAAGTCGGCGGTAAAGGAAAGTGCATCGATCACCGCTGAGAAGGCGCTGCAATTAAAGGTCATTGATCTGATTGCCTCGGATATCACCGATCTGTTACAAAAATTAAACGGCCGTGTAGTGGATGGGAAGACGCTCAAGACCGCAGGCGGCGAGGTTTCGGAAATCAAGATGTCGGCATCGGAACACGTCTTTCAAAAACTCTGGCGGCCAGAAGTGATGTTCATTCTCATGCTCATCGCGATCTATGGAATCATTGGTGAATTGACCACGCCAGGAGCGATTCTTCCGGGAGTTGTCGGCGCGATTGCGCTGGTTCTGACGCTTTACCTTGCCGCCATTTTGCCGGTCAACGTCACTGGTCTTGTCTTGATTGCCCTCGCGCTGATGCTCTTCATCTTCGATGTCTACGCGCCTACGCACGGCGTGTTGACGGTAGGCGGTGTTATTGCGTTTCTCATTGGCTCGCTCATGCTCTTCAACCGGGCCGATCCACTCTATCGTTTATCGCTGAACTACATCATTCCCGCGACGTTGGTTACAGCAGCGTTCTTTGTTTTCGTTATCGGAAAAGGCCTGCGCGCGCAACTACTGCCGGTGAAGGTGGGAAAGGAAACGCTCATCGGAAGAACTGTGACTGCATTGACTCCAATCGATTCGCGCGGCGGCAGAGTTTTCGTCGAAGGCGAATACTGGAACGCAGTCAGCGACCCCCCGATTGAAAAGGATCAAGAAGCCGAGATTGCGGCCGTGCAAGGATTAACTGTAAAACTGCAAGCTAAACGGAAATAAAACCATGGAATTAATAGAAGCATTGCCGCGATTAATCAGTTGGGCCGTACCGCTCATCGTTCTCGCGATCATTATTTTGCCACAGGCGATCCGCATCCTGCGCGAATACGAGCGTGGCGTCATTTTTCGCCTCGGAAAATTGCTCGGCGCGAAGGGGCCCGGGCTGATTTTTCTCATCCCGATCGTCGACCGAATGGTGCGAATGGATTTGCGCGTCGTGACCATCAACGTCGAGCGGCAGGAAGTGATGACGCGTGACAACGTGCCGGTTACGGTGGATGCGGTTGTTTATTTTCGCGTGGTCGATCCTCAAGCCGCGGTGGTGAAGGTGGAGAATTTTCTCAAAGCGACCTCGCTCATCGCCCAGACCACGCTGCGCAGCGTGCTCGGCCAAGCCCCCTTGGATGACTTGCTCTCGCAGCGCGAGTCGATCAACCAGAAGTTGCAGGAAATCATCGACCGGCAAACCGAACCGTGGGGCGTGAAAGTCACTGCGGTCGAGGTAAAGGATGTGGCGTTGCCCGACACCATGAAACGCGCGATGGCGAAGCAGGCCGAAGCCGAGCGCGAACGTCGCGCGAAGATCGTCAACGCCGAGGGCGAATTTCAAGCTGCGGAAAAAATGGTGCAGGCCGCGGCGATGATGAGCAAGGAACCGATTGCGCTGCAACTGCGTTTCCTGCAAACGATGCGCGAAATTTCCAGCGAACATAACACCACGACCTTTTTCCCCCTTCCGATCGATCTCTTGACGGCACTAACCAAGAAGAGCGAACCGCCCAAATCGTAGGACAAAAAGAACGCCCAACGCCTAACATCCAATTGGCCCGATCGAAATCTGGTGGTAGGGCGCGACCGCCGGGCGCGCCGCAAACGCGAAATCAACCCGCACCCCGCGCTGAAGAACGGTTGATTGCTTTTCTCGAATTGCCCGCATCGTATCCGCATGGGCCTGCGGAAGTGCAGGCGATTCAAACCCATATCTCATGGGTCTTCATCGCGTCGCCATTCGTTTTCAAAGTGAAGAAGCCGGTGAACCTCGGCTTTCTCGATTTCAGTACGCTGGAAAAACGCCAACATTTTTGTCAGCGCGAGGTGGAGTTGAATCGACGACTCTGCCCGGAAATTTATCTCAATGCTGTCCCAATCTACAAAACTGATTCCGGTTTTTCGTTCAAACCGCCGGGAGACATCGTCGAGTACGCCGTCAAAATGAAAGAACTGCCGCATGGCTGGTTCTTAAGCGAATTGCTCGAGAAAAGTTTGGTCGCTGAAAAGGAGATCAACAGGGTGATCTCCACTCTGCGTCGGTTTTACAAGGCTGAAACTCCGACGCCCGAGATCGACGAGTGGGGCACACCGGGAAAGTTGAAGATCAGCACAGACGAAAATTTCGCGCAGGTCGAGCCATTTGTTGGCAAAACAATTTCGCGTCCCGCTTTCGAAGCGATTCGCCATTTCACGGACCGCTTCTACGTCTTGAATGAGAACCTGTTTCGCCAACGAATTCAGCAACACCGGATTCTCGATTGCCACGGCGATTTGCATCTCGACCACGTCCATCTCACTCCGGAAGCAACCACCATCTTCGATTGCATTGAGTTTAACGACCGATTTCGCTTCATCGATATCGCCAACGATCTGGCGTTTCTGGCGATGGATTTTGATTTCGAAGGCCGAAGCGACTTGGGGAACCTGCTTCTCCGAAATGCTGCGCGCGAATTCGGCGATGACGGAATGCTAAGCGTCGCGAATTTTTATAAGTGCTATCGCGCGTTCGTTCGCGGGAAGGTCGAAAGCATTCAGGCGACAGAGCCCGAAACACAGAATCCTGACCAACACGAAAAACAAGCGGCGCGGTATTTTAATCTTGCGTTGAAATACGCGGTAAGCGGCTCCGAACCCATGCTGCTGGTGGTAATGGGCCGCATTGCCACGGGCAAGACTACTGTGGCTAAACAGCTGGGGCGCGAATTAGGTTGGCCAGTCCTTTCTTCTGACGAAATTCGCAAAGCGCTCGCCGGCATTCCGTTGAAGGAACGAACCCCCCGAAAACGACTCGACGAGGTTTACTCGCCGCAGATGACTAAACGAACATACAAAGAGCTCGTCGAAGACGGCCTCGCTGCCATTGGCTGGAGCCAAGGGCGCCGCCTTCGGCTCCAACTTCACAATGGCGCGATCCTGGACGCCACGTTCTCCACTCGCGCGCTCCGTAAATTTCTGCGGAATAAATGCAGCAAAGCGAACGTGCAGTTTCAGTTCGTAGAACTCGACGTCGATCGCGGAGAAGTCAAAAAGCGGCTAAAGGCCCGGGAGGAAAACACTGCCGAAACGTCAGACGCTCGTCTCGAAGACTTCGAGAAGTTAAAGGCTGCTTATCAGGCGCCGTCCGAACTCGGACCTGATTTGATCAGAGTTTCAACGACGACCTCTGTCTCCGATACCGTCAAAATTATCGTGCTGCGCTTGGCCGAGAAACAAGCCGCAGTGTGGAGCAACGTGCGCTCTGTTGAACCCAGCTAGCTCAGCTCACTTACGATCCTGGCGATCTGCTGGCGGAAGAGTTTTGCGCCGCCAGAGGCAGGATGGCGAACTTGATGTATTTCCGCGCTCAGTTCTTTGAGTTGCGATGCCGCGACGTTGCCGAGCGCTACAATTTCGTTGCATGGAAATAGGTCGAGAAAGGCCTTGAGCACCGGCAGGCCAGCGGATCGTTCTTTCTTCGTGGGCATCCGGTTGCTTAATTTGCCGCGACGCGGATCAAATGAATGCCACGGGAACGCATTCCACAGGACGAATTGCTCCGGCTTTAGGCCAAGCCTTAGCAGCGTACCCCAGACAATCGTTGCTGTCGGCTCGGAAAAACCATCCGGACATTTCTGGGGTTTGCTCGTTCGGCGTGCCTTGATGCTCGAAAAAACCTGTTCCGGCTCAATCCCGTTGTCTTTCTTTTTTCCCAGCAAGATTCGCTCGGAGGTCATGGGGATTCCGCTGAAATGGCCGCCACGATAGCCGAGCGCTTCGCCAATCACTGCGAGTTTTACCTTACCGAGCCGTTTGCGGAGATAGGCGCATAAATGTTTTCTTCGGATAGCGGCTGCATTCCGGCAAGCGTCGTTTTGCTTATCAACCTGCCACCAGGGATTGAACACGGCGCCGGATGGCGACTCTTTCAGCAATCCGATGAACCTCTCGATCGACTCCACCGGCATAAACTTCAGGAAGTTCCAAATTCCAAGCTGAATATCCAAATCCAGCACGAAGTCGCACATTGTTTATGAGACGCCTCCGAATTAATCGTATTTAACGCCGATGCCAGAGTTGCCCGATGTCGAGACTTTCAAGCGATATTTCGACGCCACGTCGCTGCGTCAACGGATCGATGATGTCGATGTGCGGAGCGCGTATGTTTTGAAGGGCGTCTCCGCGCGTGAGCTTGTGCGCAGACTGAAAGGACGACGTTTCGAATCCACCGGACGTCATGGCAAACACTTGTTCGTGCGCGCGGATAGTGACCTCTGGCTACGTCTGCATTTCGGCATGACCGGCTCGCTTCAGTATTTTAAGCATGAACAACGAGTGCTGCTTCATTCACGTGTGCTCTTTGTTTTCGCCAATAACCATCAGCTGGCGTTCGACGATCAGCGCAAATTCGGTGAGATCGGGTTGATCGGGGATGTCGAAGAGTTTTTAAAACAGCGCGCGCTCGGCCCGGATGCGCTTGATGTCGATCTTGCAAAGTTCAAAGAGCTGTTTGGGAAACATCGCGGCGCAGTGAAATCGGTTTTGCTGAATCAGCGTGTCATCGCCGGAATTGGAAACATTTACGCGGACGAAATTCTTTTCCACGCGCACATGCATCCGGCGACGGAAATCTCTCGCTTGGGCAGCAAAGCACTCACGAAACTTTTCCGCGCCATGCGCTACATTTTGGGAAAAGCGATCGCAGCTAAGGCTGATGTGAATCAAATGCCAAGATCATGGCTTCTGCCGCATCGTGGAAAAGGCGGAAGATGTCCACGCTGTGGACGCAAACTTCAATCGTCAAGGATTGGCGGGCGCACCGCGTGGTTTTGCGCGAATTGCCAGAAGCGAATCTGATTGAAGTGGCGCTACGCCGCGGCGGCGGGTTTATCCTCCTTTAAACGGAATTGTTCTGGGCGTGCCGGGCGGTGTTCCACGCGGGGCATTCGAAAATCTATTATATGACCAAACGAATCTTGCTTACCGGACGCCCCGGATGTGGAAAGACCACGCTGATCCAGCGTGTTGTGAACGATCTGGCGTTGCCGGCCGGCGGTTTTTACACCGAGGAAATTCGTGAGCGCGGCCGGCGCGTCGGATTCAAGCTCATCACACTCAACGGTAAAGACGCTGTCTTTGCCGATGTTAATTTCAAAACATCTGAGCGTGTCGGAAAGTACGGGCTTGATCTTGCCAAACTGCAAATCGGCGTTGTGGCGGTCCGCGAAGCAGTGCATTCGCGACAGCTTGTGGTCATAGATGAAATCGGGCCGATGGAAATCCGATCAGCGGCTTTTTGCGATGCGGTGAACGAAGCCTTCGATAGCGGCCTGTCGATCCTTGCCACGATCGTCGCTCGGTCATTGCCTTTCACCGATGCGATCAAAAGCCGACCGGATGTTTCCCTGATCGAGGTTCGCGCGGACACTCGTGACCCGCTCGTGCACGAATTGGCAGATCGATTCAAAACATGAAACCAAACAGGCTGAGCGTTTCGAAGAAGTTAAAAGAAGGAGGGCTTAAAAATGAGGTTTCCAGATCCAGCAAAAGCGAAAGAATTCTTCGATCAAAAGATGACCTTCACTACGGGACCGGTGGAACTGAACCGGATGTTGAAGGATGAAAACATCAATGTGGTAGATGTGCATGCGTCGGAAGATTTCGCCAAAGGCCATGTGCCAGGCGCAGTGAATCTGCCTAAGGAAAAATGGGACGCCGCGCAAGGGCTGAAGAAAGACAAGATCAATGTCCTGTACTGCTACACCCAGCAGTGCCACCTGGCAGCGAACGCCCGCTGGAGTTTGCCGCCAGAGGATTTCCAGTCATGGAAATGGAAGGCGGGTTCGAGGCTTGGAAAGAAAACGAGCTCGACATCGAAAAATAAAAACCGGTGGGCGGCGGTGTTGAATTCGGCCTGCGCATCGCAGGATAGAGTATTTCTTAACGCAACATTTTCAGGAGCGTAAGCGCGTTTTGCGGCGCTGCGCCTTCGGCGTCGTTGTCGAAGTAAACATGCACGGCGCGGTTTTCTTTAAGCCATCGCCGGATGCGCGCCGCCCATTTTCTAAGCGCCGGGCTGCTATAGCTCGACGCGTATTTGCGCGTGTGACCGTGCAGGCGGATGTAAACGAGATCGGTCGTCACTTCCTCCCACATCGGCCAGTCAGGCGCGTCTGACATGCAAACCGCGACCTCGTTCCGCTTCAGGCATTCGGCTGTTTCAACATCGAACCATGATTTGTGCCGAAATTCGATTGAGTGTCGGGTGCTCGTCCAGTGTCGCAGCGTTTTTACAAACTTCTCCAGCCGGTCGATATCTTTTTTCAAAGACGCGGGAAGTTGCCAGACTACAGCGGCGAGCCGTTTACCCATGGGCGATGCCGATTCGCGACAACGAATGACTGATTCTTCGGTGTTGAGCAGCTTTTTATTGTGCGTGACGTAGCGGTGGCCCTTGATTGCGAACGGAAATGTGTCCGGTGTGTGATCACGCCATTTCTTAAACGTGCTTTTCTCCTGTAGCCGATAAAACGTGCCGTTCACCTCGATCCCGGTGAAACGCTGCGCACAAAACCGGAGCCAATCCTTTTGCGGCGTGTCGCCGTAAAAACCCTGGCGCCAACTTTTGTAATTCCAGCCGCTCGTGCCGATGTAGGCTTTTGTACTCACCGCGCCTCATTAGGAACTTCGAACGCGGGAATCGCCCCACGCTTGTGGTAGAACTTTGCGAGCGGTTTAGTCCAGAACGTCTGGAGAAGCATGGTGGCGGCCATATTGCCGTTGTCACTTGCTGGATCTTTGGCGAATCGGTACTCTGCGCGTATGACGCCGAGCCGTAGTGCGCTCTTTTTCTTACTCGTTTTCAGCACTGTCGCATCGAATGCGCTCTCCGCAGAACCGAACTGGGTGGGCGAGTACGCGGACAAGAACTTCCTCAATGGTCAGGCCGTTTTCCAAATGAGCATCGAGCAATCAGAAAATGCCATCCAGGTTTCCTTCGATGCCGCTTACAACGACGCGCACAGTGCAGCGCCAGAAGGACAGGGTCCGGCAAAAATCGCGGGCAACGGCACATTGGAATTCAAATGGGAGGACCGTTTTAAGAATTCTGGGACTGGCAGGATTACGCGTGCCGGCCAGGACATCGTCGTGTCGATGAAAACGACGCGCGTCGTCGATTCACGTTGCCTCGTATTTTACGGGCAGAAGATGCGGCTCAAACGCGTGAAGTAACAGGAGGTTGGGCTGCCAGTTAACCCCACGGCTGGCTAACATCTTTTGTTAAACCATCGGGCGAAATCGCCCGACTACTTCTTGCAAGCGGCCAGTGATTTGACCTAACGAGCACACTTCAGCGGCCTCGAGCAGCATCGGGAAAAAATTCTCACCGCGTTCGACAACGTCGGCCAGTTTGTCCAGCGCGCGTTTGGCTTTCTCTGCATTCTTCTTTTTGAATTTTGCAAGCCGATCCACTTGCAGCTGCTGCTTCTTTCGCGGGGTGCGGACGAGTTTGACTTCCGGTATGTCTTCCGCGCCGTCGCGATAGCGGTTGAGCCCGATAATCGGACGAGTCCCATTGTAAATTTGCTGCTCGTAGCGATGCGCAGCGTTCTGAATCTGGCTGCGCTGATAACGGTCTTCCACCGCTGCGAGCACGCCGCCCAGACGCTCGATCTCGCGGAACTCGTCGAGAATTGCCGCTTCCACCGAGCGCTCGACGGCTTTCATCCCGGGTGAGCCACTCAACATGTTCATGGTGTGTTTGAAAATGCCAGACTCCTCTAGCAGAATCGCCTGCCCGTGCGCGGCAAGCCGAATCCATTCTTCGCTCGGCGTTGTGAAGGGTTCGTCCGCGCTATTGGAATGACACGAATTGGTCGCGTTCATGTAAGCAAGCACTAATTCAGCCGCGGTGCGAGTGAGATTGTTTTTGAATTCTGCTGCGATGAGCGATCGGCCACTGGTCTGGGTGTGCAATTTGAAAAGCTGCGCTCGCGGTCCTGCGCCAAACACATCTCGCATTCCGATTGCCCAAATGCGCCGTGACACGCGAGCCAGCGCGATGTATTCGGCGTCGAGACCGCAATCGAGAAAGAATGAGAGGCGCGGGCCGAATTGATCGACCGGGATTCCGCGCGCGGCGAACATTTCCGCGTAGGCGAAACCATTCGAGAGCGTATAAGCGGCTTGTTGCACCGGCGTCGAACCCGCTTCGCCAATGTGGTAACCGCTGATCGAAATCGGATACCAGCGCGGCATTTCCCGCGTGGTGAACTCAACCATGTCGGTGAGAAAACGCAGTGAGGCTTCGATTGGAAAAATTGTTTCGTTCTGGGCCTGGACTTCTTTGAAGATGTCCGCCTGAATCGTGCCGCGCAGCTTGGGAACTACCTTGGGACCGAACCGGCGCTTCGCCGCCGCGATGTACATCGCCATGATGATTGGCGCCGGGCCACTGATGGTCATCGACGCAGAAAAATTCGGCGAGCCGAGATCAAAGCCATCGTAAAGCCGCACCATGTCCTCGACCGTGTCGATCGCCACGCCGCCTTCGCCGATTTTTCCGAAGACACCGTCCGCATCGCTATCGATGCCATAAAGTGTGGGTCCATCGAACGCGGTGCTGAGCCGGTGCGTGCGTTGATGTTGGGTCAGATAATGAAAACGCTCGTTCGTGTCCTCGGCCAGCATTAAACCGGAGAACAAGCGCGTCGGCTCTTCGGCTTGGGGGAGGATGCGCTGCGGCGCGCCCTCGCTACGGCGAGCAGGCTGTGGTCGCGCCCTACCATTGTCACCGTTTTTTTCGAAGCTTTCGACCTCGCGAATCGGTTCCAGATACATCTCGCGGTACGCGCCGTTTAGAAATGGAAACTCGCCTGGTAAACCTTCACCGAAGAGATAGCGCGCGATCTCGCCCAGCTCATCGATCTCCGGCAACGCCAGACGCGGCAACGGCAATCCGGTTGGCGTCCGAGTCAGTGGAATTTTCGCCTTGATATCATTCCAGCGCCCCAGCAGTTCGCGCCCGAATTCTTCATCGGTGCGCGCGCGCTTCACCTGGTCGAGAACGAACTTGTTGTACCTCTCGATCGACTCAACAACTTGTCCGAGTTTGCTCATAGCGGCATTTTTAGACTCCTGTCATTCCGAGCGAAGCCGAGGAATCTCTTACTCTTATTCTAGTTGCGGAGGCAAACAAGAGATGTCTCGACTTCGCTCGACATGACAAATGCCTTAGTGCGCGTTGCAGATCAGTCCAAATAACTTATCCACGCCAGGATCGCGATGCCGTTTTGCGACGGTATCGATCAATCGCTGATTGTGCCGGTTTTGTTCCAGACGCTGCTCGATTTCCGTGTGCGCGGTGCGCGCGCGCTGAAGATCGCTTTTGTTCACCACCACAATGTCAGCAAGATCGAGCATTACGATTTTTTGCAACTGCAATCTGCTGCCGTAATCGGGATTCATCACCAAAATAGTCTGATTGACAATGCCATTTTTTTGAAACGGCATGGCCTCCTGGCCAGTACCCACCGTCTCAATAATCACGTAATCGAATCCGGAACGCGCGAGCAGCGCCAGACAGCCCTGCGTTGCAGGGGAAAGTCCGCCAGCCTGGCCGCGTGTCGCCATGCTGCGCATGAATACGCGATCGTTCTGCGAATTGATCATGGTGGCCCGATCGCCGAGCAACGCTCCTTCGCCGACTACGCTCGGATCGTGCGATAAAATTGCGATCTTTCCCTTCGAATCTTGATTCAGAAAGCGCAGGACGAGCTCGTCAATCAGCGTCGTCTTGCCCGCGCCACCGGGGCCGGTGAAACCAACGACTCTGGTATTTTCGATTTTTGATTTTCGATTTTCGATTTTGCCTTTGAGCGTTGAGCGTTTGCCTTTGGCGTATGCCTCTTCGATTTCGCTCAGGTTGTGGGCGAGTTCCTGGTCGGGCGATTTCGCGCGCGACCTTTTCCCGAGCGGCTTTCCATACTGCTTGCGGACATAATCGGTCATTTCTGCCAGTGAGGTTCCGGCAAAGAAAATCTTCTCCACACCTTTGTGCTTCATTGCTGCAGCGTCCTCATGCGTGATTGTTCCGCCACCACCGCCAAAGACCTTGATGTCGTTCGCGCCATGCTTTCGCAAAAGAGCGATGACTTCCGCGAAGAATTCGATATGCCCGCCGTTGTAACTCGAGATGCCAATGGCGCGCACGTCCTCTTGAATCGCGGCGCGTACGATATCGCCAACTGAACGATGATAGCCAAGATAAACCACTTCGATCCCGTGCCGGATGAGCTCCAGGTTGATCGTGTTGATGGCGCTGTCGTGCCCGTCGCAAATCGGGACCGCAGTCAGAATACGAATGGGTGAAGCCATTGGAAAAATCTAGCGTTGAACCGTTAAATCGTTAAATCGTTAAATCGTCAAATGGCTGATCCACTCGATTTCAGCGGCAAAGTCGCGCTCGTCACCGGCAGCTCGCGCGGGATTGGCGCAGAGATGATCAAGGCATTCGGCAAATGCGGCGCGCAATGCGTGGTAAATTATGTGGCCGATGCGCAGGGACAAAATAAGACCGATGCGACCAATGTGGCTAGCGAACTCAATGAGCCGCTAGTGATTGAATGCGACGTGACGCAACCGATGCAGGTCGAGGCGATGATGAAGCGAATACAAGATAGGCACGGTGGACTCGACGTTCTCGTGAACAATTCCGGCATCATCAGCGATCGCACGATTAAGAAGATGTCGGTGGAGGATTTTGAGAGCGTGGTGCGTGTAAATCTCACCGGCACATTCACGGTCACGCAAAAGGCCACCGCGATTCTGAGAAACGGCGGGCGGATCATTAACATGTCATCCGTCAGCGGCCAGATGGGATTGTTCGGCCAGGCGAATTATTCGTCGAGCAAAGCGGCCATCATTGCGCTCACGAAAGTTTCGGCTCGGGAGTTTGCGCGCCAAAACATCACGGTAAACGCCATCGCGCCCGGCTTCATCGACGTCGGCATGAGTAGAGGGATGCCTGACGAAGTGACCCAAAATTTTATAAAGCAAATTCCACTCGGCCGTCTCGGCGATGTAAGCGAAATTGTAAACGCGGCCCTCTTTCTAGCTTCCCCGATGGCTTCGTACGTCACGGGGCACGTTTTGAACGTAAACGGCGGTTTTTACATGGGCTGATCCGCCTTCGCGAATGCTATGCTCGACAGGAACTAATCCAGCTTTTGCACCAGCAACCAGACCAAGGCCGAAAGCATCGCCGCGAAAGTCGACAACACAAACGCCGCGCGCTTCGTCTGGCGAATTTTAAAGGCAGGCTTGGGAATATCATCGTGAATATGACTCGCCTCGAACAGCTTCATCAGTGCAAACGCAACGATGAAACCGACAGCGGCCCATTTCAGGCATCCCAGAATCGTGTCAAGCATCCCAGCCGATTGTAGCGCAGGCCATCGCAGCGCTCAATAGCCTTTAAATTTTCGGCTCGGGCAAAGCACTGCTATTCCGGACTCCTGCCGTGCGCGAAGTTTTCTGCCAGAAAATGGTTTGCTCATTGGAAATGCGTTGACTGTAATCCCGCGGTTTGTTTACGCTCGCCTCCATGACTAAACGATTCCTTACTCTCTTCTTCGCAATCGGACTTGCCAGCGCTTGCGCTGTGCAAGCTCAGTCGCCCAGCCCGGGCGAGTCGCCTGCGGGAGCGCCTTCGCCGGCAAAACATGGCGCGCTCAAGAAAGCTCAAACGACGGCATCACCAGCGCCTGCCGAGTCGCCCGCAGCTGCGCCCAAAGCAAAAGGCACTCGCAAAAAAGCCGAGACAGCGACGAGTCCTTCACCGTCGCCTGGCAAATTCTCGCTTGGCGACATGTTCAAGCCGAAAGGTTCTGCGGCAGCCAGCCCGGCCGCCGCGACCGGCGCCGCCGCAAAGAGCCGAAGTGCCGAGGCAGCAGCTAATCCCCCTGCACCCGGCGGAGGGCACGGTCAGGTGTGGGTTAACTCAGAGACACATGTTTACCACAGGGAAGGTTCGCGCTTTTACGGCACGACCAAGAAGGGCAAATACATGACCGAAGCCGAGGCGGTCAAAGAGGGAAACAAAGCCGCAGGAAAGGGACAATAAATCGCAGAGAAGCCGACCGACGAATCCGGCCCAGCTTAGAATTGAGCCGGCGGCGATAGTTCCGCGTTTCGCTTGAATGGCGGACGTTGGATGTTCGGCGTGGTGACGTTGAACATTTGAGCGCGAGCTACGCCCGGCCTGCGTTCGACCGCTATTGCTCGGTCAGACTTTGCAGCGCATCCGCTAATGTCTCGAAGGTAGCAATCGGGATTTCGGGACGGTAATGGAACTGCGACAGGATATTGAGTCCAATGTCCTTGTGCGGATCGGGCATCACTCGCGTCACGGAGGCGACTCCTTTTTCAGTAAGCGTGTCCATAATCTCGGCAACGTGATGTGCTGCTGCCGAATCCATTGATTCCAACCACCGGAAATCGGCAAGAACGCGAAAGCCTGGCGCAACATCGCGCAAAAGCTCCCGCACCTGCTGCGCGGCGAGCTTCGCCTGTGCCGCGGTGACTTGTTGCAGAGCGCTGATCACCAGGAGACGTTTCGATCGATCGATCTCGACGGAATACATTCTTCGTGATCACACGATGTGGTCACTGTCGCAAGTCTGCTCTCTAATACCGGTAGATTTCGTGCTGCGTCCGTTTGCACGAGACGTGACGGCCGTGAAAGTTCCCGGTGCCGACCGACTGCACAGCAGGTGTTGGGTTGTTGTTAACGCTTTTCCCTTCTTTATTCTTCTCGTGACCGCGACGGACATCACTGTTTGGATCATCTCCGTGCTTCTGGCGGCGGGAATCGGCTGGAGCAAGTACGCGAAGTGGAAAACGCGCAACAAGCTGGTGCGCGACCTGGCGGCCATGGACCCGGAACGCCGGGAAAAAGTCCTCAGTCGCATGAGCCCGGAACTTGCCATGGAAGCCCGGCAAGAATTAATGCGACGATTTCATATAAGCTGATCTGCCGCCCAATCTATTTGCGAGTTCTTACTTCTAACTTCTCCCGAATTCGCCGATGTCGTCCGCGCCTTTCGAAATGATCGTTCCGGTGCTGCCCGGTGATATCGACGAGCAAAATCACGTGAACAACACCGTTTACCTGCGGTGGGTCCAGGATGTTGCCACCGCTCATTGGCGAGCCGTCGCCAGCCCGGAAGCACAGGAGACCATCGCTTGGGTAGTATTGCGACATGAGATCGACTACAAAGCGCCTGCCATCCTCGGTGACGAAATCGTGCTGCGAACCTGGGTCGGCAAAGCTACCCGGCTTACGTTCGAACGATTCACAGAAATCCGGCGCAATCGCGACGGTCGACTCTTGTCAAAGGCTCGGACTCTTTGGTGCCCGATAAATACGCAAACCAGTCGACCGGTCCGCGTATCCGAGGAAGTGCGCGCGCGGTTCTCAACCTGAATTGGTTGGAGTTGATCATTGAGCGTTGAGCGTTGAGCGTTGGGCGTTGGAAGTTTCATCTCCTGATTCACGCCCGGCCATCGCTTGTTATTGCGCGACATTTCTGAAACCGGAGATGCTGCATATCTATCGGCAAATCACATCCTTGGAGCGATGCATTCCTGTTGTGATTGCGCAGAAGCGCGAACAAGCCGGGTACTACCCATTTGAGCCAATCCACATAGTTCCCAAGCCGGCGACGCATTTCTTGCGACGTTTTTGGTTCAGGCAATTGCGGGACGCACCATGGCAGATTTCGGACAGGGAGTTGCGCGCGTTGCAGAACATTTTAAGCAAGACCGACGCTCGCCTGTTGCACATTTACTTTGGCCAGATCGCTGTCCATCTCCTGCCTCTGATTCGCTTGTGGAAGAAACCGTCGATCGTTTCTTTTCACGGCGCCGATGTGACCGTTGATATGAACAAGCCTGCTTATCGCGAAGCCACCCGGCAAATGCTCGACGCAGTAAAGCTGGTCCTGGTTCGCTCCGATTCGCTGCAGCGCGCAGTCGTTCAACTCGGCTGTGACGAGAAAAAGATCGAGATCCAGCGAACCGGGATTCCGCTGGATGAGTTTCCTTTTCGTGAACGGCGCTTTGTCGCCGCGGCGACCGAGTGGCGATTCGTGCAGGCCGGCCGGTTGATCGAAAAAAAGGGGCTGCCGGTCACGCTGCGCGCTTTCGCAGTTTTTCTACGTCAATACCCCAACGCGAAGCTTACGATTGCAGGAGAAGGACCATTGCTCGGCCAGCTTCAGGATCTGTCGCGTGAACTAAACGTCGACAGGCGCGTTTCATTCACAGGTTTCATTTCGCAGGAGCAACTCCGCGAAATCTATTATGCGTCGCACGTTTTTCTGCACCCGAGCCAGACGGGCCATGACCGAAATCAGGAAGGCATTCCAAATTCGATGTTGGAAGCAATGGCCAGCGGCCTACCGGTGTTTGCTACTCAGCATGGAGGCATTCCCGAAGCAATCGAGAACGGCGTGTCTGGCGTGCTCGTGCCTGAGCGTGATCATGAAAAAGTGGCAACTGCGCTTCTCGACGCAGCGCAAGATCCCGAATTCCTTTCGCGAATCGCGGGCAACGGCGCCGAGATCGTTCGAAAAAATTTCGATCTGCGCGCGCAAGCACGGCGCCTGGAAGAGATCTATTTACGGATGATACAAACGTAGTGCGTGGGGTCCGCGTTGCGGTTTCTTTTTCACGAAGTACATGGGATTGGACGCTCCTTGCACAGTTTTTCGCGTATTTGATGCGGCTGGACTTGTCAGGTCTTGCGAAATAGAAATGTAATATGAACTCGTCCCAAGCTTCATTGATTGCGCTGGCTTTCTTATTGGTCGGCGGCTTCACCGCGCAGTCCCAAACGCCGGAAGAAAAATCGTCCAGCCCCTTGAAAGCCGTTGCAGTGCTTCACCCTACGGCAGGCAATAAAGTGGGCGGCACTGTCACATTTACCGAAGTGGCCGACGGGGTACAGGTCCGAGCGGAAATTACCGGTCTGACTCCCGGCAATCATGGTTTTCATGTCCACGAGTTCGGCGATTGCAGCGCGGCCGATGCAAGTTCCGCTGGCGCTCACTTTAATCCGACGAACAAACCGCATGCAGCGCCTGACGCAGCCGAACGGCATGTAGGCGACATGGGAAATGTGCAAGCAGACGTTTTGGGCAAGGCGAAACTGGAATACGTGGACCATCAAATCTCGCTCACGAACGACGAACGCTCGGCGATTGGGCGTTCCGTTGTGGTGCATGCGAAGGCGGACGACCTCAAATCCCAACCGGCTGGCGACTCCGGTGCGCGCGTTTCCTGTGGCGTCATCGGGCGGGCAAAAAATCAGTGACCTCCGAGCCTGCCGCTGAGCTGGAGTGTCGTCATTTCTGTGCTCGACAGATCAGATTTCATCTGGTCAAATTGGGAAAAACATCGCCCGTACACGCCTATGCCACGAATACCTAAAACTGAATTGTCGCCGGATAACGGCTGCATCATCGACATGAAATGGCAACTTGGTCCGCTGAGTTATCACGCTTCTGCGGCTGGGAAAGAGCCCGTACCGCTAGTGACGCAGGTGATTCGCCTGCCGGAAATCGTGCTTTACGATCATGTTGGATTCAAAGGCGCCTACGCTCGCACAAACTTGAGTTTCAATTACGTCGGCGATTTTTGGAACGACCGCATCAGTTGCCTGGTCGTGGTGAACGGCGTGTGGCGATTTTATCGCGACGACTACTACAAGGGACCTTACTGGGATCTCGGCCCCGGCTATTACGAAAGCTTTTTTGCTGAAAAAGGCCCAGACGACGTTGTCAGCTCCTTTCAGTGCATTGCGCTGACGTAGTCGCGCAGTGTGTTGTCAGTGGGCAGGCGGGCGTCTTGCTGGCCGAACTGACTGATTACGTCCGGCACTACGCTTCTGACCAGCGACGCGCTTAGACTAAATCGCGAGCTGGAAGACTGCGTTGGCGCAGCCCCAGGAGAGCGTGAAGCCGGAGCCACCGTGGCCGTAGTTGTGAATAACGGTGCGACCGTCGCGCAAGCATTCGCGTTCGAGACGAAGACCTGATTTCCTATACGGACGTAGTCCCACCCGCTCGGCGAGAATATTCGGTTTCTCGATCTTCAACACGCGGCTGCATTCGTCGACAATTCGCTCTGTCGTCGCTGGATCGGCGGCAAGATTGTTGCTGAGCTCGTTTGTCCCTCCGAAAACACAATCGTTCCTGCGCGGGATCGCGTACATGAGTGGGGCGTCATCACAGACGACGGCGTATGGAAGATCTTTGATCCTCGTCACAATCGCGACCTGGCCGCGGTGCGGCTCAAGATCCGTGTCATTGACGAGTCCGCGAGCTCCGATTCCAGCGCAGTTGACCACAAGATCGAACTTTGGATCGGCGTCTTCGAGTTTTTCAAAGCACACATTTTCGGTGATCTTACCATTGGCTTTCAAAAATCGGTTCGCCAGATAGTCGAGGTAAATAGTCGTATCCATCAGCGGAACATTCAGTGCGAAGCCGCTAGCGAATTCCCCAGACCTTCCATTAAGAGATGTCTCGACTCCGCTCGACATGATAGAAACAGGAAGCGGACGCGCCCCAAGCGGAATCGCCCAATCTGGAATCTGAATTCCTTCAGTGCGCGAAAATTGGCGGAGCTCGACCATGGAAACGCCGCTACCGGGACTACGAGCGAGATCGATTAACGTCCGGTGGCTCTCGAGCGCCCATGGGATCACTTTATCCGCAGGCTCCACATCGTAGGGGAACCAGAGCGCCGCGGCGGCCCCGGACGTCGTTTGCTGACCGATTTTTTTGGAGAAGATCGCTGTTCGGTATCCACCCTCGGCGAAAGCAACACCGCAGGTCAGACCTGAGACGCCGGCCCCGACGATTGCCACCCGATGATTCATGGAATCATCTACGTGCAATGAACCGCGGCGTCATATAAAATGGCGGGGCGATGGTTTCTTTAAATCGAGATGGACTAACCGAGAAGGTGCTCTCGGGCGATCGAATTTCGACGGAAGAGGCGCTTGAATTGTATCGCTGGCCGCTGGAAGAAGTGGGAGCGCTAGCTAATGCGAGGCGCGATTTGGCAAAGGCGAAAAGTTACGCCGGACGTGGACGCGAGATCGTCACCTACATTGTCGATCGAAATATCAACTATACGAACGTTTGCAATGTTTACTGCAAGTTCTGCGCGTTTTATCGAACAGAGAAGGATGAAGATCATTACGTGCTTTCGTTCGAGCAGATCGATCAGAAGCTCGACGAACTTTCTTCCGTTGGCGGTGTTCAAATTCTGATGCAAGGCGGGCATCATCCGAAATTGCCGTTCCAATGGTATATCGATCTGCTGTGTCACATCAGGGAAAAATATCCGCACATTAATATTCACGGCTTCAGTCCGCCGGAGTTTCAGCATTTCGCGGAGACCTTCCGAATGCCCCTGCGCGAAGTGATTTTGGAATTCAAGAAGGCCGGACTCGGATCGATTCCGGGGGGCGGCGGAGAAATTCTGGTGGATCGGGTACGGAAGAAAATTTCGCCATTGAAAATTAACAGCGATCAATGGTTGGAGGTAATGCAAACAGCGCACGAGCTCGGATTGAAATCCAGCGCGACGATGATGTTTGGACACGTGGAAAGCATCGAAGACCGGGTCGAACATTTACGGCGCATTCGTGATCAGCAGGACCGCAGCAGTGGATTTACTGCGTTCATCTGCTGGACGTTTCAACCTCAGCATACCGTCTTGAAGGTCAAACACCCAACCGGCGTGGCGGAGTATTTACGGATGCAGGCACTCGCCCGAATTTTTTTGGACAACATCGACAATGTGCAAAGCTCCTGGGTAACCCAGGGTCCGGAGATCGGCCAGATCGCGCTCAGATACGGCGCGAACGATTTCGGGTCCGTGATGATGGAAGAGAATGTTGTCAGCAGCGCGGGAACAACATTTCGATTAGATGCCGGGCAAATTGAATCGCTTATTCGCGATGCAGGCTACGAACCGCGCCGGCGAAATAACTGGTATGAACTTTTAAATTGAAGGAGCGGGCCGTTTATCGCCAAATCGGTTGGCTCTGTGAAAAATCTCGCCTTGACGACTGACCCCTTCTTTCCGATATAGCCGCCTGTCCTGCGTGGGCTCGCTTGCGCGGGGCCGCGCTTCTTAACCTATGAGATATTTTTCTGGATGGATGCGCCCCCCGCCGTTTGCAATTTGGGCCGCTTCCATTTGCGCGCTACTCGGCGCCACGGTCGCCCGGGCGCAGGAGCCTCAGGCGCCGCCCGCGCCTCCCATCATTCGCTCGATCGATGTGGAATACACAGGTCCGGGCACCGTCAGCAAGGAACGGATTCTTGCGCAAATGCGTACGAGGGTGGGCCAGCCATATTCGAATGAGGTAGTCGAAGACGATATCGCGGCTCTCTACAAGACAGGCTCGATTCAAAACGTTCGTATTTTTGCTCAGCCGCAGGGCGATGGGGTGAAGGTGATCGTTGCTGTGCAGACGCGTTCGATCCTGCGCGAGATCGTAATCGATGGAGCCGAGCGGGTGAAAGCGCAAAGGTTGCGCAAAGAAATCAAATTGAAACTCAACCAGCCGGTTGACGAACAGCAACTGGAAGAAGCGCGGCAGAAAATCATCGAGGTTTATCAGGGACGCGGCTTTAACGACGTCAGCGTTCAATTTCGAATAGATCCAATTGATGAGAAACGGGGAACGGCCCGCGTTGTTTACACTATCACCGAAGGAGCGAGAGGCGCAGTCAGCCGGATTCAGTTCGAGGGAAACGAGCACATCAGCGCTCGTGCGCTGCGCAAACAGATGAAGACGCGCGGCAGAACTATCATTTATTTCATGGATAAGTCTGGCCGGCTGGACGAGGTGCAATTGCAACAGGATCTCGACAAGATCCGCGAATATTACCAGGACCACGGTTACATTGATGTCGAAGTCAGAGATGTGCGCAGGGAGCGCAAGGAGAAGGGTCCGTTGATTCTCACGATAGTGATTGCTGAGGGTCCGCAGTATCACGTGCGCAAGCTGACCGTCACAGGTTACCAGGTTGCGAGGGAGGATAAGATTCGCGCCCTGTTAAAAATGAAGGAAGGCAGTGTCTATTCGCCGAAACAGTTGCGCGATGATGCAAAGGCGGTGGCCGATGCTTACGGCAGCGGCGGCTATGTCGATCTTGTGGTCCAGCCGGAAGGTACGCCGGCGGGTCCTGCCTTGATCGATGTACATTATAATATCGAGGAAGGCACTCGCTCGTTTGTAAATCGGGTCAATATCGAGGGGAACACACGCACCAAGGACAAGGTCATCCGGCGCGAAGTGCTCGTTGCGCCAGGAGATGTCTTTAACACCGTGCGGGTGGATATTACCAAGAAGCGTCTGGAGAACCTGGGTTACTTTGCAAAAGTCGAGACTTATCCGGAAGAGACCGACATTCCCGGGCGCAAGGACCTCACTATCTTGGTGCAAGAAAAACGGACCGGTTCGCTCAGCTTCGGTGGCGGATTTAGCACCGTCGATCAATTGGTTGGGTTCGCAGAGCTCACACAAGGGAATTTTGATCTGTTCAACTGGCCTTCTTTCACCGGCGGCGGCCAAAAATTCAGATTACGCCTCCAGTACGGCACAGAACGGAAAGATTTCGTCCTTCAATTGACCGAGCCGTACTTCCTGGATCGACGATTGTCGTTGAGCTTTCAGGCCTTCTATACGGAGGCAAATTACTTGAGCAACCAATACGATCAGCGGAATTACGGGTTCTCGTTTGAAGCGCGCAAGCCAATCAATACTTATACGTACGCAAGCCTCGGGTACATGCTGCAGGATGTGGACATTTTCAATGTGGACCCTAGCGCATCTGAATTTATCTTGTCACAAAAAGGCTCGTCTGTGGAGAGCAAGATTTTTAGCAGTGTTGTGTTTGATTCGCGCGACAATCCTCTGCTCTCGCGCCGCGGACAACGCGTCACGTTATCGCCTTACATTGCCGGCGGCTTTCTTGGAGGCGATGTTCAGATTTACGGATGGGACCTCGAGGGATCCCAATATTTTCATCTTCCCTGGGACACCATCCTGCTGATCAATGGAGAGATTGCGACCGTGAGTCAATGGGGTAGCGGAGACGAGGTACCAATTTTCGAGCGGCTCTTTCTTGGGGGCTCGAATAATCTGCGCGGATTTCCGTTTCGCGAAGTTGGTCCGCAAGATGAGAATGGCGAACCGGTGGGCGGACAGTCCATGTGGCGCACGACGATTGAATGGACTTTCCCGATCGTCGAAAAAGCGCGTGGCGCAGTCTTTTATGACACCGGGTTCGTCAACAGCAGCGCGTGGTCCTTTGGCTTCAATCATATCGCCTCCGACATTGGTGTCGGGCTCCGGCTTGATTTGCCGATCGGTCCGCTACGCCTCGATTATGGGTATCCGATACAGCGTGACGGATATAACGGCGGTGGTCATTTCAATTTCAGCGTGGGCTATCAATTTTGAACGAATAAATCTGGTTGCAGTCTAACGGGATTCCGAGCACGGTATCCTCCATTTTATGAAAAACTCTCTGTCCATAATCTTTGCGCTGACGCTGGCGTTTCCCATTGGGGCTTTCGCGCAAGCAACACTGAAAATCGGAACGATTGATATGCAGCGCGCGTTTAAGGAATACAACAAGACCAAGGAAGCCGAAGTAAAAATCAATGATGCCAAAAATGCCGCCAAGAAAGAATACGATGATCGAGCGGAGGCTTACAAGAAAGCGCTGGACGAAATCAATAATCTGAACAAGCAGCTCGAGTCGCCTGCCCTGAGCGCGGATAAGAAGACGCAAACGGCGAAGGAGCGGGATGACAAGATTGCTAACATCAAAAACATGGAGCGGGAGATCAGTGATTTCCGTCAAACTCGCGAACGGCAGTTGCAGGAACAGTTGATGCGCGTGCGAGAAGGAATCGTAAAGGAAATCACCGATGTCGTAATGGAGAAAGTCAAAGCCAACAATCTGGATCTGGTATTCGACAAATCGGGCATGAGTATTAACGGCGTCCCCTTCCTGATGTACTCACACGATAACATTGATTTTACGAACGACATCATCGCTGTGCTCAACAAGCCAGGGCGCGCTGCGAGCTCAACTGCGAGAGCAAATCCATCCGCCACGCCGGCAAAAGCCGCGAAGCCTTAGGATTTAAATTCGACAATCTGGAAATACACGCGAGCTAAACTCGCGTGTATTTTTTTCGTACGAATGAAAAGCGGCGACCCATATGAAAGGGAAACAATTGGTGAGCGGTTGCGGCCTGCAAAGATTTCGATTTTAATCGGACCTCGAACCCTGCACGCGATCTTTGCGTTTCTCGCGTTCTGTTCCAGCTCGCTCGCGGAGAATTGGCAGGCGACGCTCAGTAGGGACCCGGCTGGAAATTTTTCGGAGATGCGCCCTTTGCGCGCATCCTATCGCTTTGGGTGGTCTGGTCTTACGGCAGCTACTGGAGATGTCCACTTTACAAAGCCATCTGAAAACAAGGTTCAACTCGACGGAACGGGCCGAACCATTGGCTTTGTTCGGGCGTTGTGGAAACTGGATGTGAATTACCAGGCGGTCGCCAGTGCCGAGACATTGCGGCCGATCGAAACTCAGCAAACCGAGAGTTATCGATCAAAGAAAATTGTCACGCGACTCACTTTCACAAATAACGGAGTAACTCGCGCGAGAACAGAGGGTAAGGGTGCAGCGGGAGCGAAGACTCGCCAGTTTAATTTCCCCAACCTCTTCGATCTTTTCTCGGCCATGCTTTATGTGCGCAGTCAGCCGCTTAGAGATCGCAGCGTTTACCGTGTCGTGGCCTATCCCGCGACCAATGCCTACCTCGCTACTATCACAGTAATTGACCGGGAAAAAACCTCGGTGCACGCCGGGAGTTACAACGCAATCAAACTCGATTTGCAGCTTAAGCGGATCGGCAAGCATCTCGAATTGGAACCGCACCGGAAATTTCGTCACGCCACGATCTGGGTATCGGATGATGCCGAACGACTCCTGCTTCGCATTGAAGCGCAGGTCTTCGTCGGCACAGTTTTTGCCGAGCTACAATCGGTGCGCTTCGACACTAAATAGCGCATGCGTCTCGCCCGCTGCGGCACCGAAAGGCTCGCGCGGCGTCACTCAGGAACCCATTCACCCCGAACCGGCGGGCCGGGTGGGCGGCGCCAACGTCTGCGCGAGGGATCGAAAAATGGTTCGTGTGGCTGCGGTAACAAGCGGAGGGCGGCGAGCGTTTCCAAGTCAAGTCGGCCTGTTACCGGAAGTTTGGTCCGTGCTTGATAAGCTCGCAGCGAAAACTCCATTGCCGGCCCACAGACTCCATTAACCTCCTCGTGATAAAGGCCGCGTCGCGCCAGCGCGATTTGAGCAGAAACGATCACGTTGCGTTGCACGTCGGGCGGGGCAGCTTCAAAAGGTGTCCGAGCAAGGACTCCCCCCGGCGAAGCATCTGGGGCGGCGGGGTTGGACGGATACACTCGTTGAGCTTGCGGCGCATTCGGGAAAGGCTGAACCGGCGCCGGCGCTATGTTGGCTTCCTCAGCGGGAGATTGTTCGCCAGGCTTGCGTGCAGGCGGGCTGGGCGATGCGGGCCTTGGCGCAGGTTGCGCGGAGGCAGAAGAATTAATTCCAAGCGATTGAAGCGTCTCGCTGTTGAGCTCACCGTTCACCTGTAGTCCATTGCGAATTTGATAGCGGCGAATGGCCGCAGTTAAAGTCGCATTCATCTCGCCGGTGACCTCACCGTAATAGAAGCCCTGGTCTTTCAAGGCTTGCTGCACGCTTTCAATCATTTGATCCGCTCGCCCCAGCAGAGCTGATCCGATGAAGATCAGCGCAGCGATCTTGGCTTTCATTGTGTTATTTTGACGCCTCGCTTTCCTGCCTATTCAGTGCTTCGCTGCTACTGCCAACGTTGGCTTGCGATGGCCTGCCGCGTCGCGATAACGCAAAATGCCATCGGCCACGGCCGCGGCGATCTGGTCGCGATAATCTTCGCTGGTAAGTTTGGAGATATCCTCTTTGTTGGTGAGAAATCCTCCTTCGACCAAAACCGCAGGAGAAGTGACGTTTGCGATCACAAAAAATTGTCCGGCTTGTGTGCCTCGATTGATGGCCCGTGTGCGGGCGACCAGCGCTTCCTGAATGAATCCAGCGAGACTTTGACTTTCAGCATTCGGTGAATCGGAAAGTGGTCGCCATAAAAAAGGCAGCCACGAAGCCAGAGACGAGCCGGCGGCGATTTGATGTGCAGCGTAGTAAGTCTCCACCCCGCCGGCGACCGGCTTATTATCTTCGTTGAAATGAATGCTGACAAAAATGCAATTCCTTATCCGATTAGCGAATGCCGCGCGATCTGCCAGCGAGACATAAGCATCTCCGACCCGGGTCATCTGTGTCGCGATACCTTCCGAGTCCAGCAATCGATCGATTCGTCGCGCCACGTCCAGAGTAAGATCCTTTTCAAGTATCCCGCCGCACATTGCTCCGGAGTCCTGTCCACCATGGCCGGGATCAAGAACGACTACTGCAAATGGGCCAGGTGCAGACGAGGGCTGCGCTGTTTTGGGCTGTGTTGCGAGTTTAGCTCTTTCCGCCTGCCGGATCTGCATCCAGGCGAAAGACGCAATCATCAAAATCAAGCCCGAGAAGGCCAGCAAATTGCGAAGCGCTTTCATTCGTGATCTCCGGACGATGATTTCTCCCCATACATTAATCCCTAATCATGGGACGCAATTCTTTGTCTGACAACGAACGATAACGAATCGCCTTGCTGGCGTCGCGCTCTAGCAACGCTGCTTCGATTCCAGCATTAGCCAGCTGTTCCTGTCGATGTTTGGTAACAGCAGCGCGCTCTGGCAGCTCTTTTGTGTCGTTTGCCTGCAAAGTCATATGTCCGATGCTCCATGCGTCCATAGCGGAGTTGAGCGTCGCCTCCAAGCTGGCGTCCGGCGTGTGCTGAGTTGTAAGAAGCGTTTCCATTAGGTCCCTCGATTGCTGCGTCCCGCTGAGCACGGCGAAGTTCTGCCGCGCTTGCGCGTACGTTGCGCCGTTGGTTGCAATCTCGCCATCGTATTCCACCCGTAAAAACAAATCCTCCTCCGGTTGTTCTCCGACCTCTGCAAAGAGCATCCGTGCCAGGTACGGCGGGCCATAAACCTGTTCAAACGCGTTCTTCATCACCGGACTGAGCGAGTAATGTACGAGCCGCCGCAATGAAACATCTGTAGCAGACCGGGTGAATCCTTCCGTGCTGGCCAATTCGATCGCCGCCATTCGCAATCGCTCGATATCTCCGGGATGACCAATCGCACCCATGGCAATTCGGTCGTAAATCTCGAAAACCTTCTGACGCGTCTGACCGACGGTAAGAAAGAGAATGCCGTCGCGATAACCCAGAGCCGCAATCGGACTGCCCGGAGCAAGCTGCGCTTCGATGTACTCGCGGCGGTTGGCAATCGCTTCAACCCAACGATACGGCTCTTCAATCATTCAACCGTTTCCTCGAACACCGCAGCAATTTTGCTCTCCGGTAAAGTAGTGATGCCTTTGCTCGATACAATCTTGATAAGCGGATAAATCTTCCCGCTGCGATCTACGCCGCCTGTTGCTGTGTCGGATTCTGCAGCGGTATCCAATGCACGCAACGCAATCGATACCGCTTCGTCTTCGTCTAATTCCTGTAGCGGCTTCGCGCCCCAATTGTTTTCATAATAAAGAATGCCCCGCACCGCCGGCGATCCGGATCCTGTTGCCGCATAATCGGTCGCTTCAAATTGCGCCCCCATCGCATCGTAAAAATAAAGGCGTGCCTCGGGCTTCGGATGAGAATCGTAGGTCGCGAAGATGGGCACGACTACTCCCACGCCCTGCATGACAAACCCGAAATTGTCACGCAACAGCTTGGATAGAGCTCGCACTTTGCCATCGACGCTCATTTCCTGCAGTTGTGTTCGACGAAAGTATTGGAATGAGTGTTCGAGCACGCGCGCCATTTCCCACGCCGTCGCTGGCACGCCAGCAATGGCCATGATCGAATGCCGGTCGATTTCCAAAACTTTGTCCGCGCGATCATACACAACGATATTGCCAGCAGTCGCGCGGCGATCGCCTGCCACCAACACGCCGCCTGAAAATTTGAATGCCAGAATTGTGGTTGCCTCCGTTGGTTGCCACATTTTCTGAGGTGCCCCCGCTTGGGACACTGGATTCACAGCCGCTGGAGCAAGCAGGCCTTTGCGTCGCAGCAGCGCCGGAAAATCGCCGGCTGCGCCAGAAAAATTCTGGTCAAACGCCACCGGGGAGCGCTCCATTATTGGCCGGTGCGCTGGCGATAGCGCTTGGATTGATTGGGATCCACCTTGCGCATCTTTTTTAAAAGATCCTTCGTGTCCGGCCGCGAAACGTCCGGTGAACGTGGACCTCCACCATCGCCTTGTTTTGGACCCCACGGCGCCGGTTCCACCGGCTTTTGAATGCGCTCAGGCATAAAAAAATCTAAGAGCAAAATTTGGAAAGGCAAGCCGCGTCGCTGCGCGAAGCGGAAGAGTCGGATTTCGATTTTTGATGACGCTTGCCAGACAAATCTGCTGATGGCAAAGTTTTGCCCCGATGAAGCTGTCAGCTATTTTTTGTGCGACGTTCCTTTTCGGGTTGCTTTGCAATGCTTCTGCTCAAACGCCTGCGCCGAAGTCTCGCAAATCAGATGAGGCTACTCAACTTGAAGCGCTGGCAAAAAAGATAGACGAACAGAATGCGAAGATTGATGCGCTTTCTCAGGAGATTCTCAAGCTGGAACAGCAAATCGCACACATTCGCCCGGGCGTAATGATTGGAGAAAGTACGCCCTCGACAACCAGCCCTGCCACTGCACCTGGGGCTCCGGCGCATCCCGCCGGCGCAAATACACACATCGTCGCACGCGGTGAGACACTCACTTCTATCGCCAAAATGTACAAGGTTAGTGTGGAAGAACTGCAAAACGCCAATCATATCGAAGATGGCCGTAAGCTGCAGGCCGGACAGACCATCATTATCCCGGTTGCGTCGCCGGCGGCTTCCAGTTCGCCATCGCCAACGGAGTGACGCAAGGCTCGTGAATCAAAGTTGGTTTCTGCGCAAACACGAAGATGGAAGCACTTTTGGTCCGGTGCGTTTTGATCAAATCGTGCACTGGGCTGCTGCGGCGCAGATCGCGCCACATGATACGCTTTCCAATGACCAGCAGACCTGGGTAAAAGCGCCAATGCTAGCCCAGCTCGGTATGGACTGGCTGGTCGAGCTTACGAGCGAGCATTATTATGGTCCTACAACGCTGGGCGCGCTCCAGGAATTTATTCGTCTTGGCGAAATCGATGGCGAAACTCTCGTCATCAACACTTGCAACGGCTCTCGTTGCAAAATTCGGGAGATGCCCCAGTTGTGGGAAACCGGACAAGCAGATGCGAGGGATGCCCAAACCGAAATTCAATTGGGCGATCCCGTTGGACCAGCGGTGGCCAGAATGTCAATTCGTCTCCAAGAGCAGATTCGTGATCTCGAACAAAGCTTGGAAGAAGAGCGCCGCGCTCTCATGGAAGCCGAGCGGCGATACGCTGAGTTGAAAGAAAAATACGATGCGGTCATCCAGCGTTTGGGAACATAGACCTGCGACCAACGGAGCTGCACCCTGCTAAATAGGACCGGGAGGAAGAGCCTCCTGGCCGCACCGGAAGCCTCTATGTCAGCAGACCGGCAATTGTTCCTCCGTCTCTGCTGTCTGTGAAGCGGCAATTTCTGCCGTCGGCTCTGTTTCCCGTAGCGAGGGAGTCTCGAGCAAACTTTGCTGGCATAGCCGCGCATATTTTCCACCGAGCGCGAGCAATTCGTCGTGCGTGCCGCGCTCGATGATTCGGCCGTGATCGAGTACGAGAATTTGGTCCGCGCGCACAATCGTGGAAAGCCGATGCGCGATGACAATCGATGTGCGGTTCGCCATCAGGCGCTCGAGCGCTTCCTGGATCAAGCGCTCCGTCGCAGTGTCCACGCTCGCAGTCGCTTCATCGAGAATCAAAATCGGCGGATCTTTCAAGAGCGCGCGGGCGATGGAGAGTCGTTGCTTTTCGCCTACGCTCAATTTCACTCCACGCTCGCCCACGACGCTTTCCAAGCCGTCCGGTAAACGTTGGATAAATTGTTGCGCATTCGCGGCAGTTACCGCGCGCCATAATTCCGCGTCAGTCGCTTGCGGTTTTCCCATGAGCAGGTTTTCGCGAATCGATCCGTTGAACAAAAAACTTTCCTGCGTCACCACGCCGATGACCTCGCGCAGCGCGCGCAGGCCATATTCGCGAATCGGTTTGCCGTCGATATAGATTTGTCCGCCGGTGGATTCATAGAAACGCACGAGCAGATTCACCAGCGTCGATTTACCGGCGCCGGTTGCGCCCACCAGCGCGACGGTCGCACCCGGTGGCACATGAAAGGAAACATGCCTCAGCGCAGGTAATCCCTCCACGTAGCTAAAGCTTACGTTTTCATAGCGAATGTCGCCGAGAATCCGTGTGTGGCCTGAATCAATGATCCCAGCTACGGCACCCGGCTCCGCGGGTTCGTCAATAATTTGGAACACACGTTCGCCGGCAGCGCGTCCGGCTTGCACGAGTTGATTAAGCTGATGCAGTTTCCCGATCGGTTCATAAAGAAATCCGCTGAGCATGAGAAAAGCGATGAGATCGCCGAGTTGCATCGTGCCGGCCAGAACGGCTTTTGTTCCGACCGCGATCAAGAGGACGACGCCTAACGAGCCAATCAGATACATTGACGGGTGATACATGGCCCAAACCCGCATGACGACGAGTGTGGCCCGCCGCAATTCATTGCTCGCGTTGTTGAATCGCTCGTGTTGTTCGCGCTCGCGGCCAAAGCTTTTAATTTGCCGGATCCCGGCGAGATTATCGTGTAGTAGCGCGTTCATGGCTGAGGAAGCGCGCCGTTGCAGCCGATAACGGCGATGTGCGGTGAGGGTATACCAAAGGGCGCCGCCAGCGAGAAACGGCGCTGAAACCAGGCTTAACAACGTCAACTGCCAACTCAAATAAAGCATTACGCCTACAACGACGATTACTTGCAGCGCGGCGACGACGCCCTGCTCGATTCCATCGATCAACACGCGCTCCACGGAGTTTACGTCCTCGATCACACGGGTCATCAGGTCGCCCGTGGCGCGATTGTCGAACCACCGCAAAGGCAGCAGTTGAATGTGCGAATACAAATCGCTGCGCAAATCGAAAATCACTTTTTGCTCAAACGTGTTGTTCAACACGATGCGCAGCGCGTTGAACCCGTGCTGCAAAAGAAATGCAATCGCTGCCAGCGCAATCAGCGGTAGCAATTTGTCCGGTCGATTCGCGCGTACGACGTCGTTAATGATCCATTTCGTGGCCGCGGGGAAAACAATCACCATCAGCGTGCTCAGGATCGCGCAGGTCAACGTCCCTGCGGCCATCCACGGATATCGCTTCAAATAAGCAAAAACGCGCCAGACCGTTTTCATCGCGCACTCAACCTCAATGCGCGCGTCACCACGTCAAGCTAGGCACGCACGGGTCGCGCGGCCGCATCCGATCCGCTTCCAACTTCCCCAGGGCCCGATGAGTGCTGGCTGCACCCCTTAACTTTATGCTTGCCAATTAAGATGCCCGGAGTCAAACCAGCAGGTGCTATGAAAACCCCATCTGGAACATTCGCATTAAAACTCGTGGTTCTGGCGGCAGGCGTCACCGCTTCGATTGTCCTAATTTCTGCGTGTTGGAAGGCTTCCTTCCTAACCGGCGGAGATCCGATTCTTATCATCTTCGATGCAGATGGCGTGAAAACCAGAGCCTCTTCAGATGTTGTTGAAAAAGCATTCGATG
>JBKPDP010000117.1:0-28595 GCA_046727935.1 Verrucomicrobiota bacterium | reverse complement strand
AAAAGCACATCTGACCACACTACAAATCTCGCTTCACCCAGGCGCAGTCCGCTGTAAGCGAGAAATCGCACAAGGTTGGCGCAATCTTTTGACTGACGCGCACCGGCTGTCCGGATTTCCTCAACGAATCTCAGGAACTCTTCGCGCGATGGCAACTCGAGTTGCTTCGCCCGAATTCGCATTCGGGAAAGGTTCGCCGCGGGATTTCCAAAGCGCGCGCCGCTATTCACCGCTTCCGCGAAGACGCCGCGCAGTGTGCCGATCGCATTATTCACGACTGAGGGCGCATACTGTTTTTGAAATTTAACAAGCCACTCCAGGCAATCTCGCTCGCTTACTTTGCGCACATCCGTTGCGAAAAGCGTCGGCCACGAACGATTGATGAAATCGATCAAGCCGTTGTAGTAATCCTTCGATCTTGGCTTGAGCGAAACATTGGCATGGATCTTCTCCTGGTACGCCCGGACCGCATCGCCCACGGTCATTTTGCCGATCGCAACCGCCGTTATCGATTCGAGCTTCGCGCGATGATCGCGCATGACTTCCGGGAGCCGCTGCTTCGCGACCGAGAACACAGTGGTCTCGAGCGTTTTCAAGACCGGCTTTCCATTAACCTTGAAGCGGGCGAAATAAGTTCCCGCAGGTCGATAACGGACCAAATTCTGAACTGCCGTCATTTCCCACGTCGGTTTGCTTGCAGCACTCATCAGCCGACGATTTTGATCCAGTCGGCGACGCGGCTACGCTCCGTTCATGGAGCGACTCCCCTATTAACACTTACGCGGATCGGAGCCGCTTTTCCCGCCAGGGTGTATAAACGGGGTGTATAAAGAGCTTTGGCAGCCGCGTGTTTTTGCCTATTCTACGAGGGTAAATGCCGGCATAGCTCAGTTGGTAGAGCAGCTGATTTGTAATTCAAGAAAGAGTTTTTGCGTGCGTTTTCACCGCGTTGCACACTGTGGCTGACGCTAGGTGTTTTGGTCGTTAGGCATTCGCGCCGCGTTGCGCAGAACTGCATTGTTTTGCAGCAAAAATTTGTGCGACCGTAGAAACGACCGTGAAAAGACGAGGGCCTCACGTAAGACCATTCATAGGCCACCTCCGGCTGTAGGTTGGGATTTCCTATATCGCGAACCTCGAACGTATAGAACTGGTTTGTGAATCGGTCGAAAGCCCCAAAGAAGTCCTGCATGGAGGCGGGCGAAATCTCTGACAAGGCCGGAGCATGAAACGCTTCGGTGTAGCTGCCACGCAAGGTAAGGGCACCAATATATTTTGGATCAAGCGGTTGCCAACGGACCGAGACCTTTGGCTTCTGTGCGTTATACTGGCTGTGCGCCGCCGGTTGAAATGGGAAGGACCCAGAAGGTAAAACTGAAGAGGTGTTCTGGCTGTACCATTCTTCGCGCTCGGCAAAGTCAACCTCGAAGCTGTAGAAACCGGGGAAGTTCCACGTCGGGCTGGTGAAAGGTACCCGCACCTCCTGGTAGACTGACCAGACATCCCGATTCACACGTGCGCTTCCCCCATCCGCCGAGCCAATGCTTTGAAATGTTGTGTTAAGTACGTCGCGATCGCGCGTCCACCTCGGCGCGTCATGCTCACCGCCGAGAGCAAAGGAGACCGGCCCGGCGGGAAGGTTGAACAAGTCACCGTTAATAGTGGCATAACCTATGGGTGACTCATATTCGCCCGAGTTATGCAGAGTGATGTAAACTCTTTGCCTGGCCGCCTTGGTGTTGTGGGCGTTGAAATTCAGAAACGGATCAAATGCCGTAGCTTGGTCCGCATCCAAAAGTGCTTCTCGCAATCCAGGCTGGCTGGCTTCGCCGACGGCCAAGTCCTGCCCTTCGTTCCGGGAATAACGGAAAGCTAGCTCCCAGTTCCAAGTCTTGAAATAATCGCCAAACTCCCCCATTTCGCCATGCAGGCCTACGTCGAAGAGTTGGTCCCAGTAAGTGAACTTTTCATGTCTCGGACCGGTGTCGTTAATACCGCGAAATGGCTTTTCGAAGCGATTTTCGCCGGTGTCTCCAGTACTTCCTCCAAAACGGGTGCAATCCGCGCGTGCTTCGCCAAGCCAAACGCCAGGGTCGGTTTTCCTTCGGCGTCCACAGTGACGCTCGGGGACAAGCTGCTTAAGAATTTCTTCGCCGTGTCGAGCAACTTTTCTACGGATGAACTCATCGATTCGGTAATCGCGCGGGCAACCGCAGCCACGAAGGTCACTTCACTGTCCGTCGGCCAAAGATCGACATAGGTGGAGATGAAATTTCTCCGCGGCGCTTTGCCAAGCGCCGCGCGGACGAGCGAAGTTTTTCCATAGCGCCGCTCCGAGAACACGAACAGTTTCTCCGCGTTCTCAATAGCTCGGAGCAGATCGGCCAGTTCCTTCTGCCGATTGCAGAAAGCATCCCCGCTGACCACGCCGCCGTATTCGAAAGGGTTTCTCACATTACGCATTTTGCGTTACGCGTATTGCGTAATGCAAGTCGAAATGGACAGCGGGGCACAATTATGCCTTCGCCCTGGCACGCAGGGATATGGTAAAAGATCGCCAAATGAAAAAAATATGGCTCGCACTGATATTGCTTGTTTCTGGCAACCCTGAGCTCTTTGCCAACGGCGGCGCCTGGCAGACTGGCGTCCCAGGAACCGGATCAGCGAGCGCTTCCCCTCAGGGCAAAACCACAAATGTGAGGATCGAGAATGAAATGCTAAAGATCGATCTGCACCCGGAGTACGCGGCCGTGGAAGTGCACTACCGCATGCACAATACCGGACCAAAGGTGCAACAGGATTTCTTCTTTCCGGTGGAGCGCTGGGGAAAAAATCCGGACGCCGACACGGACGAGAAAGGCGCAGATATTGGTCATTATCAAATCAGCGTCGATGGAAGAGAATTGAAATCGACAAATGTTTCCGGGGCGAAGGAAGAAAACCGCGAAACCACTTCAGGGCAACTCTGGCAAGAAAACGTTTCCACCATCAGGTCATGGAAAAAATCAGCCGTTCCGTTCGAGCGAAACCAAACGCGCGAGGTGACGATTCATTACGATGAGCGGTACGCCGAGAACGACGAATCCGTGTCTGATGATTCGCACATCAGTGACGCGACGTTCGCCTACTCACTCTCGCCTGCTGCGACTTGGAAACGGCCGATTGGCAAAGGGAAAATCGAAATCAATATTTTGCATCCGGAGCCTGAGGACGTCTCGATCGAGAAGCCGAAAGAGCGCTTTCGGAAAGTGAGCGACACGCATTACGAATGGGAGTTTGAAAATTTGAAGCCGACGCTGGCGGATGACATCCGCATCATCGCGCACTCAAAATACGATTCTTATCCGACGGGTTATTCGGAGGAGGATTTTCAGCGCCATGCCTCTTACGTTATTCGGAACCACCAATATTTTCTCGATCACACCGATTACGATGCGACGGCGAGCTCTACTTTGGCTCCGCAAGGGAAGCACAACTACGATGTCATCAACATTAAGGCCGATCCCCAGCGCGAACTGCAAACTCCCTGGGCCGAAGGAGTCGACGGCGATGGAATTGGCGAGAGCATTACGCTGGATGTTAAACGCCCGCTGCCGCTCTATGGCATTTTGATCTGGCCGGGATATTGGGAACCCGGCAACGATAGCGCATGGAAGAAGAACAACCGCGTTGCTGCACTCGAGATCACATTAAATGACGACCGAACGTTCACTGAAACGATCCCCGACGAGACAGCCCAGGAACCGTATCTCATTCGCGTGCGGGATTACACGAAGCCGGTCAACAAAATCAAGCTGGTCATCAAGGGCGTGCATCGCGGCACGCAATTCCGTGACACATGCATTTCGCTCGTCAAGCTGCGCGCGCCGCTCAGTAAAAAGCCTGAAGTTCACGGAGCGCGATGAACGCACGCGCAGCCTGGCTCTCTATAGCGGCGCTGCTTGTCGCCGCCAGCCCCGCAGCGGTAGGGGCGAACGTTTTGCCCATCTACCTCGAAGACAATCACGCTGGTACCTTCTACTGGCTGGCCCAAACTATCGACCTCGATCAGCCGTGCACGCTAATCCTCTTCGACGCGCACAGCGACGCATCCGGCATTTTCGATTCCGATAAAATTCGCGACGCGCTTCGAAACGTTCCGGAAACGCAGGCTAGGCAAACGCTGCTCGACCGCTGGCGCAGCCAAGGAGCCGTCCAATGCTTCAACTGGATCGAGCCACTCATGCCGGCGCCGATCGCAAAAGTAATTTGGGTGCCGGCCGAGAAACTTTCTCCAGCCGACATCCGCGAACGCACGCAACAGGCCACAGCGTTACTGGACGGCCATCTCGAGGCAGCGCCGCGAAAATCGGGATCATTACGTCAATCCTATATCGTCTCCGATTTTGTGAGTCTTGAGAAAGATCTCGCTCCAAACGAGCCGCTGGTTGTCACGATTGATCTCGATTATTTCGCCGGCCTGCCAGCCGCAGGACAAGAAACCGCCTTCGCCCGGATCTGGAATTTCGTCATCGAACGGCCAAACCTTCGCGCCATCACATTCGCCATTTCACGGCCATATTTGAAATCCGACGACGACGCACAGCGGCTGCTCAAGCTGGCGTTGACTTCAGCGCTCTCGTTACCGACTGCGCAAATCGAGTTCGAGCCATTTCTCAAAGTTGCCAACGACCACTCGAATCTTGCGAAGAAATTGATGGTGAAAGGAGAGAAACCCCCGGCATTCGACCTCGCCCAAGCGCCACAGGAATTCCGAGCGCGAATTTTGTCCGAGTCTAACCGCATCAACGTTCGGCACGACGCCACGAGTTGGCAGCAATTGCTGCGCAGTTGGAACGACGAGGCGCCGCAATTGCATCTTCAGATTAAGAATCGTCAGCCTTCCACAGATAATGTTTGGCGCGTACCAGCGGCCGAACCCGCAGAGGTCGAACTGGTCGTGGAGCCCTGGACAACGAAACCGGACGAGATCGAGTGGTTTGCGCTGACGCCGAAATATCTGAGCTGCAACGTGACAAATCTATCGGTCGATCAAGTTGGTTTTCTGGCGAACGCAGCGGCACGCCCTGCTTGGAATGAAATTGCGGTTGATCATCATGATTCCATTCTGCCGATAAGCAAGATCGACAACTTGTTTGATCGACGGTTGCATTGTGGCTCGCTACGGCTGCGAGCTCGTGCCGTCGTTGATGGCAAAATTCGCGAGACGGCCGTTCTTGAATTGCGGAGATTTGTCGGTCGCGGTTTCCGCGCCGCGATCAGCGAGCAATTCGGTCTGCCGTATCTTTTCGGCAGCGGCGAATTGTCAGAAGATTCAGATACCGGCCGGAAACAAATCTCGGTGCAGATTGCGCGAATTTCCTGGTGTACGCGTTACGCCGCCAAGGCCAGCGCGTACCATGGGTAGACCCGAAGCGGCTGCGCGACCATCTCGATCTTGTCGCGCGGTCCGCCGCGCCGGGTACGGCAAAAATTGACGCGGAAGACTTGCAGCGCGGTATGATGATCCATCTCGGGACGCATGTCGCCGCAGTAATGGAAGATCGACAGCCTATTGGGATTCTTGATCAGAACGATCTCGTTGCGCACCAACTCGCTGGCCCTCCGGAGATGGTCACGTTTGGCCAACTCCTAAAAGAGCGCAGAAAAAATTGCTTCGATTTGTTCCGTGTGCCGCCAACAAAAAATGCCGCGACATTAGTTTTTGGTGGCGACGTGATGCTCGGTCGCAGCTGCGCAGCGAAGATCGAAAACGGGACAGACCCCTTTGCTGATATTGCAACCTTGTTACGCGGCGCATCGTTCGCCGCCGCAAATTTGGAATGCACGATTTCGAATATTGGCGAGTCTGCGCAGCGCTACGCCTTCCGCGCCCCTGAGCGCTCCGTGCAATTGCTCCGTCGCGCAGGATTCCGCGCCATGGGACTGGCAAATAATCACGCTCTCGATTTTGGGGCGGCGGCCTTGAACGACTGCGCCGCGCGTTTATTCCAGGAACGAATCCAGCCAATCGGAGTTGGAAAACCCGGCGGCAATGCTTGCACCGCCAGTTTTTTCTCCGTCCTCGATGGGAAGAAAATCGCTCTGTTGGCGATCAATGATATTGAGCCTGCTGCGGGAATTCCAGTCGCGGCGGCTACTGACCGCGCGGGCCTGAGCGCCGCTATCACCAATGCCCGATCGCACGCAAATTTCGCGATCTTCCTGGTTCACTGGGGAGTCGAAAACAGCGAGAAGATCACTGATGAACAACGCGAACTTGCGCGGTGGCTGATCGATCGCGGGGTCGATCTCGTGGTTGGTTCACATCCGCATTGTGTTCAGCCGCTCGATTTTTATCATGGCTGCCCGATCGCGTATTCGCTGGGTAATCTCGTGTTCGACGGTGCACCCACGGTTGCATCGTGGAATCGGGGCGCATTACTTGAAATCGGTTTAAACGAAAACGCGCAAGCTTCGTCTGCCTGCCTGATTCCAATCGTTCTCGAAGACGGTTTCCCTCGTGTGAACGCTCCACCAACGGGAAAAACCTTCAGCAGCCGGTGACTTGAAGATAATGGCTGGAAAGCCAGCCCTCGTTGATCTCTTGTCATCGCGCGCGACCTGCGTGAAAATTAACGCCCCGTGGCTCTGCGACTGCCGAAACAGGATTACCAGGACATCGAGCGAATCATCGAGTTGGATTTTGTGCGCGCGACGGAAGCCGCCGCCCTGAATTCATTGCGCTGGCTCGGGCGCGGCGACAAGGAAGCAGCCGACGCGGCGGCCTGTGATGCTATGCGCGGTATGTTCGACCTCATGAACATCTGCGGCGAAGTTGTTATTGGGGAAGGAATCAAGGACGAAGCGCCCGGCATTTTCAAAGGCGAACAGCTTGGTACCTGGGTTCCAGGTTCGCCGCAGTTCGACATCGCCATCGATCCGATTGATGGCACAACCAATATTTCCAAGGGCGCGCCGAATTCGATCAGTTGCATCGCGGCGGCGAGTCCCGAGGAAGGAGTGAAAGTCGCTCTTCGGGATGTGCCGTCCTTTTACATGTCGAAGCTGGCTTACGGGCCGCGTGTCATCGATTACATGAAAAAACGCGGCGATTCACTTCACATCGAGATGCCGATCGCCGAGATGCTCGCAATCGTCGCGCATGCTGTGGACAAACGCGTCCAGGACGTGGCGGTGATGATGCTCGACCGACCGCGGCACAAGGAAATCGTCGAACAAATTCGTGCGGCAGGTGCGTCGTTGCGCATGATCGGCGACGGCGACATCGCCGCCGCCATCGCGCCGTCACTGCCCGAATCCGACGTCGATCTTTACATGGGTATTGGCGGTTCGCCCGAAGCGGTGTTGGCCGCGGCGGGGATTAAGTGTCTTGGCGGCGATATGCAATGCAAAATGTGGCCGCGCGATGAAAAGGAACGAAAGAACCTGACCGACGGCGGCTACAAGAAAGATCTGGACCGCGTCTTTTCAGCTGATGACCTGGCAAACGGCCAGAACATCCTTTTCTGCGCGACGGGGATCAGCGACAGCGCGTTGTTGCGCGGTGTGCGAGCTCACGGTGGCGTCACGGCTGTCACGCATTCGATCCTCATGCGCGCCAAGAGCAAGACGGTGCGTTTCATCCGGGCGAGACACAATTTGCAGACAAAAACGATCCGGCTCCGGTCGGATAATCGCGAACACTTAATCTAAATCAGACACCACCCAGAACAGCTGTGATGTGATCCACTGCCATTGTGTCGTCGGGACAGTCCTTTGAGCATATCTGCCACCGCGATCAGGCAAAAGACCGTTGCGACGTGACGGCAAGACGAAATGAAAAGGTTCTTCTCCTTGATTACAGGCAGTATTGCGCTCGGAACTGAAATTCTGGTTTTCCTGTCGCTTATGGAAATGCCACCGTTTGGCAAAGGCGATAGCGATATCATTTGGGCCTTGCCATTCTTTGGATTCGTGGTGTTCGGACTCGCGATTTCTGGGTTATTCTCGGCGGTTAGCGTTAGAAGGAGTACAGCGCGAGACGGGAAATTGGTTACCGCCGGTTTGCTAATGAATGGTCTTGGTCTCGCCATTCCAATTTTGGTGTTCATGTTCGGAGTTGGCCGTCTTCTCGTATCGGCTGTCAGCCTAACGAATCGCTGAATCACCCGGTACGCCGGCAAATCCGTGCTTTGGAATGGGAAATGAAGTGCGACCTGACGACGACGCTGATTGACTTAATTCGTTAGGCCGACTTTGGGGCATATGCCGAATTTCGCCAGTTCGGCGACAGTCTTTTCCATCGGCAGGCCGACGACGTTGGTGAATGAGCCTTCGATTTTTGCGATGATATCTGCGCCATCCCCCTGCGCGGCGTAAGCGCCGGCCTTGTCCAGCGGACCCACTTTCTCGAGGTAGTTCTCGATTGCTGCATTGCTTAACCGGCGAAAACGAACACGCGAGACGTCGTGAAAAACCGCCGATCTTCCCGATGTCTGCCGATAAATTGCAAGAGCAGAACAAACTTCGTGAGTTCGTCCGCTCAGGCGCCGGAGTATTTGCGCCGCCTCGTCTAAATCCGCCGGTTTACCGATGATTTGATTCTCAAGTGCGACCAGCGTGTCAGCCGCGAGCACGACTGCGTCGGGACGCGTCTGCGCGATGGACATTCCTTTTCGGATAGCGTTCCACAGCGTGAGTTCGCACAACGTGAGAGTGGCATCGAACTTTTCTGCGACGCGCGGCGACTCGATTTCAAATTCGAATCCACCTTCGGAGAGCAATGTAGCACGCCTGGGCGAACAGGATGCCAGCACTAGTGAAGGCACGACATACTCACTGTAAAGGCAGCCGTGCCTGCTGCAACAATCGGGATCCTCCCTAGAACGCTTTCAGGGCTGTTACAGGAGCATGCGAATGGTTTAACGGATTGATCAGCTCTCTGTTCTCCGATTAACAACAATTTCCCATCACCTCGCTGCAAAATAGAATCAGTCGGATAATCGCGCCATTTTTGATGACCGCGTCAACACGGACAAGAGAGTTTACTTTCGCGACGTCGTCACCACCAGCGGTTATCGATGTTAGCGTATGTCGCTTGGCAGCCGAGGAGACGCGAGCAACTGCTCAAACTCGCGCCAGCGCTGCTCGGGTTGCTCCGCCGTGCCGCCGCGTTTCTCGATGTAACTGCGCACCATGTCTTCGCCAAGATTGTAGTTAATTACATAGCTGCGGTATTTCTCGATGAATCTCATTCCTTGTTTGGCCCGTTTCTCGTCCATGAGCGCGTATTTTTGCAACCAAGTCGCAGCGGCGTTCGCATCGATCTCGCCGTTCACATAATGCCGGGCCGCCTCGTTCGTGGCGTAATTCAGTTGCTTCACCAAATCCTGCACCGCATAAAATTCCTCTACCCGCGACGGATCGATCTCCGCAGCCGGCCAAAGCACTTTTTTCTCGAACTCCAACCGCTCCGGTTTTGTAAATACGACCTCCCTGCCGAAGTTCGCCGTGCCTTCGGCAATGAGTGATTGCGGTGAGAAGAGCGGATACACCGAGAACTCAACCCAACCGCGATCCCGGACGAGATTTTTCTCCAGCAGTGCGTTGTAGACATGGTGCCCGGGATAGCCCTCGTGCGCAGCCAGATCGATGGCACGGTCAATATAGACCGGCAGGTCGGTGTTCACTTGGATGATGCTGCGATAATTGCCCTTGTACCAATTGTAACCGCCCCACGGCTTGTTCGTGACGTATTCGACACTGAAACTTTCCCCGGGCGGCAGCTTGATGTGCGCGAGCGTGCGTTCGCGACATGCCTTGATCGCGAGGTGAAACAACGTGTCCAGCTTGTCTTTAGGAATCACGAACGCTCGCCGCCACTTCTCGTAACGCTGCAAGAGCGATCCCTTACCTGGAAGTTTCGGCTCCAGCCTGGCGAGGATTTCCTGGAAATGCGTTTCGGGAAAGCTGGGTGCAACGGCGTCATAAAGGGCCTGCGATTCTTCATCGAACTTCAAATGTTCGCCATTCAGGATGCGCACCCGTGCCTGCAGCGCGGAGAGTTGCTTTGTTAAATACCCGCGTCGCAATCGCTCCATCTCATCTGTCGGCTTGGAAATCTTCCCCAACTGGTCACATAATCGCGTGGCCTCAAACGCGATCGCATCGAGCGGCTTCTTTTCCTGCGACTGTTTCTTCCATTCCGGCGGCCCATAATAAGCGTCAACATAATCCGGATCATGTTGGCCCATCGCGAGCACCAGTTTCACATAAGCTTCTGCGATCTCATTAGCACTTGTCACCATCGCTGGTGTCCCCGAGGAAGTGGCGGCGTTCGTGGTCGAAGCGGTAACCAAAGGTAACAAAAGGAGGACAAGCGAGGCGCACTTCATAAGCGGTTCCTACTGGTGTGGTCTAGTAACAGATGCCCCCTTGTGGCCCGAAATAAGGATCGTCATTCAGTTGCTTCAGCGAGGCTGCAGCCGATCGCGTTCTTAATCACAGGAGCAAGATGATTTTCCGCCGGGCGATCAGTGCAGAATAGAATCAGCCGGATAAACCACGCCATTTTTGATGACCATGGCGATGTCGGAAGCGTGCGCGATGTGATCCAGCGGATTCGAATTGAGAATGACGAGATCGGCAAAATAACCCTTTTCGATCCGGCCGATATGCGCGCCAGTATCGCCGCCGAAAAGTTTTGCCGCGTTGGCCGTGGCACATTGGAGAATCTGCATTGGGGTCAGTCCGGCTTCTTTCATCAGCTGAAATTCGCGGAAAAGCGCCGGGCCATGAATTGTTCCGATGTTTCCCGCATCTGTTCCCGCCGCAATCGTGACGCCGGCATCTTCCAGTCTTTTCAAATTCGGCAGCGCGACACCGTGCGTCTTCTTGATGCGATCCAGTGCCTCATCCGGTTTAGCTAAAGCGTTCTTGATCCGTTCGGGTAATTTGTCCTGAGAAATTTTGGTGACATCGAGCGATGCGATCACTTCCGGGTTGCCCCACTTTTGTTCCTCCGGCGTCAGATTCAACTGATGCGAAAACGTCCGACCATAGCGCTCGAAGACGACAAGCGTCGGACACAAAATGACGTGTCGATCCTGCAACAGCTTCACCAATGCGTCATCGACCGGTTTGTCGGTCACGCTGTGGACCAGCACGTCGGCTCCTTCTTCGACGGCTGCGCGCGCGGTTTCCAATTCGGTGGCGTGAACAGCCACACGAATCTTGTGCGCGTGACTCTCTTCAATCGTCGCGCGAACAATCGGTTGGAAACTGTCGACCGGATGGTCCTTATCGACGATGTACCAAATTTTCACCAAATCCGGTTTCTGCGCCGCGAGTTTGCGGACGAAGTCGCGTGCTTGATCGGGCGTGTCGATCTTCACAATCGGTGGGTCGCCAAGATCAAGTTTTTCGCGCGATACACTGGAAATTAACGGACCGGCAACCGCGACTCGCGGCGCCTTTACAGTTGCATTCGCCTTTTTGCGGACCTCGAAATTCCACATCGGTCCGCCGACATCGACTACGCTGGTGATCCCGCAGCGAATGTAGCGTGCGAAGACATCATCAACATGCGCCTTGATCCACGCTACCTCATCCTTGTACGGGCGCACGCTGTTGAGATCGGCGCCGTCCGGTCGCGTAAACAGATCGCCGGATTGAAAGAAGTGAACGTGAGTGTCGATATAACCCGGCAAAATGAATTTGCCCGCGCAATTAATCTGTTTCCCGAGCGCCGTCGCGTCCTGCTTACCCGTCGCAACGCGTTTGATCTTGTCGCCGTCGATCATCACCGTCGCATTAGGCAACACTTTGCCATCAGCCGGGTTGATCACCGTTGCCCCGACTAGCGCCACGCGTTCACCGGTCGCTGCCGCCTCGCAAACTCGACTGCTTAAAGCAGTCAAGTTGTAAGCGGCGAGTGCGAGTACTAGAAAACTTCGGACTGATTTCATGGCGATCTTCGCGTTATTCTTTCGATTCCGGGACGGCCTTCTCGGCCGCTTGAAAGCCGATCTTGGAATGGGTGCCGTCGCAAAATGGTTTCTCCGTCGACGCGCCGCAGCGACAGAGCGCCATTCGTTTTTCCACCGGATACTTGTTTCCGTCAGCGTCGATCAACTCGACTTCTCCGGTCAAGATGTAGGGACCGTTCTTGATTGTCTCGATTGTTACTTGAGCCATGGGAGCACTCTAACTGATCTACAGCCTTCTTGTCATTTCGAGCCAAGTCGAGAAATCTCTTATTGCTTCAGAAATATTTGGAGATGTCTCCACTACGGTCGACATGACAGAATGGAAACGCGCCGGTGCATGAAAACATTCCTCGTTCTTACATTTGTTCTCGCTAGCTCAGCTTTCGCGCAAAATGCGAAACATCCATTCACCTTTGAAGACATGATGGCGCTGAAACGCGTCGGCGCGCCGGTGCCATCACCCAATGGGAAATGGGTCGTGTTCGATTGCGAAGATGTCGATCTCGCGGCGAACACGAAGATTTCGCATTTGTGGATCGTGCCTGCGACGGGCGGTGAATCGCGGCGGTTGAATCCAACGCCGAATCACGAGGAACGCCCGCGGTTTTCACCCGACGGCAAGCGCTTGATCTGGACATCGAAGGCGACCGATCCGACGCAAATCTGGATGTGCGACTTCGACCCCGAAGCGGGGCAGCTGATTGGGAAACCGCATCAAGTGACGTCGATCTCCATTGGCGCCAATGGCGCGATTTGGTCGCCGGATGGAAAGAACATCGTGTTCGTGTCGGCGGTTTATCCGGATTGCAAAGATGATGCGTGCAACAAACAGCGCGACGAAGAGCTGAAGAAGAGCAAAGTAAAAGCGAAGATTTTTTCGCGTCTGTTCTACCGGCATTGGAACGCGTTTACCGAGTTCAAGCGCAGCCACGTGTTTGTTCAGAATGTAGAGGCGGGTGTCTCACCTGCAGAGAATCAGAATGCGGCTGGGACAACCGCCACTACACCGCGCGATCTCACGCCCGGCGATCACGATGTGCCGCCGTTCTCGTTAGGCGGACAGGACATGTATGCGATTTCGCCCGACGGGCAGGAGGTCGCTTACACGAGCAATATCGACGAGCTGGAAGCGACGAGCACCAACAACGAGATTTTCATCGTGCCGATCAGCGGTCCCGCAGGTGCGGGAAAGAAAATTTCCGCCAGTCCCGGCAGCGACAACACGCCGCTCTATTCGCCCGATGGCAAGATGATCGCGTGGCGATCCCAAGCGCGTCCTGGATTCGAAGCGGACAAACAATCACTAATCCTCTACCTCCGCTCGGCGGAGCGTAGCGGAAATCCCACTGCACGTTTCGATCGCTCCGTCGGCAGTTTTGCATGGTCGCCGGATTCACAATCGATCTACTTCACGGCTGAGAATCATGGCGAGTCACCGATCTACCGCATGTCGCATACAGAAGCGCCGGCACCGATCGTCACCGCTCATGCCGATGACCTGATCTTCGGCCGGAACAACCGCTTGTTCTTCACCCGCCAGTCGATCGCTGCGCCGAGCGAGATCGCCAGCGTCGATGTTTCGCTGAAATCAGAAGCCGCACCGGTGACCCACATGAATGACGCGCTGTTGTCGCAGATCGACATGCAGCCGTTGGAGTCGTTCACGTTTAAGGGCGCGAATGACGAAGATGTGCAGGGTTTCATGGTCAAGCCGCCGGGATTCGATCCGAACAAAAAATATCCGCTGAAATTTTTAATCCATGGCGGACCGCAAGGGGCGTGGGAAGATTCGTGGACGTATCGCTGGAACGCGGAGTTGTTCGCTGCGACCGGAAATTACGTGGTGGTGATGATAAATTTTCACGGATCCACCGGTTACGGGCAGAAGTTTACCGACTCGATCAGCGGCGATTGGGGCGGCAGACCGTATGTCGATCTGATGAAGGGGCTCGATTACGTGGAGAAAACATACCCTTTCATCGACAAGAACCGCGAGGCAGCGCTGGGCGCGAGCTATGGTGGTTATATGGCGAACTGGTTGTTAGGACACACGCGCCGTTTCAAATGCATTGTGTCACACGACGGCATGTTTAACGCTGAGTCGGCGTATGGCACGACCGAAGAACTTTGGTTTCCCGACTGGGAGTTCAAAGGTCCGCCCTGGAAAAATCGCTATATCGGAAATGGTCGCCGCATGAATACGCGGCCAATTTCAAAACACCCACGCTGGTCGTGCACGGCCAGAACGATTACCGGGTCGACGTTTCGCAGGGCTTTGATCTTTTCACGACCCTGCAACGACTGAAGGTGCCGTCAAAGATGTTGTATTTCCCCGATGAAGGCCATTGGGTGCTCAAGCCGCAGAACAGTCAGCTTTGGTACAAAACAGTGAATGACTGGGTCGATCAATGGTGCGGCGCGAGATAAAATCGCGCCGTCATCCTGAGCGAAGCGAAGGACCTCACAGTCGCGCTGTGGCATACCATAAACGTGATTGTGTGATCAAACAGCTGATGCGAGGTCCCTCGCGGTCTGCGCGGCTCGGGATGACATTCGCAAGACCGTGGGCGATTGAGTGGATCAATGGTGCAAGATGTGATTCCAGTCTGTAGATTGCGCTTTTTGTCTTAGATTTTCGATTGGTGGGTGGTGCTCCCCCGCTTGACTTTTTGCGCGGCTTGCGCATTAAGAAGGCCGTTCGGAAACCTTATGTCTCGTTCCTTCTATTCTATTTTGTGGGCAGTTTTCTCCGCTGGCCTGATTTTGCTCGCCACGGGTTGCGGTGAAGACCCCCGTTATTCCGCCAGAACGCAGTATTTGGGCGGCGTTTACGGGGAGGGCGCCGCTGGTCCGCCACGGGACACTGTCTCCTATTGGGATGGAGACAGCGTTAGCGGAAGTCCTTCGGTGAAGATCACCCTCGGAGAACAGCGCGCTTATTTTTATAAGGGCGGCGTGCTTGTCGGCGTGTCGCAGCTCTCAACGGGCCGCGAAGGACTCAACACGCCGTTGGGTCATTTCAAGATCATTCAAAAGGATAAAGACCACGTCTCCAGCTTATTCGGAGACTATGTCGATTCGGCAGGTAATGTCGTGGTTCCCAATATCGATGTAACAAAAGATCCGAAACCGCCCGGCACTCACTTCAGGGGCACGCCCATGCCGTATTTTATGCGCATCGTGTCAGGGACGGGCATGCATGCGGGTTATTTGCCGGGCTATGCGGCGTCACACGGCTGTATCCGCATGCCCGAATTCATGGCCGAAGATTTCTTTAAATCAGTCTCAGTCGGAACACCGGTGACGATCACAAATTAGCCCCTCTAGGAAGCGGTCGTATCTGGGCTTGCAGAAAATTCCCGGTGGCGTCATTCTGATTATCCCGCTGCCAGGATTATGATCGTCATCACGCAACCAAACGCCACCGAGGAACAGATCCAGCGGATTATCACCCGTGTGCGCGAGTTCGGACTGGAAGCGCAAATCAGTCGTGGCGCATCGCGGGTGATCATCGGCGTAATCGGACCAGAGGCGCTGCTTCGCGAAAAGCCACTGGCCGCAATGGCTGGCGTGGAAGCGATTGTGCCGGTGCTAAAGCCCTACAAACTTGCCGCGCGGGATTCGCGCGGCGCCTCCTCTGTCGTAGTAGGCGACGTGCGTCTGGGCGACCACGAGGACGTTGTTCTCATTTGCGGCCCATGCTCCGTCGAAAGTCGAGAGCAGATTCAGTCGATCGCGACGATCGTGAAAGAATCCGGCGCAAAAATTTTGCGCGGCGGCGCGTTTAAGCCGCGCACTTCGCCATATAGTTTTCAGGGGTTACGCGAAGAAGGGCTTCGTTTCCTCGCGGAAGCGCGCGCGAAAACCGGCCTGCCTGTTGTCACTGAAGTCATGGATCCGCGCGATCTAACGATGATCGAAAAGTACGCAGACTGTCTCCAGGTTGGCACGCGCAACATGCACAACTTCTCGCTCTTAAAGGAAGTGGGTCGCAGCAGACTTCCCGTGCTCCTCAAGCGGGGATTCAGCGCAACAATTTACGATTTAATCATGAGCGCCGAATACATCCTGAATGAGGGCAACCCCAACGTAATCCTCTGTGAGCGCGGAATTCGAACGTTCGAAACAGCGGCTCGTTACACGCTCGATCTGAGCGCTGTTCCAATCTTGAAGTCTAAGACGCACCTGCCCGTCATTGTCGATCCAACGCATGCTCTCGGTCTGCGCGAATTTGTTCCGCAAATGTGTCTGGCGGCCGTCGCGGCGGGCGCGGACGCGCTCATGATCGAAGTGCACAATTCTCCCGAGATGGCCAAGAGCGACGGGAACCAAGCGCTCACGCCCGAGATTTTCGCCGGGCTCGTTCCACGTCTGCGCGCGGTCGCCGCGGCTATCGGTCGCGCCCTGTAAGAATTCGACGCCGCAAGCCTTTGCGGCATTGCTCGCCAATGCATTGAAGAGTCGCCGCGGCGACCGTTCCACCTTTGCCCAAATGGTGGATCGGCTTCTCCGAAAATGCCCGTCTGGCTCGGACCGATGCCGAGATCAATCGTCGAAGGCGCAAGAATACAGACGCGGCTACAACTCTCGCGGAACTTGGCGTAAACTCCACAGTGGAAAAATTGATCCGAACTGAGCTTCTGGAACGTGTCGCGGCGAGCGAACCCATCGCGCGCAAGCTGCGTGCGATACAAGACGCTCAGTGGCCGGTACAATTCTCACACGTCATCCAGCCAGCCCAGCCGTTTCTGGCTGCAATAGTCGCGCATGCCTGGCGTCGGCTATCGCCCAATGGTCCGCAAGATACCGATTCCACCGTTTGGTTGCTTTGTCCCAGCGTTCATTCTCAAGAGTTGTTCTACGAAAGCCTGCTTAACTGGGAACCGGATGCGCTGTTCCTCCCGGAAGCCGAGTTTGCAGCAGCCGAAAATGTTTTGCCAGATCCGGAAATTGCAGCCGAACGGCTGGCGGTCCTTATGCAAATTGGGTGTGGAACCGGTCCGCATATCATCGTCGCAACGCGGGCGAGTCTCGATCAAGCTGCGCCACGACGCGGCGTCCTGGAATCTGCTCTTACCCAGCTTCGGCGCGGAGCGACTGCGCAAATGGAACAGTTTCTCGACCAACTAATAGCCGGCGGCTATGAGCGTGTCGCCCAAGTCACCTCTCGCGGACAATTCGCCGTCCGCGGTGGCATTGTGGATCTTTATTCGTGGCAAGCGCCATTGCCGTTCCGGCTGGAATTTTTCGGCGACCAGATCGAATCGCTGCGCGAGTTCGACATTGATACTCAAACTTCGGCGCGCGATTTGAGTTCAGTCGATATTTTGCTCGGAGCAGCCGTGGGGCCAGATCGCCTTTCGTTGATTGACGATCAGAGCGGTCACATTCGCGACTATGTCGCTCCGAATCATCTCAAGATCGACATCGAACCAGAAGAAGTTTCGAGCGGACAAATCCAGATCAGCGAAGGTTGGATTGAGACTGGTCCGGAAGATTTCAGCGGCGCATTCCAGGATTGCGAGATCGGCGAGTTTGCGGTCGGCGATCTCGTGCTAGCTGAGGCGAAACGAGCGCAGTTTGTCGAGCGTCTGAAAGAATGGCGCGCGAGCACCTCGAAAGTTGTCATTTATTTTCAGACCGAGGGCGAGATTGAACGCTTTCGCGAGATCATGGGAGGCGCCATTGAAGGCGTCGATTTTGTCGAAGGAACCCTCGCCCGTGGGTTTTGTTTTCCCGCAGTTAATCTCGTCGTCCTCTCGGCTGCGGAATTATTTGGGCGATTCGCAGCACATCCTCGACGGCGGCTGCGTCGTGCGGAGCGCCATCGCACGCAGATCGATTTCAGTGAACTGAACGAGGGCGACCTGGTCGTGCACCTCGAGCACGGCATCGGGCGCTTCCTAGGATTGGTAAAAATTGGTAGGGCGCGACCGCCGGGCGCGCCGGAGCCTGCGACGGCGGACGGCCTCCCGCAATCGCGGGATCCCTACCAGGACGAACAGCAGGAAGTTCTCGCACTCGAGTTTGCAGACGAAGCGAAGCTCTATGTTCCACTCGAGCAAGCCTACCTCGTTTCCCGCTACGTCGGTGCGGGGAAAAAATCCCCGCCGCTGAGCTCGCTCGGCGACGGAAGATGGGCGCGCGCCAAAACAAAAGCGGCAGCTTCCATATTTGATTACGCCGGAAAAATGCTTGCGGTCCAAGCGGAGCGGCAAACGCATGCGGGCCACGCGTTCGCTCCGGACATAAAATGGCAGGCGGAATTCGAACACTCGTTCCCGTTTCGCGAAACGCCGGACCAAATGAAGACGATCATCGATACGAAGATCGACATGGAGCGTCCTCGACCGATGGACCGGCTGATCTGTGGCGATGTCGGTTTTGGCAAAACCGAGGTGGCGGTTCGCGCCGCGTTTAAGGCGGTCATGGACGGCAAGCAAGTGGCGGTGCTCGCGCCGACGACCGTTCTGGCCCAACAACATTTCGAGGTGTTCCGGCAACGCATGCTCGATTACCCAGTGCGCATTGAAATGCTCAGCCGTTTCCGTTCGCAATCGGAACAGAAGAAAGTATTACAGCTTCTGCGTGAGGGCGGCGTCGATGTTGTCATTGGCACGCATCGGCTCATCTCTGGTGACGTCGTATTCAAAGACCTCGGCCTGGTGGTGATCGATGAGGAGCAGCGTTTCGGAGTGCTGCACAAGGAGAAATTCAAAGAGCTCTTCAAACTGGTCGATGTGCTGACGCTCTCGGCCACCCCGATTCCACGCACTCTCTATCTCTCACTTGTGGGCGTAAAAGACATGTCCACAATCGAGACTCCGCCGCTCAATCGCCTGCCGGTAGAAACAGTTGTATCCGCCTACGACGAGCGGCTCATTCGCGCTGCGATTGATCGCGAACTCGAACGGCAGGGTCAGATCTTTTTCCTTCACAATCGCGTAGCGACCATCGAGCGGGTGCGGGATCGGATTGTCGATCTTTGTCCGCAGGCCAGAGTGGAGATCGGCCACGGCCAGATGGATGCCGACGAACTGGAAGGCGTCATGGCGCGATTCATTGCCGGGAAAACCGACGTGCTCGTTTGCACCACGATCATCGAAAGCGGTCTGGATATCCCGAATGCAAATACGATCATGATCGATCGAGCAGACCAGTTTGGTCTCGCCGACTTATATCAGTTGCGTGGGCGCGTCGGGCGGGCCGAACACAAAGCGTACGCATACCTGCTGCTTCCGCGCGAAATGATGACTGTTGGCGCCGCACGCAAACGGATCAGTGCTATTAAACAGTACAGCTCGCTCGGCGCCGGTTTTCGCATCGCTATGCGCGACTTGGAGATTCGCGGCGCGGGCAGCATTCTGGGCACAGCTCAAAGCGGCCACATCGTTGCGATTGGCTTCGACTTATACTGTCAGCTGCTCAAGCAGGCAGTGGCCCAGCTCAAAGGCGAAAAGCCGCGGTTTAGGCTCGATGTCGATGTAAAACTTGATTTCGTCGCTACAAATGAGGCGGAGTTCGTTGCTCCGAAATTGCCTGTAGGGGAAGCTGGCAGCTTTCCCTACAAAATCCCGGCCTTCATTCCAATCACCTATATCAGCGACCCTGGCCTGCGCATCCGGGCATATCGCGACGTTGCAGAAGTTACGACACACGAGCAATTGGACCGTCTGCGGCGCGACTGGCGAGACCGTTTTGGGCCTTTCCCGCCGCCTGTTGACAATTTGTTTAGTCTCATCGAAATCAAGCTCGCCGCGGCGCAATCAGGGGTAAGCCGGGTCGAGGTCCGCGAACGCAAATTGATGTTGACGCGGCGCGGGGATTTTATACTTGTCGCGGGCAAATTCCCTCGTTTAGTTGGAGCCAAAATCGACCAGCATCTCGGGGAGATTGTGGAACTGATTAGGAAGCTATGAGAAACTCCGTACCTCCATTTGCCGTCGTTTCTTTGGCCGTCTGTGGGCTTGCTCTGTTGCCCATTTGTTGCGCTGCATTTGCCCAGGAGCCGCAGGTAGTGGATGGCATGGCTGCGATTGTGAATGGCGACGTCATCACATTCTCACAAGTACGGCAGGTGTCCGCGCCACGAGAAAGACTGTTGCGGTCGCAATTCACCGGCCAAGAGTTGGCAAACAAGATCAACGAAGCGCGACAGCTCGCTTTGAAAGATTTGATTGATCGACGGCTGATTATTCAGGCGTTCAAAAAGGAAAGCTATCAAATTCCAGATCACATTGTGGATCAGCGAGTCCACGATATCATCCGGGAGAGCTTTGGCGGCGATCGCAATACGTTTATCAAGACGCTCGAGGCACAGAACTATTCGCTTGGCGAGTTCAAAGAAAAAGAGCTGGAAAGAATAATGGTCCAGGCGATGCGCAGCCATAACGTCAAGACGAGCATGATTGCTTCGCCAACGAAAATCGAAGATTACTACAGAAAGCATCGGGACGAATTCACCACCAAGGAGGAGATCAAGTTGCGGATGATCATGATTTCCGGCCAAAAGGATACCGGAAATGCTCAGGCACAAAAAGGCCTGGCTGAAGAAGTGCTCGGCAGACTCGCCTCCGGCGCCGAGTTCGGTCAAACGGCGCAGCTTTACTCTGAAGACAGCACGCGCGACAACGGCGGCGATTGGGGCTGGATCGGACGCAACACGCTCGCGGCCCCGTTGGAAAAGTTCGCCTTCAACATGCCGGTCGGCAGAATTAGTAATATCATCGATTACGCTGGCAATTACTACATCCTCAAAGTCGAGGACAAACGCGGCGGCACCACCCGTTCGCTCACCGAAGCCCGAGCTGATATCGAGAAAAAACTGATCCAGGACGAAGCGCAGCAAATTCAGGAACGCTGGATCGCCAGCCTGCGCAAGAAAGCTTATATCCGCACCTTCTGATCAGCATTGGGCGTTGGAAGTTGGACGTTGAGCGTTGGGCGTTTCCCATACTCGTGCTCGTGCTCGCCGTAGCCTTGGCGGAGGCCAGTGCCCGTAATCGTAATCGAATCTTACGGCGAGAAAATGTTCGCCTTCAAACGCGAATGCTCGTCTAATTCTAGGTAGATGAGCAAGCGCCGCACTATCTGCGATGTGAAAACACTCACCGTCACACTCATCGCCGGCATTATCTTGGCTCAATGTGGTGTTTCATTGGCGGCGCCATCCGAGAACACACCTGCTCGCGACCTAGCCGCGGCAAAATCTTTCGCGTTTGGAGGTGTTGGAGTCGCCGGGCTCATGTCTGAAGGCGAACGGAATTTGCGAGCCGTTCTACAGCGGTCCGACGCTTCGCAGCAGTTACAAGCTGCGCTTACCCATGCGACGCCGGCTGGCGAGCTCTACATTCTGGTTGGTCTGCGTCGGTGTGATCCTGCCGCGTATCAGAAGGTCTTTGGTTCGCTTGCGCGTCCTAACACTGACGTTGAAGTCGCCCGCGGATGTATGATCAGCCGGGAGCCGTTTCCCAAACTCCTCTCACAAATTCAAGACGGTCGATTCGATGATTACTTATCACAGCCGCCATGGTGATTGTTAGCCGTTCTAACCAGCAGCTCCTGTATCGGCCAACCGTCCTACCTGGGCGATAGCGTGAGGGACTCCGTGTCGGTGGCCTTGGCCATGCGCAAGTTCTCCTCGGCTTCCGGGAAGTCGGGATGCAGACGTAACGCTTCTTCGAATTGTGCGATCGCGCCGGAAACGTTGCCTTCGCGCATGAAAACTTTTCCCAGGTAATTATGCGGCTGGGCGAGCTTTGGATCGAGCTTGGACGCCTCCCGTAAATGCGCTTTTGCTTCTGACAGATCGCCTTTTTCCAAAAGCGCAGTCCCGAGATCTATTTGAGCATCGACTAAACGAGGATCGACGCGCAGCGCTTGCCGATACTGCGTCATCGCATCGTCGAGTTTCCCGTGTTTCTCGAGAAAAGCGCCATAGCTATACCATGCCTGCGCTGATTTTGGCGCCAACCGGATCGCCGCTTCGCATTCCGCCGCGGCTTGGTCATCCTGGCCCAGTTGTTCCAGAAGATAGGCATACCCGGAGTGGTACTCGGCGTCGTTAGGTTCGATCCGCAGTGCTTGTTCATAATGAGTGTGCGCCTCATCCAGTTTTCCCTTGCCAATTAGAATGGTCGCAAGGCTCGCATGGGCCTTTGCAGAACCGGGATTTAAACGCAGCGCTTTGGAAAAGGCTTCGGCCGCTTCATCGACTCGGCCGGCGTCCTGTAGAGCGGTGGCATGATTCAAATGCGCCCGCGCGCTAGTGGGAAGATCGACGGCGATCATGGCGACGCGGTCAAGTTCACTCCGAGCAGTGTGAACCTGTCCAAGCCAGAGCGCTCCAAGGGGAATGACGAAAATACCCACCCATTTTGCGCCGTGCAACGCCCAGCCCGGCAGAAAACCGCCCGTCGAAACATCAGCTGTGCCGCCGCTGATGCCGAGAGATTGCCGGGTAGATTTCTCACGCACTTTCCAGATGAATCCGTCATAATAAAAATGAAGCAACGCCGACGCAGTCACCACCCCGGTGAGCATCGTTTTGACTGACTCGGTGCCGATACTCGACTTGAAATAACCGAGCGCCCCGTAGGCGAAGATCAGGCCGACGTAAAGACCCACCAGCGAGCCGCTGCGCCGGAACACAAACCGCATGAACCCACCGATCGAACTGTCTGACTCGACCCGTTTCCGATTATAAATCCAAACCAGTGAGAGATACTGGACATCGTGAAAGACTTCGAACAACGCAACGCCGACGAGAACACTGGCGACGATGTTGTTGCAGTACCACCAAAAAGAAATGCTTGTGAACAGGAGTACCAGCTTAACCGGACTTGGTCGGTTCCCACTGATCCACGCCCGGACAAAGTTCGCTAGGAACAGTCCCGAAACTGCGAGCGCCACTGTAAATAACGCTTGCTGCGCCGTTTGGAGGAGTGCTGGCGGAATGAAAGGTCCACCGGCGGAATAGTAGGTTTCCAGTGTATCGGTCATTCGCTGGGGCGAGAGAAGGACCGCGGTGGCGAACCAGATCCCGCACAAAGCAAAATCGAGACGACGCGTCAGCTCAGCGAAGGAACCTACCTTGGCATCGTAAATCCGGCAGAACCCATAGGTCTGCATCATGCCGTGCCAGACGCCCCATACGAATGCGGCCAGCACAATCCCTTTCAGGTCCCAGAAGAAAAACATCACGCAGACGAGCACCAAAAACGCGGGCGCAAGTATGAAGCGCCATTTGAAGCGCTGGAACAAGGCGCGATCGCCATATGCACGGATCATCCCCGGCAAGTGATGACCCATCGCGCCAAATGCAGCGACGAATAGATAAATGTCCTGTGCGCTCCACCGCGCCTGTGCCAGGAGAAAGATCGGCACGATCAACAGCGGCGTGCAGACGTAAAGAACCAGATCGCGCCAACTGTCCAGAATCCACAAGTTAGGCTTTCGCCCGGCCGCTGGCGCAGCGGGAACAGTTTGCGGACTTGAGAACGCGGTGACGTGCTGCATGCCGGGAACCAAGTTTTCCTTAAACCCCCGGAAAAATCAATCCTGTCTTCGCGGAAAATCCGCGCAGGTTAGTGTTGGGGCAGTTGTCAGTTGAAATCGGACAACCGGAGGTCAGGCTGCTAGTCAGCCAAGCTGGCCGACATCCAATCGCACGCAGACCACGTGTTGGCCTAGGCGTCGAGCGGTCGCTCGCGATTTACTGGAGTTGGATTAAGTAAGGTCCGATTACGACGATGAGCATGAGCACGAGCGGGAAACTTCGCATTGGTGTCACACTCGGCGATTGCGCCGGAATCGGACCTGAGATTGTCGATTTCGCTCTGAACTCTGATCGCATTGCGCGGTCCGCCGAATACAAGATCATCGGTAAGTATCCCAATTGTCTACCGGGACAGCCAACGCGCGAAACTGCGCGCGCGGCCGGGGCCGCGCTGGAAGAAGCGGTCACACTAGCGCGGCGCGGTGAGCTTGATGCAATCGTAACCGGACCAGTTCACAAGGCCCGAATGTACGAAGCCGGTTTCAGGTTCCTAGGACAAACGGAATTTTTTGCCGAGCGCTGCGGCGTGAAAAATTTCGCAATGTGTTTGACCGGTGGGAAAATCACGGTCGCCCTCGTCACGGCACACCTTCCCTTGCGCAAGGTCGCGAGCGCGCTCAAGCAGCCGGATGTTATTCGTGTCGGTCTGCTACTTGCGAATTTCCTTTATTCACGATCCATAACCGCGCCGCGCATCGCCGTCGCAGGACTAAATCCGCACGCCGGCGAATCTGGCAAACTTGGCCGCGAAGAAATCGAAATCATTGCGCCGGCGGTCGCCGAGCTAAACCGATCACCAATCAGTGATCACGGATCACAGTGCACCTTCACCGGCCCTCTCTCTCCCGATACGATTTTTCATCGCGCGATTGAAGGTGAATTCGACGCAGTGCTTTGCATGTATCACGATCAAGGCTTGATCCCACTGAAGCTGCATGCCTTTCACAGCGGCGTGAACGTAACGCTCGGTCTGCCCTTCCCGCGTACCAGTCCCGATCATGGCACCGCGTTTGAAATTGCCGGCAAAGGAATCGCGCGCGCCGACAGCATGATCGCGGCGATCAATCTCGCTGTGGAGCTCGCGCGAAACTCCGTCGGGGTCCAGCCATGAGGCCGCTAGCAATTGGAACGCTGCTTTTGCTAGGGTCAGGTTTGTATTCGGAGGCGCAAACCACTGCACCACCCACGGCCCACAGCGGCATTGAAGTAGTGCTGCTCGGTACCGGTTATCCGCGCCCGGATCCGGATCACGCCGGTCCGTCCACCGCAGTGATCGTTAACGGCAAATATTTCGTCGTGGACGCCGGTCGCGCAGTGATTTTGCGGTTGAGCGCTCTTGAGCAACCAATGCCGCCGATCACCGCTGTGCTGCTTACCCATCTTCACTCCGATCACACAAGCGGGCTGCCCGATTTGTTCAACACCAGTTGGGTTATGGGGCGCAAGCAGCCGCTGCAACTCTATGGTCCGCGCGGAACGCAAGAAATGGTCAACGGTTTGCTTAAATTTTTTGCCGGCGACATTCACATTCGGCGCGACTTGGTGGAGGAACTAGCGCCGGAAGGCGCTAAGATCGATGTGCACATCGTGAAGGAAGGCACTGCCTACAAAGATGCCGACGTCACAGTCACCGCTTTCGCGGTCGATCACCGACCCGTCGAGCCGGCGTTCGGTTACAAATTCGAAAGCGGCGGGAAAGTCGTCGTGATCTCAGGCGATACCGCGCCTAGTGAAAACCTGGTGAAATTCGCGCGCCGCGCCGACATTCTGGTCCATGAAGTTTATATGCCGGGTTGCTTCACAAATGCGCGCACGGTCAAAATGAGCCGCGGCGACGCCGCCAAAATAGCGCGCCGTCTTGGCCGTTATCACACGGATGCTGAACAGGTCGGCAAGATTGCGGCGGCGGCGGATGTGAAAAAACTGGTGTTGACGCACGTCATTCCTCCCGAAGCTGGTGACAAGATCCACGAGCTGGCAGCCAAAAATTTCAGCGGCGAGATTGTGGTCGGAAAAGATTTGATGCACATCAGTCCGTAAATCCTGGTCGTGCAACCTGAAAACATGACGCGCGCCAAGATCGAAAAATACCTTTCGGTTTTTAACATCGGATTACAGAACACGTTCGTTTACCGCTGGAATTATTTTCTGCGCGCGCTGTTTGGCCTGATCCCGCTGGCCGGCACGGTATTTCTCTGGAGCGCAGTGTTCAAGGAGCGCGGCGGCGAGCTGCACGGCTACGATTACAGCTCGATGATTTATTATTATTTGCTCACAATCCTGGTCAGCAATTTGGTGACGCCGACGGAGGATGAATGGCAAATCGCTGCTGATATTCGCGAAGGGCAGATCAACGCGCTTCTGACCAAGCCAATGAGTTATCTCGCCTACCGGTTCAGTATTTTTCTAAGCGGCCGTCTCGTTTACACCTTCGTCACTCTGCCGCCGATCGCGCTAATTTTTATCTATTTTCGTGACTACATCGTGCTGCCTGCTGATCCGCTCACCTATGTATTCGCAACGGTCTCGATGTTAATGTCGGCGTTCATTCAATTTTTTATCACCTACAGCCTGGCGATGATGGCGTTTTGGATTCTGGAAATCTCCACCATCGTGTTCATTGTTTACTCGTTCGAATATTTCCTCGGTGGCCAGATGTTTCCGATCGACATCATGCCGTCTGCGGTTCAGGCCGTGATGAAATGGCTGCCGTTTTACTACGAGCTGTTTTGTCCAATCGCGATCTTTCTCGGCCGATTAAAAGGCGTTGAACTCGTACAAGCGCTGGCGATCCAAACCGGCTGGCTGCTGGCCGCGTGGGCCTGGGCAAACTTCATGTGGAAACGCGGCCTCGGCCATTACCAAGCCGTCGGCGGATAGCCGCAGCGAGCGCTTTCGTCACGCGAATCGGTACATCATTGCTTCGCATCCTTTAGCGCGGACGAAGCAACAACCTTCTCAAACCGCGGATTATTTCCGCGCGGTCTTAACGCTCGGCAAATCCATCAATTGCGCCAAGTTTTCAGCCCTTCACATGATGCGGTCATTCGGGTGTTCAATGAGGCCGGCAATGTGATCGAGACACAGGAGCACGCGGACGATTTCAAAGAATGGCGAACTTCGTCCTCCGACTTCCGTAGAAGTACTTGGGAAGAAGAACCAAGCAACATGCCCGTGCCACACGGCAAGTGTGAAGATCACATGTCCGCCTTTGCCTTCCGTTGTTTTCCAAAAAGGATTGACATTCCAGTCGGTCTCCGGGACCAGCCATTGGACGCTTGCCAAACGTCACCGCGTTTAGCCGATGTGTTGCGCAGGTCGCGCATTCGCGTGCTTGGCGACCTTCACGGGCGGAAGGTGGGCGATTTTGCGTGGCAGAGAAATTGTGGATTCAATACGTTGCATGAGTTGGATTCACTTGTACGGCGCGTTCAATCTCTGGCAGAGAACGCGTTTCGAGCGGGAAATGGAACTTGTAGCCGTCGCCCTGTCAGCCGCGCCGTAGCGCTTCGAAGGCGATTGGGCGAAGCGCGCGCTGCGCACAGAAAGGCAGGTACAGAAGCTAGCTTTACCATTCCAAAATCGGTTTGTAAGTTGCCGTTCGACGAATTGCCGATCACGAGACGTTTAGCAAGTGTTGTCCGGTCGATCGGGGCTCGGACCTTGGGCGATCTAAATGGGCGCAGCGCTTGTGAATTGCTTCAATACAAAAATTGTTACTGGCGCACTGTGGCCGAAATCCAGCAACTGATCGAGCGGGCAATTGCGGGCGAGTTTGATGTGGCGCGTATCGAAGAGTCCAAGGCAGCAGCGGAACTGTTAACTTTACTCGAGCAGGGAATGGGAAAGCTATCGCGCCGAGAAAATCAGTTTCTCCTTGCCAGAATCAGAGGTCTGACCTTTGCAGAGATTGGTCGGCGATTTGGCCTTACGCGAGCGCGGGTGCATCAGGTCACCGCCAAGGCGCTTCATACTCTCAGGAAGACATGGGGTCCACGAGTGCCGCGTCTCCTTGATATGGTGAAGCGTCGCTTGTCGCTTTCAAATGCTTCGGAGCTGACCCCGGCGTTGCTCGAGCAATGGGTAGGTGAATCTTCAAGGGGCTTGCGATTATCAAGAAAAGCGCACCTGCGTTTGATCGCCGAACTGGATGCAGACATCCTCCTAGCGACAAAAAGTGAATTTTTGTGCTGAAATACTCGTGGGTGCGCAATCGCCGCAAGCCCGAATCGCTGATCAAGGGTTCTACAAAAAAGCAGTCAGTTTTCATGCGCATACACGAGAAAACGCTTTCACGTCTTACGTTTCCCGCATCACTTCGCGCGGCGACTTGTCTTCACGCAATTCTTCAAACGTCGCGTAACGCAGTAATCCATTCGTTCACTCCGTGAAACTGATTTGGGCGACCAGCTTCGGTTTGAGCCAGCATAGCATTTTCATTTCCTCGGCAGTGATGCCTTCGCCGAAATGGCTCTTGCGGTTGCTCGGCAAATTGTCGAAGGGACATCTGTTTGTAACGTGGGGCGCATTGCTTCGAGAAGTCGACCCCGACTGGCGAGGTTGACTCCCTGACGGACTTTGCCGGCGAAGAGCCGTTTGTTGCCCTCATAATATCCTGCGAGAATCGGCAAACCCAGAAAACACAGTTCGTCCGCTCGCCACGCAACTCTGAAGTCGACGCCGAGTACTTTTAGAGGTGGACGTTCAGCGTTGAACATTGGGCGTTTTCATCCGAAATAGCACGCAGCCATGGCGCGACTCCACGAATATCAAGGCAAAGCCATTCTTGCCGCCAACGGATTCCAGATTCCGCGCGGTCGTGAAGCGTCCACCGCTGATGAAGCCGTCGCCGTGGCCAAGGAGCTCGCCGCGGACAAGAAGAGCAGCGGCGTAGTCATCAAGATTCAAGCTTGGACAACCGGGCGCGCCGGGATTGGTGGCGTTGCTTTTGCCAAAAAACCGGCCGATGCTCGCGGCCACGCCGCGCGCATGCTGGCGATGAAAGTCGGCCAATTTCCAGTCGAAGCCGTGCTCGTCGAGGAAAAGATCGAAATCGATCGCGAGTTTTT
>JBKPDP010000116.1:0-5968 GCA_046727935.1 Verrucomicrobiota bacterium | reverse complement strand
GCTAGTCCGGCGAACACGTTCAAGCGCGTCGCGCCGAGCGCGTGGTCATGGAACCACAGCAGCGTAGACGGCTGCTCATTTGGATAGTCAACGGTCTGCGTGTCACCTTGGCCGAACCCGTTTGGTGTGATTGCCGGATTGCCGTCGCTATTACCCGCCACAATAGCGTCGTGCAGATGTGTCAACACGCGCACTTCATTGCCGAGCGGGGTTAAACGTGTGTCGACCGGAATCCAGTCGGGGTAAGTCTCAGGAAGCTGATTCGTGAAGCTGACGTCCAGCGGCGTGCCGCGCTGCGCGACTATCGCCATCCCAAACGAACCCGCTTGCCCCGCAAGTCCCGAGCCGTCGTCATATGCCCAGAACGGCGTTGGCGGCAGGTTCGGATGCAGTTGTCGTGCAATTGGCCTCTGCGTGAAAGCGTACTGATTCATTCCGCTGGGGGTCGCGACCACGATGCCAGCGCCGGGCACTGGCAACGGTTGGATATACTTGGTCAGCACGCTGTGGGCTGGTCTGCTCGCAAACGCTTGCCGTACTGTCCACGGCAGAGCCAGAGCGGTACTGGCTGCTGCACCACATTTCAGAAAAGACCGTCTGGTTATCGTCACGACTATTTACCTCCTATTGTGTAAATGCCCTGCCGACTCCAAGGCCACTCACGAGGTCGACTATGGCTAACACGGAGTTCGACGACTACGCATTTTTACGGAGAATGTGCTGTGGTTTTTTTACGGACCGATAAGTTACTCGTTACAAAATAACTGCGCATTTCTTCGGAAACACTCAATCGTGCTTGATTTGGGCGACGGATTTTTTGCTCGCTAGACCCCAGCCCTCTGTCACAAAGGAAAGATGACAGTGCCAGCGGAGGAGTTAGCCGCCGCCTCCTGCCTTTAGGAATTCGAGGATCTTCTTGTGCTCTTCGGGGGTGAGATTGGCCCGCACGCGCATATGCATCATCGCGACTTCCCATTGAGCCGGACTTAACGAGCCGGGCGATCTAATGTTGTGACAACGGATACAATTCTCTGCCCAAAGTTGCGCGCCGCTTTTTCCCGTTGTTCCGGCAGCGACTTCTCCTGATTGCTTATTGGTCGCGCAGCCAATCAGCCACGTCAGGGCAACACACGAAATAATGATCGTCCCGCCAGGCAAACCGATCCATTTGCTGATTCGCACTACAATTTTTTTCATAGTTAAAATCCCACGGCCGCTTGCATCAAAAAGGCGTCCTGATCGCGGGCGCCGCCATTCTTATCGTCGAATTCGTAAGCCAGTTTGAGGACCGCACTCGGAGTCACCCAGTAGTTTAGTCCAAGAGTCCAGCGCTGTTCGTCGAAGCCGACCGGGGTATGCAGTTGATTGAACCGATCATAGCGGAATACACCTTCGATGTTCTTGAGATAATCATTATCGATGTGGGTCGGGCGATATGACAACTGCACGTAACCACCGTTGCGGTTGTTGTTGAACGCTAGCGGGCCGAAGCCCTGCTCGCCATCTTGATCGAAAACGAAACGGCCAACGTGGGACCAAACCCATTGCGCACGAGCAGTGATGAGACCTTTGAGCAACGCCGAGTCGGTCACGAAATTGAGATCGACCGACTGCAAAATATTCTCCACCGCGCGGTCGCGCGGTCCGACTTTTGAGCGCTGAATTCCGTAACCCACTTCGATTTGCGGAATGGGGATAAAGCCCACGTGGCCTCCCACTGCGACGTGGCCACCAAAGTTGGAATCGTTATCGAAATCGAGCATCCCTATCTCGCTGAAATCGTCCGATTCGGTGATGAGACCAGGCGCGTTTGCTACAAAGGCCACGTATTCGAGTTTGGTCGGGCCAATCGGAATGACACCGCGCAATTGCCCGCCCATCTCTGACTCCGGCAGCAGACCGTCATAGACGGCCAATGGTTTGTCGGGAAGCTTATTCACCCAGTTCATGTGTTGACGTTCGACAAAGAAATTCGTCGGGTTCAGAAACCGGCCGACACCAATTGTCATGTAGTCATTCAAAAGATAGGAGGCCTGGGCTATCTCCAGATTCGTTGTGGTCTCATTTTCTTCGAACTCGAACTCCAGCTCTCCTTCGAAGAGAAGGCGATCTGTCATCTTGAAAAGAAAGATAGCGTTGAACGCGGCATCGAAGAATGGATCCTCACCGCTGCGCGCCGTAAATCCGGCGGTTCCGTAACCACCGAGGAGAAATTTTGTTGTGCCGGGGAAGGTTTCCTTGACCTGCAACTTTAACGTCTCCACCTCCTGGCGCAGTTCCTCGGTGGCGGCTTCAGGCGGCACGGCCACGACCTGTTTCGCTTCGCTGACGGCCTTCCCGGGTGCAGGGGCCGGCGGCGGGGCGGCGGTCAATTGTTTAACTGTCGCTTTCAATGCATCCAACTCCTGCTTCATCGCTTCGTGTTCGGCCTTGAGCTTGTCGTACTCAGCACGCGATACGTAGTCGGAAGGAGGAGCGGCATCTTGGGCTTGAGCTAGCGACAGCGTAGCTACGAAGGCGATGGTCAAAAAGATCCACGCGATCCAACCGCCAACGTTCGCTCGCGATGAGTTCCATTTCATATTTCTAATTTTTGATAGTGGTGATGTCGTGATTGCCGGCCTTGTTCCTCGACAATGGTTTTCTTGAATGAGAATTTTCATTTGGCGAATGTGCGTATGTAATTCACAAGCTCCCAGCGCTGTGTTTCCGAGAGACTAGCCTTCCACGTAACCATTGGTGCTCGTCCCTCCGAAATCTTCCAGAACAGCTCGCCATCCTTCTCGCCGGTCGATTTGATGCGTTCGCCGAGATTTGCCGGTTTTTTCTCCAATGCAGCCGCGCCTGGCCCATCGCCCTTTCCCTCCGGCCCGTGGCAGGTTAGGCAGTTGGCAACGTAGAGCTTCTGCCCCAAGGCAATCGTGTTAGCGTTTGCAGGTACCGGGTTTGGGCGGTTAGCAGCCGAGGGCGGGGCGCGCCAATCTGAGCCAGCAGCCCAGGCGAGCGTGCCGAGCAAGCCAAGCGCGAGCGCAAACACTATTTTACGAGTCGTCCCGGATCGGTGTGCACTCATTGATCTTACGGACCTTGGAATACTGGCAATTTTTCGACTGCGCGGTTTTTGCGTTTTGATAATCGCCAATTGTCATCCTAAATCGCGAAGCGTTATGGCAGAAGACGCGTGCCGCTGACTACGCATTTTTACGGAAAATTCTTTGGCAAGCGCGATTGCCTTGACACGAAAGATCGACATCATCAGGCTCGCCGCATGAACTTTCTCAATCGATTTGCAGACCCCGTTTACTGCATCATGCGACTCATTGTTGGATTAACCTACGCGTGTCATGGCAGTCAGAAGCTTTTCGCGCTTCCTGGCGGCGGCCATGGCGCGGCGGGAATAGCAGTGGTTGCGGGATTCATCGAGCTCTTCGCCGGATTGGGCATTGCCTTTGGGTTCCTTACGCGCCTCGCAGCGTTTCTGGCGAGCGGGGAAATGGCGATCGCCTATTTCACATTTTATGTTGGGGCGGTGGATCTTTTGGCCGCGAAGTTTTTCCCCATCATGAATGGAGGCGAGCTGGCGCTGGTGCTTTGCTGGATTTTCTTCTTCATGATCTTCTACGGTCCAGGCCGCTGGAGCATCGATGCGCTATGGCGCAAAGGGAGAAGCACCGCGCCGTCCATTTGATCCAAACTTAGGATCGGCATCTGCGTTTTGATGAAGCGATTTTGCACAATGGCTTTGTTTCTTTTGAGGCAGAAATGAGTCCTCGAAATGAATGACATCGATCCGGTCGCGTCAGCCAGTGCTGTTCCAGTTGATGCTGAATCTCTTTCGCGCCGTTCTTTTCTCGGCGTGCTGCTTGGGTTCGGTACCGTCGTGATGGGCGCGGCGCTATCTGTGCCGCTGATTCGGTTCGCCTTACATCCGCTGCTCACTACCACAACGAAGACGGACTGGTCGGACGTGGGCAAGATCGACGAGTTCGCATCACTAACCACGCCGCTAAAAAAGTTGATCACAGTGGAACAGCGCGATGGCTGGCGCAAAATTGTTTCGGAGAAAGCGATCTATGTTTTGCCGATGAAGGACGGGGTGTTGCGCGTGCTATCTCCGATTTGTCCGCACCTCGGCTGTTCGATTCCATGGGTGGAAGCAAAACAGGAGTTTATCTGCCCCTGTCACACGGCTGTATTCGCCCTCGATGGCCAGCGTATTTCCGGTCCCGCTCCTCGCGCCATGGACGATCTCGAAAGCAAGATCGACAACGGAATGTTGAAAGTGCGTTACCAATACTTCCGCCAGCTTATTTCTAAGAAGGAAGTTCTGGCCTAACAAGAACATTGCGACATGGCTGACGCGCATAAGCCTGCCGAAAAAGTTGTTGGTTCTCGCGCTAGCCGATGGAGTCGCGTGTACCAGTGGCTGGATAGCCGGACCGGGATCGGCTCGCTCTTGCATGAAGCGTTGGACGAACCGATCCCGGGCGGCGCGCGCTGGGCCTACGTGTTCGGCTCAGTCCTGCTGTTTCTATTCATTTCGCAAACGGTAACCGGAATATTTCTGTCGCTCTATTACGCCCCGACTGCCGATCATGCGCACACCACTATTGCCTACATCGTCAAGGAAGTAACCGGCGGATCGTTTCTGCGGAGCCTGCATGCCTACGGCTCAAGCGCGGTCGTCATTGTAGTACTCCTTCATCTCTCACAGACCTTTCTATACGGCGCCTATAAAGGTCGCCGGGAAGTTCTCTGGATTTCTGGATGCGCACTTTTGGGACTCATGCTGGCAATGGCCTTCACGGGTTATTTGTTGCCTTGGGACCAAAAAGCTTTTTTCGCCACAACTGTCGGCACCAATATGGCGAGCGAGATCCCGTGGGTCGGCTCCTTACTCAAACGTTTCATGCGCGGTGGAAACGAGATGGGCACTCTCACCCTGTCACGATTTTTTGTGGCACATGTTTTCTTGCTGCCTGCTGCGATCGTGGGTTTGGTCGCTGCGCACGTCTATCTCTTCCGCAAAGCAGGTGCGGCCGGTCCGCCGAGCGAAGACCCTGTGAACCCGCGATTGCCCACGCAGCGATTTTATCCGCGACAGGTGGTGATGGATACGATCGTCGCCTTGGCGATGATCCTGATACTTGGAGTGCTGGCGCATTTTGCGCCAACTGAGCTCGGCCCGAAAGCCAACCCGGCGGACACACAATACGTTCCGCGACCGGAGTGGTATTACCTTCCGTTTTTCCAGTGGCTCAAATACTTCAAAGGACCGTGGGCTGTCGTCGGCATTGTTATCGTCCCGACAATTACCGCGGCTCTGGTGATCGCTCTTCCATTTATCGACCGGAGGTTGGAACGGCGGCCCTGGCGCCGGCCTGTCGCGGTCGGAATTTTTTTAGGAATTTGGTTCACACTCATTACTTTCGGATTGCTGAGCAAACGCGAAGACCGTCTCGATCCAGCGATTGCGAGGCAGGTCGCGAAACAGCGTGAAGAGACGGAGCAGTTCATGCGCGAGCCATTCGAGCCTGAGCCTGCAATTAGTTCGTTAAGCGCCGCAAATGTCGCGCTGGCCGATCCGCTCGCTGCCGCGGGAAAGAAAGTTTACGAGGGCGAATCGTGTGACGCGTGCCACGGCGAAAACGGCGTAGGCACTGCGGCCGGGCCAAAACTTACCGGGGCAACTGCGCAGAAGCCGGCCGAGGAATTGTCGAACCTTCTGCGGCACCCCACGGCAAAGATGATCGAAGGCGAAATGAAATCAGTGGATGTTAGCGACGAAGATCTGAAAGCCCTCGTCGCCTACATCAGAAGCTTAAAATAAAACGAGCCGATTTAACGGCGAATTTCATTTTACAGAGATCAATTTCCCGCGCGCCCTCTGCAATCGTCGAACCATCACCTCGCTGCTGCGCCTAAACAGCTCGTGACTGAAAGTAAGATCATCCTCGCGATGTTGTCG
>JBKPDP010000115.1:0-17323 GCA_046727935.1 Verrucomicrobiota bacterium | reverse complement strand
AGACGACCTGAAAAAGATTGTTGAGATCCAACTCGGCCGGCTGTCGAAGCGTCTCGAGCAACAAAAGATCACACTCAAACTATCCGATTCAGCCAAGGAACTGCTGGCGCGCGAAGGATACGATCCCGTTTACGGCGCGCGCCCGCTCCGGCGCACCATTCAAAAAGAGATTCTAGATCCACTCAGCATCGACATCCTCGAAGGCAAAGTCCGCGAAGGCCAGAGTGTCTATGTCGATGCGAAAAACGGCGCGCTCGAATTTCGCGAGAAGTGATTTGCAAAAGAACGCTTGGATTAGATCGAAAAATTCGGTCTAATCCTCGTTAGATGTCACGCTCACGAATCGCAGTCATCGGTTTGCTGTTGTCATTTGTGACAGTTCACGCATCCAAAGTTTCGCTCGATTCGTTGTTGGCACATCCGAAGCAGTATCACGGTCGGCGGATTACCGTTACCGGCTTTGCTCACGTTGATGGAGAGTCTTTCGTCCTCTATCGCGACACCGCATCTGCTAAGCGATTGGATGTCCGCGCGCTCTCAGTTGCCCAGCGCCGTGGTGGTCCTTTCGACGATTCCCTCAACAACCGCTGGGTCAGTGCTACCGGAATTGTTGATGCGAAAGCGCACCGGCCTCTGGGGTTTTCCGTGTGAATTGCTTTTAGACGAAGCGCATGTTGTGTGACACCAATGACATCTAACCATTCGATGAAGCCAGCGGCCCCTGATGCAATGACCACAAGCGTGCTTGCCACCGACCCCGCCCGTGGCTTATTTCTTTCTCGTTAGATGGCGAAGTCGATCTCTCAGGGTTGGAGCCGGGTAATCCTGATCGCGATGATCGTCGGGGGATTGCTGACAATCGCTCCTCTTTTCGGCCCATTTGGGACGACGTTGGCTTATTTACGCGACTTCATCGCTGAGCGGCCACAGTCGATGCGAGGACCAGACCTTTCATTTTTTGTTGAGCTGCTGACTCTGATGCTTTGTCCTGTCGGGCTGCTCGTCTTTACGATATCCCTCGTTTTCCTTGTCGGAACTGACAGGCGAACCGGGCCGCGTCCCGATGTATAGCTATGGTGTAGTTCGTTCGTTCAGCTTGCAGCCACGAACCCCGCCGGTGGCGTATCTCTGTCTCGTTAGGCGACTACCTCCTTAAACGCCGACAGAAACGTTTCCATCTCGGTTTTCTTACCGATAGTGACGCGCATGTGATTCGGCAGCGCGGGGAATAAACGGCCGACCTGAACATTTCTTTTCTTCATCGCTTTGATGATTGGGACGACCGGTTTCTTGCAGTCGAACATGATGAAGTTTGCTTGCGACGGAATTTGTTTATAGCCCATCTTGTCCAGCTCGGACGTCGTGAATTGTTTCGCTTCGCTGTTTAAACGCTGGCCATTTGGGACGTGATCGGGATCATCGAAGCTCGCGGTCGCCGCCGCCAGAGCCATGCAGTTGACGCTGTCCCATATTTGGTTTGGGCGCATCCGATCAATCGTTTCTTTTTGTGCGACGCAATAACCGCAGCGCAATCCAGCCATGCCGTAAATCTTCGAGAACGTGCGGGAAACAATCAGGTTCGGGTGCTCTTTTACCAGCGGGATCACACTTTCGTAGTCGGGGCTGTCGGCGTAGTGGAAGTACGCTTCGTCGACCAGAACCATCGTCTCCGGCGGCGTCTTGGCGATGAAATCGCGCAATTCATTCTTAGGCGTGATGCTGGCGGTAGGATTGTTCGGGTTGCAGACATAAATCAATCCTCCCTTTGCAGCTCCGAGCATTTTTGGCAGATCATGCGCAAAGCTGCTGGTCAGCGGCACCTTTACGACCTCAGCGCCATTGGCGGTAGCATTACTAAGTATTGCTTCGAATGTCGGATCCGCCGCGACGAGCTTGCCATTTTGAGGTCCAGTAAACGTTTCCGCGCCAAGTTTAAGAATTTCGCCGGAACCATCACCCAACAGGATCTGATCGCGATTGACGTTGTTCAGCTTCGCCAGCTTATCAATCAGCACGTTGTTGTGCTCATCCGGATAACGACAAGCGAGGCCGAAGGAATCCGTTATCGCCTGCAATGCTTTTGGTGATGGCCCATAAGGGTTTTCGTTGGCGCTCAATCGTATGATGGTGCCGCCTGCCGTTGAAAACGTGGCATTAGGCTGAGTTGGCTTTGCGAAGGAGAGCGGCGGCCTAACGACTGCCGCTGCCGCACCCGCGCCTAATAACTGTGCGAATTTACGTCGAGAAATAGACATGGTATTCATTTTAGAAACCTCCTTAAGGTCGATTGTTAGACTGATCCGAAGCAAATGCCAGACCGAATTGCGTCAACCGCGTTTTTGCTGACTGCCCTGGCCGCGTTCGCAAGCCACGGATGCGGCAAGTCACCTCAGGACGACGACGGGCAGCAGCTCGCTGCGCGTGTGCGAACTGAATTTCTGCATGCTTGGAATAATTACGAGCGCTATGCGTGGGGTCACGACGCGTTGCGACCTTTAAGTAAAACCGCGCACGACTGGTACGGAGAGTCGCTCTTGATGACACCAGTCGATGCGCTCGACACGCTCATCTTGATGCATCTCGACGCCGAGGCCGCTAGGGCGCGATCGTTGATCGTTAGTGACCTCTCATTCGACCGCGATATTTACGTCAAAAATTTCGAGATAACGATACGCTTGCTCGGCGGTCTTCTCTCCAGCTATCAACTGACAGGCGACAAACGCCTCCTGAACTTGGCCGAAGATTTGGGCAACCGATTGCTTCCGGTATTCAATTCACCGACGGGGCTCCCTTATGCTTATGTCAATCTTCGCACTGGCCAGACACGCGATCCGGTGACAAATCCGGCAGAAACCGGCACGCTGTTGTTGGAATTTGGCACGCTGAGTAAACTAACTGGCAGGTCCATTTTCTACGAGAAGGCAAAACGTGCTTTGGTCGAAACCTTCAAGCGGCGTTCGCCGCTGGGCCTCGTGGGAGAAAGTATTAACATCGAGACAGGCGCGTGGACGAACAATAATAGTCACATCAGCGGCGGCATTGACTCGTACTACGAGTATCTCTGGAAGTGCTGGCTTTTTTTCGGCGATAAAGAGTGTCGAGATATGTGGAACGCCAGCATTTCCGCCGTTAACAAATATCTTGCGGACGATATGGGCGCCCAATTGTGGTACGGCCACGCCGATATGCAGACGGGAAAACGGACAAAGACAACTTATGGCGCGCTTGACGCATTCTTCCCTGCGTTGCTTGTCTTTTCGGGCGACCTAGAGCGGGCGCGTCGCCTGCAAGCTTCATCGTTCAAGATGTGGAACCTGTACGGTGTCGAGCCGGAAATTCTTGATTACAAAACGATGCAAGTGGTCGCCGGAAGTTATCATCTACGCCCCGAGATCATTGAGTCCACTTACTACCTTTATTATTACACAGGTGACCCGGGATACCGGAAGTGGGGCGGGAAGATGTTCAATGACTTCGTTAAATATTGCCGCACCGAGGCTGGTTACGCTGCGCTCGGCGACGTGATCAGTAAACAACAGCTCGATGAGATGGAGAGCTTCGTCCTGGCCGAGACTTTCAAATATTTCTATTTACTCTTCGCGTCGCCTGAAACCTTGCAATTCGATAAAGTTATCTTTAATACCGAAGCGCATCCGTTAAAGCGAATGTGGTGAAACGCCCTGCTAACATTTTCGTATGATCTTTGAGTTACTGAAGCAGCAAAGGCGACGTCGCCTGCGAGCGCGGCCGTTTCCGAAAGAATGGCTGGCATTGATTCAGCGCCATGTTGTATTTTTTCACAAACTGAACGGGAGCGACCGCGCGGAACTACTTGGTCACATTCAAGTGTTCCTCGCGGAAAAGCGATTCGAGGGATGTGGCGGTTTTGCGATCACGGACGAGGCCCGCGTAACTATCGCAGCGCAAGCTTGTCTTCTATTGTTGCATCGCCAGACGGACTATTTCCCCGGCCTGCTTACGATTCTTGTTTATCCGCTGACATACATGGTGCAGGAAGACCACCAGGTTGGTGAGCATGTTTGGGAAGAGCGGACTGTGGGTCGGCTTGGTGAGACCGGCCGTAGAATGGGTTCGTTGGTCCTCTCCTGGGGCGCTGTCAAACATGGCGCGGCTGATCCGTCCGATGGCAAGAACGTCGTGCTTCATGAATTTGCTCACCAGCTCGATTACGAAAATCAGGCAGCCGACGGAGTGCCGGGATTGGCAACACGGGAACAGCAATTGGCCTGGAGCGAAGTTATGAGATCCGAGTTTGCGTCGCTGCGCGCTGCAGACGAGACAGGGATACCGACGTTGCTCGATACTTATGGAGCGACTGATCCCGTGGAGTTTTTCGCCGTATCGGTCGAGGCGTTCTTTGAGCAGCCACGTGCGTTGCGCGCTCGTCACCCAAAGCTATACGCGGAATTGCAAAGGTATTTTCAGCAGGACCCTGTGGAATATTCTGCTGAGCAGGCAGCCTAGAATTGAGACAAGGACAACGGAGTTCGTCGATTTCTCTATATGCCAGGTTTTCTACCGCTAACAATTAGTGCCTCTGCGGGAAAACTCATTGTTCCGTTCACAAAGTATCTCCGCGCCGCAGCGGCAACAGCCTGCTTAGCAGTTGGCAATTGAGCAGGCGTGAGTCTGGTCATTTTTTCTCGCAAACTTTCAGACATTTCAGTCCGCAACTGCCAGAACTGTTCAAATGAGATCGCCGCTTCAATTTGAAAATTCAGCTGGCGTTCGATCACATTTTTAGCGTCAGCCTGTTTCAGGATTCCAGCCAGCTTACCGGGAACGGCAAAACGGAATGCATCTGGCGCATCGGAATCCTGTGGAGGGATCTCCAGAAATTGGTCTATCACGTCTGTGATGGTCGAAAAGAAAGGATTAGCTTCCTCTGGGCCCCAGACGGCAAACGCGACGCATCCATCCTTGAGAACGACTCTCAATGCCTCCCGCACTGCGGTGGCAGGATCGACGAAAAACATTGCTGATAACCTGCCTACGGCTACATCAAACGTACAATCTGCGAATGGGAGGTCGTTGGCAGAACATTGCCTGAAGTGGATGTTCGTCAGACCCCGCCTGCTTGCTTCCGCCTGGGCGCTCTCAAGCATACCGGCTACAGGATCGGTGTACGTCACTGACCCTGGAGGTCCCACAATTCTTGAGATTGTGAGCGATGGCTCACCGCTGCCACCGCCGATATCAAGCACCTTCTGACCGATTCCGATCTGGGCTTCTTGGACTAAACTGGATGTTAACGGCGCGAACATTTCTGCGATCAGGACGCGATACTTGTCCCAATACCGCGCAGAGGTTTGCCACGCGTGAAGCGCTTTGTTCTGATTCTCGGGAATCATTCTGGTTCAGTGGGAGCCGGCCCTTTGTTTCGCTCCAAGAGGACGGCGGCCGATCCTCCATCTCAACAAAGCTGAGCGTCGATTCGGGAACGGGCGGCATGATTCCGCCACTCCGGTCTAAGTCTTACTGCGGCTGTGGAACGATCCGAAGATAGGGCTTGGGCGCCTTCCATCCTTGGGGATAACGCTTCTTTGCCTCCTCGTCGGATACGGAACCTGCGATGATCACGTCTTCCCCTTGTTTCCAGTTGACTGGAGTCGCTACCTGATGCTTGGCCGTCAACTGCAACGAGTCGATCACTCGCAACACTTCGTCGAAGTTGCGGCCTGTCGTCATTGGGTAAACGAGGATTAGTTTAATCTTCTTGTCCGGGCCGACGACGTAAACATTGCGCACGGTCGCGTTATCCGCGGGCGTGCGCTTCTTCGGGTCTCCCTCAACTTCAGCAGGGAGCATCCCGTACAATTTTGAGATCTTGAAGTCAGCATCACCGACGATTGGATAGTTCGGCGCGTGCCCTTGCGTGTCTTCGATGTCCTTCGCCCAGCCTTCATGATCGCCAGTCGAATCGACTGACAATCCCATCACCTTTACATTTCTGCGATCGAACTCCGGTTTAATTTTAGCCATGTAACCGAGTTCCGTCGTGCAGACCGGAGTGAAGTCCTTCGGATGTGAGAACAGAATTGCCCAAGAGTCGCCGATCCAATCATGGAAACGGATTCGGCCCTGAGTAGTTTCTGCCTCAAAATCCGGTGCTGTATCACCAATTTTCATTTGTTTGCCTCCTATTTTGTTCAGAGAAGGTTGTTTCAAATTTCGAAGAAAAAGTCAATACCCGGATGGCAACATCGACAGTCTTCACTATGCGATCAGCTCGCAGAACTTATTCAGATCGATGTTCCCACCTGAGACGATGGCGACAATTGGCCCTTTACCAGCCTTGCCACTCAAAGCTGCAGCAAGCGGCAGCGCGCCTGCGCCCTCGGAGATTACCCGCGTCTTTTCCGCAATGAGCCGCATCGCTTTTTTGGTTTCCTCCAGGCTGACGACGAAGTAATCATCGACGAGCGGTTTCATTCGCTCCCACATGCGAGGGAACATGCTTTGGCCGCCGGCGCCATCGACGAAGGAGGCCTTCCAATCTTTGAATACTTGCGGCGAACCTTTCTCGAATGAAAGCGCCGCGGGTGCGGCTGTCTCCGGTTCAACTCCGAAAATCTTTATCTCCGGCTTGAGCGCCTTGATTGCACTGCCAACGCCAGTGATGAGTCCGCCGCCGCCGATGCTTGCGATAACAGCTGCCGTATCTGGAGCGTTCTCCAAGATTTCCAATCCCATAGTCCCGTGGCCAGCGATGAAATTGTCATCGTCGAAGGGATGAATGAACGTTCCGTCGGCTCCGGGAAATGAACGTTCCTCCAGCGCTTTCCAGGCAACGTCGTATGGCACTGGAATAAGTTTTGCGCCAAGCGCGCGCATCCGTTCCAGCTTCGATTTCGGCGCGGTCTCAACTACAACGACAGCGCATGGCACGTCCGCTTGCCGCGCCGCGTAGGCCACCCCCTGGCCTGCGTTTCCTGCACTAATTGTCCACACACCGCGTTTGCGCTGGGAATCGGGGAGCAGCGCCACCGCATTCGCCGCACCGCGCAACTTGTAGGCATTAATCGGCTGCAGATTCTCCAGCTTAAGCCGAATATCGGGAAAATCCGGTCCGAGCTCCAGACGGATGAGGGGCGTGCGAACGATTGTTTTTGCAATTCGTTCTCGCGCTTGCTGTATTTCCGCGAGCTCAATCGGACGAACCGGTTCGAGAATCATCGGCTCACTGTAGAGGCAGCCGAGCCGGCTGCAATCTTATGCGATCCCTAATATGAGCCCGCTGGTAAAATAGTTTGAACGCAATCGACACCGCGACTATCTCACGATTCACGATGATTAAAATTACCACTACAGCTCTAGTTGCGGCTGCGATGCTAATGGCATCCAGCGCCTTTGCAGGAGACAAGGCATGTTGCGCCAAGGGCGCTTCGAAGGCGGATTCAATAGCGTGCGTTAATCTAGCGACGCTCAATCTCACGCCTGACCAAAAGACAAAAATCGAGGCGTGGCAGGCCGAATGTGTGAAAGCAGGCTGCACCAAGGAAAGCCGGAAGACGTTCCTAAAACAGGCCAAAGGAATCCTTTCAGCCGAGCAGTTCGCTCAATTGAAAGCGCAATGCAAGAAAACAGCGAACGCGAAGAAGATCGAAGCGTGATTTGGTCTGATTGTCATCCCGACCAGCTGCTTGAGTCGATTTCCTTCCCAAATGGACGCTGCTGAGTGCAAGTAGCTGGGGAGGGATCTCACAAGTCACCGAGCGTTGGATGGAAACGAGAGATTTTTCGCCTTCGCTCCAGAATGAGATTTGAAATCGCGCCGTGGAAGAAATCCCGGCGCGATTTTTCAGTGCATCCCGATCAACAACAGAGCCGTGAGATTGCGTCCGCCTGTTCGTGACGCCGCTGCCTAGAACGTTTTGTCAGAATCGAGAAGGATTGTGACCGGGCCTTCATTGACCAATTCTACTGACATCATCGCCTGGAAAACTCCTGTGGCCACGGTGACTCCCAATCTGCGCAGTGCTTCGCTGAACTCTTCGTAGAGCTTCTTTGCCTCTTCCGGCGGCGCCGCAGCAATAAAGCTGGGCCTGCGTTGACCGCGTGCGTCACCGTAAAGCGTAAACTGCGAGACAACCAGCGCGCTGCCTCTTACGTCCAGGAGAGAGCGATTCATTTTTCCCTGATCGTCCTTAAAGATCCTCAGGTTTGCGATCTTCTCGGCCATACTGACAGCGACAGCCGATGTATCGTCGCGCCCGACGCCAAGTAAAATCATAAGACCCGATGCGATTTCTCCCGCGACACTGCTCTCCACGGTTACACATGCGCGGCTTACACGCTGGACAACGGCTCGCATTTTTCAGCTACAAAATTTCCTGCAGTAAATTGGTAAGACGCCAACCCGCTTTATGTAGTTCTTGCCGAACAACACCTGTTGCCCACGCGCGGTAGTTCATTTGATCCGCAGTCGGTTTTTCGACGGCTTGACCGGCCGCAACGATGCGGTCTTCCTCCTGTTGTGGGTGTACATCTATGAATTGCAGCCGTGCATACGCCTCGCGCGCGATTGGCAAGATTTCATCTGCCCATATCTCGGCATAGCTATCGACGGGAACATTGGGTGGCATTCGCCAATTGTTGGGTTCATGTGTCGCCATCTCGTGCACCAGTTCCCTCTCATGCGGCTCGATGAGCGCTTGCAATTCACCTTTTCGTAACATGCCGGGGCCTTGGAGAAAAAGCGCGTTCACTAGGTCATAGTCCCAAAAGCCGTGGAATTTCTTCTTATGAATTCCACGCCTGCGTGGCGGGTCGTCGCTCAGTTCAAGTGTAAACGTATTTCCGCCTTCGTCTCCAAGCGCCGATTTGTTTTTGTCAGGATCTACGACTCGGCCCTGTTGATCGAAATATTCGGCGCCCACGTGAAGCGGCTGATGAATGTCGGCGACGTAATGAGCCAGCAAAATTAGTGCGACAGGTTTCGTAATTTTCCGCTCATTTTGTTCAGGGGCTCGTCCCTGCAAGACTTGAATACAAAATGGAATCATATGAACTATGTCCCACTTCCTGCGACCAGCGTAGCCATCGCGGTATCTTTGCGGGGGCACGACAGGAACGTCGGTATAGTGAAACCAATGATGCGAAGGCGCGCTCGGAATTGCGCCGGACGTTGGCGGATTTGCTCGCCAGAAATCGCGCAACTGCCTGTCAATGTTTCGATGCGCCGAGTAATGAAATGATCGTGGATCGTCCACACCTTTTTTGTCCCAGCCCTTGATCTCATCTGCAATTACGGCGGCTTTTCCCAGTGTAAGCCCATCCAGCAACGCGTGGATCTTCGCGACGGTTGGCGTATTCGCCAGTCGCTCGTCTGCAATGGCGCCGACAATCTCATGCCCCAGTGGACCATACGCTTGGGCCGCAATTGAGAATTGGAGCGTAATAAAAAAGACCAGGAAAGGAGCGCGGTGAAGCCCAGATTTCATTTCGGAATTGCGACGATACGATTGAATCCGGTCTTGCCCAGGAAGTTCCGGCACACGTGTAGACTCAGCCGTCAAAATTCGCTCGGATTTGCTCCAGATGTTTCTGAAGTTTCGAGAAGTGTGATCCTGCCCAATAAATCTGGCCGCAGCCCGTACAACGCCGGAATTGCTCGTAGTAGATTTTCGTAAGCGGTTCGAGCCTCTCGATGATTTCGGCCTTGGAGACTTTTTGTAATGGAGCGTTGCAGCGAAGGCACCGCGTAAATGGAGCGAGGGAGCCAAGAAGATCAAAACGGCGAATCACTTCGACGGTTTGTTCATCGGCGTTTTGTGAACGCGGGCAGTAACCGGTCTTTACTACCGCATACATTAGCAACCGCCTGTCGCGGGTCAGGAGCGCCCGGTTTTCGCGTTCCATTACGCCGAGCAATTGCCGATCTTCCGCCGAAGGATCGTAGGCGACATCAAAGCCGAGCAAACGGATATTGCGTGCGAGTGTGCCCAGATGTCCATCTACGACAAACCGGTCAATACTAGCGACTTGAAGTCGTTTCTCCTTGAAGTGCGGGTATGACGTTGCGACCGGATAAAGCTCAATATCTGCATCACTGGCAATCGCGTAATGAAAATCGACCGCCTGTCCATTAACCAGGATCAAATCAACTTCCGGGTGCGGGACACCGCACGCTTCAATCACATCTTTCACCGATGTCTTCTCGCTCAAGGAGCGTTCGAGGCTTCGACCACGCGTTCCTGATCGGACAAAAAAATCTAGATCCCCGTGCAAATTGAGCCAAACCGTAAATGGGTTCACGTCAATTCGTGATTCGCGCGTTAGCGTAAGCGTACTCGAAGGTAGTTGCACGCGGTCGCCCCATGAATTTGCCAGGTCCGAGCGGCTCGTCTTCTCCGTAGTAGCAGTCGATCTGCCACCGGCGCAGGCCGCCGCCGGTATCCATAATCTTCCAGCGATTGCTGCGAAAAACTTTCTGTACGTCCTGAGACTGAGTCTCGACAATCGCGCCGTGCCGCAAACCGCCTTGCGTCGACTTTATCGCAGCGGAAAAGCGCGGGACCAAAACCCCGCCTCCGCCCGTAGAGTTCGAAGCAAACGTATATGAGCCTCCGCCGTCGTAACGAATGTAATTGCGTCCGTTGATCGGTGTAACGATCCGGCCGAAGCCTTCCTTCTTCACCGAGCGCAGAAAGTCGCGCGGATATTTTCGCCCGCGCAAACCGGGTTTTGTGACTGGCGTTGCGTCGAAGCCCCGTTCGAAAGTAAAGCCGGATTCTTTCGGGGTGTAATAAAGAGTGCAGACTACGAAGTATTCGCCGTTATGTCCCTGAGGACGCCGCGCCAATCTTTCGTTCTCATAGGCAAGTCGCTGGACAACTTCAGGCCAGGGGATGTCGGCTTGAAGGTCCGAACGAGTTGCGGCCAGAATGCTGAAGGCCGCAATCCCGGTGATCAGGCGGCGAAAAGCGATTCGATCGGCCCGCCGATCAAAACTTCGATTGGAAGTCGTTTCCATTCGTATTCGTAAGGTGGCTGCTTCCACGCGAATTGCTTCGAATACAATTTTCGAAGCGCGCGAATGATTTCAACGCCTGTTTGGAATGGGTCAAACGCATTGCGATCGGTTACGTGCAACTGCGCACCGTTACAGAGTTCACCGGCGAACTTGTGAAAAGTAGGCTGGAAATAATTTTCACGGAAGAAAACGCCCGGTAATCTTAACGCATTGAGTTCGCGGCAAAGTGCTTCAGCTTCAATAAACGGTGCGCCGAAAATCTCGAACGGCCGCGTTGTGCCGCGGCCTTCGGAAATATTTGTTCCTTCCAGAAGACACATCCCGGGGTAAACGGTCGCAGTATCAAGAGTGGGCATGTTGGGGGACGGCATCACCCAAGGCAGACCGGTTTGATCGAACCACATCTGCCGCTCCCAGTTTTTCATCGGCAGGATCGATAATCGACATTCCGGAAAAGTCTCGTCTCGAAATTGCTGTGCCAGTTCGCCGATCGTTTTTCCATGGCGGACTGGAATCGGATGGAGACCGACAAACGATTTGTAATTGGAATCCAGCAGCGGCCCCTCGGTCGTCACACCGTTGATCGGGTTTGGCCGATCAAGAACCACGATTTCTACGCGTGATTTTTCGCAAGCGCGCATGCAGAGATACATGGTCCAGATGAACGTGTAATAGCGCGTTCCGACATCCTGAAGATCAACGAGCAAGACATCGAGATCTCTAAGCATTTCCGCGGTCGGTTCGCGGTGTTCGCCGTACAGACTGTAAACGGGAATTTGGAGCCGCGGGTGTTCGTAACTTTTCCATTCCACCATGTTGTCCTGCGTCTGGCCGAGGAATCCATGTTGCGGACCGAAAAACGCTGAGAGACGAAAGAGATCACCATTGTGTCGCTCGAGAATCCGCGAAGCATGCTCGAGCTTTGCAGAAACCGAGGCGGGATGAACCAGCGGGCCGATACGCGCGCCGCGTAATTTTTTCGGCCAGAGTTCTCTTAGATGATCGAGTGGCAATTCAACGCGCATGCGTGTAAGTCGTGCAAAGGCTTGTAGCGGTGTTTGTGTCAAACGCCGAGGCTAAAAATAGGCGCTTGGCACAAGCGTCTCTACAACTTTCTGCGCACGACGAACATTGCCAGTGCCGCTATCGCAGTCACAGCTGCGCACAACTTCGCGAACAATTCACCATGGCGCGTGTAAAAGGTTAGCTCGTGCTCGGTCGGGATCTTAACCTCGCCTGTGAGTACACCTTCGGTAAATGTGCTACCTGTATCATCCTGCAATTTTTGGGTGACTCGACCGAATTCGTTCACAAAACAGGTGACTCCAGTGTTTGCAGCGCGAACCATCGGGCGGCGCGTTTCCACACAGCGAAAAATGGCGTTTGCCAAATGCTGGTGCGAACCGGCGGAACGCAAAAACCATCCGTCGTTTGTTATGTCGACCAGTAAGTTCGCGCCGGGATTGGTCTCGCCGGAAAGCACAAATCGTCTGGTCAACTCGCCGATTGTATCTTCGAAACAGATCAGCGGTGCCACTTTCACGTCGCTATTTGTCAGCTCGAACACTGTGTAGTCCTTGCCCGCTTTGAAATCGCCGGGGACCTGGTCGCCAACAATTCGGGCGAGCAGCGGCACCCGATGCCGCCCAGGAACATATTCGCCAAAAGGTACCAGATGAAGTTTTCGATAAACCTGCACCTGCTCGCCGCCATCGGAAACAAGAAGCGCGGCGTTGTAAACATCGCCGTTCTCTTCGTCGATCGTACCCAAAAGGATGTCGCTCTCTGCCGATGCGGCCAGGTCCATAACGAATTGGTAGCTTTCCCGATCTGCAAGGACTGGACCGGGCATGGAACTTTCCGGCCAAATCAATAAATCCGGTGGAGGATTCGAGCGCAGCGCAATTTCGCTCAGGCGCCGGAATTGATCGAAAATCTTGCGCGTAAACTGCGGATCGAACTTTTGATTTTGCGGCACGTTCGATTGCACGGCAGCAACCCGAAGCGGCTTTGTCGGCGGTGAAACTTGAGCGGCGCGCAGGCCAAAAGTCAGGACGCCCACAATTGCCGCCAAAGTTAGCGTCAGGTCAAAATGCGGACGCATTGCACGTGTTTGCGCTTCAAGAATCAAACGACTTACGGTTGTAACGGCAATGACATTCGCGAACGCAACCATGAATGATAAGCCTGGAACTCCGGTGAACTCCGCGATTTGAATGAGCGGCCACTTATCATGCAACGTCACCCCGAGCCCGTTCCAACCGAAACCGGAAAACACCCAGCCGCGCAACCATTCCTGTGTCACCCACCCAGCAGCGAGAAGGAAGGCGAGCAGCAGATTGTTTGTTGATCTTGTCCACGGCAATCGCGAAGGGACTGCGGCGCTGCGGGCCTGAGTCAGCATCTGTTCCCATTTCGTCGACCCCGATTCTTTCTTTCTTTCTCGCGGCTGAAGCAAACCGCAAAACCATGCCCAAAGCGCGAAATAAATCGCCATGTAGAATTGGAGAACAAACCAGCCAAGAACTGTGACAGTTGTGAGCCAGAAGAAGGCCGTCCAGAAGAATGTCAGTCCAGTGACATAACCCAGCAGGAGATTATGAAGCCAACGATGGCGCGGCCCTTTGCCTGAAAACCAAACTGCAGCGATAAGCGGCGTGAGAGCAATCCAGCACAGCCAAGTGAAATTAAACGGCGCAAAACAGCCTGTGTAGAGAAGCCCGCTCGTGATCGCTGCCAGCCACGGCCAAATCCGCAGCACTTTGGGTGGCCATTTCACTTCCACTAGTTACTCAGACGTGACTCAGCGTCCTTTTGCAGCCAATCCCAACGACGATCGAGTTTCTCTCCTACCTGCCTCTTGATCCGATCAAGCTCTGCGGAATTGAATTTTCCGTTCTCCGGCCGTCGCTGCGCGAAAAGATAATATTTGATCTTCGGCTCCGTTCCCGACGGCCGTACCGCGATGCGTCCCGCGCCTGCGGGATCTTGTAGCTCGAACATCAACATTTTTTCCTTTGGAATTTGGTCGCCTTCCGCATCCTTAATCTCATCGGTTTCGAAATTCCTGATGTCTATCATTTTTGAGCCGAGCACTTCCGGGAACGGATTGGTGGCGTAAGATTTAATGAGGCGCGCAATTTTTGTTGCGCCTTCTGCGCCCTCGAAAACAAGCGACCCGTTTTTCTCGGCGAAATAACCAAACTCGGAATAAATGTCGTCGAGCAATTGATCGACCGTTTTGCCGTGCGCCTTTCCGTAAGCGGCTACTTCGCAAAACATGATCACCGCGCCGTTGCCATCCTTGTCACGGACAAAATCCGCTCCGCTGTAGCCGTAACTTTCTTCACCGCCAAATATGTAAAACGAAGAGTGTTCAAGGCGAAGCCGACGGGTTTCATCCTCGGTAAGATCGACATAATTCTGTCGCAGCTGTTCTGGGATTGCGCGTTCGTAATTGCCTAGCTTCGCGCCAATGTATTTGAAGCCAGTCAACGTTTCGACGCAGCGCAGCCCGTAATGTTTGGCAATCGCTTTTTGCAGGTCAGTTGTAACAAACGTTTTGATGATCACTCCGCGGGAAGCGTTCTGTTTATTCAGCACGCCCTTCTCAAAGAGCGTCCTGGTTCGGTACCAGGCAATCAGCGACCCGATTTGATTCCCGGTGAGCAATTTCATCTTTCCATCGCTTGCACGAACTGCCGCACCCATCCGGTCACAATCTGGATCAGTCGCGACCACCACGTCGCCATCTTCCTTTTCCGCCAAGTTGATTGCCATTGTTAACGCTTCGGCGTTTTCCGGATTTGGCGATTTCACCGTCGGGAATCGGCCATCAAAGCGGTCCTGCTTCGGCACGACCTTAAAATTGAAACCAAGCCGCTTGAGCATCGGTTTGATGATCACGCTGCCAGTTCCGTGGAGCGGCGTGTAGATGATACGCAGCGATTTCGTCTCGTGAATTATCTGTGAATCAAGAACCAATGTCTCGAGGCGCTGCATGTAGGCTTCGTCGATGTCTTTGCCGATCGTCGTTACTTTGCCCTGTCGCTCTTTCGGCAGTGGCGTGTACGTTTCGGACGTGACCGCGTTTACTTTTGCAATGATCCCGCTCGCATGGGGCTCGATCACCTGTGCGCCGTCGCCGAAGTAAACTTTGTAGCCGTTATCATACGGTGGATTATGGCTCGCTGTAATCACGACGCCGGCGCTCGCCTTGAGATGACGAACGGCAAATGAAAGTTCCGGCACGGAACGTGGGCCATCGAACACAAATGCATCGCAACCGTTTTCAGCCACAACGCTTGCGGTACATTCACTAAACTCCTTCGAGAAAAATCGCGGGTCGTGCGCGATCACAATTTTCGGCCTCGCTGCAATGTTCTCGCGTGCGTTCCAATCGTGCACATAGGCGACGAGTCCTCGCGTCGCGCGACTAATATTGAAGAAATTCATTGCGTTTGTGCCGACGCACGGAAATTCGGGTCGTTCGCCTTCACGTGCGTTCCCGCGTTCCGCAGTAGTGACAATCTTGCCGATGGTGCGCCCCCGCAGCCCGCCTGTTCCAAATGCCAGCGTTTGATAATAACGATCGTTTAACTCTGCCCACTGACTGCCATCAACCAGCTCGTTGACGACTTTGAAATAGAGATCTGTTCGCGCTCCGGCCAGCAGGGCGTGAATGTTCTTCGCTGCCGATTTTATCAGCCGTTTATCGGCAACAACACTTTCGATTTTCGAATTAAGTCGTTCAATATCACCTGACATCGCTGGCAACTCTTCCGGCATGCTCCTGCTTTGCAAGCGTTTGTCTTGAACGATTTGGTGCCCTATGGCACAAAATCGACGCGTGAATCCGAAGGCCTTCTTCGGCGAACCGAAGCGGTGCAACCTGTTGCATGCGCTTTTCAATTCACTTGTATCCAAGTAGAGTGCTGGCGGGACGAGCCCTTCATCAAGGCGGGCAGAGTGAATCCGAAGAACTTCTTCGCCGAATTAAAGCGGCGCAATGTTTACCGCGCAGCAGTTGCATACGGAGTCGTGGCATGGTTCTTCACGCAGCTCACGACGCAGGTCTTTCCTTTTTTTGAAATTCCTAATTCTGCAGTGCGTTTTGTTGTCATTGCGCTCGCGATCGGATTTCCAATCGCGATGCTACTCGCCTGGGTCTACGAATTCACCCCCGAAGGAATTGTGCGGACGGAAGATCTCCAGCCCGCAAAGGCGAGATCCATTCAGCGCGCCACCGGACGGATGCTCGACTTCATCATCATCGGGGCTCTGCTGCTAGTTATCGGAATGTTGATCGTTGGGCGACTCCCGTTTTACAGGCAGGCAGGCGAGTCGATCTCTCAAAAAAGCATCGCGGTGCTGCCGCTTGAAAACTTAAGCGAAGACAAAGCCAACGCCTATTTCGCCGACGGCATTCAAGAGGAGATCCTGACGCGGCTGGCTGGCATTGCGGATTTAAAAGTCATTTCGCGCAGTTCCACGCAGCAATATCAGAGCAAAGCCAGGAATCTGCGCGAGATCGCCAAGCAGCTTGGCGTAGCGAACATTCTTGAGGGTAGCGTGCAAAAAGCGGCCGACCAGGTGCGGGTGAATGTTCAGTTGGTTAACGCGCAGACCGATTCCCACCTGTGGGCCGAGACCTATGATCGGAAGTTGACTGACATCTTTGGCGTCGAGAGCGATATCGCCAAAGGAATCACGGAGGCGTTGCAAGCGAAGCTAACCGGTCGCGAGGAGCAGGCGTTAGCAGTTAAACCGACAAACAACCCGGAGGCCTACGATGCCTATCTGCGCGGCCTGGCTTTTGAAGGGCGCAGCTCCCTTTCGCTCGATCTCCTACCGAAAGCCATCGGCTTTTATGAGCGCGCGGTGCAGCTTGACCCGAATTTTGCACTCGCTTGGGCGCGGCTTTCTCGTGCCGACGCGTTCCTTTACTTCTCAAGCGCCGACCAAACTTCTGCTCGGCGCGATGCGGCTAAAAGCGCATTGGAGAATGCACAAAGACTCCAGCCGAACGCGTCCGAAACGCTCCTCGCCTTGGCTTATTATCAATACCGGGTGCTGCGTGATTACGGGGCTGCCAAAACCACGTTCGTTCGCGTCAGTAAAATGTTACCAGGCAGCAGCGAGGTACCAACGGCCCTAGGCCGAGTTACCCGACGCGAGGGACACTGGGATGAAAGCATTGCCTTCTACGAACAAGCCCTCGCCCTGGACCCACGTAATGTGGAGTTACTTACAGACGCCGCAGAGACCTACGGCATGGTTCGACAATTCCCAGCTGCGCGAAAGCTCTACGATCGGGCGCTGGACATT
>JBKPDP010000114.1:0-14545 GCA_046727935.1 Verrucomicrobiota bacterium | reverse complement strand
TCATTGAGCAAGCGGTTGACGAGACGAGGCGCAATCTCGCCGCGGCCGACGGCGACAGGGCTGGTGATGGCCTCCCGCAGTTCGTCGCGCGTCATGCGCGGGACCAGGTATAGCCCTTCGTTAATCGCCTCCGGCAAGCCGGCAAATCGCGCGCAATCTCCTAGATAATCGCTGCGCATCGTGAGGACGACGTAGATCGGGTAGTCGCTTTGGTGCGCTGCTTCCAGGAGCAGTTTAACGAAGGCTGCTGCTTCGTCATCCGGATGCCGCGCTGTCGATTCTTGCGGGAAGCGAAAGATCTCCTCGAACTGGTCCGCGACGATCAGAAGATTGCCGCCTGCCCTCTCCTGCCGCACCACCTCGATTAGGCCGAGGGCGCTCCGGCGCAGAGTGCTTTCGATGATCGGCTTGGTTGCGCCGCCGTCCTTTGTCGATGCAAAAGTCTCGGGCTCGCTTAGCGCTTGGGCAAGATTGCCAATGGGATCGTTTCCTGGCTTGAATAGGGCGACACGCCAGGATGATCCGGCGGCGACCATTAAGCCGCCATGAATATCGGGCAGGAGCCCGGCGCGGACGAGTGATGATTTGCCGCTGCCGCTCGTACCGAGAACCGCGAGGAAACGGTGTCGACGAAGGCGTAAAAGAAGTTTGTCCGTCTGCCCGTCGCGGCCGAAGAAAAGATAATTCTCGTCGAACTCGAACGGACGAAGTCCGGGAAAGGGATTAAGACGCTCTGCCATAAACTCAGCACTCGTGCTGCGTTTTTAGCTTGGAGATAAATCCATTCAGCGCCTCCCCCGAGAACGCGCCGAACATCCTGATCACTTCCGCCTCGTGGGTGCGGAAGCTTGCCTTCTGCGGCGTCTCCGGCGCGCCGAGATAAATGGCCTGACAAAGCATTGGTCTGACGCGGTTGAAACCGGCAGCCTTCTTCAGATCGCTCCGTTTCGTCCGCAACCAGATCTCACTTGCCGAGCCGTGATAAATCAGAGCCGCGTCGCACGTCGTCAGATTGTCCTTATGGTCCTCGCGAAGTTGCGCCTCATCCCCTTCTATCGGCGGCAGGATGGCCTCGAATCCCTCGTTGAAGAGGTAAGCGGCGATCGGCTCGGCGGCGTTGCGGTCCGCTTGGTCACAGATCACGTAAATCCGCAGTGGTCCTTCATCACTTGCGACCACTGGCGCAGGCGGGGGCCTGCTAAGCGCTTGCACCTTCTCTTCGATGCAGGTCTTGAGTTTATCGAGCGAACCTTCGATGAACTCGACGTTCTCTTGCACTCTTGGATCTGCTTTCAGATACTCGATGAATTTCCTTTGACGCTCATCTTCAGGTGTGATGCCGGGCGGCAACCAAATAATCCGCGTAAACGCAGGGTCGCAGCCGCGCTGAACGGCGAATTCATCCTGTAAATCGACTACGGAGCGATCCGCTCTCTCGGGAATGATTCCGTAGTTCTGCCCAATGATGTGGATAGAGAACTGCGCGCGCTCGAGATCACCGGTGACAGCTTGCGCGAAATCCGTCGCCGCTAGCAGCGGCTTGTTCGGCAAGATCGTACAGCCGCGCTCTTGCAGCTCGCGGCGGATCTCATCGCGTGCGCCTGTTTGGTCGGAGGTTGTCTCCGCGAGAAACACGATTGGACCGCCGGTCTTGAGCGCGGTCTTACCGCTCTCGCGTCGCTTAAGGAGATCGAGCAGCTTGACGATGTCGGAGGCGACGTCGTCTACTTTGAGGAGGAATTTTTGTTCGGCCTCCTGGCCGAGCGCGGGATCAAACTCGCGCGGCCTACCAGTCATGACGTCGACCTGAAAGAATTCGTAGCCGATGAAATCCTTCACCTCAGGCGGATGTTCTTCCAGCGGGATCGGCATCTGCAGAACTTTGAAGATGCGTGCCTTGTCATCGGCCACGCGCAGACCGCCGGCCTCCTCCGCCACCTCGCAAAACGCTTTCAGCTCGTCCAGGCAGGACTTCGAATTAAGATAACGCGGCGAGATGATGGGAATGAGTACCGCCACCTTAGAGATCTCATTCTTTAATTTGTCCCAGAGGTATTCGTTGCCGCCGAGCTCGATGTCGCGCCAGATCGCCGGGTCCAAGCCGAGCTTCTTGCGCAAATAGATTTCCAGTTTGCGGTGAAACTCGGAAACCCAACCTTCCTTTCCTTCTATAAGCGGTTCGTTGTCGTAGTGCGCGTAGCTGATGAAAACATCGCGCTTGAACTCGTCGAGGTACGACATAAACGCCCCTCGGATCTTAAGATAGTCCGCCGCGAATCGAATGCAATTCAGATCCGCTGCTGCGGGCTCGAGGCGTTGCGTGGGGACGAAGAGCGCACGCGCGGGATTATCCACAGCGCGATGTTCGGGCGGCTGCTGCTGGCTGAGTTCGTCGTGACCCATCTCACCCTCGCCAACGCAAAAGCCTTGGAGAGAATTGTCTTGACGGCTCGTCGGGGTTTTTGAAAAATTGTGATTGCGTCAAGTTTGTTAGGTGCCTCCCATCGAGCGCCTCGCCCACTTTCCGCCGGGAAACCGCGAACTTAAGGGTTGTTCGCATGTTTAAGGTGTCGGCTATGCCAAGAACGCCCCGTGACCAACAGGTGCCGCGGCCACAAGAAGTCTTCATCTCGTATTCGCGCAAGGATAAAGAGTTCGTGCGACGGTTGCACGAGGCACTGAACCAGCGCGATCGCGAGGCGTGGGTGGACTGGGAGGACATCCGGCCAACGGAAGAATTCATGCAGGCGATCTACGGCGCGATTGAAGGTGCCGACACTTTCGTTTTCGTGCTCACACCCGATTCCGTTGCATCGGAAGTGTGCGCGCGCGAGATCGCGCATGCGGCGGCGCATAACAAACGCATGGTGCCGATCGTCGCTCGCGACGTAGATGCCAAAGCAGTTCCAGAACCGCTCGCGAAGCTGAATTGGATATTCTCTCGTGCGCGCGACGATTTCGAAGCGGCCGCCGGATCACTCGTCAGCGCGCTCGATACCGATCTCAATTGGGTGCACGCGCACACGCGTCTGCTCACCCGTGCAATTGAGTGGAACGCAAACGGCAAGAACAACAGCTTCGTTTTGCGCGGTGACGATCTGCGTTCGGCTGAGCGATGGCTGGCGGAAGCTGGCGTCCAAAAAGAACGCCAGCCTACTGCGCTCCAAACCGAATACATCATTGCTAGCCGCAAAGCGGCAGCGCGGCGGCAGCGGATCACTCTTAGTGCCGTTACCTTCGGGGCGTTGCTAGCCGTCGGCCTGGCGATTGTTGCATTCATTCAGCGGCAGCAGGCCATTGAGCAAAAGAATCTTGCGGATAAGCGACGGGCTGAAGCGGAACGGGCCACGCAGGTCGCGCTCTCCCGGCAACTGGCTGCGCAAAGTGAGCTACTGAGAAACCAGCATCCGACGTTCTTACCGCGCAGCGTTCTTCTGGCTGCAGAAGCCATGCAGCGCTTTCCTTCCATCGACACCTACGTCGTCCTGCGCGCGGGTGTTAGCTTGTTACCGCGCCGGCTAGCTCAGATGAAGCACGACGGAGATGTTCGCTGCGTCGCGATGGCAATCGACGGCAAATACGCTGTCTCGGGCAGCGAAGATGGGACCGCTCGAATCTGGGAGGTTCCATCCGGGAAGCTACTTGCTCGTCTGGAGCATGGCGGGCCGGTCAGCGCCGTGCTGATAGCTAACGATGGAAACTATTTGGCGACTCGAGGGGAAACAAAGGCGGGCAAGGTAGCCGTGTGGCTGTGGAGAGCGCCAGGTGGAAAGTTAATTACTCGGATTCCCCGAGGTGACAGAGCGACAGTAAGCAGTTTGCCGTCGCAACCTTCGGCGCAACCTCCGACGGCCTCCTGATCTACGATCCGGCCACGGGAAAGAAGAGCTTCTCAATGTCCGGAAATACTCCGCATGCGCTGGCCTTCACCGCTGATGGCAGACGCCTCACGAATGGAGAACGGGTCTGGGATGCTGTGACGGGCCAGGAGGTGTCGCGGTTCCAGTTCCAGGCAGATGAGAACGATGAAGTGAGAGCGGCCACATTTAGCCCCGACGACAAATTCGTTGTCACCGGCAACTCCAGGCAACTCGCCTTCTTGTGGGACGCAGCGACCGGCCAACGGCTGAAGACTTTCAGGCAGAAGAGACAAAAAAGTTATGCCGCGCTGGAAGACCTGTTTCGGCACGATCCCCGTATGACGGTTTCGTTCAGCCAGGACGGGAAGTATTTGGCTACGGCGGGCGGAGATATCCAGGCGCGTGTCTGGGAGATCGAAGGACAGAAAGAGGTGGCAACGCTACCACACCAGAACAGGTAAGTTGGGCCGCTTTTACTGGTGACGGTCAGCAGGTGTTAACCACAGGAGACGATGGAACTGTCCGTCTCTGGGAAGCTCTTAGTGGTCATGAGCTAACCCGGATTACCGAGAACCAGGAAGCGGAGCGAGCCAGTGAAGCTAGCCCGACCTCGAGCGGCAGATATGTCGTGGTGGGGGCAGGCCGGCGCGTTTCACTCTGGGAAAGCGCAACCGGCACAGTTAGCCGCCGCCTCGTGCACAAGACCGCAGTCACGGACGTGACTTTCAGCCGCGATGGCAAGCTGTTCGCCACGTGTGATGCGACAACCGCTCGAGTCTGGGATGTTGCGAGCGGCGAATCGATCGCCCCACCCATGATCCAGCAAGAGCCGAACATCGGCTCGTCGATGCCCGATCAACTTAAGAGTGTCGCTTTCAGCGCCGACGGAAAACTGCTGGGCACGGCTAATGGAGATGGCGCAGCCCGGATTTGGGATGTGAGCAGCGGAAACGAAATCGTTCGCCTTTCGCTGAAAGGTTCGGCAGATACGGCTTCTTTCAGTCCTGACGGAAAATTCTTCGTCACGGCCAGCTCAGGAGATATGGCCAATGTGAATATTAATCTATGGAATGGTCCAGACTGGCACCTGGCCTTCCAAGAGAAAGGCTGGGGCACTCTCTTCATCCCCGCTCTCCTCAGCCCGGATGGTAAGCTCCTTGGGATTGCAGACAAGAATAAGCTGCGAATTCTTGAAGTAACTAACTGGAAACAAATCTTAAGCATCGATTGCCAAGACCTTTTAACCTTTGCCTTTAGTCTGGATTCCAAATGCATCGCAACGGCTGATGAAAAAGGCACTGTGTTGATTACCGAGATCACATCCGGGCAGCGCATGGCTACCTTGAAGCATGAGAGCGTGGTTGGATCGACCGCATTCAGCCCTGATGCCAAGTATGTCGCCACTAGAAGTGGCAAAGTGGCGGTAATCTGGGAGTGGAAAAGCGAGAAAGAAGTGCGTCGCTTCCCCCACGAAGCCGATGTCGCTGCCCTCAGCTTCTCGTCGGATGGAACAACCCTGGCCACGGCGGCCGGGAATGACGCAAGAGTGTGGGATGTGGCTTCCGGAGAGGAGTTAGCCCGAGTAAGTCACGACCAGCCAGTGACCCGCGCGGTCTTTAGCCCCGACGGAAAGACACTCGCGACCGCCGGAAATGATGGCGTGGTGCAACTCTCACTATGGCGTCCACAAGACTTGCTGGACGAAGCGTGTGCGCGGTTGACACGGAATCTAACACCCGAGGAATGGCATCAATACTTAGGTGATCAGCCTTATCGAAAAACCTGCCCGGCGTTGCCCTAGCAGCGAACCAGTTGTATGCGCCACTTTCAGCCCGGACGGCCGGCAGGTTCGCCAACGCCAAAAGATTCGGAGAGATATGTCTTGACTGTTCCTCGGGCAATCGAAAAATGGCGATGGCGTCAAGTCCGTTAGGCGTCTCCAGCTAAGCACCTGACCCTCTTGCGCGGGGAACCGCGAACTTAAGGGTTGTTCGCATACTTAAGGTGTCATCTTATGCCAGCAGCGACCGACGACCAACAGCTGCCACGGCCACAGGAAGTCTTCATTTCCTACTCGCGCAAGGACAAGGACTTCGTGCGCCGGCTAGACGAGGAACTGAAGCGTCGTGATCGGGAAGCCTGGGTGGATTGGGAGGACATTCGACCGACAGAGGAATTCATGCAGGCCATTTATGCCGCTATTGAAGGCGCTGACACCTTCATTTTTGTGCTCACGCCGGATTCGGTTGTATCAATCCCCTGCGGTCATGAGATCGCGCATGCGGCAGCGAACAACAAACGCATGGTGCCCATTGTGGCCCGGGAAGTAAACACCGACACCGTCCCCGAAGCGCTGGCGAAGTTGAACTGGATTTTTTACTGCCGAGACGATGATTTTGAAAAAGCGACTGATCTGCTGATCAACGCGCTCGATACAGATCTAGCTTGGGTGCATGCCCACACGGACCTGCTCACGCAAGCAATCAAGTGGAAAGCAAATAGCAAGAGCAGGAGCTTGGTTTTGCGTGGGGAAGCGTTGAAAGCCGCCGAGCAATGGCTGGCACAAGCGCCTACTAAAAAGGAACCAAAGCCCACAGCGCTTCAAACAGAATACATCAATGCTAGTCGCAAAGCGGCAACGCGACGCCAGCAAGTCACGCTTGGGGCCGTAACCCTTGGATTTTTGGTCGCCATCGCGCTCGCGGTCAAGGCGTTCTTCGCTAGTCAAGAAGCACGCCAGCACGAGGCGAAGGCACTCGCGGGTCGCAACCGTGCAGACGGTGTTATTGATTTCGTTCAGAACAACCTAACCGAGAAGCTTCTACCCGAGAAGCTTCGACCGAGCGGTCGGCTCGATTTGATGCAAGACGTGGGAGCAGCCGTGGACGGGTATTACAGTGCGATGAAAAAAGCCGAAGGGGAGAGTGTTGACACTTTGGACGGCAAAGCTTGGGTCCTTGTGTTCCAAGGCTTGATCGACGCCAGCAAGGGTCGTCTCGATGACGCTCTCCCCAAGCACCGCTCGGCTGTTGCGCTTGCCGAAAAAGCGCAGCGCTTGGATCCGGGATCCAATAAAGCGTTAGAGCATTTAGCTGGTGCACATTTCGTCCTTGGAGCTGTTCTTGCGTCACACGGGGATGCCGAGGAGGCAAGCCACGAGAGTCAGGAGGCCCAGCAAATCTACGAAAAGCTCGCGGCCCGCGACCCATCCAACGCGCGCGTGCAAAGTAAGTTTGCGGTCAGCTACGACACTGAAGCAAATCGCTTATACGGACAAAAGCAATTCGATGCAGCACTTTCTGAATACCGCAAGGCGTACGCGATCCGAGAAAAGCTGGTGGCGCAAGCTCCTAGCGATGCGAAAAGGTCGAGCGAGTTGGCAAGTAGTCACGACCAAATCGGTAAGGTTCTTTTGGAACAGCAGCAATTTAATCCCGCCTTGGCCGAGTTCCGCGCAAGCCAGCAGATCGTTCACAATCTCACGCTGATCGACCCGCACAATGCTGATTGGCAGCGAGATCTTGCGTTCACTTACAACAATATTGGCCAGGTGTTCCAAGCGCAGGATGATATCACTGCTGCCCTCGATCAATTTCGCAACTATTCGGAGGCGATGAAAAATGTTGTAGCAAGCGATCCGACTAACGCGGTTTGGCAACGAGAGGCAGCCGATGCCCACAAACTCATCGCAGGGGCGCTTGTTAAGCAGAGGCAGTTTGAAAATGCTCTGAGCGAATTTCGCAAATATTACGCCGCGGTGACTAGGCTTGCCACCGAGGATCCGACCAATGCGGACTTGCAAGTTTTCGCTGCTGGCGCCTGCGGACTGGTTGCAGCCGTTGATATGATGTTAAAGGACAAGGGTGATCATAACGAGGCCTTTCACCTCGTGCAGCAAGGGCTACGCATTCTCACTGAATTCGAGAAGCGTGGGACCCTTCCGCCTCAATCGATCGAAATCCGCAAGAACCTTGAGTCGCTTGAGCGAGTCGTAGCAGAAACAAATACAGCTAAGGGACGAGAACAACCTCGGCCCGATTTAAAGACTAAACGGCAGAAGTAAGAAGAATGAATCTTAAGGCCCTCTGTTTTGTGGATATGCCTGTTCTGGACAGAATTGTCTTGACGGCGCGTCTGGGTACGTGAAAATTTGTGATGGCGTCAAGTTCGTTAGGCGCCTCCAACTTGGGCGCCTTGCCCGCTTCCCGCCGGGAAACCGCGAACTTCAGGGTTGTTCGCATACTTAAGGTATCACCTCATGCCAGCAGCGCCGGGCGACCAGCAGGCACCGCGGCCACAAGAAGTCTTCATTTCGTATTCGCGCAAGGACAAGGACTTTGTGCGTCATTTGGATGAGTCCTTGAAGAGTCGTGGCCGAGAAGCATGGGTGGACTGGGAAGACATTCGCCCAACGGAAGAATGGATGCAGGCTATCCATGCCGCAATCGAAGGTACCGACACTTTCGTCTTCGTGCTTACGCCGGACTCGGTCGCTTCGGTCGTCTGCGGCCGCGAGATCGCGCACGCGGCAGCGCACAACAAACGGATGGTGCCGATCGTCGCCCGGGACGTGAACCCCGATACGGTGCCCGAAGCGCTAGCGAAGCTAAACTGGATTTTCTTTCCGGAGGGCGATGATTTTGAGAAGGCAACTAACACGCTGATCAGCGCGTTGGACACTGACTTGGAGTGGATCCACGCCCACACCCGCCTGCTCACGCGTGCAATCGAGTGGGAAAACAAAGGCAAGAACAACAGCTTTGTTCTTCGCGGTGAGGATTTGCGAGCCGCTGAGCAATGGCTCGCGCAAGCTGGCACCGAAAAAGAGCGCCAACCGACAGCGCTCCAAACCGAATACATCATCGCCAGCCGCAAAGCCGCAGCGCGGCGGCAGCGTATTACGCTCGGCACTGTGACCTTCGGCGCCGTGGTCGCGATAGTGCTGGCGATTCTCGCGCTAATCCAGCGCGGTGAAGCCCGCAAACAGGAAGGCGTCGCAAAGGAAAATGCGGCGGAAGCGATCCGGCAAAAGGAGGCCGCGCTCGAAACGCTGAGCCAATCGGACTTCGCGCAAGGTACGCGGCTTGTCGCCGATCAGCGCGCCGCGCAGGCGCTCGCTTACTTCGCCCGCGCGGTGCGCTCGAACGGCAATCCCGCTGCGGCGACCCGCATCGCCTCGCTCCTGACCGAGCGCGTCTGGCCGCTTCCGCTATCTCCGCAGCACAAGGATGCCGTAAGGTGGTTTGCGAGTCCGGACGACACGCGGGCAGTTGTCATCCTCGCGGATGGCACGGCCGAGATTCGGGAAAACGCTACGTCGAAAGCGCTCTCGGGGCCTATCCGACTCGAAGCTGGCGTCGATGTGGCGGCTTTCAGCCCCGACGGCACACGCGTCGTTCTCGCCGGAGACGACCAAAAAGACGGACCTCACGAATCAGCCAATTCTGCTGTTCAGCTCTGGGACGCCGTGCACAATGTCGCAATCAATGACCCGGTAAAATTTAAGGCGAGCTATGTGAACGAGGAGATGTTCGCGTTCAGTGAAGACTCCCGCTACCTCGCGATTACCGGAATCACGGGCGAACCCGGGACGCTAGTGTGGGACGCGAAGACTGGCCGTGATTTAAGCCACGTTCCCTCCTCCTACGGGCGGGTGCAATTCAGCCTGGACGGTGAGCATTACTTGACAGATTCCAGTAAGATCTTCGAAACGCGGACCGGCAAACAGATAGGCGGCGCACAGTTTTCCACCGAACACGTAGGATCACTCAGCCCGGATGGCTTGCGGATTGCGGTTGCCCTGGATGCGCCTGATGGCAAAGGAAAGGTGAGCATCTTGGATGCACCCACGGGGCAGCCGGTGATGCCGTCGCTTCCTGTCATGGAGCACAGCAGTCGGGTGGAAAAGCTGCAGTTCAGTCCGGATGGGCAATGGCTGCTCGCTATCGGTAGATTTGAAGCCCGAGTTTGGAATGCTCGCACCGGCCAGCCCGTGACCGGTTTGCTGAAACATCCCGGCAACCAACCGCTCAGTGCAGCGTCATTTAGCCCTGATGGATATCGGATCGCCACCGTGGCTGAAGACGGCAGTGTGCGTGTCTGGAACGCCGGAACTGGCGACTTACAGATGGAGGCGATCGAGGGGGGTGACGTCGCTAGCGCGCATTTCAGCCACGACGGCCGTTACCTGATCATCCGTGATTCCCGTGGGACGTCGCAGCGGACATGGGACCTTCTCGGTGCGGCTGCGCGACCTTTGTCTCTGCCTGGCAAGATGATCGCTCACCACGATTTCATGGCGGCGAGCGTTACTGCCGGGCAGCTCCGCGTATTCGACATTCGTTCGGCTGGAATTCTAATTGAGGCGAAGGTTGGCGAAGGCCGCGATGCACCGAAAGACGTGAGCTTCAGCGCAAACGGGGCGCGGCTCATGGTCCGATCTGGAATCGGGGTGCGGCTTTGGGACATCCCCAGCCACAGAGAGCTTTCTTCGGTCGTGGACGCGAATGTTGCCGAATTGAGCCGTGACGGATCGAAGCTTTTGACCACCACTAAAACGGCGGCAAGAATTTCGGATGTGGAGAATGGGCGACTGCTCCGCGAGTTCAAACTTCCCGACACCGCCCATGAAATCAGCTCGGCGCATCTCTTATCCGATGGGAAGCTGGTGGCGATATCGAGTTTCGGTGCCGAGAACGTGGGCCATGTGCAACTCTGGAACATCGAGACGGGTGCGCCGGCCTCGCCACCCTCAGAATCCATCAGTTCTAGTCCAGACGGAGCCTGGGTGGTCACGGTTAATTGTATCGATTCGGGCGAGCCGCACGTTTGGGAAGTGGCTGTCGGCAAACCTGGCGGCAAACCTGTCGGTAACGCGGTTCAGTTTTCCTGCCCGTCGGAGGATCATATCCGCGATCCGGAATTCAACTCCGACGGCAGCCGCTTCATCGTTTCCACCGACTTCGGGAAGGTGTTACTATTCGAGACTGCCACCGGTCGGCAGGTTGGAATCCTCAGGGAAATTGGCGGAGAGGGGCAAGTGAGGTTCAGTTCCGACGGAAAGCTTTTCGCCACGAGCGGCGACGCCGCACGGGTCTGGAGCGCCGTAACGGGTGCGCCGTTAATCAATGCAGTGCGTCCTCCGGAGAACATGATGTTTACTACTGTCGAATTCAGCTCCGGTGGCAGGCGCCTGCTCGCTGCCGGACGCGGACTTGGCGAGGCGACATTGCATTGCAAAGCGCTTCTCGACACAGCAACCGGATATCCTCTCGCCGACGTCACCAGCAACAGCTTCGAAGGCGTGAGCGGATATTTCAGTCCCGACGATTTGCTGGTCGTCGAGGAGACGAATCCTGTCCGTATTTGGAATATACCGCCGACGGGGAAGGGACCGGCATGGCTGGCTGATATCGCCGAAGCCGTTGCTGGCTGCGCCTTGACTCCGGCAGGGACGATCGAAGTCCTTCCTGACCGGATAGAGCGTCTGGTAGCAGCCCGCCAAGTTGTCGCGAAACTTCCTCCCGATGATCGCTGGGCCCAGATCGCAAATTGGTTTCTCGTCGCTCCGGCCGAACGAATGATCTCTCCGTATTCGAAGGTCAAAGTGAGCAGCTACGTACAGCGCCGGATCAAGGGAAATACGAAATTGCAAGAAGCGGTGCTCGCTTCGCCCGCCGATGCATTGGCGCGCGCGCGGTTCGGTGTAAAACTGCTCACAGATTCATCCGACCCGAAGGCGTCGGTTCAGGCCGACGCTGAAACGCTTTTTGCGACGCTGCTGACTCCGGGGAGCGCCGACGTTTGGCAGGCGCGCGCCAAAGTGCTCACCGCGCTCAAACGTCCCGGCGAAGCCGACGCTGTAATAAAGGCTGGCGAGCTTTCAAAACTGCCTCCCGGAACCAAGCCGTAGATTTGGAAAGAATTCTCTTGACTGCTCGTGTGAACACTTGAGAATTTCTGATTGCGTCAAGTTCGTTAGGTGTCTCCAACTGAGCACCTCACCCTCTTCCCGCCCGGAAACCGCGAACTTAAGGAGTTGTCCGCTGACATGAAACTTGTCAAGGTTGGAGGTCTTGTCGGCACTGCGCGATTCAGTAGCGCTGTTACATGGTCGGCTGCTCCAAGACAAAGAGCCGCGAAGACGGGGCGTCTTCGTTTGGATAGCTAACTCAGATGGGCGATTCCCATGAAGTCCCCAGTTGACGAGCTGAATCGCGAAACCGCCAGCTCGGCACGGGGCAGATTCCCAATCCGAGTTAGGTTTCTGAGCTTCTTATCAGCGACTTGGTGCGGATCTGTAATCCTAGTCCTCGGTGCCGTGTTGACCGCCAACAGCGGTCGAAGCCTTTCGTCCGGTGACCTTGTCCGCGAGCTGACCGCCGAGGGCTTGAATGGCTTCTTCGTCTTCGTCCTTGGGATCGCATTCGGGCGGTTTCTACTACGTGCAGTGCCCCCACCCCTTTTTGGCTGGGCAAGGCGCCGCCAGGTTGCGATCATCGCTGTTGCTCTCTGTGTTGCACTCGGCTTTTTGATTTTGGCTGGGCTCCTATTCGCCAGCCTCAGACCAGCGGACTCTAATCAAACTGGTTATCTAGGGCTTGCGGCGATCCTTTGGGCAACTGGCGCTGTCTACCCGCTGCTTCTGCGGCATCGCAGGCCGCGGGCATTTCTGGACCGACCTTTCGTGCTGTTTTTGCGGCGCTTTTCTACTTTCGCCGATCGAACGGTCATCGCCCTAGTGCTGAGGCAGGCGAAAGCCGGTGTGCCTGTTGTATTTCTGACGCCTACGCATAGCAGGCCCAAGGATTGGGATCCATTCGTCGTGGGATTCGCTGGCTTAAAGCTGTTGCATCCGATGCGGAGTGTGCCAATGGTTCTTCGCGCACGGGATGAGGATTGGCAGCGCGCGGCGCAAGAGCTGATCGGCCGAGCGCAAACAGTCCTAGTAGACGCCTCTGAGGGAAGCGCCGCACTCGGAATAGAGGCTGAAATGATTGAGAAGGCTGGACGGTGGCCGGATACAGTGTGTCTCAGACACATCTCGCCAGGTGACGAAAGTGGCCAAGGTTCCCCTGCCTTTAGAAATGCGCGCTGCATCAGCTACTCCAAGAGCTGGACGCGGGCGCTCCCGAGGTTAGCATTAACACTTCCGATCTTCTTCTTAATAGCCCAGTTCGTACTGGGGAGCCCTTTCATCTCTGTCCCCGTAGCTCTGATTTTGTACGCAATCTTCTGGCGCCCGGCGGTTAGCCGCAATGCGAAGATCGAGTTACACAAGGTGCTTCGAGCGCAGAGCCAATCTGAAAACGAACGACCCGACTCGATCACCATAATTGCCTGGATCATGCTCGTCTTTGGCGTGTCCTCTTTGCAGGTAGGTATCTTTAGCATCAACAACCCAGTGCCGGAAACGATCGCAAACATTCCAATTCCCGCCCAAGTGGAGTCTTCAAGGTTTTTTGCTGATGCGGTTATTTCCATTGTTTCGGGCATTTTCATACTGCGGGGGGCCAACTGGGCACGTTTGCTTTACATCTGGTGGGGTGCTTTCTACTTTGTAATCGAGCTTTTAATGCGGCCAGTGAAAGCGACGACGCTGACCATGGGTGCCTGTTATCTGATTGTCGTATTCTTCCTCCTGCGCCCCAGGGCTTCAGCCTACTTTGCTTCGCACAACCGTGTTAAAGCCAGTTAGGAATGTCGTCGGCGTTCCTAGCCTTGGCATTGCCAGGGTTCTTTTCTGCAGCTTCGCATTCATAGCGCGATGTTCCCCGGCTGCTGCGATCCGAGTTATCCTTGCCGATCCCGCCACTCAGTGTGATCGCCCGCATTAGAAAGTTCACAATGCGAAGGAAAAGCCTGCGTCAGAATTAAGCGGGTGGGAGTTTCTTTAGCGGGGACGCCGCTAGTAGCGTTTTGAGTTTAGTCACCTGTTCTTGAGTGGTGTCTTTCATCCAAGGTTCTGGAGCGGCGGCAAAGGCTTCCTCCAAGCGCTGCTGACCCATCGCTTCTTCCTCCAATCCAATCTGCGCTTCGGCAAGAGTAGCCAAAACCCAATACCGTTTCTCAGGAAATTTGCTGCCAGGCGGCAGGGGCGCAGTTGGCACATTAGACTGGAGCCACTGGTTGCAAATAGAGATCACTTCCTTGCGTACACGGCGCGCTTGTACGAAATCGGCAACGGCTTCCGCAAAACCGATGGGATGGGCTGCGCGCTCATTGAGCAGGTAAGCGTAGTTGATCCCGTTATAGTAGTCGTTGCGCAGGTAAAAGCCACGCTCGTAGGCGCGCACAGCTTCATCGAGATAGCTACTCTCCTTGGTCAGTTCCCATAGGCGCTTGTGCACCGATCCCCAGAGGCCAAGGGTCTCGGTGTCATTAGTGGTCTGCGGCTCGAGCAGCTTCAAAAGATCGCGTGCTGCTTTGAATGCTTCTTCGGGAGTGGGATACTTGCTCTTATAAGTGGCGAGCGCGAGGCGCTGGAGAACATCGGGATCTTCTGGGTTCTCGATTTGCTGGCCCGCGGATGTTTCCGACGTACCGACTCTTCGCATCTCACGGATTTCTTCCAGGAGCATCCTGGCCTTCAACCAATCGCCCTTCTTCTGCGCTTCATCGACTCGCTCCATCAGCTCGCTGTGAGCTGGTATCGCAGGGCCAGCTGCGTTCTCGGTCGACCTTGC
>JBKPDP010000113.1:0-7068 GCA_046727935.1 Verrucomicrobiota bacterium | reverse complement strand
TGAGCAGCCGCGCCCGCTGCGGTCAATAGTATGAGCAGTAACGCGCACATGACCGATGACCCCAGTTTCGTTGTTGTTCTCTTGGCAAATCCTACTGTTCTCATAATTGCTCCTTTGGTAACCGGAGAGGGAAAGTCATTTCAGCGAATCATCGCTGCAACCCCGCTGGCGGACCGGTTTTTTCCTCCATCGTCGTTTGTTCTCTGGAGTGCTCTCATTCAGCGGCCCAACGCTGGAGACACATTCCCTCGCCGGATTTCCGCTGCCTCCTTTAGTACTTTCCGGCGATTGTAGGGCGAAGTTTCCAAAAATTTTTCTCCATGTGTCGAATTGTGAAGTCAAAAATTGGCTCGCCTCACAGAATAGGTCTAAACTCCGTACTCTTGCATCGCGGGCATCTGCCAGCGGCTTCTAATGTAGCAGGCTTGGTAAAATCTTTGGCTGCCTTCTTGGAGTGCATACCCGAGCGGCGCATAATCCACAAGCCTTTTTATGGGGTCGCCGAGGTGGTGTCGGACGAATCGGTTTTTAACCACGGAACGGAGCAATGGTCGGTCGTCTATCAAAATACCTACGCCATTTTAAGCGTGGAAGCGCACATGTCAGTTTCAGATCAGGTCCCGACATTTCTGCTCCTGACGTTGGGCTTGCTCGGTCTGGTGAGCTATCAGCAACGTTTGCTCCCAAAATTGTTGAAACGATTCCGCCTGGTAGTTCGAGCTTTCGCCAGCGACCAGTACGCAAGCCTCGAAATTACAGTTCGCCTCCGAAGTCGTGCAGATTGGGGATCAAATTCGTGTAGCAGCCTTGAGAGGGCGTATGCCTTCCCTCGTGCACGAAGCGCCGTTACTACTTTTCGGCATGCCCCGGCCCGCTTCACAGACCGCGTAAGCGTTGCAGATGAATCTCGGCTCAGTCAATCTAGCGCCCGATGTCATCGACGAATCCTGCACGCGTTCAAGAAGTCAGAACACGCGAAGAAATCTCGTGACGGTGACGAAGACTCGTCCAATCATAGTTAGACCGTGCCGTGAATTGGGAAGCGATTAGTGCAATCGGCCAAATCGTCGGCGCGCTTGCCGTCGTCGTTTCATTGATTTATTTGGCGAGGGAAATCCGCAGCAATGCTCGATCGGCGCGACTGCTTTCGTTGGATAGCGTCAATCGGTGGCTTGGAGAACTGGTAGAGCATCCGCATCTAGGTGAGTTGTATTATCGCGGCATCCACGACTTCGAATCTCTCGAAAGCGGCGATCTCGTACGGTTCAGTGCGCTCATGGATCAGCTGTTTTATATCTTTGAAGAAATGTATTATCAGCAGTTGGACGGGCATCTAGATCCGCGCCTGTGGGGTCCGAACGAAGCGGCCATGCGCGATATCAACGCATATCCTGGAGTTCAGGCCTGGTGGCGTTCACGCTCGCATTGGTTCAATAAGGAGTTTGTGAACCACATCAAACCAAATGCAGATCAATGACCTAACCAATCGCTGGGGCTACCGCCTCTACGGTTCCCTATGCACGTTTACGAAGTACGCCCGTGCAAAGATAAGCGCGGCTTCGATCTGATCTCCGATGCGCTGGCATTCGGCGGCTGTGGTATCTCAAAATTCCAGATGCAATCGGATACGCGAAGTTTTATAGCCGCTCACATGATGTTGTGATTCGCGTTTATGATGACGCTGGCAAACTGATTGAAGTACACAGACACAAAGGCGATTTTAAGAACCATGACCCTCCTTATTCCGCTGATTGTCGCTGCCGCATTGGGCCTCGCATTCGCCGCATACAAACACCCTGTAGCCTATCGCGTGATGTTCATCTTCGCCCTTCCAGTTGTAATGGTGGGCGGCTTCCTCGTTCTCGCGATAAAGATTGGTGATCTCAATGCCAGCGCAAAGTCAATTTACAACGAGTTGCAGCACATCCAAAAAGATGCCCTCTCCCATCAGTTGGCTTACCAAATAAGAAGGTTGGACGCAGATCGCCAATTTCTTAAGGTATTCGTCATTTACTACATTTCTGGACTCGCTTACCTCGTATTTTTGATGTTCCTACCAGACCTTCTCAATCTAGCCAAAGGTCGCGACCGTACCCCTACGTGATATGGAGCGGATGTGAGCGTCATGCAATCGAATACGCGCAATTTTACAGCAGGTCACATGATGCGGTGATCCGCGTTTACGACGAGGCTTGCAAAGGGATCGCAACACACAATCAGGCGACCGAACCGACTTGTTAGGCGACTCTAAACTTCACGAGCGCTCCTGGACAGCGCTTAGAATTTGTTTGGCCGTATCAGGATTCAGGTGCGCCAAGGCTATCCGAGATACCACTTCCGCTCTCTGCCGACTCTCCTCCGCCGCTTGTGTTCAGCTCCGGGGTGCTCCAGCTTCAAACGACGACCAGCCCATTGCGAGCAAAACGAAGGTTATTAAGCGGCTTTAAAATTTGGGGTGTAACATGCGACCCTCAAACAGAATCGCCTACAACAACTCAAGGTGCGGTGCCCTTCCCTAATAATAGCTCTTCCATGATCATTTTGGTGGCTTCCTGATTCTCGGAGTTCTTTCTCAGTTGGCGCCGCATTTCATTCGCTGCGCCGCCGGAGAGCATCCAGCCTAGCGGTAGGGGTACGGAACTGCCGTGAAGTCCAAAGCGGATCCTGTTTGGCAGCCCGGGGTTCGTTTTCGATTCCGATTCCTGCTCTGCCTCAATCGCTTCCTGCGAGAAGCTGGCGCGAGCGTTGCGCGTGTTAAGAAGCGCGCTCACCGGGGCCAGAATCTCACTCAGAAAGTCGTGCTTCGACTGGGCCGGAGTGGAACGAGAATCAGCAGGACTGTCTGGAGTTTCTTTGGTTGGCCCGTTGCGAATTTGAATCACCACCGGCACTACGCGCTCACGCCAGGGCTCACTCTTGATGACACCCTCGACTGCATAGACGATTTCCAAAGCTGTCCCCGCGGCCGAGTTCTCGAAGTAGCCACCGTCTACAATGTGCCCCCCGTCGGGCAGCCGGCCGGCGGGGCTGACATAGGTAAAGCGTGCGCTCATGTGCGCAGCCGTGCTCAGCGGAATGTCGCGCGATCCGCCGTTGCCCAGAATCGCCTCCGCGTCTTCAGCGTCAGAGAATTCGTCGCTCCTGATTAGCAGATTGCTGGTGATAATGCGTTTGCCCGATTCCACACGGGTGCCGTTGAGGAACAACGCCGGAAAAGGGATCTCGCTCTGTCGACCTTTCCAAAGCGTGCGAAACGGCTGCGCCAAACGGTTTGGTCGAGGCTGGCCGCGTTCATCTTTGCCACAGACAGTGCGCTGCCAACCGTACTCCCATGCCTTCTCCAGTGCAGCGCCCCGATCGGCCGCAGCGATCGGAAAGGGGAAGAAGCGCTGGAACAGGTCGGGAAAGAACATTGCTGCCAAAGTTGGCGAAAGGAAATCTTGCCGGAGCATGTAGTGCGCCCTGTCTTCCATGGGATAGGCGACGTTCTCGGCCAGAAGCGCGTTGAAAACCACAGCGCCCAAGCTGCCCCCGGAGACGCCGCTGACGGCAAAGAGGTGCGAGGCGAAGTCCGGAGGGGCTTCTTTTGGCTTGCCAGGATGGGCGACGATGAACTCTTTGCGTTGAACGTTCGAGCGATCTTGGAGTGCGGCGAGCACAAGCGCCGTCCAATAAGCAGCGCGAATGCCCCCACCCTCAGTAGCAACGATGAATACGGGCCTCGGCGCGGGTAACGATCCGCCTGTCACGGAGGGATAGTCCTTATGCACTGCTTCATGCCAAGCCTTGAACGCCTCTTGGACGGGCGGAAGGGCTGCGGTGTCTTGCTTCGACGAGGCCGCAGATTCAATCGAGGAGGAAACCGTTGCCGTGGCTGCTTCGGCGGGGATGGTGCGAACACGGTGATTATCGTTCCACAAACTGCAAAGCATCGCCCACACGAGTAGCAGACCGACCAGCGGCAGACCCAGGTGACGGGCTAGGAATACAACCGCGCTGCCAACGCATACCCACACAGTTGCCGCCAAACAGACGATAGCTCCCGAGCCGATGAGAAGTCCGGCTGTCACCGGCTGAAAGAAAAATAACACCAGTAGCGCCACGGAGAACAGACCAACGGCCAGACCCGCGAGCACGGCGCTCCTCGCAATGCTCCCCGCTCCCGCCTGGTCTAACCAACGTCGCCGAAGAATAAAGAAAATGTAGAGCAAAAGTGCTAGCAGCACAGCTAGCCAGCCAAAGAGAAACAGGACGTTCTTGGGATGACCCGCTGCCGAGTCACTGTAGCCGCGCGGGGCGATAAAGAAGCATGCCGCAGCAACGATAAGTGGCGGCAGCACCCCGAGAATGCGCGGTCCGTGAAGGCGGAACCACTCAATTGTGTGTGTGCCCGAGCCAGAGTTTGGCTTGGGCAAAAGGACCCGCGGCAAATACCAACTGTACAGCGCCCACGTGAGCAGCCCTGCGTAAAAGCAGACCAAACGGTCGTAATCCAAGTGGCCTTTATCTGGGTTCGGTTCAGCCAAGCCGCGCAAAATTTCTGTCCCTTGCTGGACCAATAGAAAGATAACCGCGCCAGCCAAGACGACGAAGAAACTAAAGCGTACAGGGCTGAGTGAGCGAACCACGTCACGCACAAACGACCAAGCCCTTTGCGGCCAACCCCAAATCCCACTTGTTCTTCCGCGTTGCAAACTCATACGTTCGTGCTGTTTCGGATTTCCGCGTCACCTAGATGAACTAGAGCCGACTTATTATCAAGCACGTTCGTCTTGAACGGTTTCTTCTCTGGATCGCTGGCCGGTAACTTGGGGGATTTTGATTCCTTAGTCACGCGTCCGGTGTTCTCGTTTCTATTCCGAGTTGTTTCTATCAAAGCATCATTCAGCAGGTTTTTGAACACTTATTTTTCGAGCCAAGACGTCGGCCGCATTCGACAGCGGCGTATAGCAGTTGCGTTCCGTTTCGGAGAATTGAGCGCTAGTGATCACGGACCAAACTAGGTCGAACGTGCAACCGAAGATGTAGGTGAGATTGGGGAAAACGTCGTCGATCACGTACGGGTGTATCCTGAGAATCGCAGGCATCGGCTCGCTGATGTGCAGCGGGTTTACGTTGCTAATACAGTCTTACCCAACGTCCCGACCGCGGCTGCCCTGCTGTGAATTATGCCCAATGATTCGGCATTTAGGAAGCGGAATCGTTTCGGAGCGTCAACGCACGCTCGCTTTGAACAGCCGCTTCTGTTGAGCTCGAGATCCCGCCTCGTGCGCCGCCTTAAGTGCCTCCACTTTCACGCTCGGGTGGTTCGAACTCAGCAATGAGCTTCTCTCCTTTTTGTACTGCATCGAGCAGGTGTTTAACTGTGAATGTGTCGCCGTATCTGTAGTGGTTACGCGCATTGTCGAGAACACGCCAGGCGCCCACATACTGCAGGTAATTGCGCTCGGCGTGTGCAAATCCTAGGACCGCAAGGCATACTGCCGCAAGAGCAGCAAAATATGGTGATAAGTGACCGATGTCCGTCGCGGCCACGGCTGATAAGGCTGTACCAGCCGTCCCGACCCAAAGGTTGAAGCGTCTCCAGAATTTGAAATGTCGACGCCATTCGGTATATCGCTTTTCCACCTCTTCCGGCAGCGGTCGCGAGTGGATGGGTTGGCTGGTAGGTTCGCTTGTTGTCGAGTCCATCGTTATGATCCTTTGGTTGTTCTTGTGCACTCGATGCCAAGAGGTCTAACGAGAATTGGAAGAAAATTTTCGTCTAACTCGGAACCGAGTGCCGCCTCCCTGTCGGCTCTTGTCCCTCTGCATCGGAGTATGGTTTCATCAAATCGCCAAATGGCGATGTTAGCGTGTCTGTGAAAGATGTAACGAGAATTATGCCGAATGATTCGGCATTTAGGAAGCGGAATCGTTTCGGAGCGTCAACGCACCGGAGCCGCTAAATCACTCGAGAGTTCTGTGAACGCTCTGGCCTGCGTTCATTGCCGGTCCCCCGCGCAGTAGCACGAAAGGCAATCGAAAAATTGATACCCAAAACAAAAGAACCTAAAAGAAGCGTGATGATAAGACCAACGACGTTGTGTCGATTCGGAGGTTTATAGCTTATGGACGTCGCGGCGTACGTTGTGGGCGGTTTGGGCGGGTTGATACTGGCATTCGCCGGACTGTTCGGATTTAAGAAAAAATCGATCACCGTCATTTTGTTCGTAGTTGGTGCGACTTTCGTAATCGTCGGCTTCTGGCTTTATTGGCAAGATGTTCGGAAAAAGCATCAGCGCCTCAAAGCTGGTCGTTATCCAAACTGCCGGAAGCTCGCAGTCGTCGGATCGGGAGAACACGCCCGAATGTAAGAGCGTTACGGCAGAAATCTCTCCGCACTTCCGACCTGACCAGTGGGACGGCGACACTCTTTTGAGCGCCATCCATCATCCGCTACGATTCACAGGCCAGCTCATGTATGATGCCGTTCATCGGCCATGTTCCGGCAGCCCGCCGACACGGGCTTCTGGGGCGCCATCCCGGGTTTCGAGTTGGGAGATCCACCCGGTTTACGCGATAGACGTTTGCAAGAAAAAAAGCTTAAGCAGTTGCAAAGCTAATAACGATTCAGTTTAGATGCCGCTCGACCAATGGCAGGGGGACGAATGAGCGCGAGTGTTGCATTCGCAAAGTTTTAAGCCGGTCACGTCATTCCGTGATCCGCGTTTACGATGAAGCTGGCAAATATGATCGAAAGACACGAGGAGGCGGGCAAGTTCAAAAAAGTCGCAGGAACTCTTGCAACTCCTGATCATCTCTGACCGACGAACGATTCTCCTCACGCAATGCGGGTAGGAGTTTGTCCGCTAGGTCGCTTCGTAGTATTTTTATTGATTGCACTGGCGACTGACGAGATTGATCGTCGTGTTATCGTTCATTGGGTTTCTACTGATGGGCGATGTCGCCGACGCTGGCTCGTTCCTGGACTTCTTGAAGGCGATCGGGAATTCGATCGCTCATCCGCAAAAGAAATCGCAGTCGCGCACTAAAAGCACCAAGCAATCGGCGAGTAAACTCACAGTA
>JBKPDP010000112.1:0-17918 GCA_046727935.1 Verrucomicrobiota bacterium | reverse complement strand
CGATACCGCCGAGGCTTCCAGGCTTTCACGCGGATCACGCGACCCGGTTCTGCGAATGATGTGGAACGGCCTCAATCACCAGCACGCCTCTCTGCAAGGCGCATTGCAGGTCGCTGCCGGCATCGAGATCAAACGCGCCGGTCGGTTTCTTGTGGTCATGGACACACTTGTAACTTTGGCACCGTTGCTCGGTCTGTTGGGCACGATTACCGGTCTTATTAGGTCGTTCAGTTTTCTCGGTAACGAAGAGTTGGCCGTGCAAGCCGTCACTGGTGGGATCGCCGAAGCGCTCATTGCCACGGCCTGCGGTCTCGGTATCGCCATCTTCGCTCTGATTCCGTTTAACTTTTTCACTTCCCGGGTGTCTAACCTAGAGTTCGAACTGCAGACGGCAGCGACGAACCTGGAAGTGATGCTAGGAGCACAAACCGCGGAGCGCGAGATGGAGATCGCGGGGAAAACCCAAACCTCTGGGAAGGGCGCGTCGATCTAAAAGTATCCAATGTACGTAAGCTCACCAATTCCCAAAAAAAAAGCGCGGATCGAGATCATTCCGTTGATCGACATCATGTTCTTTCTGCTCGCCAGTTTCATGATGGTGAGCTTGAGCCAGGTGCACATGAAGGGCATTAAGGTGAACCTACCCACGGGCAGTTCGGGCCAGACACAATCAAAACGGGATTACATCAGCGTCTCCGTCGATAAGGATGGTCATTACTTCTTCGACAAAAATGAAATGACCGACGCTGATCTGCAGGCGCGGCTGAATCAGGTGCACCAATCCGATCCCGATGCGAAAGTGTTTGTGCGCGGTGATCGCGACACGGCTCATCTAAACGTTAGCCATTTGCTTGATATGCTCCGTTCGGCCGGCTTCTACAAAATTTCGTTTGAAGTAAAAAGCGAGGCGCTCAAAGGGGTTCCGGGGCCTCCAGGGTAAATTTTGATATGGCCGCAACGCAAGTAAAACCCTTACTCTTCCGCCCGCCGCCGCGATGGCATTGGTGGACGGCTCTGGGTGGCGCAGTGGCAATTCACCTCACCGCGGTTGCACTGGCTCAAAGGCACGAGGCACCGCCGGTAGAGATTCCCCCTGATGCACCAACGGTCGTCGAGGCGACATTGATGCCACCTGAGGCCACCCCGCCGCCAGAGGATATTCCGGTGCCAGAGCCGCCTCCGCCGCCAGAGATCAAGCCCGAGTATGTCGAAGAAAGAACACCTCCACCGCGGCAACCAACGGCGCAAAAATTCGCGCCAATCAAAAGCTCTGAGATGTCGATGTCCCGAGCGAAAGCCCTCGCCATAAGCGCGCCGCGTCCCCAGTACCCGTACGAGGCGCGTTCGCGGCACATCATGGGCAGTGGAGTCTGCGTCGTCGACGTTGATCCAGGAAGTGGCAATGTAACCAGTGCTTCCATGACGCAAAGCATTGGAAATGCGATCCTGGACAACGCCGCCCTTAGTGCTTTCCGGCAGTGGCGATTTCGGCCTGGGACAGTTTCAAAGGTCAGGATTCCGATTACCTTCACGATGACGGGTGCCTCGTACTAAATCCCAGCAATCTAAACTATGAGACTGTCTTCGCCGATTCCGCACAAGAGAGCGCGGATCGAGATCATTCCGTTGATCGACATCATGTTCTTTCTGCTTGCCAGCTTTATGATGGTGAGCCTGAGCCAGGCTCACATGAAAGGGATTCGCGTCAATTTGCCGGCTGCGGTGGGGCCTCCGCCAAGCGGAGTGATAGATTTTGTCGCCATAAAAGTGCTGGAAGGAAACGCTGTGTTCTTCGATAACCAGTACGTAGCAGATGACCAAGTCCTGCCGCAGCTTTATGGACTCCACCGGGCAAATCCGGACATCAAAATCTCAATCAGCGCAGCCCCGATGGCCATGTACGGTGATGTCATTGGAGTCCTCGACAAAGTTCGGTTGGTCGGAATCACAAAAGTTGGTTACCAGATCAGAGCAGCTGTTGGCCCCGCCGCTCAGGCTCCACCTCCTGGCGCTCCACCACCACCACCGCCTCCGCCGGCACCGAAGCCCTAGGCTTTGCCATAGAGCATCGGCAGCTTAGCTTGCAATTTGCGTATCGTCTTTGCCCGGTGACTGATATTGTTTTTCACCTCTTCAGGCAGTTCGGCAAAAGTTTCTTCGAATCCGTTTGGAATAAAGATTGGATCATAGCCGAATCCGTGCGAGCCGCGCGGCCGTTCGGCGATTTTTCCTTCTACGACTCCTTCAGAGGTTGCCAGGACTTGGCCATCGCGCGCAACCGCCAGGACGCAACGAAATCGGGCGCGCCGCTGATCTTCCCTGGCATCAATCTTCGCAAGTTGGCTAAGTAACTTGGCGATCTTTTTCTTGGGACTCGCATCGGCGCCTGCGTAGCGCGCGGAATGAATTCCAGGGGCGCCCCCGAGCGCATCAACTTCCAATCCCGAGTCGTCTCCGACGATCAGCCCCGGTAGTTGTCTCGATACCGCGACGGCTTTCAGGATCGCATTTTCTTCATATGAACTACCGCTTTCATGTATCTCGGCGACCTTATCGCGACGCGACAGGCCGCGCGCCGCGAATTTTGGCCCGAGAATTCGCTGGATCTCGCGGAGCTTATGCCCATTGCGTGTGGCGAGAATCAATTGCATACCCGTTCGACAGGATTCAGGATTACCAGCTAATCAACCCTCACATTCGTGCTCAAACCGTGAACGAGCGCCGCAAACCCTATCCATTCGACAAGTTCGAACCCAAATGGCAGGCCATCTGGGAAGAGCGGCAGCTCTTTCACGCGCCCAATCCCGATGAAAAAGGGTTCGATCTCGCGAGGCCCAAATTTTACGTCCTCGACATGTTTCCGTACCCAAGCGGCGCAGGCCTGCACGTCGGCCATCCCGAAGGTTATACAGCGACGGACATCATCGCGCGCTACAAACGCATGCGCGGATTCAATGTCTTGCATCCGATGGGCTGGGACGCATTCGGTCTCCCTGCGGAGCAATACGCCATCAAAAGCGGCCAGCATCCGGCAATCACTACGCGCGAAAACGTGGCGAAATTCAAGAAACAGCTTAAACGAATCGGTTTTTCCTATGATTGGCAACGGGAGATCAACACGACCGATCCACATTATTACAAATGGACTCAATGGATTTTCCTCCAGATTTACAATTCCTGGTTCAATCCGGTCACAAATAAGGCTGAGCCGATTTCGAGTTATCCTGGCAAGAATCCGGATGAAGTTCGTCTGGCGTATGTTGCTGAGGTGCCTGTGAACTGGTGCCCGGAGCTCGGCACTGTTTTGGCAAATGAGGAAGTCGTCGACGGAAAAAGCGAGATTGGCGGATTCCCAGTCGTGCGCCGGCCGATGCGCCAATGGATGTTGCGAATTACCGCGTATGCAGAGCGGCTGCTGAATGAGCTGGACGGACTCGACTGGCCTGAAGGAATCAAGTTGCTCCAGAGAAACTGGATTGGCAAAAGCGAAGGCGCAGAGATCGATTTCAAGATCGACAAAAGCGATAAAAAAATCCGAGTGTTTACGACACGTCCCGACACGCTTTACGGCGGAACGTTCCTCGTGCTCGCGCCGGAACATTCGCTTGTCGATCTAATTGTCACCGAGGAGCAATGGCCCGCGGTGCGCGAGTATCGTGAACGGACCGCGCGCAAAAGCGAGCTCGAACGTGCCGATCTGTCGAAAGACAAAACCGGCGTGTTCACCGGAGCGTACGCGATTAATCCGGCAACCAATGAAAAGATTCCAATCTGGATCGCTGACTATGTGCTGTTTGGTTACGGGACCGGGGCGATTGGTGGCGTGCCTGCGCACGACGAACGCGATTTGGAATTCGCGAAAAAGTTCGCTCTGCCGGTCGTGATTGTCGTTCAGCCAACAGGAGATGAACCGGCATTTGGATTCACCGGTGAGGGCATTGCCATCAATTCTCCAGTCATCAACGGCCTAACGAGCGCGGAAGCAAAGAAAAAAATCACTACATGGCTCGAAGAACGCGGTCAGGGCAAACGCGCGATCAATTACAAATTGCGTGACTGGCTTTTTTCGCGGCAACGCTATTGGGGGGAGCCTTTCCCAGTTATCTGGGAGGACGGCAATCATCGTTCGTTAGCCGAAAGCGAACTGCCTGTCGTGCCGCCGCCGTTGGAAGATTACAAGCCCACCGGAACGGGCGAACCGCCGCTGTCGAAGGCGAAAGACTGGATTCGTTATTCCAAAAAAGCGACACGCGAAACGAACGTCATGCCGCAATGGGCCGGCTCATGCTGGTACTACCTGCGATTCTGCGACCCACACACCGACCAGCGATTTGTGGGCGAAGAAGCGGAACGCTATTGGATGCGAGGAGACAAGCCCGGTGGTGTGGATTTGTACGTCGGTGGCACCGAGCACGCCGTGTTGCATCTGCTTTACGCGCGTTTCTGGCATAAGGTGTTGTTCGATCTCGGATACGTCTCCAAGCCAGAGCCGTTCCAGCGGCTGGTTAACCAAGGAATCATCCTTGGCGAGGATAATCAGAAGATGTCGAAATCGCGCGGCAACATCGTTAATCCGGACGACGTGATCGACCAGTACGGCGCCGACGCCTTTCGTTGCTACGAGATGTTTATGGGACCCCTAGAGCAAATGAAACCCTGGAGCATGCGCGGCGTGGAAGGCGTGTCGCGTTTTCTTGCGCGCGTCTGGCGTTTGTTCATGACCGAGAACCAGGGAGGCGAGTGGGAACTGTCTGCGAAAATCAAGGCGATCGACGCAGACAAGGCGCAGCAGAAGATAACCCATGCCACCATCAAGAAAGTCACCGAGGACATTGAGTCATTTTCGTTTAACACGGCAATCTCACAGATGATGATCTTTGTAAACGCATTCACCAACGCCGAAACGATTCCGTTGTCGTCAATGCGCGGCTTTCTGATTTTGCTCAGTCCATTCGCGCCGCATATTGCTTCCGAGTTATGGGAAAAGTTGAACGCTAAGTTTACGGGCGCGCGCGGCGATATTACCGAACAACGATGGCCTACCTATAATGAGCGACTCCTCGTCGAAGACGAAGTGGAAGTGGTTCTCCAAATTAACGGAAAGGTGCGTGATCGAATGAAGATGTCGATTTCTGCAACGGACGAAGAAATGAAAACCGCGGCGTTGTCGAACCCGAAAATTCAAGGCCGCATTGCTGACAAGACTGTGCGCAACGTGATTGTCGTCCCGAAAAAACTTGTAAACATTGTCGTCGATTAGTTGGATGAAACGGTATGTGGAAAGAATTTAAGGAGTTTGCGGTCAAAGGAAATGCCGTCGACCTCGCGGTGGGCGTGATTATTGGCGCGGCCTTTGGGGGAATCGTTAATTCACTCGTCAAAGACATTCTCATGCCGCCTGCAGGATTACTTACCGGTGGCCTCGATTTCTCCAACAAATTCGTCGTCCTCAAGGCCGCACCCGGGGGCGGCTCCTTTAATACCCCGGCCGAGGCCGCCAAGGCAGGCGCAGTGACTTGGAACTACGGAAATTTCATCACTCTCATGATCAATTTCATCATCGTCGCCTTCTGCATTTTTCTCGTGGTCAAAGCGATGAACAAGTTGAAAAAGCCGTCGCCAGCTGCCGCGCCAGTTTCGAAAGAGTGCCCGGCCTGCGCGATGACGATCCCGATCAAGGCGACGCGTTGTCCACACTGCACAAGTGAGCTAGCGCAAACCGAAACGCGGTGAGTTGTAGCCGGCATCCTTGACGCAGGCCCAGCGAAATCTCAAAGAGTCGCCTGTGGATTAGTCGTTCGGCCCTAGGGAATTTTTGTAAATTATTGCTTGCCCTTGGCGGCTTCGGCTGCTAGGGAGAGCGCAATATTGCCATGGCGAAGTGCCTTAACCTTACGGTGGCAGCGGCCAGCGCTTGTTTAATCGTAGGCTGTGCCACCCAATCGAAATCGAATCTTAGCGGCGCGCGTCACATACCAAACGTGCGGACTACTGCCTATACGCATAATGAAGGAAGCGGATCCCACAACGCAATCGGCACGTATCTTTCCGGCCGCCACGTGATGAGTGCAGCTTCGGATTGGTCGCGTTATCCGCTCGGCACACGTTTTCGCGTCGCCTCAACGAACGAGGAATATGTTATCGACGATTATGGGTGGGCACTTGTTGGGACTGATACCATCGATTTGTACAAGCCTAGCCGGCTCGAAATGAAACGCTGGGGCGTCCGCCACGTGGACATCGACATCTTGCAATGGGGATCGGAGGAACAAAGTTTAAAAATCCTGGCACCACGCTGCAAACATCGTCGGGTGCAGCAGATGGTGACAGCTCTTGAGAAAAAAAAGGGGAAAACTGTCGCGCAAACTTCTCCCCCTCGCAGTTCACTTTGATTTAACGCGAATCGCGCCGCATTTTCCCGGCGCATGAAAATTCTCGTTGTTGGCGGCGCCGGCTACATCGGGAGCGTTTGCGCCGAACTGTTGTTGGACGAGGGCCACGAAGTTGCCGTTTTTGATAATCTCAGCGAAGGCCACCAGCGTGCAGTGGATTCGCGGGCGAACTTCATTCAGGGCGATTTGGCTGACCGCGCGCAAATCCAGGCTGCACTTTCCAGCGCCGGCCCGGATGCCGTGATGCATTTCGCAGCAAACGCGCTTGTTGGCGAGTCAATGCGCAATCCGTCCAAGTATTTTCGCAACAACATTTCCAACGGTTTGAACCTGTTGGATGCCATGATCGCAGCGGGCGTTCAGCAGATCGTTTTTTCCTCGACGTGCGCGATTTTTGGACTGCCTGAGCGAGTGCCAATCGAAGAAACAACGCCGGCGCGTCCTATGAATCCTTACGGCGAATCGAAACTTGCTTTCGAAAAGATCCTGCACTGGTACGATCGGATCCATGGATTAAAGTTTATCTCATTGCGTTACTTCAACGCAGCCGGCGCCACCAGGAACTTCGGCGAAGATCATCGACAGGAGACACATCTAGTGCCCAATGTGCTCAAGGTCGCGCTCGGCCAAAAACCAAACGTCGAAATTTACGGCGCTGATTATGAGACGCCCGATGGAACATGTATTCGCGACTACATCCATATCGTGGACCTTGCGCGGGCACACATCCTCGCGCTTGGCGCAGCCACCAGCGCGTCTTATAATCTCGGCACGGGCGGCGGCTCCAGTGTTCGTGAAGTAATCGCGGTTTGCGCTGAAGTCACCGGACGAAAGATCGCCACGGTTGAAAAGCCGCGCCGGCCGGGCGATCCGCCCCGGCTCATCGCTTCTTCGGAAAAAATCAAAAAAGAGCTCGGTTGGCAACCGCAGTTCCAGTCACTGGAGGCAATTATCGAGAGCGCATGGAAATGGCATCAGAAATTTCCACGCGGCTACGAAATTAAGAACTGAGAAACTCCAAGTCCTGCTGCAAACCCTGGCTAACTGGCTTGAAACCAATGCCCATGGCTGTGGTTAGAGCTGCTTGAACTGGCGCAATTTTCAGGTCGTCGAGTCTACCGTTTTGTGCTCGAAGCACTTGAACGTTCTCGTTCCCAGGCGCCCAAACATTGGGATAGGTTGGACCGAAGAGCAAGATGCAGTTTGCGCCGGCGGCAGCGGCAAGGTGCGAAATTCCGCTGTCGTGTCCCACAAAGATTGTATGCTCGAGGACGGCAGCCAGATGCGGTAGTGGCAAGTTTTTTGCGAAACGAACATTGCGATCTTTCCAGGCGTGCTCCAATTGCGCGATCTGCGCTTTATCTGCCTCGCCCGAGACAACGACCAGAGAGAGCTGCTTTCCCATTCGGCCGGCTTCATCTTTTGCGCCTGAGAAACCGCCGTCGCTTGAGAATAACTCGATCCAATTTTGCAACGGCCAGTTCTTTTTCTCGCTGCCGCTTCCTGGATGAATAGCGACAATCGGTCCCGATAAATTACGGAGAAACTCCTGGGCGAACTGGCGATCGTCTACGGAGAGAAAAATTCTTTCAGTGAGATCGGCGACTCTAATGCCCAACTCTTCGATCGGTCGCGCTAGCTGCCTCGCGGCGTGGCCGCCCGTTTCGACAATCTTAGCGGGTCCGCAAAGCAGATTTTTGACACCACAGCGGCGGAGATTGTTCTCAAAGATCCGATCCGGATCATACAGATAGCTGATGATCAAATCGAAACTCGCGAAATAACCTGCCAATTCTGGTGATAATTCTGAATCCTTCGCGAAGAAGCTGGAGAGCGGTCCGTATTCGATTGAGCGAACTGCTTGCGCGTAGAAGCGATTTTCCGCGAGCGCGGCGATGTGCCTGTAACCAAGAATCTCAATGTGCGCATCAGGATAGGCCTCGCGGAGCGCCTTGAGCGCCGGCAAACTGAGAATGAAATCGCCGATCGCTCCGCCACGGATTACCAGAATGCGATCCATATATCCGCTGTAACCACGGTCCTGTGGGCTATCCGCTTATCGTGCAAACCATGTTCTATCGACCGGCCATAGTTCCACATACCGGACGGATTCGTCCTGCGGGGAACCGGTGGCTACAGGAAACCGCGCGCTGAGCATTGCATTAATTCGGCAGGTGGTCACAGACCGCCGCTCCAATTCTCAATACTGCGTAAAGGCGAATGTGAGAATCACGCAGCCATAAATCAGCGCGATAGCATGCAAACAGCGCCAGCGAAAGACGCTCCGTGTGCTCCAATTAATTTGATCGCGCAGCACATAAGGGATGGCCACCCAGAACAAGCCGGCCAGAATAAGCAAATAAGCGAGAACCGTTACGAGCAAACGGCTTGTCTCGTAGCGCAGGAAGGCCGCATCGAGCAGTGGCTCCGCAGCGAGCAGACAAAGAATTCCAAGAGCGCGCACGGCGAGGAATTCTCCCACGAAACGCAGTACTAGTCCGTAGCCGATGGGCAACGCAATGAGCAGGGGCCGCCGAAATGCGGAGAATTCACCCATCTGGATGGTGGCGAGCAGCCAGAACGTCCAGACAAGACAAATGGTTAGCAAAAATACTCCCGCGACGTGAGATCGCGGAAACCTTTGTGCAGCGGTGGCGAGGTCTGGCTTTAATAAACCGGGCAAACTGATCAAAACCAGAAGTGCGCCTGCGATGATCCCAGCAGCTTGTAAAGAAAGATGGTAAATCACTGGCAGCGAAAGTGCGTCACGGCGGATTCGTCCGGCGGCGGCGAATTTTCAACTCGTCGTTCGGCGGATGCAACTTAAAAAGTGCCGCGGCCTTTCGGGAGTGGCGCTCCGTACAAGCTGAATCCGTTGGCGCGCTGCAGCTGTACGTCCACAATTTCTCCGATCAGTTTTTCGCTGCCCTCAAAGACGACAATCTTATTTGTGCGCGTGCGGCCCATCAACCGTGCTGGATTGGTCTTACTCGGGCCTTCGCAAAGAACTTCAACAGTGCGCCCCACCAGCCGTTGGCCAGAGCGGCGCGTTGATTCGTTGACCACCCGGAGCAAATCCTGATTGCGCTCTTCTTTGATGTGCTCATCGATTTGATCTGGCATCTCGGCAGCCGCCGTATCGCCTCGCGGCGAATAGCGAAAAACAAACGCGTTATCGAACTGGATTTCTTCAACTAAATCTCGCGTCTGTTTATAATCCTCTTCGGTCTCACCTGGGAATCCAACGATGATGTCGGTGGTCATCGCAATGCCATCGCGTGCGTGTCGGATGCGGTGAACAAGATCGAGATATTTCTCCGCCGTGTAGCCTCGGTGCATCGCTTTGAGGATTTTGTTGGAGCCGGATTGCAACGGGAGATGAACGTGCTCGGCCAGCTTTGGCAGGCGCGAGATTGCGTCGATCAAATCATTGCGGAAACCAATCGGATGCGGCGACGTAAAGCGAAGTCGTTCGAGGCCCTCAATTTCATTCATTGCTTCCAGCAACTGCACAAAGGGACTTTTGCCGTCCTTTTTCGGAAACTCATGACGGCCATACAAATTTACGATTTGCCCAAGCAACGTGACTTCTTTCAGCCCGCGCGCCACGAGCTCGCGGACCTCGTGCACGATCTCGGGAATCAACCGGCTGCGTTCTGCTCCGCGCGTCTGCGGGACAATGCAAAAGGTGCAATGCATATTGCATCCCTGCATGATGGAGACGAACGCCGTGGCCTGCCTCGGCGCCAGCTGTTGATTGCGAATCGTCGATTGCGAGCCGGCCTCCTCTGCGATGTCCACGATCGAAGATCGCAAGTCGTCCATCGCGCGATTCGAGAGGTGGTAGGGCGCAACCGCCGGGCGCACCGCCTTGCGCGCCACCAGTTCTTCCACGTAATCTGCAACGCGATGAAATTTTTGCGTTCCGACGACGAGATCGACGTGGGGCAGATTCTCCAGTAACGACGCGCCGCGCGCCTGGGCCATGCATCCGAGGAATCCGAACACCACATTCGGCCGCTCTTTTGCCATGCGCCCCAACATTCCCATTTTTCCCAAGGCCTTCTGATCAGCCATGTCGCGCACGCTGCACGTGTTCAACAGCACCACATCAGCTTCTGTTTCGTCCGCGGCGCGTTCGTAACCACGTGCGATGAGCGAATGCGCGACCTGTTCTGAGTCGCGCTCGTTCATCTGGCAGCCATAAGTTTTAATGAAAAATTTCGGCATCAACGAGCGAAAACAATACACGCCCAGGCTGCCTCCGTCCAAAACCGGACAAGAATTTCACGAACTCACACACGAATCGATCCTGTCTTACGAGGTTCGTGACAATTCGTGCAGTTCGTGTCTTAAATCGCGACATGCCTGAAACGAAAGATGAACCGCCAGCAATTGGAATCATTGGCGGCAGCGGTCTCTATCAAATAGAAGAATTGCGTGATCCCGGCGAACTCAACGTCGATACGCCATTCGGGCCACCGTCGGACACGCTCGTTGGCGGAAAGATTAGCGGACGTCAGGTCTATTTTCTGCCGCGGCACGGGCGAGGCCATCGGATTTTGCCGCACGAAATCAATCACCGGGCCAACATCTACGCCCTGCGCTCGCTGAAGGTTCGCTGGATTATCTCGGTGGCAGCAGTGGGTAGTCTGCAGGAAAAATACGCGCCGCGAGATGTGTTGTTGCCTTCGCAGTTTTACGATCGCACGAGCCGGCGCGAAACCCATACATTTTTTGGAGAAGGCATTGCCGCGCACATCGCGTTTGCCGAGCCGATCAGCACAAGGCTGCGTAATCTTCTGGCCGATTCAGCGAGATCCCTCGGTGTTACGGTGCATAACGGTGGTACCTATGTGAACATGGATGGTCCTGCGTTTTCCACTCGCGCGGAATCGGAATTCAATCACCGCAGCGGTTTCGACGTGATCGCGATGACGAATCTACCGGAGGCGAAACTCGCTCGCGAGGCCGAGATCGCATTCGCGACAATGGCAATGATTACCGATTACGATTGCTGGAAAGTCGAAGAAGAACCGGTGTCGGCAGAAATCGTTCTCAGCCATTTGATGGCGAATGCGGAAACGGCGAAGAAGGTGATCCTGCGTGTGATTCCCCAAATCCCGACCGAGCCGAATTGGCCGGAACATTTCGCATTGGATACCGCGCTGATCACCAATCGCAAGCTTTGGCCCGAAGCTACGGTCGAAAAGTTGAAACCAATCTTGGAGCGATTTCTAGCTGATTAAGTTCTCGTCAGCAGCGCAGTCGTTTGATCATCTCGCACAGGGCTCGGATTTGGACTGCTTCATGCGCGGCAGTCACGGTTATGCGCAATCGCGCGGCGCCTTTGGCCACGGTTGGATAGCGGATTGCTGGAACGAAAAACCCTTCGCTTTGCAACGCGGCCGCGAGATTGAGTGCCGCTTGCTCATTGCCCACAATCAAGGGAAAGATCGCGCTGGTGGCTTCATTGGGCGTTGGGCGTTGAGCGTTGGACGTTGGGCGTTTTTTAGCGGTATCCAAACGTCCAACGCTCAACGCCGAACTTTCAGCGCTCAACGAAAGAAGAAGCTCACGCATCAATTTGATCCTTTCCCATAGCAAGAGCCTCCGCGCCTCGCCTTCTGGCGACGCAAGAAAATCAACTGCGGCGAGTGCCGCGGCCGCGATTGATGGCGGCGGGGCTGTAGAATAAATGAAGGAGCGCGCGCGGTTGATCAGCCATTCGATAAGTGTGCGCGAGCCGCAAATGTAGCCGCCGCTCGCCCCGAGCGCTTTGCTCAACGTTCCCATCTGGACATCGACTTCCTCGCTTACGTTTTCCGCCGCAGCGAGGCCGCGACCGTTTGAACCAATCACCCCGACTGCGTGCGCTTCGTCGAGCATGAGCAGTGCACCGAACCGTTTTTTTAATTCAACCAATTCGCGTATCGGCGCCCGATCGCCGTCCATGGAAAAGACAGACTCAGTCACGATGACGACGCGCTTGTCTGGATGCTCGCGCCGTGCCCATTCAAGGTGACCTTCCAGCTTGCAGAGATGATTGTGCGGAAAGACCCGCAGGACGGCGCCGCTGAGTTTTGCGCCATCGATGAGCGAGGCGTGACAGAGTTTGTCGAGCAGAACCACGTCATTTTTGGTGACCAAGGCTGGAATTGTGCCGAGCGCTGCAGCGTATCCGCTACCGAAACAAAGAGCGTCGTCGGTCCCCTTCCATTTTGCCAGCGCGCGCTCAAGGCGCAGATGCGGGGAAAGATTCCCACTGATCAGCCGCGAAGCCCCGGCGCCGACCCCAAATTCGTCGATCGCGGTAGTCGCTGCTCTGCGTAATTGAGGATGGTTTGCGAGACCGAGATAATCGTTTGAGGAAAAATTGATCAAGCGGCGGCCGCCGATTTCGACTTCGGATCCTTGCGCGCCGGTGATTTCGCGGAGATGTCGATCCAACGAACGCGCACGCAGCGCCTCCAAGTCTTCTGCGAAGAGATCCTCCATCATGGGCGATTGAATTGCGATGCCAACCAATTGAGAATCACAAAGTGAAAACGCGTTGCTTTGATCATATCGACTTACGAGTAAGAGACATGGCTGTGGCAAGGAAGTTTTACGAAAAATTTTTGCCGCAGCTTGGATTTGTTAAGGAAAGTCCCGGCAAAAAATATCATACGTTTTATTCCGCCGGCGGCGACAAGCCGTCGGAATTCTTTGGCTTCACACGCGATAAAAATCATCAGCCAAACGGCACGCGCATCGCATTCTGGGCGGATACGCGCGAGGAGGTGAATCGGCTCGCGAAGTTGGTGCGCAAAGCGGGCGGGAAAGCGCTGGAAGGTCCGGAAATCTGCGCCAGCTACAGTCGTGGCTATTATGCGTTTTTCTTTGAGGACCCGGATGGCAACAAGCTGGAAATTTGCTGTCGCGAGAGGCCGATCATTGCGAAATGACGTAGTTTCGGCGAAGGGTTGGAGAATGAAAAATCCAGCGCACGAGCCTGCTATTTTGCAGGGCGCGCGTCGCGTTCGCTACCTTAAGCTGATCGCGCTTTTCAAAATTGCCAAGGGCGTGCTGCTCCTTATCCTTGGTGTTTCGCTGCTTTTTCTCAACGCGCGGACCCGCTGGATGGATGCGCTGTCGAATTGGACTGCGGACGAAATCCTGCTGGAGCATAGCAAAGCTGTCTCGTATTTGCTCCACAAACTGCAAGCCGTGCTCGCAGGCGGCACCTTGCGAGCCACAGGGTTTCTGGCGCTTTTTTATACGGCAATTCTTTTCACTGAAGGAATCGGCGTTTACATGCAACAACGGTGGGCGGAATTCCTGATGATTTTCGCGACCGCGGCGCTGATTCCAATTGAAGTCCGTCATCTCTGGCATCGCCCGGGTTTGGTAGGCGCGCTCATTCTGCTGGCGAACTGTTTCATTGTCTGGTTTCTGTATGCGGTGCTCAGGCGCGACAAGGCGAAGGCGCACATTCCGCAGCCGAGCGAACTGGTGGAGACACGTTAGAACCGGAGGCCACCCGCCTTGTATGTGTTTAGCGCCAAGGGCGCAGCATTCACCGCCAGCCTGGGGCATCGCCCTAGGGATTCGTGGTCCCCAAGGGATCAGCACTGAAAGCGCGATTCATCTCCGGCGCCATTGAAACGCGCTTTCAGCGCTTGTTTATGCGGTGATTTGAATTCCTGGGGCGATGCCCCAGGCTAAGAGTGACATGGCGCCTTTGGCGCTAAACACAGGCGGTTTTACTGCGCGTCGAAGAGATCGAGATGTTGTTCGAGGTAACGCGTCAGGAGGAAATTTTTCCGTACAGTCTCGCGCGCCTTGCGTCCCATTTCGTTGCGCAATCCCTGATCGTTGACCAGGTCCACGATTCGTTTGGCCGTCTCTTCGACCGATGAAACAAGGAAGCCATTCACGCCGTCTTCGATCTGGTAGCGGATCCCACCCACGTTCCCGCCAATCACCGGCGTGCCTTTCCACATCGCTTCGGCCACGGTTAGGCCGAAACCTTCACGCAACGATTTTTGCAGGACAACCGCGGCCCGCGTTTGCAGAGCATTCACTAAAGCCGTGTCGTCGCCACTGGTTAAAATCAGTATCCGCTCGTCCCGGCAGGCGCAGAGCGAGTGGAAAATTTCTTCACCTTCCGGGTCGTCAGTTGCAAAGTTGCCGAGCAACACTAGCCGGGCATCAATTTGTTTGCGAGCGAGCTTGAACGCCTCCACGACTCCTTTGGGATCTTTCCACGGATCGAAGCGCGAAACTTGGATGACGAGCGGTAAATCGGTGGGAATCTGGTAGTGCGCCAGACGCTCGTCGATTTCTCGATCGCTCAGTTGACGGTTCTTGATCGTGAATGGATCGATCGCCGGCATCATCACCCGTTGTGGCGGCTTCATCTCCTGAGCGAACTCCTTGCAGCTTAGAATCACCGCGTCGTAACTCTCGATCCAATGCCGCAGATACCTCCACGTTTCGGCGTCTGGCCGGGAAAGGTCGAGATGACAACGCCAGATCCACGGGCATTTCTTCTCGTAATGGTCGATCAACGGAAGCGGTTGCGGATCGTGTACAATGATGAAGTCGTGATCGAGAAAGTTGCGGACGCTGTTCTCGTAAATCACTTGTTCGAAAATTTCCTTCTTGAGCTTGGAGAGATCGATTTCTCCGCCCTGAAGGGCATTGTGCATTTTCTTGGTAATCGAGAAAAAATCGGCTGTGCCTTGAATCACGCGCCACTCGGTGCGCAATCCGAGGCTATTCAGGAGCAAGGTGAGCGAAGAAATTGTCTCAGCCACGCCGCCGCCGTAGTAGGTGGAATTGAAATTCGCGACGCGTAGGCCCTTGAATTTGGCGGCCTTCTGGCGAATACGTTCAACGGTTTCAGGTCCGACGAGTGGTTCATAATCCTCGATCTGAGTGATGCGATAATAGGCCATTTGTGAATAATTCGTTTATGAGCGCGGACACGCTCGCAGGAAGCGCGAGCAGCGATTTAGTTTTGCGTCGCGTAGAGCTTGCCTGCCAATGAAGACGCCGAAAATAGACGATAAACTGAAGCTACTGGGAGATTTTGGGGAAACCGACGCAATCTGTGTCGAGATACTCAAAAATCCGGCTACCGAGGAGGGCGTTTTACTCAAGGTGATGGCCCGCGCCCCATTCGAACAAGGCCAGCAAGTCTGGATAGTCGGTCGTGATGGCTCGAAAGTCGGCGCCACAGTCGAAAACGTTTTTAAGCAAACCATCGATAGCGAAGTGACGCTCTCCACCGTTCTTCCAGCGTAATTTGGTAGGTCGGCGCGCCTCCCGACTGAGCGTCTGTTCCGTTACATGCAGGGCTGATTCCCGGCCTCGACTTTTATTCTTGATTGCGGGGTGCCCGCTGGTCACGGTGAGGCGTCGGGAGTCGGATGGTTCCCAGTTCGCAAAACGAAGCAGTCGCGTTTACGACCACCCATTGGAGCGTGGTCTTGGAAGCGCAAGGCCCCACACCGGCAGCCCAGGCGGCGTTGGAAGAACTTTGCCGCACTTACTGGCGGCCCATTTATAGCTTTGTGCGGCGAGAGGGTATTGGGCCAGAGGAGGCGAAAGATATCACCCAGGGTTTTTTCGCGCTGATTTTAGAGCGCAAAGATTTCCATTCCGTGCGACAGGAAAAGGGCCGCTTGCGTTCTTTTCTTCTGGCTTCGCTCAAACATTTCATGGCGAATGAGCGCCGTGATGCCGCGACGATTAAACGTGGCGGCGGCCGAATGCTGATTCCGCTCGACGGGATCGCATCGGACGATTCTGACGAGTTCCATCGCAGCGACGCGCTGAGCGCCGATTTGCTTTATGATCGCCGCTGGGCGTTCACCGTGCTCGACCGGGTGTTCGCACACTTGCGCGAGGAATCTCAGGGATCACCTGGCGCGCCGCTGCTGGAGCGGTTGAACGAATTGCTCTCTGACGAACCGGATCGACCGTCGCAAGCGGAGATTGCGCACGAGTTTGGCATGACCGAGAACGCAGTCAAACAAGCCTTCCATCGACTGCGACAGCGTTACCGGCAGCTGTTGCGCGAGGAAGTCGCACACACTGTGGCAACACCGGCCGACATTGAAGATGAGCTGCGCCACCTCATCGCCGCGTTGCGCTCGTAACCTGCTAGGAATTTCCGTGCATTATTTAAGTGAAGGGAATGGCCGGGCGATGAGAATCACAACAGGTAAATTTTGTCGCAAATGCGGAGCAGCCATTCCACCCAATTCGCCACAGCATTCCTGCGGCGCCTGTTTGCTGGAGACAGCGCTCGGCCCAGTCGAGCCGGAGCGTGAAGTAAGCGCGGATCTTGCGCGCCCTCCGCCGATGTTGATGGACTTCGGCGATTACGAATTGCTCGAGCAAATTGGCCGCGGCGGACAAGGCGTAGTTTTTCGAGCCCGCCAGAAGAGTCTCAATCGCATCGTCGCGCTCAAAGTCATCGGGTTAGGCCATTGGGCAACCGAAGCACACCTCAAACGTTTCCGTCTCGAGGCCGAAGCGGCAGCCAGTTTAGAGCATCCCGGTATCGTTCCAATCCACGAAGTCGGCGAACGTGATGGCTCATGTTATTTCAGCATGAAATTCGTCGAAGGCGGCCAACTCGATGAAGTAGTCAGGCGCAAGCCGATGTCGATCCGGCAGGCGGCAGAATTGATAGGAAAGGTGGCGCGCATCGTGCATTACGCCCATGAGCACCGCATTTTGCACCGCGATATCAAACCGGGGAATATCCTCCTCGATGCAAAAGGTGAACCGCATCTAACTGATTTCGGGCTGGCGCGATTGGTAGAATCGGAGAGCACCGTTACGCGCACCATGGAAGTTTTGGGCACGCCCAGTTACATGGCGCCAGAACAAGCAGTGGGAAACAACGCGGCTGTCAGCAGCGTCACAGATGTCTATGGACTTGGGGCAGTGCTCTACCAATTGCTGACAGGTCAGCCGCCTTTTGCGGGCGGTACAACCTACGAGACGATCAAGTTACTGCTGGATACCGAGCCGCGGCAACCGCGCCTCTTAAATCCGAAAATCGATCGCGATCTCTCAACAATCTGTTCAAAGTGCCTCGAGAAAGATCCGCAGCGTCGTTACCCTTCGGCTCTCGCGCTGGCCGAAGATCTTGACCGGTGGCTACAGCACGAGCCAATTCAGGCGCGGCGCATTGGAATTTTGACGCGAGGAAAGAAATGGGTGCGACGCAATCCAACGAGTGCGCTGTTAGCAGCGTCTTTGGTCGCTCTGGCAGCGGCCGCTGGCTGGATCGTTTGGAAAAGCGAATTTATCCGTCGTCCGGTAACAAACGGAATCGCCGTCCTGCCGTTTGAAAATTTGAGCGAGCAGAAAGAAGACGGCGCGTTTGTGGATGGTGTGCAGGACGACGTTCTGACCAAGTTGGCGAAGATCGCGGACCTGAAAGTCATCAGCCGGACGAGTGTCATGGATTACCGTGGCAAACGAAACCTCCGTCAGATCGGAAATGATCTGCGTGTATCGCAT
>JBKPDP010000111.1:0-16896 GCA_046727935.1 Verrucomicrobiota bacterium | reverse complement strand
GGCGAGTCCCCCAAGTGCGATTCTTACGAGTCACGCCTTGCGGAACTACTCGAAAGTTTCACGCGAACGGGATCCAACGAGTCTATTGCCGCTGTTCATCGCATGCTCGAACAGGCATCAAACTGAATCGACACCGCAGCTGCTGGATTAACCAAACCGCGCCGCAAGTGGTCAACAATCCCTAAACCCGGTTGGGAGTTGGGGCTGCGTGTCAGCCGTGGATTGCAACGGGCAAACGGTCTGGATTGTTGACGCGCATCGCGGTGACGGAAAGCGTTTCGTCGTGCGCACTGATGAAAAGCTGACTGCGTTTCTTGAATTCGAAGCGGCGACTCGCGCGCCGAAAGATTGATGCAGAGGCGTTAGCGACCCACTGGAGCTGGTGATACATCTCCAGACTGGACCATCGTGGCCGCACATCACGTGCAACTCCGAGCCGAGCGGGCAGGCAACGGCAATGGACGCATCTATACGATTACCATCACCTGCATTGACAGCGGCGGTAACTCCTCGAGCGAGGAGGTGGAGGTAACGGTGCCCCACGACCGAGGCAGGCACTAGGTTAACCCTGAGAAAGGCAAAGCGCCTCTCCTAGTCGGGAGGACTAAGAAGCGTCAGACCGGTTGAAGGGGTAAAGCGGGGAAACGCCGCTGCTGCTTGAACGCGGCGATCTGCCAGAAACATACGCGTCGTACGCAGCTTTGTTCTTGCATGCGCCGCGCTTTAACGCTTCAACGTTTTTTAACGGTCTTGAAATTCATTAATCTCGCTCGGATTTTTAAGGACGTAATCCAGCCAGCGATCTACCGGGCGGGAATAGAAATCGAATAAGTGATCAACGCACAAATCGCCACCATTCCGATCATTGCCATGATAAATATCCCATCGGCGATTCTTTCAACACGATGCATTCTGCGCAGACCCCGCGGAGCGAAGCGCCCAATAAGAAAGCAGACAAGAGACCAGAAATAGCAGGGCATCGGCCGCCAGGAAATCATCAGCAAGCGTGTCCGCGGTTCCAAGCGTAATAACAACGCGAATCAATCCAATAACGGTCAGGCAAACGCCAACCATCGCGGAAGAGACGGTGAAGATGTGGATGCAAATATCCTGCTCGAGGTGGCTGTTTACATCGCGTTGCGGCTGCGTTTCTCCTTTCATGCGACCAGTACTTAGACTGATCGCGAAAGGGAGTGTTCAGAGAATTGCGCGGCTGACTTCCGCGCCAACTGGCTACGGATTTTTTGAAGAGTGGCTGTAGCAGCGCTGTTCTAGCGACGCTCTTACTCTTGCTCTTACTCCTGCTCTTGCTCAATCTGGCAAGATGAAACCGCAATTCGATCATGAAAAACTGAACGTGTACCAAGCTTCACTTGAGTTCATAACCTGGGCCACGGAGCTGCTTTCGAAACTCGAGTCTAAACCGGCGGTTAAAGATCAACTCGATCGCGCGTCCACCAGTATTCCGCTGAATATCGCCGAGGGAAACGGCAAGTTTGCGATCAGAGACCGCTGCCGGTTTCTTGACTTTGCTCGTGGTTCAGCGCTGGAATGCGCAGGGTGCCTGGATGCGTTGGTCGCGAAGCGCCTTACCAGTCCTGTCGCGGTCGTTTCTGGAAAGGAAAAGCTGTTTGAAATCGTCTCCATGTTGATGGGACTGATCAGCAGCGTCAGTTCCCGCGTTGGCGAAGAACCCGGATTGTACTTGTTTTCAGAAGAGCAGGAGCAATAGCGAGAGTAAGAGTAAGAGGCTAGATTTGAAATTTATTAACTTGACGCGCCGCACCGAAATTGGTGCGAATTCATATTATCTCGAGATTGGCCGCCATCGACTGGTGCTCGACTGCGGAATGCATCCCAAGGACACCGGTGAAGATGCGCTGCCGAATTTCAAAGTGATCGGAGGTCAGCAGATCGAGGCGATCCTGATCTCGCACGCCCATCAAGATCACATCGGCACATTGCCGGTACTAATGCGACGCTTTCCAACCGCGCGCATTTTCATGACGGAAGCCACCGCTGAGATCGGCAGCGTGCTTTTGCACAACTCCGTTAATGTAATGACTCGACAACGCGAGGAGATCGGCCCCGCAGTCGCGGGGCTGTATCCGCTTTTTACGCACCGGGAAACCGATCGCGCGTCGGAACGTTGGCGTTGGTGTCCATTGCGCCAGCGTATTTCCATTGCAGACGAGCGCGCGCCTCAGCGCGAAAAGGATACGCTGACATTCGAGTTTTTCGACGCAGGACACGTGCTGGGCTCCAGCGGAATTCTGCTGCGGGCAGAAGGTAAAGCAGTTTTTTATACCGGGGACGTCAATTTTGATGATCAAACAATCATGGAAGCGGCGATTTTTCCGGAAGAGAAGATCGACGTCCTGATCATGGAATGCACGCGAGGCGACCACGCGAAACCCGCTGGCTGGACACGCGCCAGAGAAGAGCGACGTCTGGCAGAAGCGATCGGCGCTGCGTTTGAGCGCCGCTCGTGCGTGCTCATACCGGTTTTCGCCCTAGGAAAAACGCAGGAGATCCTGGCAATGCTTTACAAATTCCGTCGCGAGAGACTTCTGCCCGAGTTTCCAATCTATATTGGTGGTCTCAGTTCAAAGATGACCGATATCTACGATCGGCGCGCGCATATGACTCGCCGGCAATTGCCGCGTCTGCAATTAATGAGAGAAGCGGCACCGTTCATTCTAAATGACGAAACCGTGCGTGACGCACCGCTGCGGGCGGGACGAGTTTACGTCCTCTCCAGTGGGATGATGATACCAAAAACACTCTCCAATGTTCTTGCACGTCGGTTAATCGAGAATCCTCAGCATTCGATCTTTTTTGTCGGCTACGCCAACCCGGAATCGCCTGCCGGCCTTCTGCGGGAGGCGCGAACGAATGGCGAGGTTGCTCTTGATCCCGACAAACCGGCCCAGCGCGTACGCTGTCACGTCCAACAGTTCCAATTCAGCGCCCACGCAACGCGAGAGGGGCTCATCGATTACGCTAAAAGACTTTCGCCACGCAAAATTGTTCTTGTGCACGGCGATCCACCGGCGGTGGAGTGGATGCGGGCAACGCTCTCGGCCGAGCTTCCCCGCTCGGAGGTGATTGTGCCAGCGCCGAGAGTAGAGTTAGAGTTGTGATTGGTGATCCGTGATCTAAGCCGGACGCGCTGCAGTAACTCACACTGTTCACTGATTACAGTTCACTGATCACCCTTCTACCATGCGCATTGTCTCCTGGAACATTAATTCATTGCGCAAGCGCCAGGATCGCCTGTTTGCCTGGCTGGAGACGACTAGGCCGGACATCGTTTGCCTGCAGGAGACGAAATGCACCGATGACCAATTCCCGGCACTCGCTTTGCAAGCGGTCGGTTATCACTCGGCCTATCACGGAGAAAAATCGTACAACGGGGTGGCGATTCTGGCGAAGAGCGAGCTGGGCGATGTGCGTCCGTCACTCTGCGATGAGGTGGTCGATCCTCAGGCGCGTGTGATCGCAGCAACCGTCGGCCGCCTGCGTGTTTTTTCGATTTATGCGCCGAACGGCCAGGCGCTGGGTTCGCCCGCCTACCAGTACAAATTGCATTGGTATCACCGCCTGCGGGATTGCATCGCAAAAGAAAAATCTCACGATGTTGTGGTATGCGGTGATTTCAACGTCGCGCCGAAAGATATTGACGTTTACGATCCGGACCTCTGGCGTGGGGCCATCATGTGTTCGGAACGCGAGCGCGCTGCGTTTCAGGAATTGTATGAAATCGGCTTGCACGACACGCTGCGAATTCATCACAAGGAAGGCGAACTTTTTAGCTGGTGGGATTATCAGATGCGCGCGTTTGAAAAAAATCGCGGCCTGCGAATCGACGCGGTCCTGTCTAGCGGAACATTGGCGAAAAGGTGCCGTGCATCAGGAATCGACCTCGAAATGCGCAAAGGCAAGGAACCTTCGGATCATGCGCCAGTGTGGGCGGAGTTTGAGTTGTAGTCCCGTGGGAAGCCAACCGCTTTCTCTACATTTTCTGAATTGGACGCTGAGCGCTGAGCGTTGGACGTTGGGCGTTAATGACTAACGAATCGCACCTTCGCGTTTCGAACCCGCCGCCAAAACCTCTCATGATTTGGGATGGTGAGTGCCATTTTTGCAAGCGATGGATCGAACGCTGGCGCGAAATCACCGCTGGCAAAGTGGACTATGCCACCTATCAGGAGGCAGCGGCGCGGTTTCCCGAAATTCCAGTCGAACAATTCCAGCGCGCGGTTGCGTTCATCGAGCCGGATGGCGAAACCTTCTTTGCAGCCGAAGCCGTGTATCGCTCGCTGCGATATCGATCTTCGAGGAAATGGCTGGCGTGGAGCTACGATCACGTGCCTGGATTTGCAGCGATTTCCCAGACCGCTTACACATTCATCGCTCGCCATCGGAGTCTCGGATCAACTTTTACTCGATTGCTCTGGGGAAAAGATGTGCGGCCGACGGCTTATTTTTGGGCGCGGCGCTGGTTTCTCCGCGCACTTGGCCTCATCTATCTGATCGCATTCGTGTCACTTTGGGTGCAGGTGGATGGGCTTGTTGGCAGCAATGGGATGTCGCCGCTGAATCAGTTTCTGCCAGCAGTTCGACAGCAACTCGGGCCAGACGCTTACTTTCTTTTGCCAACAATTTGCTGGTTCGACTCGAGCAACGCCTTTCTACATTTTCTTTGCGGTGGCGGCGTTGTTCTTTCGTTGCTTCTGATTTTCGGAATCGCTCCCGCGCTTTCCCTCGTGGTCCTTTTTGTCTTTTACTTGTCACTCACCATTGCTGGACAAGTGTTTCTTAGCTTTCAATGGGACGTTCTGCTGCTGGAGACCGGCTTCTTGTCGATCTTTCTTGCGCCATGGCGACTGTGGCCGCGGGAACTTGTCTTGTGGCCGCGATCGACGACCCCGGCTACAGCTCCTCCAGTTTCAAGGGCGGGTTTGTTTTTGCTGAAGTTCCTTCTCTTCAAACTAATGCTGATGTCCGGCATCGTGAAGCTGACCAGCGGCGACGCTTCATGGGGTTGGCTGAATCATTCGTTTCATTGGAGCGCGCTCACAGCGCTCGATTACCATTACTGGTCGCAACCGTTGCCAACAGTCTTCGGTTGGTGGGCAGACAAAAGCCCGGAATGGTTCAAACATTTTTCAGTCGCATTTTGTCTCGCAGTGGAGATCATCGCGCCATTTTTCATCTGGGCCCCACGACGCCCGCGGCTGATTGCCGCGGGATTGATGATCTTCCTTCAAATCGTAATCGCGCTCACCGGCAACTATTGCTTCTTCAATCTGCTGACAATCGCATTATGTTTACTGCTAATCGATGATTCTTTGGTAGGGACGGAACGCCGGGCCGTCCGTGCGCAGATCACCGGCGCGCCAAATGCCAGTCCGGCTCGGACCGGTCGCGCTCTACCAAATCAATTGTGCAGCTACGCGGCGATCGCAGTGATAATCGTCACGTTGCCGATTAACGCGTGGCTCATTTTCAGCGCGTTCAAACCGCAGAGCCGACTGCCAGGCTGGCTGGCGAATTTCTACGAGCAACTGGAACTATTTCGGATCGTCAACGGCTACGGACTCTTTCGAGTGATGACGAAGGACCGTTGCGAGATAGTGATCGAAGGCAGTATCGATGGAATTGATTGGGCGCCCTATGAATTCAAATGGAAACCAGGCGATGTGAAACGCGCACCCGGCTGGTGCGCACCGCACCAACCAAGACTCGATTGGCAGATGTGGTTCGCCGCTTTGGAAACGCCGGAGCAAAATCCGTGGTTGGCCGGGTTAATCGTCAGGTTGCTGGAGGGATCGCGAGATGTGAACGGATTGCTTGCACGCAGCCCATTCCCAGATAAACCGCCCCGCTACATTCGCGCGATGTTTTATCGCTATCGTTTTACAACCAGCGAGGAACGTCGGCAAACCGGCGCGTGGTGGAAACGCCAGGAACTTCGGGAATATTTGCCGTCGATCTCGCTGGATCAGCTGCGTCAGTAGCGAAAGGCTGGAACGCGTTCTCTGCGAAGCGTAATTAGATTAGGCGGCCAAGCTGCATTTACTTAACATCGGCCCGCCGCGGCGGGCGGATCCGCCTTGAGCCATACGCCCACATGAATATATTCGGCGCGTGTCGAAGGAAGGACAGATCGTAACGGAAGGCACCGTAACTTAGGTATTGCCGGGCACCATGTTTCGGGTAGATCTTCCGGGACAACGCAACGTGCTTGCACATATCTCAGGTAAGATGCGCAAGCATTTCATCCGGATCGTGCCTGGAGATAAAGTTTCTGTCGAGCTCTCACCCTACGATCTGACAAAAGCACGCATCATTTTTCGCGAACAGTGATTTCGTTTTTCCCTCGGTAAGGCATTAAATCGTTGAAGCGCTCAAAAAGGTAACAAAGAAGGCGGCTTCAACGCTTCAGCGCGTTTAACGCTTTAACGATAACTCGGCGTTTGCTGATTTAGGAAAGAGCGCGGATAGTTGCAGCGAAATTCAACCGGAGATTACCAATGGCAGATGAAAATAAGGCAGAACAAAAGACGCCCGCGACGGGGGACGCTCGCGACAAGCTGGAGAGTAGTAAGCAACATGCACGCAGAGCGGCTGAAGACTTGAAATCGGCAGCCGGCGCTATCGCGGGCGAGTACCGCGGCAAGGCAGAGCAGGCATGGGGCGAAGCACGCGGCAAAGCAGAACAAGCGTGGGGGGATGCGAGGGAGCGCGCCCGCACATTCCAAGACGACGCGGAGCAATATGTGCGCGAAAATCCGACGAAGGCGATATTTACCGCGCTCGGAATCGGGTTTGTGCTGGGTCTGATCTTCCGGCGTTAACTCCGAAAGCGTTCGGAGATGATCAGCGAGAGCTCTCCGTCCCGCAACCCTGCGGGGCATGCCGGCTTGCTGCAAAACCTGTTGGCGCTCGCAAGCGCGCTTGGAGAGTTTTTCGAAAGCCGCTTTGTCCTTCTCGCCGAGGAGTCAAAAGCGGCTGCAGTGCAGTTACTGATACTGGTCGGTTGCTTGGTTCTGGCGGTGCTTCTCTCGGCGCTGGGCTATGTTTTCCTCATCACGGGCGCTGTCGTAGGGCTGGCCCACTTGATTGGGATCTCATGGCCATGGATAGCGCTGGCTGCCGCTGCGTTGCATTTCATAATTGCGCTAATGCTGCTCCTGATCGCGCGGAGCCGAATTACCAAGCCGCTTTTTCGCGCGACTTTGGCTGAATTAAGGAAAGATCGTGAATGGCTGAGAACTCTGGACGCAACAAATCAATCGACGAACTGAGAGCGGAGATCGAGCGTTCTCGCGAACGCGTTGGGCGCGATTTGTGCGGCCTGCGTCATGAATTGGATTTCCCAGCGAAATTCCGAAGATCATTTCGAGAACAAACCGTTGCTTGGATCACAGCCGCAGCTGCTGTCGGCACGCTGATCGGTTTGGCACCGCTGCGGAGGAAAAAAATTTATGTGGATGCAAACAGTAGCCGCAAAACAAAGAAGAAGCTGGTCGAAACCGGCTTTGCCCTGGCTGCGCTGAAAGTCGTAGCGAGCCTGGCCCGGCCCGTGATTGTCGAGCTTGTCAAAAATCGAATGACCGATTTTTCGGGGAAATCACACCGCAGAACATAAGCCCATGTGTCTAATGCGTCGTACGGGACGTGCTCGTTTTAGGATTTACGCGCTGGCCTAGGCTGCGTAATTATTTCCGCAGGCATCCATGATCGCTAAGTCTCCGGACATTCCCGTGCAATCGCAGCCGATGCGGCATGTGGATGATTTTCTCGAGGTCGGCCAAAAAGCCGGCGCATCTGACGTCCATTTGGCCGTGAACGCGCAGCCGACGTGGCGGTTGCATGGACGCTTGGAGCCTATCTGGCCCGATGCACCGCTGCTGACTGCCGAGCAAACCGCTGCGCTGGCTGAAGCTTTCATGCCCAATGTCTACAAAGATGAACTCCATACGCGTGGCGATTCGGATTTTGCGTATGAAAACGAGTTCGCCCGCTATCGCACCAGTGTGGTTCGTCAGCGGCTTGGGATAGAAATCGTCTTCCGGGTGATCAACTCTCACGTCCGAACCATGGATGAACTGGGGTTGCCCGAGCGCCTCAAGCTTCTCACGCGTTACCAGAACGGGCTGATCCTGGCGACCGGTTCAGTAGGAACAGGCAAATCAACGACGCTGGCGGCAATGGTCGAGCAGATCAACATGGAACGCCGCGATCACATCATCACGCTGGAAGACCCGATCGAGTACATTTTGAAATCGAAAAACTGTCACGTTACCCAACGAGAAGTGTTCACACATAGCGAGTCTTTCGCCACAGCACTGCGCGCTTCACTCCGCGAGGATCCCGACGTGATCATGGTTGGAGAAATGCGTGATTTGGAAACCATTTCACTCGCCATCACTGCCGCTGAGACCGGGCACCTTGTTTTGGCAACGTTGCATACCAGCAGCGCCTCCCGCACACTTGATCGATTACTCGACGTGTTTCCGCCCCATCAACAGGAACAAATCCGGGTGATGGTAAGCGAATCCCTGCGGGGAGTCATCAGTCACCAGCTGATACCCCGGGCAGATGGCACTGGACGCGTGCTGGCTTTGGAGATTCTTACGAACACGCCCGCTGTGGCGAATGTTATTCGGGAAGCCAAGACATACATGTTACCGGGCATTATTCAGACGGGCAAAAAGCAGGGCATGCGCTTAATGGATGATACTCTAATCGAACTGTATCAGCGCGGCTTGGTTAGCGCTCAGGAGGCTTACGCGCGCGCCGAACAGAAACAAATGGTGCGCGAACACGTTAAAATTTAAGACTACATGACCATCAGACTTCAAGCGAATAGCCCAATGGTTTCGTCGTCCTGTTGTCTCGTGGTCTTATTGTCCTTCAGTCTGTGTTATCCGCGTAATCAGCGGTTCTGAAAATGGCTTACCTGGATCAATTTCTTAATGTAATCGTCAAGCACGGTGGGTCCGATCTGCATTTCGCCGAGGGACAGCCGCCGAAAATGCGTGTGCATGGGGACATCATGCCCGTTCGGGCCGAGCCGATTTCACGTGAGGAAGCCGTGCAGATGATGAGCGAAATTTGCGGAGCGCATAACTGGGAAACCTTTGAACAACGCGGAGACCTGGATTTTGCCTATGAAATGGATGAAGCCTCTCGTTTCCGCAGTAACTACTTCAAGCAGTCAAACGGTTACGGCGCAACTTTTCGACTCATTCCTACCAAGATTGCTACGCTCGAAGCATTGGGGATTCCACTGGTTGTAAGAGAGTTTGCGAATCTACGCGGCGGCCTCGTCCTTGTCACTGGTCCTACCGGCTCCGGCAAAACTACCACGCAAGCTGCGTTAATCGATTACATCAATCAAAACTTTGCGAAACATGTCGTGACGATCGAGGAACCGATCGAATTCGTGCATGAGAACAAGAGAAGCACCATTACTCAGCGGGAAGTGCCGACCAATTCGAGCTCGTTTGCTGCTGGCCTCAAGGCAGCGTTACGCGAGGATACCGACATTGTGTTGGTGGGAGAAATGCGCGACCTCGAGACGGTCTCGCTCGCGCTTACGGCAGCAGAAACGGGTCTTCTCGTGTTCGGCACGCTGCACACGAACAATGCGCGCAAAACGGTCGACCGAATGGTGGACGTTTTTCCGGCCGACCGTCAACCGCAAGCGCGCGCAATGCTTGCGAACTCACTGCGCGGTGTAGTGGCCCAATTGCTTTTAAAAAGAGCAGATCGACCCGGACGAATTGCAGTAAACGAAATTCTAATCGCAAATCCCGCGGTTGCGGCGATCATTCGCGAAGGCGCAACGCAAAAACTCCAGGACGTCATTGTTTCCGGCAGAGCGCAGGGGATGCAATTCATGGATGATGCCATCTGGGCGCTGCTTGAAAAAGGCATCGTCTCCCCGCACGAAGCCTTCATGAAAGCAATCGACAAAAGTCGCTTCAGACCATTTTTGGCGCCGGAGGAAGAAGCACTTGGCAACGCGGCTGGCGGAGTCCGGAACGATGAAAAACGGCTTCCCGGAAATTTCCTGAAACCGATCGGTGCTGGCATGCAGGCGCGGGGGCGTTAAGAGAAACGCGGTAACGGCACCACCGTTACACCAGACGTCAATAGTCAGAAGTCAGTGGTCAAAGAAGGCGGCGGGCCGTTCGCTACGGAAAAACAGTATTGACGAGAATTGCGTGCGCGGTCAATCTGCCTGATCGCATAGATCTGGACCAGGCGCAGACGCTTTTCATGGGAGCTTCTTCCTCTCTTTCAGACCTGAATAGGCAGTTTAAACCACCAGAGAAAAGAGAGTCCTATGAACGATATAATTCAGTTAACTACTACGATTGCATCGGTACGAAATTTCACTAACTTCCAGGCTTTGCGACCTCGGTTTCTTGTCATCGCCCTCGTTCTTCTTTGTTTTGCACTTTTACCAGTAGCGCTAGCCGTCAATCCACCGCCGGATGGCGGCTATTCGGGCGGCAATACGGCGGAAGGGCAAAGCGCCCTTTTAAGCCTTAGCACGGGCAGTTACAATACAGCAGTTCGTTTTCTCTCACTTGAGAGCACCACGTCCGGTAAGTTCAGCACTGCCATTGGCGCTGGAACGCTCCTTGCCAACGCCGGAGATAACAACACGGCCACCGGCGCGGCGGCGCTCTTGAGCAACACCATCGGCTTCTACAACACTGCCGATGGAGCGTTCGCCCTTTTTAGCAACACGGAAGGCAATGGCAACACGGCCAGCGGCTACCAAGCGCTCTCAGCCAACACCACCGGTTCCAACAACGCCGCCTTCGGCTATGTGGCACTCTCTAACAACACCGACAGCTTCAATACCGCGTTGGGTCTCAGACGCTCGTTCACAACATCAACGGCAATGACAATACCGCGATTGGTTACCAGGCTTTGGTTTTCAATGTGGGCGGCGGCGGCAACACCGCCTGTGGGGGCCGGGGCACTCCTTAACAACCAAGGATCCGAGAACATCGCGATTGGTGCTTTCGCGGGCTCAAATCTTACCGTCTTCTCCGACAACATCGACATCGGCAACCTTGGTGTTGCGGGAGACGATGGCACCATCCGCATCGGGAACAACAACAATACCGCTACCTATCTTGCCGGTATCGCCGGCCACACTGTCGGCGCAGGTGGAACCACCTGTTACGTGGACAACGCTGGCAAGCTCGGCGTCTTTCTCTCTGCCCGGCGCTACAAGGAGAACATCCAGCGCATGGATGACGCGAGCGCGGCGCTTTTCTCGCTGAAGCCAGTCACTTTTCGTTACAAGCCGGAGTTCGATAAGTCAGGCACGCCGCACTTTGGCCTCATCGCCGAAGAAGTGGCCGAAGTCTGTCCCGACCTCGTGACCCACGATGCCAACGGCGCACTCTCCACTGTCCGCTACGAGGCGGTGAGCGCCATGTTGCTCAATGAATTCCTCAAAGAGCATCGAAAAGTGGAGCAACAAGATCGGAGGATTCAGGAACAGGAAGCGACGATTGCAGAACTAAGATCTGGAATGAAGGCTCTGGCTACAACGGTGAACGAGCAGGCTGCACAACTTCGGAAAGTAAGCGCGCAGGTGCAGATGAACAACGTTTCCGCACAAGTGGTTGTAAGTAATCATTAAAAGCGGATGTCGCGCTGATTCTGTAGCCGGCATCGTTGATGCTGGTCGCCGAAAGGCACTTTAGTCTCGACAAACCGGCGCGACTTTTGCGAAGCTTCACGTCATGAAAACAAAAACACGACCAATTCTCATCACAGTAACGTTCCTCTGTCTGGCGGCTGCCGGCCCAAAGACGCAGGCAGTCAGTCCTCCACCTGACGGGGGCTATCCAGGTGGCAACACGGCTGAGGGACAAAGTGCACTGCTGAGCCTCACCACCGGGACATACAATACCGCAATTGGCGTGTATTCGCTCCTGAGCAATACCACCGCTAAGTTTAATACGGGCGTCGGCGCTGGGACGCTTCTTCTGAACACCGCAGACGAAAATACGGCCACTGGCGCCGGAGCGCTTTTTAGCAACACCACTGGCGGCTTCAACACGGCGACTGGAACCTTCGCCCTTTTTTCGAACACCACTGGCACTGGCAACACGGCTATGGGTGATGGCGCGCTCTTGCACAACATCACCGGCGACGGCAACACGGCCACCGGTGGCAGCGCGCTCTTCGTCAACACCACCGGCAGCAACAACACGGCCAACGGTACTGGGGCGCTTTTCAACAACGGTACCGGGACCGGCAACACGGCCAGCGGTAATGGTGCGCTCCAGAGCAACACCGCCGGCAACTTCAACACGGCCAACGGTGATGACGCGCTCTTGGTTAACGCCACCGGCAACAATAACACGGCCAACGGTTTTGCGGCGCTCTTGAGCAACACCACGGGCAGCTTCAACGTTGCATTGGGATCTGGCGCCGGCTCCAATCTCACCACGGGCGATAGAAATATCGATATCGGCAACGCTGGTGTTGAGGGCGAGTCCGATACTATCCGCATCGGGTCAGTCCAGACTGCCACCTTTATCGCCGGCATTAGCGGTCAGACCGCCTCTGGCGGCGTTGGCGTCTTCGTGAATGCAGACGGTAAGCTAGGCACATCAACTTCCTCGCGGCGTTTCAAGGACGAGATTAAACCCATGGACAAGGCGAGCGAAGCTATTCACGCGCTCAAACCAGTCACCTTCCGCTATAAACAGGAGCTTGATCCCGACAGGATCCCGCAGTTTGGCCTTGTGGCTGAGGACGTGGAAAAGGTGCATCCCGATCTCGTGGTCCGTGACGCCAGAGGCGAGGTTTATACGGTGCGCTATGAAACCGTGAACGCGATGTTACTTAACGAGTTTCTCAAAGAGCACAAGAAGGTTGCGGGACAGGAAGCCACGATCGCAGCGCAGAAAAGGGAATTCCAAGCAAAAATTGGCGAGCTTGAAGCGACGATCGCGCAGCAGCAGCAGAAAGGAATGGAAGCTCTCACAGCGCGCCTAAACGAACAGGCCGCGCAAATCCAAAACGTGAGCGCTCAGGCAGCGGTGACCAAAGGCGAGCGCCAACTAGCCGCGGACGATCCATAAGCTGTTGATACTTGTATCGGTGCTTGTGGCAAGCACCGAGGCGTTATTGAACAGGCGCTTGACACAAACACCTCTACAAAGCGCGCAGTTGCTCGCCGAAGGCATCCGCATTTCCTGACACCTTTGACGTGACAAGCCGACCGGCTTGAGCGAGCGCCGAGATTTTTGATCTCGACAAGTAGGGCGGAATTTTCCGACACTTCACCCTATGAACATACAACCAAGATCAATTCTTATCGCACTAACCTTCCTCTGCTTGGCGGCTGGCGGACCGAAAATGCAAGCGGTCAATCCGCCCCCGGACGGAGGATATCCCGGAGGCAACACGGCAGAGGGCCAGAATGCTCTTCTTGGTCTTACCACCGGCACCTACAATACAGCAGTTGGCGTGTTTTCGCTCCTGAGCTTCACTAACGGTAAATTCAACACGGGTGTCGGCGCCGGCGCGCTCCTTGTCAACACCGCCGACGCAAATACGGCCACTGGCGCCGGGGCGCTTTTTAGCCATAGCACCGGCAACGCCAACACGGCCGTTGGCACGTTCGCGCTCTTTAGCGACACCAGCGGCCAGGTCAATACGGCAACCGCCGCTAGTGCGCTCTTTAGCAACACCACCGGCAGCTTTAACACAGCCAACGGTCTCAGTGCGCTCGGGAGCAACACCATCGGCAGCGACAACACAGCCAATGGTGCCCAGGCGCTCAGTAGCAACGTAGATGGCAACGAGAACACGGCGGTTAGTCTTAATGCGCTCGTGAACAACACCAGTGGCAGCAACAACGTCGCCCTGGGACGTAGTGCCGGAGGCCAGCAAACGACCGGCAGCAACAACGTTTATATCGGCTTCAACCCGCAGGGCACTGCTGGCGGGAGCGACACCTGCTACATCGCGACTATTTTTGGTCAAACGTCCTCCGGCGGAATCCCGGTTCTGATTAACGCAAACCATAAGCTCGGTACGACTACTTCTTCCAAGCGCTTTAAGGAAAGCATTAAGCCAATGGACACAGAAAGTGAAGTGGTCTTTTCACTCAAACCCGTCGCTTTCCATTACAAGAAGGAGATTGACCCGGTAGGCACATCGCAGTTCGGACTGGTGGCCGAGGATGTGGAAAAAGTAAATCCTGACTTGGTCGTGCGCGACAAGGAAGGAAAGCCCTACTGCGTACGCTACGATCAAGTGAACGCCATGTTGCTCAATGAGTTCCTGAAAGAGCACCGCAAAGTGGAGGAGCAGGAAGCTACCATCGCGCAACAGCGGAAAGATTTCGAGGCGGCGACCACTGAGCTGAAGAAGGAGATGGAGACTCTCGTCGCGCGCATAAGGAAACAGGACTCAAAAATCCAGAGAGTGAGTGATCAGATTGAATTGAGCAAACCAACACGGGAAGTCGTCGCCAGGAGGCCCTAAAGCTGCAGCCTACCTGCCACAAGAAGCGACCTCCCGCCCTCGCCGCGCGGTGAATTCTGGGGGCGCACGCTGTTCCCCGCAAGTGCCGCGACAGCAATTATTGCCTCGTCAAACTGCTGAAATTTTTATAGCCTTGGGCGCCGCTAAGAAAAGGAGACCTCATGAAAGACTTCATGCATGTTAGATCGATAATTCCGTCATTGCTCATTGCGCTAGCCTGCTTTGGGCTTTTGCCAAAACTACACGCAGTTATTCCGGCCCCGGATGGAGGCTATTCCGGCGGCAATACGGCGGAAGGACAACAGGCTCTTTTTAGCCTTACCGTCGGCACATACAATACGGCAGTTGGTGTCTTTTCGCTCAAAGCCCTAACCTTCGGTGAGTTCAATACAGGTGTCCGCGCTGGGACGCTTTTAGTCAACAATGCACATCAGAATACGGGGAGCGCTTTTAAGCAACGTCACCGGTCACGACAACACGGCCAATGGAGCGTTCGCTCTTTTAAACAACACAAGTGGCGACAGCAATATCGCCTTGGGCAACAACGCCGGCTCACTTCTCACCACGGGCAATTTCAATATTGATATCGGCAACCCAGGTCTTGCTGGCGAATCGAGTACCATCCGCATCGGCAGCAACCAGCAGACAAGAACGTTTATCGCGGGCATTCGTGGAGTTACAACAGGAAACGCCAACGCCATACCAGTGCTGATCGACTCCTTGGGCCAGCTCGGCACGATGAGCTCGTCACGGCGGTTTAAAGAGGAAATCAAGCCAATGGAGCGGGCCAGCGAAGCGCTCTTTGCGCTTAAACCAGTGACGTTTCACTATAAGAGCGATAGCACAAACACGTCGCAATTTGGCTTGATCGCCGAGGAAGTGGCTGAAGTAAATCCCGATCTCGTGGTGCGCGATGACAACGGCGACATCTATACTGTACGTTATGACGCCGTAAACGCGATGTTGCTCAATGAGTTTCTCAAAGAGCATCGGAAGGTACAGGAGCAGGCAGGCACCATTGCTGAATTGAAATCGACCGTGGCACAACAACAGATGGATTTTCAGGCGACGTTCGCTGAACAAGAAAAACAAATCGAGGCTTTCGCATCGGGCCTTCAAAAGGTCAATGCGCAAATTGAGGCGACTAAGCCTGACCCAAAGGTGGCCGTGAACAATCCGTAAAGATCCGCACACTAACCGCGGATAACACGGATAGCGCGAATAAGAGGTGGCCGACGAAACACACTAACTATACGAAAAACAAATATCTGCTCTCAGATTTTCGCGTCTTTTCGTGCGTTTAGCTGGCAGACAAGTCTGTGTCCTAGATATCCGTGTCATCCGCGTCATCCGTGGTTCTCTTGCTGAGGCGCAGTGGAGATTAGGAGAACGGCAGTCCCACGTAGTTCGCCCGCGCGAAATCGGTCCAGTGCGGTGTTCGCTTGTTCTAACGGGAATGTTTCCGTCTTTGTTTTGACTGGAACGCGCGGCGCGAGATCGAAAAATTCTTCGCCATCGCGGCGGGTCAGGTTCGCTACCGAGGTGATGGCTCGTTCTTCCCAAAGATCAGCATAGGGAAAGGAAGGGATATCGCTCATGTGAATCCCGCCACAGACTACAATGCCGCCTTTGGCAAGCGCGCGTAGCGCTGCAGGTACGAGCGGGCCGACCGAGGCGAAAATAATGGCAGCATCAAGTTTATCCGGCGGCATCTCGTCGGAACCGCCGGCCCAAACCGCGCCCGATTTCCTCGCGGCTTGCTGCGTTGCGTGATCGCCCGGTCGCGTAAACACGAAAAGGTCGCGTCCTTCATGAAGGGCAACCTGCGCGATCAGGTGCGCGGCGTTGCCAAAACCATAAATGCCAAGGCGGCGCCCATCTCCGGTCTTGCGATAGGAGCGATAACCGATCAGCCCGGCGCAAAGCAGCGGCGCAACTTCGACATCATTGTAGCGATCAGGCAGATGAAAACAGAAGCGAGCATCGGCGACGGTGAATTCGGCGTAACCGCCGTCAATGGTATAGCCGGTAAAGCGCGCGCGATCGCAAAGATTCTCCCGGTGGGATCGGCAATAAACACATTCGCCATCCGTCCAGGCAAGCCACGGAATGCCGACGCGGTCGCCTTTTTTAAATTCCGAACTTACTTCTTCTCCGATCTCTTCGACACGGCCAACAATTTGGTGACCTGGTATGAGCGGCAGTTTTGGGTCCGGCAGTTCGCCATCGACGACGTGAAGATCGGTCCTGCATACCGCGCATGTCACAACTCGCACCAACAGTTGTCCCCTTGCGGGCCTCGGCTTCTCCACATCGCGGAGTTGGAGCGGCTGCCGCGGTTTATCCAGA
>JBKPDP010000110.1:0-26414 GCA_046727935.1 Verrucomicrobiota bacterium | reverse complement strand
TTGCAGCCAACGGCTCCATTGCGTTACGTTTAGGACATCGATCTCGGTCAGAGTGATTCAACCTGCTGCCACTTGCGCCTGCCCGAGCCGAACGCAATCAGTAACGCAATCGGCTACGCAAAGTTTTACAGCCGTTCACATCACGCCGTGATCCGCGTTCACGACGAAACGGGCAATGTGATCGACACGCACGAGCACGCGGGCGATTTTAAGGAGCTGTGAAGCCAAACCTCGACACGGTTCGAGAGTTGCTAGAGCTAGCCGAGGCGCAGCGTGCTCCGCGCGTGGATTTGATATCGGGCGGCCGCGGGCCGTCACACTTGGGAATGCGACGGTCGCGGCGCAAGCATGTTTCCAATACGGCGATTATCCCCTACGGAACAGCCCGACGATTCCCCCGACCAAGCTGTTGCCGACGCTGCCCGCGGCAAAGGAGATGAGTACCATGCCAAGAAAACCGGCGCTGGCAAAATGCTCACCAACCAGTGAATTGATCACGATGGCCGAAATTGCCCCGATCACTCCGCCGCACATTGGGCAGTTCGGAGGCCAGGGATTGTCGGGATCGAATCCGCCACCACCGCCACCAGTACCACCGCCACGCGGAAAAGGGAACGGCCAACCTGTACCGCACCACCCAATAATTGCAGGAACGAGCCAATCAATCATTTGGAATCCTTTCGTTGTTATGCGAACAGAGCCTTAAGTTCGCGGTTGCCCGGCGGGAAGAACGCAAGATGCTTGATGAAGGCGCCTGACGAACTTAACGCCATCGCGATTTTTCGTTTACCCTGAGGTGCCGTCAAGACAATTCTCTCCAAGTCCTTCACGCTGGGCGGGTGCGGGGATCAGCACAACAAAATCTGACAGCAGCAATCGCGCGAACAGCGCGCTGTGGGATAGGGCTTGTTTTTCGCACACCGAGGCTTTCAGAAACATCCGCCCGCACAACGAAACGCTTCCCATTATCGCGATGAGCATCCACAACATAGATCGTCCGCCCTTCTGAATCTACGCTTGCAACACAGCCCGAGCTCCAAGCAGCTTTGCTGAGATTGTCAGCGATTATTTCCCACTGCCGCTTCACGCTGGGCGTTTTCATTGTTCTCAGCAACTTGCATTGTGCTCATTTCAAGCCGCGCATTCACTTTCTGGATTTGCGTAGCCTGCTCCTTAAGCTGGGCCGTGAGAATCTCTATTTCTTTCTGTTGCTGCGCCATTGTTGCTTGCAACTTCTCAACTTTGCCATTGAGCACGGTGTCTGGCTTGGCGCTTTGGGGAGCGATGCGCTGGGCCGGTTGCGTAAAAAATCCACCCGGGTCGGGTCCATCGACGGTAGTAGTGCCCAATCTTCCATCGGAATCGATGAACACGAAAGCTGCCGTCCCTGCGGAGACCGGCGCACCGAAGATGTTCTCGATAAAGCACCTGTCACTGACCTGGCCGAAAACACTGTGCACACCAGACAGGTGGCCGATGATGACATTGTTATCGGCGGTGGTGATACCATCCCCGGCGTGTCTGCCTATGGCCACGTGGTTGCTAGTGGTTTGGTTGCTATTGAGCGCTAGATTACCGATGGCTGTGTTGGTTCCGCTGGTGTTGAATTCGAGGGGACGAACACCGAAGGGCTGCGTTATTGATTCCTTCGACGTTGTTGATGAGCGCATGGAAACCCGTGGCCGTGTTGGAGCCGCCGATGTCGTTCTGGAGCGCTCGATTACCAATGGCCGTGCTGCCGGTGCCGTCAATGTTGCTAAACAGGGCGAATGCTCCAACGGCCGTGCTAGTCTCGCCGGTGGTGTTGTTGAAAAGCGCCCCGGCGCCAACGGCCGTATTTTCGTTTGCGGTGTTCGCCAGGAGCACCCCGGCGCCAACACCAGTGTTGAAGTTGGCCTCGCCGTTGCTTAGCAGCGCGTATATACCAAAGGCTGAATTGTAAATGCCGGTGGTAAGGCTCAAAAGGGCATTTTGCCCCTCCGCCGTGTTGCCTCCAGCATAGCCTCCATCCGGAGGGGGACTAACGGCCCTACCTGCGGGCGAAAGCGCGAACCAGCAGGCCAGCGCCACGAGAAATACTGGAGTTGCTCTTTTTAGCTGAATCAGTGTGTTCATAGGATATTTCCTTTCTGTTTACTTCACTCGATGGGATTCTGTCTCTTTTGCTCTCCACACGTTGGGATAGCCTCCATCCGGCGGCGGATCGACAGCCCGGACTGCGGGCGCGAGCGTAAAGCAGGCGAACGCGAAGGCTCCGAGAGGGGGGTAAATAATATTCGTTTTTGTTTTCATGTGGTTTGTCCTTTCATTGTTTTTTCAGAGATTTGCCGGCTCAGGATTGCAGAAATCTCCCGACAAATTGGAGAAATCCTGAGTTATGGTCCGGCATTGGAACCGGCAAGAGTAAGGATGCGCGGGCCGTGCTGTCTATTAGACCTTAATATAAGTTCACCTGAACGTGGTTCGTAATGTCGTCGCAGAGAATGGCATTTCCAGCGCCGTAAAATGCATTGAAGTCCGGCGCGTTTCCGAACAATTTCCAACTCCAAAGTGTTGCAGTGGTGGGAAGGCGTAAATCCGCTACGCGAAATTTTACAGCCGCTCACATGATGCTGTGATTCGCGTTTACGAAGACGCTGGCAATGTGATTGAGACGCGCGTTATCCGAATTCCCAGCGACCCGATGAGAAACACGTTGCGCGAACTCGCCAAAGACAGCCCGTGAATGCGGGCGCGTGAAACGTTCCATCATCCTCGTAGCTCGTGGACCTCAAGTAATCTTGCGAACTTGCGCTGCCACTCACACTAAATCGTAAGGTATTCCGGCAGGTTGTCAGGTATTCCGGCGATCCAAAACTTTATAGAATTTCTGCGAAACGTTAGCCGGTAAATCTCGGAGAAAACAATGAGGGGAATAGAACGTCAAAGCCCCGCGACTTTGAACGGTAGACATACGCGGGGCAAGTTACTCATCCTATTCAATGGCGAGTTTAATAGTACATAACGGAACTCACGCACTAACGCATGAGCTGGTTGAGGACATTATCATGATTGGCCGTGCTCCGTTAAACGACATAGTCATTGACAATCCGGTGGTATCGGCGCAGCACGCCATGCTCCTGAAACTTGGCAACTCCTATTGGCTGAAGGACTTGAATTCAACAAACGGGACATACATGAATGGCCTCCTTTTCACTTACGGTGAGTTGAAGGATGGCGACAGAATCCGATTTGGTGCCGTCATAGCGATTTTTGCAGAACGTTGCCGCAAACGGTGGTCAACCTGCGCGATTAGAACGTTCTGGACGAGTTCCACAACAAGACGAAAATCCGCTGCGGCAGGAGGAGATACAGCGAAAATGGAATTTGATGACTCGAGCAAAGAAAAAGTCGGGCGAGTTGACCACGTCAGTTTGCAGCATCAAATGACACACGAGCTGGCCATTCAAGAGGCGATGAAAGCGCGCTCCGCACGCAAGGCGATCGGTGAGCATTTGCTGGCCTACTTAGACAAAGAAATAGGCACATGCGGCCGAACGACACCCCGGTCCGCACTCAACTTTTGGCGGAACAAGATCAGAAACATGAAGCACCACTGACGGTATGTGGACAAGGCGTATATGTTCATAGATTCGACGCGGCATCTAATCTCCGATATCGTGCCATTCGGCCGCTTGTCGTACGCTGAACCCAATGCGGCCCAGCAACGCAGTCGGTTCGCAAGCTTTTACCTGTTCTGCAATCGCCTCTTCTAGTTAGGCCATTTACGAGAGGATCAAATTCCGGTTCAGCTTCGGAAACTTCGTTCCGGCTTTTCCGTAGAACGAAGTGACGAATGAAAGCACGGCTCAGTCGGAGCGACAATGTGGTGCATGGCCAACTGCAAAAACGGGATCACACCGGGAAGCCGACAATCAAAACGAAAAACTCACGTTTTGATACTTTGGTTGCTCGTTACTATCCCGGCGTTTACAGTTTCGCTTTGCGATTGACGGATGATCCTGAGGAAGCAATTGTGCTAACGCGCTACGCATTCAATAGTACGCGAAAGCAACTACGGACTTGTTGCGATGAGAACGTGGTTGCGTCAATCCTAATATCCAATGTAATCCGGGCAGGTCTGAGCGCTGCGTGAATCGAGCCTCCCCGTTCACCTGGGTTGGAAGTGAATATGGGTCGCCTGGTTCTGAACTGCGGTGGAGCTGATCTTGTAACCCATGAGTTAGTTGGCGACGTTATTATGATTGGCCGTGCTCCATTGAACCACATAGTGGTTGACGATCCGACGGTATCAGCACAACACGCAATACTCGCGAGAGTCGGCGACTCCTATCGCCTGAAAGATTTGCATTCAACAAACGGGACACAGATCAATGGAGTGTCTATTACTGACACTGAGTTGAAGGATGGCGACAAAATTTGTTTTGGTTCCGCCGTAGCAATTTTTACGGCATCATGTCGCAAAGGTTGACTAAACAGATAGAGCACACCCATGAATGAAGCTGGCTACACTGCATCCGAAGTGAGCTTCGCCTCTCATCTCTTACTCGCAACTAGTGGGTGGGGCAACCCGGGCCAATTCACGCGAAAAGATTTCGAAGGCGAAGCTGTTCATCGCTTCTTCAGTCACCCAGAGAACCGCGGCCGCCCGATCGGCTTGTTTTCGATTCACGCCTCTTCGCGTGTTTTGCGGGCGAATCTTCTGCTCAAAACTGCGTTTACCAGACAAAAGGGATCAACCGGTAGCGGACTTTTTCCATGTAGGGTTCGTAGCCTTTCAATTCCCGCTTCAAAAATTGTTCCTCCAACACGCTCCGCACGGCGAGCACTGCGATGGGAACGATTGCCACCAAAGCCGCAATATATGATTCCAGCCAGAGCGCGGAGCCCACAACCATCGGGACAAACCCGGCGTACATGGGATGTCGCACGACCGCATAGACACCATTGTCGATGACTCGCTGGTGCCTTTCTTCCTGGAGCCTAACGACTGGCACGGCAAACGGGTTGACTTTCATCGCAAGAGTCATGATCCACCAGCCCGCCACATAAAGCGCAAGCCCGAAAAATGAAACGAGCCCGCCGGGTTTTGGCACAAGATGGAACCGAAACACATCAAGCGGAATCAAGATGATCTGCCCGACATAGGAGACAACCAGCAGGAGTACGAGAACTCGGTCCCACAGCGGCTGCCCTTTCTGGATGATCCCCTTTGCGCGCTGGGAGAACAGGTCAGCGTTATCAGGTAAAATGCTGAAGACGGCGACGGCCATCACAGCCAGGGTAACGGCGAGAAACACCCAGGCGCGCCACCAGTGCAACGTGCCGGCCGGCACAAAGAGCAGGAGAGCGTAAAACGCGATGTTGAAGGCAATGCCGGCGATGAGTTTGGAAGGGGACACCAGTAATAAGACGGAATGAATCGTGGTTAGCGACTAGTGAGAAGTGATTGGTGGAAACCATCAACTTCTAACTTCTCACCGACCACTTCTCATTTCTCAGTCCAGCGGCGCTCGTGGTCTAGTAACCATTTCTTGCGCCACAAACCGCCGCCGTATCCGCAAAGCGTGCCGTCAGCGCGGATCACGCGGTGACACGGAATGATGATGCAGATCATGTTCGTGCCGTTCGCCCGGCCGACAGCCCGGCGCGCGTTTTCATCTCCCAGGCGTTTCGCCATCCAGGAATACGAGCGTGTTTCGCCCACGGGAATCGACTGCAAAATTTTCCAGGCCCGCAGTTGAAACGGTGAACCAACCGGCGCCAGCGGAATATTAAACTCCAAGTTTTTGCCGGAAAAATAATCCGTTAATTGCGAACGGACCGCTTCCAGATACTGATGTTTTCCAGGCACTACATTTGTTCTCAATCGTTTTCGCAAGGTTGCCAACTCGCGTTCGGTTGCGCGGCGGTCGATAAACTCGAGCAGCCGCACACCTTCATCATCAGCGACGGCGACCATAGCTCCGAGCGGCGAATCGATTCGGTCTGCAAGAAGGGGTGCGCGCGCCTTTGCGTTTGTTGGCGGTTCGCCAAAAATCTTCGTGAACGCTTCGCGAAAACCGCTGTCCGATTCAAAACCGCTGCCGTTTCGCGCTTCGTCCACACGACCACCCTGCCGCACCTGGCTCAAGGCAATACCAATTCGGCGCGCGCGATGATAAGCTTGAAAGGTCATTCCGTAGTGGCGTTTGAATTGACGTCGCGCCGTGGAGGGATCGATCGCCAAGGCCGCCAATTCTTTGTCTGTGAGCCGTCCGCCCGGTGCGCGCTCAACTTCGGTGCGCAGGCGCTCAATCAATTTGGGCGGAGACTGATTCGGATCCATCGGATGGCAGCGCAAGCAGGGACGAAAACCGCTCTCCAGCGCTTCGTTCGGTGTCGCGAAGAAATCGACATTCTCTGACGCCGGCTTTTTGGCGGTGCAGGTCGGCCGGCAGAAAACGCCTGTCGTCCGGACTCCGACAAAAAATATGCCTTCAAAACTCGCGTCGCGATTCACCAAGGCGCGATACATGGTTTCGGTGGGAGGGAGAAGTTCCAGTGTTTTCATAACTAAAGACTAAGCACTCACATGGGTTCACGCATCGACGAAATTCGGGCAGCGAATTCCGCGCCACTTCTCATGCGCGCTGGATTCGAAAAGTGAAACAGCCCCGCGTAACGCTGCGCGCGTCCACAAATTCGGTCTTCGGACTCTGCAGCAGCCTCTCAATGACTGCTTCTGGTTCGCTTCCGTTCGCGACCTCGGCATCGATCATGTTGTAATTTGCATCGTAAGCGCGGAACACGCGACTATTGCGAAAATCGGCCGGGTATTCTCGAATGGCGCTGTAACGTTCGCACTTCTCGACGTGAACAAAAATCGGTCCAGTCTCGGAGTACGGATGACCGGGTGGAATCGAAGCGTAGGGAAATAGAATGACGCGCTCGCCAAGCTTTGCCCAACGCAAACAATGCCGGCACGGATAGCCAGTCGCCGAATCCACCATGATAACAGCGTGGTCACCAGCTCCCGACTCTGCTGCGCGTCGGGCCTTCTCAGCAATATCTGTCGGGAGTGGAGCAATACGAAATGTTGACGTTTTCATGAGCCAAACTGAACCGGCTCCTGCGAATTGCGCATCGACGAAATTCAGGCAGCGAATTCCAGGCGCCGCTCGCGGTCCCTTTTCCGCTATAGAGATTCGGTCACAATCTTTGCTGCCTCAGCGATGGCCGCCTCTCGGGCTTTCACAGGAGCGGTCGATCCCACGAAATAAATGGCTAGCAGGATCGGTGCGCATCAGGCGGACGCATGATAGCAATATCATTCGTCGCACCGTTTTCACAGCGCCCGGTCTTGTCACCGACAATCCAGTTTGTCGGAACGCCGGCACGAATCATGGCTGCGCCGGTTTTATTCCCCCGTAGCCAGTCTTCGAGTTGGCGCCGCGCCGATTGCGAAAAGACATTGCTTGTCAGAAGATGCAGCATGTCAGCCACCATCGATCCTGGGGTGGTGGTATCACGTTCGTCACCTGGAATAGCGCTGTTCAGGTCTGGCTCTTTGCGATCCAATCGCGTTACCTGATCGTCAAGGCCCCGCGCAAAATTCGTAACGCCGGCTGGGCCGCCAATCGCATCGAGCAAAAGATTGGCGGCTGTATTGTCGCTCTGTTCGATCGCGGCTTCGCACAACGCGCCCAAGGTCATCCCGCCGTCCTTGATATGTTCCTTTGCGACCGGCGCGTATTCCAAGAGCTCCTTCGCGTCGTAAGGCACGAACCGCTCAAGTTTCTCTTGTTTCTCATCGACGCGCTTCAACACAGCAGCGGCGGCGAGAAATTTGAACGTGCTGCACATCGGGAATCGCTCCTCCGCCCGATAATCGAGGCGTTTGCTGTTAGCGGTATTGAGTGCGGCCACGCCGATTCGGCCACCGATTCGTGCCTCTATTGCTCGAATTCGGTCTGCCGCATCAGTATCTGCGGCCGCTACGCTTCCGGCCAGGAAGGCTAACAACAGAAAATGCCTTACCATCGGTGATACGCAGGATGTCCTTCTTTTACCGCCACAAAGATGCCACGACACGTCGCGCAAACTTTTCCACCTGCACTCAGTGTGCCTTCAATGGTTGCTCGATCATCTGTTAGATCGACAACCTTGGCGGAGAGAAACACAGAACCATTCGTCGGAGTCGGTCGGAGCAATTTGATTGCATACTCTGCCGTGACAGTGCACGGCGGGTGATCCTCGTTCGCGCGCTTCATCAGATGATAGGCCGCCGCCCAATTGCAATGGCAATCGAGCAGTGTGCCGATGACACCGCCATTCAGGACTCCCTCAAAAGCCTCGTATTTTTTCTCCGGCTTCCACTCAGCGACGACTTCGCCGTTCTTTGGGAAACTTCGGATATGCAATCCTTCGGCATTCGCTGGGCCACAGCCCCAGCAGGCATTGTTCGGGGCGTATTGCTCCTGGAGAGACTTGTCACTCATCGTCGATCGCGCTCTCGGCGCGCCCGGCGGTCGCGCCCTACCAAGTCAATTTTATGCGTCGCGTGCAGACGAGCTCGGATATGGGCGTAATTCATGCCCAACATAAAGCGAACGCGGCCTGATCAGGCGATTATTATCATGCTGCTCGGTCACGTGCGCACACCACCCGGCCACACGCGACGCAGCGAACAGAGGCGTGTTTAACTCGGCTGGAAACCCGAGCATCCAAAACACCGGCGCCGCATAAAGATCCACGTTAGCGCAAAGATGTTTTTCGCGGTCCATCACTTCCTCGAGCTTCTCGCAGATTGGCACCCATTGTTCCTTGCCGGTGCGCTTGCCGAGCTCGCGCCCGATCTCGCGCATCACCGGCACGCGTGAATCGCCCTTTTTGTAAACGCGATGACCGAAACCCATGATCTTCTCTTTGGTCTCCAATTTTTTCATCAACCAGGCTTCCGCACGATCCGGCGTCCCGATTTCCTCGAGCATTTTCATCGATTCTTCATTGGCGCCGCCGTGCAACGGTCCTTTGAGTGTCGCGACCGCTGAGGTCACTGCCGCGTAGATTCCCGCCAGTGTGGAAGCGGTCACGCGCGCAGCAAAAGTGGACGCGTTAAACTCGTGATCGGCGTAAAGATTGAAAATCGTATCCAGCATTCGGATTTGCCAATCCTGCGGAACTCTGCCTTCTAATTTATAAAAGAAATTGCCCGCCTGAGTGAGATCAGGCTTTTCCGGCAGAGGTTCTTCTCCGTGCGAGATGCGCCAGCCGTCAGTGATTAGAGTGGAAACGCGCGCGATCAGGCGGATCGATTTACGGATGTTGGCGTCGTGCGAGTTGTCGCTCAGATCTTTATCGAATGCGCTTAGCATCGAGACGCCGGTGCGCAGCATATCCATTGGATGAGTCTTGCTCGGCAGAAGCCGCAGCATTTCTGTCACCGGACCCGGGAGCGCGCGCTCCGCGGCAATTTGTTGGGTAAACTCCACTAATTGTTTCCCGTTGGGCAACTCGCCATTGAGCAGTAAGTAAGCGACTTCTTCAAAACTCGCTTTCTGCGCCATCTCATGAATGTCGTAGCCGCGGTACATCAACCCGGCATTCGGATCGACCCAGCAAATCGCCGTTTCGCCTGCGATCACGCCCGCCAATCCCGGGCTGTATTCTGATTCCTTTTCAGTAGGCATTGGTCTCTCTTTACTTGCGAATCGCAATCGTTCAACTCATCGGACTTAACCAGTTGAGATTCAACATCCACCCTTCCAACTTTCCGCTGCCGGATCGTAACCGAGCAACTCGTAAAGCTGCTCCCGCGTTTGCATGTTCTTTGTCCACCCCGATTGCGTTCCTTGCCTTTTCAGATCGCGCAAAAATTCCTCGCTCGCCTTCATCGAAACGCGAAATGCGCTCTGCGGAAAAATGACCATCCTGTACCCGAAATCCGAGAGTTCTTGAAACGAAAGGAGCGGACTCTTGCCGAATTCCGTCATGTTCGCGAGAAGCGGTGCTTTCACTTCGCAGGCGAACGCTTTGAATTCATCCGCGCTTTGCAGCGCCTCGGGAAAAATCGCATCCGCGCCTGCCTTGAGATAAAGGCGGGCGCGTTCCACTGCGCGATCGAAATCTTCAACTGCACGCGCATCTGTGCGCGCGATGATCATGAAATCTTCGTCGCGGCGCGCGCTGACCGCCGCTTTGATTCTTCCAGCCATCTCATCAACGTCGACCACTGATTTGCCCGCAAGATGTCCGCAGCGCTTGGGAAATTCCTGATCTTCAATGTGACAGCCGGTCAGGCCTGCCTTTTCCAGTTCACAGATGGTGCGCGCGACATTCTCTGCGCCGCCGAAGCCGGTGTCCGCGTCGACAATTGCCGGAATCGTCACCGCATTCGCAACGTAGCCGGCGAGCCTGACGAGCTCCGTCATTGACAGCAACCCAATGTCGGGCACGCCGACAGTTGCGTTTGCCATTCCTGCGCCACTGACGTACACGGCGTCAAAGCCCGCGCGTTCCACTTGCCGCGCGATTGCCGCGTTCGGTACACCAGGCAGTAGCACCGGGCCTTGCGCGATCAGTTCGCGAAGTCTCCTTGGTTTCCTTCGCTGCATTGTGCTCGTGCTCCTGCTCGTAATCGGAATTGATTTCTTTACTTCGGCGTTTCCAACGCCTTCATCAGCTCGTCAACATTTGCGGCTTGGTCGAGCTTCCACGCCAGATCGACAATCTTCTTCGCGCGTTCTTGACCAATTGCCGGCTCAGCCAGCGCAAAGAACTTCTCTTCCACCTCCGAATCTTTGAGGCGGTTCTTTGCGTGCCCGAGCGGATAATCGACTCGCCTGGTTAGTCGCCGGCCATCGACAAGATCGACGTTTACGATGTTGGCGACTGCACCGGGATACATCGCGCTCAACTCCGAATTGCGTTCCACCTTCACATTCTCCAAAAATTTCCAAACCTTCGGATGGGTAAAGCGTTCGCGGTCGAATTGCTTGTCGGTCACTTCGCCGTCGATCAGCGCAACCGCCGTAATGTAAGGCAAACTGTGATCTGCCGTTTCGCGTGTTGCCGGTTTCCATTTCTCTGGCTCGCTGCCGATGATGTCCACCGACGCATCGTGGCTTTCGATTGTCATGGATTTTACCTTCGCAGGATCGCCAATTTCTTTTCGCAATGAGAGTGCTGCTTCGATCGCGCTTTGGCTGTGATACTCGGCCGGCCAATACTTGATGCTCGTGTTCAAAATCATTTCGGGCGCGCCTCTGAATTTTTCGCCTACGTTCCCCAGCGAAACACCGAGTTGCTTTTCGAACGCCATTTGTCCTTCGAAAATCGGCGCCGGCCCGGTCATTCCCGCTCGGGCAAGCAACGCCGAATAGACGCCTCGCCTCGCCGTATCCGCGAAGGCGACGCCCTTCCAGTGCGAGAGTTCGCCTGCGCGCGACTGGCGCATCGCCGCGCACGCGACCCCGGCAATGTTCACGGCATGCCGCGTCTTTTCCGGATCGAGTTTCATCAACCGCGCGCACGCAAGCGCTGTGGAGAATGCGCCATAAGTCACATGGTCCCACCCGCGCGCGCGAATGCTCGCAGCGTCGCATAACCGGCATTGCACTTCATATGCAAGCGCGATCGCCGCGATCAATTCGCGTCCACTTGCACCGACGCTTTCCGCGACTGCCAGCGCAGCGGAAATATTGTCGCTCGGATGCGCCGGCTCTTTTGAAAGATATGTGTCGTTGTAATCGAAGTAGCGGATCGCGCACCCGTTCGCGAATGCTGTCCAGTCAGGCGGCGCCTTGTGATTCGTGCCAATGATTGTTGCTCCGTGTTTAGCCGAAAAATCGGAAGCGACTTTTCGCGCGATGACGCACGGCTCTTCGTTCCATGCACCCAGCGCGCAGCCCAGTGAGTCAATGACGCGCCGCTTCACTTCGTGCACGACTTCTTTGGAAAGATCTTCAAACCGGAACGAGGAAGAATAATTGGCGAGTTGATGAGCAAGTGTGGTCTTCATGGAAAAGTTGCAATTTCAATCTGCCGACGAATTCGTGAGGGGCAACCCCACTTCCCGTCATTCTGAGCGTAGCGCAGCGAAGTCGAGGAATCCCGTCGCGTTACCTCACTGTTCCATCACGGGATTCCTCGACTTCGCTCGGAATGACAGCAAAATAAGTCTGTGAGCGAATTTCAGTTTGGCGGACAATTTGTCTGGCATCCCACGCCGGAGCTCATCGCACAATCGAATCTTCAGCGCTTTATTAAGAAACACAGGCTCGGTTCGTACGATGAGCTGATGCGACGATCGACAACCGATATTGCGTGGTTCTGGGACGCGGTGCTGCGCGACCTCGATGTCCAGTTTTACGAACCATACGCGCGCGTGTGCGATCTAAGTGAAGGCAAACCCTGGGCGCGTTGGTGCGTCGGCGGCGAAATGAACATCGTCCACAACATGCTCGATAAATACGCCGGCACCGAGATCGACAATCGCCTCGCTATCAAATCGGAAACCGAAGCCGGCACCGCTCGCTCGCTCACTTACAAAGAGTTGCGCGAGCAAGTTGATCGCATGGCAAACGCGCTTCGCACTCTCGGCCTCGGCAAAGGCGACGCCATTGGCGTGTTCATGCCGATGGTACCCGAGATCGTAGTCGCTATGCTGGCCATCATTAAGATCGGCGGAATTTTCTTACCGCTCTTCTCTGGCTTTGGCGCAGCGGCAATCGTGTCGCGATTGAACGACGCCGACGCAAAAGCACTTTTCACGGCTGCCGGAACATATCGACGCGGGAAATTCTGCCCGATGAAACCGATCGCCGATGATGCGGCTGCGCAAATTCCAACATTACGGCATCTGATCGTTCTCAATCAAGCCGGGGAATGGCTCATCGAAGATCTCAGCCCGAGTGCGGAACCACCGTCAAAATTGCCTGGGTCTTTTGATGACGCGCCGACCAAGCACACCTCAGCCGAAGACCCGATGATGATCATTTACACCTCGGGCACCACCGGCCGACCAAAAGGCGCGGTGCATACACACTGCGGATTTCCAATCAAATCGGCGCAGGACATGTCGCATGGGCTCGATCTGCACCCGGACGAAACCCTTTTCTGGATGACCGACATGGGTTGGATGATGGGGCCATGGGAGGTTTTCGGCACATTGCTGCTCGGCGCAACGATGATGCTTTTTGATGGCGCTCCCGATTTTCCGACACCAGATCGCGTCTGGTCATTAGTGGATCGACATAAAGTCACTGCGCTCGGTGTTTCGCCGACATTGATCCGCGCGCTGCGACGCCACGGCGATGAAATCGTGCATCGACACGATCTTTCATCGCTACGCAAATTCGCTTCCACTGGCGAACCGTGGAACCCCGACCCGTGGATGTGGCTGTTCCAGAATGTCGGCCGCGGAAAGCTTCCCATCATCAATTATTCCGGTGGCACGGAAATCTCCGGCGGAATCGTAATGGGCAATGTCCTCACTCCGATGAAACCGTGCGCATTCTCCGGGCCGCTTCCTGGAATGGCGGCGGACGTCGTCGATGAAACTGGAAAATCCGTGCGCGGACAAGTGGGCGAACTGGTCATCCGCGAGCCGTGGATCGGAATGACACGCGGCTTTTGGAAAGATCGCAAGCGTTATATTAAGACGTACTGGTCGCGTTTTCCGGATGTTTGGGTCCATGGCGACTGGGCCGCAGTTGATAACGATGGACTGTGGTACATTCTCGGTCGTTCCGACGACACAATTAAAATTGCTGGCAAACGCGTCGGCCCGGCTGAAGTCGAGTCAATCTTGGTTGCGCATCCGCAAGTGAGTGAAGCCGCCGCGATCGGCGTCCCCGATTCCATCAAAGGCGAAGCGCTGATTTGCTTTTGCGTCTTGAAGAAGGGCGCAAACGGGGATCCCACTCTCGCAATCGAATTAATAAAGAATGTCAGTCGCGATCTCGGCAAAGCGCTTGCGCCGCGCGACGTGATTTTTGTAGCCGATATACCAAAAACGCGGAACGCAAAAGTGATGCGCCGCGTCGTGCGCGCCGCGTACCTGGACGAAAAACTCGGCGATACATCGGCCTTGGAAAACCCGACGTCGCTGGATGAAATCAAACGCGCGGCAGTAGCACAGCGCTCTTGATCGATCAGATCGCGATCGACAGAAAATCGCCGCTCTGGTTTCGAGATCCGCTCAAATCAGGGTCGATCGGGCGAAAACGCGGCGAATAACCGGCGACAATCCCGCGAGATTGCAAGCTCAAGCTTGAATTTGGCTGAGCGGAATTCGGTAGAGACGCAAGTCTTCCTCAGTGAGTTCTTCCGGTGGGACGAGATGATAGTGACCCTCGGCTCTGACGCGCACACCATCGGATGTCGTTTCAAACTCGAATAGGGCAATTAGATCGGATTGCATGAACTGCGCGCCTAATGGCCGACAGATTGCGTCGTGAAACTTTGCTGCGCAGACCGCGATGTCTTGCTCGATTTGAACAACGCTCATCCGATCTTTCCCGCCTTTTGCCTGGACTGGAATCACGTAGTGGGCACCTTGTCGATCGACGCCGATGTATACCTCATCGGTTTCAACTTGCCCAACACCCGGAACACTCGTGCGCAAATGACTCTGGAGTGAGTAGCACGTGACACCGGTGAAAATATCGACAAGGCGATTGTACCGAAGTTTAGCAAGAAGAGCTTGTTCATCGCTGAGCGCGTATTTCACGATCATTCCAGGGGTCGCGTCCGGCACTTTAATCCGCGATAGCGCCGGATTTGGCGTGATTGCCCACTTGGTGACCAAGACGAACTGATATTTGCTGCGTCCCACCGGCCGGATGATCCACTCTTTCCCTTTAGGGGCCTTATCACTGATCGATCCCGGCAGGGGGACACGGTACCGAAAGCTGTAAATTAAATCGCCAAGATTTTTTGGGATTTCGATTTTGAGGCGCTTCGCCATCGCGGGGATCTCTTCGCGCTCGAAAGTGACTTCTGTGTCACCTCGCTTGTAATGCGCGAGAAATATTCGCTCGATCAGTTGCTCGTAACGGTTGCGAGCCATCAGTTTGTTCCGGGCCAGCGCAGGACGACAACTTCCTCACGAAGCTGTTCACGCGTCGCTGTCGCAAGTCGAGTACGGAAGAGATCAATTCCAACGACTTGGTAGCCCAGTGGCTCTGCGATTGACGCCAACAGCTGGCCGGTGCGAATCATGATTCGAAGGTACGAGGCTTGATCACCCACGACATACGCTAAGTGCGCATTAGGTCGCAAAACTCGCCTCAAATCTGCCAAGTGCCGAGCCATTCCACCAAAATAAAGCTTGGTCACTTTTGCATAAAGACGTTCAAAACCGCTGGTTTTGCCGAGTTCGATTCGCCGTGCCTCGATCGCATCAGCGATTCGTTGAATCTCCGGGTGATCTGCGACGAGATGATGATCGGAATCGCCCTTGTACACGCCGCGGGTATTTGATCGAACCATTGTTCGCTTAAGGGCCTGAAGTTCTTGTTTAGAGGTAATGAATCCAAGCAAGACGGTCTCAAGTCTCGTTGTGCGAGTGTAATCCTTCTCGTTCGGATAAGGTGGAGACGTGATAACGACGTCGATTGAATCCGGCGCAACCAGTTTCGCGATATCGCGCGAATCAGCGTGAAGCGCTCTTGCCGGAATGGATGCGAACGGTTTTAGCATGCGGAGATCGTCAGCCATTTCCTGAACGAGGCGCAACCACCTAGAAACAACGGGTGCGTCGCCCTTTGCTGGTCCGACGCCGACCTCTGGTCCGAATTCGAGGTTCCCAACTGTGGTGACGAGTGCTTTAGAGAGCGCCAATAAGTGATGTGATCGGCAACGTTCGCTTCCCTTGGAACGAATCATATCGCGCAATACTAGCGTCTTGTGAAGAGGTAGCGGGCTAATCGAGTTCGTCAGCAATAGCTTCTCAATTTCGGGTGAAAGCGTCCGCAACTTCTGACGATCCGGCATTTCAGCGATCAAGGTTGGCTCTGGATCATCTATAATTCTGCTCGCTTCTAATTCAGCTGTCGCTACCGCCGCGATGCGATGCGCCGATTCTTGCAATTCGGCAGGATCGACATCCCAATCCACCTTGGTCGCACTCGCGAAGTGCGCCATCGGATGAGCTTCCACTCCAGTGCTCGGGATTCCAAGCTTCTTGCATTCAACGATCGTAGTCCCAGTTCCGCAAAACGGATCGAGCACATGCGTTTGCGATGAACCATCAAACCGCGCGAGATAATCGCGCACTAGATGCGGCGGATACGAGAGTACGAAACGGTACCAATCGTGGGCTGCTCGATCATCGTTACCGAGCTTGTTTGTCTCCGCCCAGCTTCTGCGACGAGCTGCCGCAGAATTGATTCTTGGTTCTACCGCGCTCGCCAGCTGTGCCATTAAAAAATGTTTAGCAGACGTTCGCTTCAAGACGAGATGAAATTCAACGATGATTGCGCGACCATAGGCGATGCCAAGAAATCTCCAGCAGTTTTCAACTCTTCACCAACATGCAAAAGCCGCGCGAGGCCGCGTTGGGCTTCCGGGGCCTGCCGAAGCATTCCCATTTGTTCTCCTTCCACTAATCGTGGGCCTTCGTGAAGATGAGGTCGAGGCTACAATCACTGATAATCACTTTCAGAAAATACGTGGTAAACCGACAGGCCATGACCGCGGAACCGACGCAATCCATATCGAGACCGATGGCTCCGAGTCAACCGTCCACATTTTCAATCTGAAATACAAATCTCGTTTCGAAAACACAGAGGGTTTCTTCCCTTCCAGTGAGATCGACAAAGTAGTAGGCTTCATCCGCGCGGTACTGCAAAAGGACGCAGCTCTGCTCGGGGACACCAACCAAGCTCTCACAGACAAGGTTCGAGAGATATGGTTTGAAATCGAGAATCGCCGCACATCGTTCGTGCTTCACTTTGCTTCGAATTTTACCGAAGGATTCACATCCGACGAAGATCGCAGGCTGCAGAGTCTCCTGTCGGCTTTTAACACGGTCAGTTACGATGTTGAAACCCAGGCAACAATCGCCGGTCGGCTTGCTGAGAAGAACCGTAAACGGATCAACGGGAAATTTGTTGGGATCGACAAAAATTTGTTTGAAACTTCTGGCGGCAGTGTTCGCGCGCTGGTAGTGCATGCGGACACGCCCCAGATCCTACGTCTGCTCTGCGACGACCCCGGTCTGCGCAACGACGCGCAGAACACAGATCTTCTCACTCTCAAGGCTCGCCGCCTCGAAGATGCGGCTTTCAACGATAACGTTCGCATCTATCTGAAACAAAGACCCAAGATTAATAAGAACATAAAGGCAACCGCGTTATCGAGGGAGAACGTCAATTTCTTCTACTTCAATAATGGGCTGACGATGACGTGCGATCGTTTTAGCTACCCCCGCGAGACCCGCGCCCTCGTTATCGAGCTAGAGAATGTGCAGGTTGTAAATGGGGGCCAGACGCTACACGCATTATTTGACGCGCTCCAAGCGGATCCGGCCAAACTCTCGCCAATCGAATTACTGTGTCGTATTTACGAGACGAAAGCTATCACATTCTCTTCGCGCTGAAATTACTTGCCGAAAAGAAGAAAATCGAGCTCGAATTCAAGAACCTGGCCGTTATCCGTAAGCTTTACAATGCGGCTGTCCGCCTCGTTCGAATAGCACGAAACGCAGAGAGGAAACGCCTTACTGACTTCGCCGATGTATTGTACTTCAAGCAAAAGAAGGCTAAGGAAGATATTTTGGCCTTGCTTTAGGATTGCGCGGCGCAGTTGTCAGGAAAGCGACGAGAGGTCTTGGTGATGTCGGTCCAGATTACTCGCCGTGCAGTGTTTTGATTCTGCGACTCAGCCAATTCGCTTCATCGGTGAAACCGTTGGCGCGAGTGACGCGTTCGAGCGCGCCGTAACGTTCGAGCACATCGAAGCCGATGCTCCATTGGAGCTTGCGCAGGCAAACCGGGCAGAGATGCAACGGACGACGATCACTTTCGGCGAGGTGATTCGAGCCGTTCATCAGACAGTTGAAAAACGTGCAGTGTGCGAGACCGAACATGTGACTGGTCTCATGCACGAGCACCTTGCAGCTCCGGCGCAGCAGAAGGATTTCGTAGCCGGGCGCGCGTGATTCGCCGTAAAACGCCGGATCATAACGTGCAAAGCTGTAAACGCCGACACGCTCGCGCAGCGAGGCTTGGCCGAATACGAAGTTCCACGATGGCTCGGGGTAAAGATCGTCCATGGTGATCGCCAGCACGCAGAACGCGTCCGCTGGCACGCGTGCTTTGAGAGAATCGAGCACGTCGCCGGTGAGAATTTGTAAATTGCCGGTGTTCGGATTGTGGCGGGTCGTGAATCTGGACGCGTTGAGCGATACCGCCGGGAGTGCTTTTATTTCTATGGCGAAGAATGCCGCCGCAAACGCGCGGAGCTTCTCGATTGGCGGGCTGCGATCGGCGACGAATTCACCCAGCGGTTGAAGATAAATAACGCGACGCGAGTCGGTCGGCCGGTTCGGGCGCGATGCTTTGAATTGATCGAATGTTTGTCCTGGCTCTTCGTGAACCGTCAGCCAGTCATGCGGACCCGGTTTCGGGACCTGCTCAAATTCCGGCGCATCAGCCGAAAACGCGCGGTGAAGAATGGGCGATAATCCCGCGAGATCGCCGACCGCTGCGCGTCTTACTTCGGGACTTGGCGGTTCAAAAGCCATGTTAAGAAGCGCCGCGCAAAAAATTGCTGCACATCTCATCAGCACGTCGTATGGAAAAGTCCGCCTACCGGCTCGGTTTCCGCGAGCTTGTTGTAAAGGGCCGCTGCTTCAGTGGTCGGCAATACGTGCGCGGCGATCTGCCGGTCCTTCAAAAAATCGAGCGTCTCGCGTCGGACGTGAAGGCATTCGGCCATTCCGCGCGAAAGGACGACCACTGTGGCGCCGTGATCCAGCAATTCCTGGACGTCAGCGACTTGAATTCCAGGATTGTGGCCGGTCCCGGTCTCGCGCCAGTTCCAATCACGTGAGCCACCGGGACAAAGTTTCGCGTCCTTATAAGGCTCGGCTTTTCCCTCGACTTCGAGCCTGCCCCAGGAGACGTGCTTGATCCGCGGGGAAGGATTTCTGCTCTCCACAATAAACATTCGCTGGCGATTGACCACGCAGTTGTCCGGTCGGGAACATTCGTGAAACTGACTAATCCTTCCAAATGAAACTGACGTTTCTCGGCACGCGCGGTGAGATTGAGAAGCGAACGCGACGGCATCATATGCATACCTCGCTGATGGTCTCGTATCGCGGTGCCGATGTGATGATCGACTGCGGTCTCGATTGGCTGGGAAAATTTGAGCGGCTGCATCCAAGCGCGATCGTCCTCACGCATGCGCACCCGGACCACGCTTGGGGCTTGAGAGACGGCGCGCCCTGCCCGGTGCATGCGCCGCAAAAAACCTGGCACACGTTAACAAGGTGTCGGGTTGAAGATCGGCATCTGGTCAAGGAGCGTACACCCACGAAGATTTGCGGCGTTACGTTCGAAGCGTTTGCAGTTGAACACTCCATTCTTGCGCCGGCTGTCGGATATCGTGTGAGCGCGGGTCGTGCGTGTATTTTTTACGTTCCTGATCTCGTGTTTATTCACGATCGCGCTCCGGCCTTGGAAAACGTGCAAATTTACATTGGCGATGGCGCCACTGTAACCCGCTCGTTCATTCGGAGGCGCGGCAAAACGCTCATCGGCCATGCGACTGTTCGCACGCAGTTGACTTGGTGCGAAAAAGAAGGCGTTCCCCAGGCTATCATCACGCATTGCGGCTCGGAGATTGTAACAGGGGACGAACGCAGGCTATCTGTAAAACTTCGGGCCATTGCCGCCGAGCGTGGCGTCGAAGCGCGCATCGCCTTCGATGGAATGAAACTGACGCTGTGATGGTAAACATGGTGGCGTAGTTTGAAGCATGTCGTTGCGCCTGTTTCTCTGCGGCGACGTGATGACTGGGCGCGGAATTGATCAGGCGCTGTCGCATCCCGTAAATCCAGTCCTATATGAGCCGTATGTGCGCGATGCGCGCGAATATGTCGCTCTTGCTGAGAAGGCCCACGGCTTAATACCGCGTCCGCTGAGCCCCGATTACATTTGGGGTGATGCGCTGCACGAACTGGAACGGGCGCACGCAGATCTGCGGATTGTAAACCTGGAGACCGCCATCACCTTGGCTGAAGCACCATGGCCCTACAAAGGAATTCATTATCGCATGCACCCCCAGAATATCGGTTGCCTCTCCGCCGCAAAAATCAGCGCATGCGCTTTGGCGAACAATCACCTGTTAGACTGGGGATATGATGGGTTATCGGAAACGCTGAAAATCTTAGACGCGGCAGGCATCGCCCACGCGGGCGCAGGCAACGACGCCGAAGACGCGATGCAGCCCGCGGTCTTCGACACGGCAGGCAACGGCCGCATGCTGTTATTCTCATTTGGATCAACAACCAGCGGCATCCCGCAAGATTGGAAGGCCACCAGCATTTCCCCGGGAGTAAATCTGCTGGATGACCTTTCAGAAGCCACCGCCGTGGGTGTGGCCGATCAGATGCGCGCGCATCAGCAACCGGGCGATTTGGTCATCGCGTCGATCCACTGGGGCAGCAACTGGGGTTACGAAATTCCGCGTGACCAAATCGCGTTTGCTCATCGCTTGATTGAAGAAGGCATTGCAATCGTGCATGGACACTCTTCACATCACGTGAAAGCAATTGAAGTCTTCAAGGGTCGCCTCATTCTCTATGGGTGTGGAGATTTCCTGACTGATTACGAAGGAATCAGCGGTTACGAGATGTACCGCGGCGATTTAGCGCTGATCTATTTGATTGAATTTGACTCGTGCAGCGGCGAATTGATCGCCACGCGTTTGGTCCCGATGCGCATGCAGCGGTTCAGGCTGGAACGCGCGTCTGCCGTCGACGCCGAATGGCTTTGCAAGCTCCTGAATGAACTCGGCGCGCAATTCAGCACCGGCGCAAGATTGGAGAAAGACAACAGCTTTACGCTCGAATGGCGACAGGAATGACGAAATCCTAATGACGAATGACGAAGGAATATCGAAACTCGAATGATAAAGTGCAGTATCAAGATCTCTTCGCTGTTTCGGGTTTCGTCATTCGGATTTAATTCGTCATTCGTCATTCGAGCTTCGTCATTGAACCAGGCATGCGGTTAACTCACGCAGAAAGCGTTCGACCTCCGCGGGATTCTTGAGCGCGTAGCGTGCCGCGCTCGGCCGCGGCTGCTCACTTACGAGAATGCCTGCGCCGCGCTGCCCAAGTGCGCGGAAAGCGTCTTCGTCAGTGCGATCATCGCCGATGTAAATCGGGCGGACCTTCGCGCGCTCCAAGCCTAGGGTTTCCAATAACCACAGCACGGCCTTGCCTTTGTCCCAATCGATGTCGGGCAGCAGTTCGTAAACTTTTTTGCCCGCCATTCTGCGCAGTTCTCGATGTCGCGCAGCGACTTCGCTCACGGCTCGCTCCAGCTTTGCAAGGTCGCTTTCATTGACCTTCCGGTAATGCGCGGCGATGGAGAAACGTTTCCGTTCCACGCGCGCGCCGGCGATTCCAGCAAGCTCTTTGCCAAGCTCTTTTTCTGCCATGTCGAGCTTGGGCAGAAACGCCGTGGCCACTTCTTTGCGCAGTCCGCGAGGACCGGCGATATCAAATCCGTGGCTGCCAGCATAAACGATCCCATCGATAGCAACACGCTTGTGAACGTCTTCGAGCTCCCGGCCGCTGAGGATTGCGACAGGCATTTTCGCGGCGAGCGTGCGCAGAACTGCCCGAGTGGAGTCGGTAAGCACCGCTTCGTCAGGCCGACTGACGATTGGCGTGAGCGTCCCGTCGTAGTCGAGAAAAATCGCAAGGCTGCGGTCACCCGCGCCGGCGATTTCTTCAACGTGCTCAAGTGCCGAAGGAAACATTTTCGTTGAAGCGTTGAACCGTTCAATCGTTACAATGTTAAAACGATCCCGGTTTCCCCTGTAACGATGTAACCTTTTTAACGTTTTAACGCTCTAAAAAATGAATCGCCTGATCGTCGTCTCTAATCGGTTGCCATTCGCGCTGGATTCGACAGGCGAAGATCTTTGGACGGTGACGCCGGCTGCGGGGGGACTTGTCTCTGCGGTGGAGCCGGTGTTGCGCGAGCGCGGCGGCACTTGGATCGGCTGGCCAGGAATTGCGGGTAAAATCCCAAAGGGGCCGCTCACCGAAGCCATGCGCAACGCGGGTTACAAAGTCATTCCGGTGGCCCTTAGCGAGACCGAGCGCGACGAATTTTACTATGGCTATTCCAACGAGGTGATCTGGCCGCTGTTTCACGATCTGCAGAATTTCTGCAACTTCGAGCCGGCATACTGGCAAACTTACAAGGAAGTCAACGAACGTTACGCCGACGCCATAGCTCGTTCCTCGCAGCCTAACGACTTCGTCTGGGTGCACGATTATCACCTCATGTACGTCGCCCAGGCATTACGCGAGCGCGGCTTACGCGCGGCCTTAACGTTTTTCCTGCACATCCCATTCCCGCCGTATGATATTTTTGCAAAGCTGCCACAACGACAACGGCTGCTGCGCGCCCTCCTCCAATTCGATCTACTCGGCTTCCAGACGCGGCGCGACCTTCGCAACTTTCTCGGGTGCGTGCGGCGCGTGATGTCGGACGCGAAAGTTGTCCCTCGCCGCGAACTGCAACTGGTTTCTTTCGAAAAACGCGAAATTCGCCTCGGACATTTCCCGATTGGGATCGACTTTGACTCCTTTGAGAAGGGCGCAATGTCCGACGCAGTCGCGCAGAGATCACAGCAGCTGCGCGCCAATTTTCCTGATTGTCAGTTGATCCTGGGTGTGGACCGGCTCGATTACAGCAAAGGAATTCCCGAACGATTGCGCGCGTACCGCGATGCCTTGGAACGCTATCCAGAACTGCGCGGTCGCGTAGTCCTCATCCAGGTCGTCGTGCCAAGCCGGGTGGAGATTCCCAGATATCACGAGTTCAAGCAACGTATTGACCGCCTGGTCGGCGACATCAACGGCCGATTCTCCACCAGCAATTGGTTGCCGGTGCAATATCATTTTCGCAGCCTCGAGCGCGTAGATCTTCTCGCGCATTACCGCGGGTGCGACATCGCCTTTGTCACGCCACTTAAGGATGGAATGAATCTTGTGGCCAAGGAATATTGTGCCTGCCGCATCGAGGAAAATGGCGTGCTCATCCTTAGTCATTTCGCCGGTGCAGCGGAGCAGCTCAAAACCGGCGCATTGCTCGTCAATCCTTACGACGTCGAGGAAGTTGCCGATACAATTTTGAAAGCATTTCGCATGACTGAAGCCGAGCGCACTGCGCGCATGAAGCGCATGAGACGCGTGGTGCGCGAGGAGAACGTTTTTTCGTGGGTCGATTCGTTTCTTGCTGCAGGATCGCAGCTGGCGAGGAGGTTTCCAGGTCGCCAGCGAAATCTGCGGAGACGAATTCTATTAATGTGATTGGATCCAGCGCTTTGAAGAATTGAAGCAGCGGGCCTGTGTCCCCACTGCATCAACGTTTCAACGCTTCAACGTCCTCGCCCCAAACCGGCTCCTCCAGTTGCAACGCCGCGTCGTCCAGTTCGGTGCGATTAAATTTCTCATTTTGCCCGGAGACATCAGGCCACGGTCGTAAACGCAGCTTGACCCGATCACCGGGCCGCAACCGCGCCGCTGATGTCCACACGTTGTCGCGCATGCTCCACAAATATACAACAGCCTGGGAACGCGACGCCGCCTCGCGCAAAGTATCTGCCGTTCCGCCGACCGCGCCGCGCGAATCGACAGCCACAATGTCGACCAAATGCAATGCCTCGATGTGATCCTTGTATGGCACGGTGCCCGGGCGCGGCACGGGCGAAATGCTTTCCACCGTTCCGCTGACCGCGATTTCCTCGCCGGCCTTCAAACTCAAAAAGCGAGAAGGTTTCGCTTCACCCAGTTTTAGATCGAGAAGTTTCCAATTCCCAAACGACAACTCGCGTGCTGCAAATTCCCAGATCACCAGTTTTTTTCCAGCCAGCCGGTCGCGCCCGCGCGCGAGCTCGTTGCTCAAAATTTCGCGCGTGGCGAACGACGCGTCGCTGTTTCGCAGGATGCAGTCAATAGGCCGCCGTAACGCGACGCTCAAATGCTCGGCAAATCCCGCCGATTCGCCCCAGCCCATCGCTTCGAACGAAAAAATGTTTGAAAAACTGTCGCCGAGCAGGAGCACGTCGGCCTCCTTGCTTGGACGCCAAAGCGCATTGCCAGTGACGACTTGTCGAATCGTCACTTTCTCCGGCGGAAACTTATCAGCTCTCGATAACTTCAACATCGCGGCGATATCGCCGCGCGAGACGATTTCCTTCTCGATAATCGACGGCAATATTGATCCTGCCGCCGCTGGCAATTGGAGAAAATCTGCCAATCGTTCCGCAACAAACTCCATCGTCTCGGGCCGCCAATGCGTGTCGGTTTCGAGATAAAGAGGGCCGTTTCTTCCTCGCTCCATCAAAAACATCGCAGGATCGAACACGCGTACTTTCTCCCGTTCGAGCCGGGCTTTGAATTCGTTGAAAGACGGATTGGGTAAAGCGCCACCGGCCTCCGCCCGATTGGCGTTGGACACGGCGAGCATTTCACCTTCGATACTTGGTTTCACCAACACCGGCAGAACCACCAGATCGATGCCGCGGGCGGCAAGCTGATTGCGAAAATCGACAATCGCCTGAATCGGATCGGGCGGGACACGGCTCGCTTGCAAGCGGCGTTTCATCCGGACCGGATCGAGAAACGGCGGACCGATCACATGATCGACATCGGCGCGATAAAACAGCCAGTGACCGTGACCCAAATAAACCTGTTCGTTGCCGGCGCCCAGCAGCACAGTGAGCAGATATTGTGTGCGCGGCAAGAGCCATTGCGAGACTAACGACTCGTTTTCCAACGTGCGCTCGACGCGTTTCAGATCTTCAGAATGCGGGAGCCATGGCAGCGATTTGAAGATGGAAAGCATTGGCAACCGGCTGATTGCGCCCGCCGCGCGAAATTCGCCAGCAAGCTGAATCGCCGGAATAGCGGCAATCGTTAACAAGAACAGCATAATTAGAGTTTGCCGCGTTCCCGGCGCAAACTTCGTATTTTTTAGCGCCAGCTCGGCTTCTTCTTCGCGCGAAATTTTCCGACGCTCCCCCGGAGTCGGGTCAGCGTATCTTGGCAACGAATATTTCGGCGGAACAGGGCGAGCCTGCCATCTCATCCGTCGGAGTGCTTGTTTTGTTGGCATGTTCAACGCGCTAGAAAATGAAATAGATAAAGGGGTTGTATTCCTGCGTATCCAGGACGATCAGCGCGAGCCAGCCGAGCGCGAAACAAGTCGCCGTCTTCGGCCAGGTCATTTCTTGAGTCCAATCCCAAGTCTGTCTCCCAAACCAAACAACGATTCCCGCGATCAGAATCGACAAAATGTAATAGGGTTTGTAAATCAGACCGCCAATCAGCGCCGCATTCGGGAACGGCTGTTTGAGGTGAAACATCGCGCCGAGATATTGGACGGCGCTCCGAAAGCTTTGACCGCGAAAGAACACCCAGCCGAGCGTCACGATCACAAACGTTAGACCGATTCGCAATAGCTGGGGTAGATTACGTTGTCCTGGGTTTTTTCAAGTACTTCAATTTCGGAATCGATAGTTACAACTCGCTGCTGCAAAGCTTCGGATTGCAGGGCACGCAATTGAACACGTTTTTTCGTGTGGTGCTTCCGCTCGGCATCAGCTTTTACACATTTCAAGCGCTCAGCTACACCATCGACGTCTATCGCGGCAATGCCGAGGCAATGGCCAACTTTATCGATTTCTCCTGCTTCGTCTCGATGTTCCCGCACCTTGTCGCCGGGCCGATTCTGAAGTTCTCGTTCCTCGCCGATCAGCTCAAAAATCGCCGGCTTACATCCGATAAATTCGCGCGCGGCGTCGCGTTTTTCATGATGGGCGTGGCGAAAAAGGTCTTGCTGGCCAATCCATGCGGCAAAATCGCGGACACGGCATTTGATGCTGGCTCGATTCAAACCCTGGACGCGTGGTTCGGATCGATCGCGTATTCGTTCCAAATTTACTTCGATTTCAGCGGTTACTCCGACATGGCGATCGGCCTCGGCCTGATGTTCGGATTCGTTTTCGCGAAAAATTTTGATTCGCCGTATCTCGCACAATCGATCACTGATTTCTGGCGGCGCTGGCACATCTCGCTTTCAACGTGGCTGCGCGAATATCTTTACATTCCGATAGGCGGCAACCAGCACGGCCTTTCCCGCACGTACGCGAACCTCATTGTTACGATGCTTATCGGC
>JBKPDP010000109.1:0-23381 GCA_046727935.1 Verrucomicrobiota bacterium | reverse complement strand
GTGATGGCGAACATCCCGATGTATTCCGCCATGAAGAAAGTTGCGTATTTAAAACCGGAATATTCGGTCATGTGGCCGGCGACAATTTCCGATTCACCTTCCGGCACATCGAACGGAGTGCGATTCGACTCCACAAGACCGGATACAAAAAACAAAATAAACGCGGTCGCACCCCACGGCGTGAAGACAAACCAGCGCGGCACGAAGCCAAATGTGTATCCAGCCTGCGCGGCGACAATCCTGTCAGGTGTAAGCGAACCGACCACCATCACCACCGGGAGCACAGTGATAATAAGTGGCAGCTCATAGCTGATCATTTGCGCTATCGCTCGCATCGCACCGAGCATTGAGAATTTGTTATTACTTCCCCAACCCGCCATGAAGACCGCAAGCTCGGTGGTCGATCCAACGGCAAAGAAAAAAAGGATGCCGCCGTCGATTGTAAACGGCGTCATGTTCCGGCCATAAGGGATCACTCCAAGAGCAAGGATCGCCGCAGCAGAAATGAGAATTGGCGCCACGAAGTGCACGAGCTTGTCCGCGCGCGCCGGGACGATGTCTTCCTTTATCAACATCTTGATGCCGTCGGCCACTGGCTGCAAAAGCCCGAATGGTCCAACGCGATTAGGGCCATAGCGATTTTGTATCCGACCGAGAATTTTACGCTCCAGCACCGACATCAGGGCGAAGAGCGTCAGGAATACAGCGAGGAGCGCGAAAATATTGATCAGACTCGACGCGACCTGAATCACCCAGCCAGGCGCGCCCGTAAGCCAGTACAGCAGCCATTGCTTGGCGTTAACGAAGACTTGGTCGACAGACTTGCTCATGTTGGATGAAGAAAAGCGATGATTGTCGGGTTAATCAAGACAGAACGCGCGGATGATTTCGCTTCAATGCCTGCCTGCACTCATTCTTTGCGCTGATTGTGCGGAATGCTTTTGCCTTTGCGGCGAGCTTCTAGCGCAGTACGTTCGGCGTGCGCCATGCGAACGCTGGTCTTGTTGATCGCCACTCTTTTGGCGAGTGCCGGTTTGATCCTTGGAGAGATCAAGACTCCGGAGAATGCCCCGATTGAAATCACTTCTACAGGAGAAACGACATATGAAAACGGCCTGGCCACGGCGCGTGATAACGTCGCGATTCACATTGGCAACACAGACATTTACGCCGATTACGCGCAATACAATTCCACCACGCATGATGTCGAGTTGAGAGGCCACGTGCGAATCTATCGGGATACGAGCCTCTATATCGCCGAAAGCGGCGTTTACAACACCGAGACAAAAAAAATCCGGGCAACAAATGGGCGGACAGAGGATCAGCCGTATTTTCTGAGCGGCCAAAACGTAAGTTCAATTTCCGAGAATGGTTATCTGATACAGGACGGAACTTTTACGACGCACGATTCGCCGAAGCCCGACTTCCATCTTCACGCTCGAAGGATTCGTGTTTACGAGAAAGATCGTGTGATTTTTCTGAACGTGACCGCGTACGTTGGAAAGGTGCCGATCTTTTGGTGGCCTTACCTGTATCAATCGCTCGACAACGCGTTTAGTTTCACGATTTCACCAGCGTACTACAGTACCTGGGGACCATCGCTTCTCACTCAGGTGACGTTCCCAATCAGAGACAACATCCAGGGGCGCCTCCGGCTCAATTACTATGGTCGTCGTGGCCCGGCCATCGGCTTTGAGCCGACTATTGACTATGGGAAAGACGAAAGCAGTTCAGCGAAGCTAAAAACTTTTTACATTCAGGATCAAAACCCGAACCTGAATCAAACGGCTGTGCCGCGACAGAACGTTCCAACCGGGCGATACCGGCTTACCCTGGAAGATCGGACGAATTTTACCGATGACATTTACGGTATCGCCAATCTGACCAAGTTGAGTGACCAATACGTGATGCAGGACTTCTTCCAAGGTGAGTTTCGCGTCGATCCTGTCCCGGATAACGTAATCGCGCTGGCGAAGACAAATCCTTTTTATACACTGACCGGGATCGAGCGTTTTCAGGCAAACCAATTTTTCACTACAACAGAACGTTCGCCTGAAGTTGTATTGGACATCAAACGCCACGGCCTTTTTGGCGGACCCATTTTTTACGAAGGCGAGACTGGCTTTGCTAATTTGCGGCTACAGTTCCCTGAGGGTTCGGGGTTCGAGGATTACGGCACGTATCGTTTCGATACATTCCATCAACTAACTTATCCAAACACATACTTTGGGTGGCTCTCGATCGTGCCACGGGTTGGCTATCGCGGAACCTACTATGGCAAGACATGGGACCTGGGATCGACCATCTTCATCCCGCCATCAAATCCGCTCATACCTGACTTTATTCTCCCGCCTCCGACGCTAGCGAATCCAGTTAAGTTCGACGGAGACACATTTCGCTCGGTCTTCGACACAGGTGCCGAAGCTTCATTCAAGATCTCACGTAAGTGGGAGGATGTGCAAAGCCGGGCACTCGGGCTGGACGGACTCATGCACGTGATTCAACCGTTCACGGACTTTTCTTACGTGAAGGAAGATGGACCTAACCCAACGGCAGTTTTGGGGTTCGATCGGTTTCTGCCTTCGACTCAGCCGCGGGCGCTTGATTTTCCGCAGTTCACAACCATCGACTCGATCGCTGATTGGACAGTGTGGCGGGTCGGCGTCCGCAACCGTCTGGAAACGCGCCGCGACGACAGAACAATGACCTGGCTGGAAGTCGACAGTTTCGTTGACGTGCAATTCGAGAACCCCTACCAGTCCACGGATTACTCAAACCTCGTTAACAACATCCGCTTTACACCACTGCCTTGGATGTCCCTCTCAGTTAACTCTCAAGTGCCGGCTTTTGCCAAAGGGTTTACGGAAGTTGATACGATCGCGACCGTTCAACCGTTAGCCAATGTGCAATTGAATGTTGCGCATCGCTATTTGAACGGTAACCCCTTCTTCCAAGATAGCAGTTTGTTCATTGTTGGCGGGTATTGGCGTCTTAACGATAATTGGGGCGTTGGAGTACAGGAACAATATGAAGCCATGACCGGCCTTCTCGAGGAACAGCGCTATTCTATTTACCGTGATCTCACGTCTTGGGTGGCCTCGTTCGGGGGCGTGATCCGCGATAACTCTGGCGTAAAAGAATACGGCCTCCTCTTTACCGTAACGCTCAAGGCCTTCCCAAAATTTGGGTTTGATCTGAACTTCGACCCGACTTCTCAAGGCGAATGAACGAAAGCGCGCGAACAATCCCGGACAGCCTCGATTTGTTCGGGCACTTGTGCTGCGGGTAATTCGCCCGCACCATTCCTTCCATCATGGATCTTGCAATCATTGGTTCCGGCTATGTTGGCCTTGTGACTGGCGCCTGTTTCGCCGATGTCGGGCATAACGTTATCTGCGTCGATAACGACGCGCAGAAAATCAAACAACTGCAAGCCGGCGAGGTACCAATCTATGAACCCGGGCTTGAAGAAATAATTCATCGCAACGTCTCCGCGCATCGATTGCGTTTCACCGGCAGCATTCAGGATGGCGTGGAGCACTCGCAAATCATATTTATCGCCGTTAATACTCCCCAACTGCCGGATGGCGATGTCGATCTTAGCTTTGTGGAGAAAGTCGCCCGCGAAATCGCGGGAGTCTTAACCGATTACCGCGTGATTGTTGACAAGAGCACAATGCCCGTGAAAAGCGGCGAAAAAGTGGCCGAATCAATCAAAAGGTATAACCGCCACGGCGCGTCCTTCGACGTAGTCAGCAATCCTGAATTTCTGCGCGAAGGCTGCGCGGTAGCCGACCTGATGAAGCCGGACCGCATCGTGATTGGAGCCCAAAGCGAACACGCCATCGACCTCATGAAGAAAGTTTATGAGCCGTTTATGGCGCCGATCCTTGTCACCGATATTAACAGCGCCGAGCTCATCAAGCATTGCGCGAATTCATTTCTCGCCCTGAAAATTTCGTATATCAACGCGGTCTCCGCGATTTGCGAGGCGAGCGGCGCCGATGTTGAAAAAGTCGCCTACGGAATCGGGATGGATCACCGGATCGGTCGTGATTTTCTTAAAGCTGGAATTGGATACGGCGGTTCTTGCTTTCCAAAAGATATTGCTGCCTTCATCACGATCAGCGAGCGGCTTGGTGTTCCGTTTAATTTGCTCAAGGAAGTACAGCGCATTAACAAGGCTCAGAAAGAGCGTTTTCTAAAGGCGATTCGGGAAACACTGTGGGTATTGCGGGAAAAGCGGATTGCAGTCTGGGGCCTCACATTTAAACCGGATACAGACGACGTTCGTTCGTCTGTCGCAATAGAGCTGGTAACAGACCTGCTTCGCGAAGGCGCACATGTTGTTGCCTACGACCCGAAGGGAATGCAAAGAGCCTGCGCCATAAAGGCGATTGCCGACGCGGAATTTGCATCATCGGCCCTTGAAGCAGTGCGGGATGCGGAGGCGCTCGTCATCGCCACGGAATGGAACGAATTCGCCAACGTGGACCTCGCGGTGGTGAAAGAAAAAATGAGAACGCCGATCGTCTTCGATGGGCGAAATCTGTTAGATCCTGAAACGATGGGCCGACTGGGCTTTCATTACCATTCGATCGGACGCTCCAGCGTGAAGCCGCAATAACTGTCTTGTCAGAATATGGCGCAGCTTTCTGCTCGCGGAATCGCGCTGAAAGCGCTGCGGACGTGGCGAAGGGAAAAGCGCTTTGCCGATTCGATTATCTCGGAATTTCGCGCAAATGCGGAGCTGACTGAATCGGATCGCGCGTTTGTCTTGGAACTCTTTTACGGTGTCCTGCGCAATTTAACGTTGCTGGATTTTTGGATCGGCTGCCTGCGCAGTTCGCGGGTCGATATCGATCTTCGCGATGTTCTGCGATTAGGGCTGTATCAGGTTTTCCTCCTCAAGACAGCTCCCCATGCGGCGGTTTATGAGAGTGTGGAACTCGTCCCGCAAAGACAGCGAAAGATTATCAATGGGATGCTTCGAGCCGCGATAAGGGGGCAGAGCGAGTTGCTTGCGCGTGCCGGGACACAGCCTCTGTTTGTTCGGACCTCGCATCCACAATTTCTTGTCGATCGCTGGCAACAGCACTTCGGCACCCAACACGCTGAAGAGCTCTGCAAATGGAACAACCTTCCCCCGCCCGTGTATGGACGAATTAATCAACTAAGAATCGACCGCGAAAAGTTCCTTCGGCTTTATCCAGCGCTGCGGCCGCTGATGCGCAATCCTGAGTTCGTTGAATTTGAGCTCATACCGATGGACGCCATCAGGCAAGGCCACTGCTACATTCAAGATCCAAGCACCGCGATTGCCTGTCAGATTCTGAAGCCCAAGTCTGGAGAAAAGACCCTCGATGCATGCGCCGCTCCGGGTGGGAAAACAGGTTACATCGCGCAACTGATGAAAAACCGGGGAACAATCGTCGCGTGCGATCGCGACGCCGAGCGGTTGGAGATCGCGAAGGAGAACATGGCGCGCCTCGGCGTTGAGATCGTCCACACTTTTGGTCACGATTGGACACGCGGTCACGTCCCTCCGGAGGTCGCTTCGATGGCGCCATTCCATCGCATCCTGATTGACGCGCCTTGCAGCAATACTGGAGTAATGCGCCGTCGGGTGGACGCCAGGTGGCGATTACAACCGGCCGATTTCCCCCGCATGCAACAGCGGCAACTCGAAATGATTCAGACAATCATCCCGCTATTAAAGCCGAAGGGCGCGCTCGTTTACAGCACCTGCAGCCTTGAGCCGGAAGAGAATGAAGAAGTCGTGCGTCAAATTCTGAACGGTTCGCGTGCCCTGCGTCTTATTGAAGAGAAGCGTTCGCTTCCGTTTCGAGACGGTTTCGATGGCGCTTTCGCGGCGAAATTTATCTGGAGCACGTGACGTCAGCCAAGTTGCGTCCGGCGAGGCTGGTGGAATGATAAGGGCCTATGCACGACGCCCGGTTCGACAAACTCGCAAAACTTCTGGTGGAATATTCCATTGATCTTAAGCGCAATGAAACGGTCCTCATCGAGGCATTCGATATTCCCGACGAAATGACGATCGCGCTGATACGCGCGGTACGAAAAGCGGACGGAGTACCATTTGCACAGACCTATCACATCCGAGTAAACCGCTCGCTCGCGCTGGAGGCCTCCGACAGACAGCTAAACCTCATGGCAAGCCACGAACTGGCGCGAATGAAAAAAATGGATGCGTATATCGCAGTGCGAGGCAGCAACAACATCACGGAACTATCCGATGTACCGCCGGAGAGAATGAAATTAATCGCTAAGAAAATGCGGCCGGTGCAGGATCAGCGGGTCAAAAGAACCAAGTGGGTCGTCCTGCGCTGGCCCACACCGTCGATGGCACAGCTTGCCGGAATGAGCACCGAGGCGTTTGAAGATTTCTATTTCGAAGTCTGCACGCTGGACTATCGGAAACTTCTGCCCGGCATGAAGGCGCTCCAGCGGTTAATGGAAAAGACGGATCGAGTCGAAATCAAAGGTCCCGGCACCGATCTCCGTTTCAGCATCAAGGGGATTCCAGCCGTCATCTGCGGTGGCGACCGCAATATTCCCGATGGCGAAGTGTTCAGCTGCCCCGTGAGAGATTCAGTCGAGGGTCATGTGACGTTTAGCGCGCCAAGCATTTATCAGGGGATCGCCTTTGATGGCATCCGTCTCGAATTCAAAAACGGAAAAATAGTTAACGCGACAAGTAACGAGACGAAAAAACTGAACAAGATTCTCGATTCAGATCCGGGCGCTCGTTGCATCGGCGAATTTTCGCTGGGATTTAATCCGCGCATTTTACATCCCATGCGGGACATTTTGTTCGATGAAAAAATCGCCGGTTCGTTTCATCTGACACCTGGCCAAGCTTACGAGGAAGCGGACAATGGAAACCGAAGCCAGGTGCACTGGGATATGGTAAGCATTCAGCGCCCCGAATACGGCGGCGGAGAAATTTATTTCGACGGCAAGCTGATTCGAAGAGACGGAATGCTTCTCCCGAAGCAACTGCGTTCGCTAAACTGGCGCTGACCTGCGGAGCAATCTTATTCTGAAGAAGAAGTCTCGTCTGGTCAGGCTCGCTTTGGCGCGCTAACGGGGTTTAGATGCATCATGCCGATATCGCCGCCTTCGTTGAGCTCCAGATTTGCTATTTCAAACATTGGCGCTCCCTCAGCTGGAGCTGGCCCGGCGCCCGGCAATTGAACCGCCACCTGCTTGGAATTCGAGTTCAGAATAACGGATGCTATTTCGAGCGAGGGCGCAAACTCAAGCGTCGTAATCTGGAATGGCACCGTGATGAGGACAGATGCTCTTCCCTGTCGCGATGGTGTGAGTTGGACTGGCGCGGTTTCAGAATTAGGCACCACCTGTAATCCTGCGACTGCAAATGACGGCAAACCGCCAGGCGCGGGTCGCTGCTGTTGAGATGGAACCATTCGGATCGTGCCGAGCGCTCCTGCGACAGGCTGAATCTTTGCTACTTCGAAGCTAACCTGCAAATTCAGAGCGGACTGAGGCTGCTGAGGCGAGGGCAACCGCATTGTGACCAGCTTCGATATGGGACGCACCTTGAGGGCGCCCATCTTAAAGCTGGGCGTCAACTGCATGGCTGCGATCTCGAACGAGAAAGTAAGCTGCACGGATGTTTGCATCGCGGCAGGTGGTTGTTGCGGTTTCGCCACCGGTGGGGCCGGGGCTTTGTTTACGGGAGCGGTTGGGGTTTGAGTAGTTTCAGGCATGATTGCGGGTGTTGTTGTTTGCGGAAATACAGGCTCTGCGGAAGCGACCGTTGGTGAATCAGAGGGGAAACTGGCAGCCCTTCCGAGCGCTGGGGTGGGAATCGCAGTCGAAACTGGTTGGTCGGCTACTGGTTGCTCCAGGCTTATCGATTCAGCGGGAAGCTCTGTGAACGCCGTTACGGCAGGCAATGCGACTTCTGCATCTTGTGGGATCTCAGTAGGCTCCTCCGGGAACGATGCGGTTTCCTTCGCACCTGCGAACATATCGCTCGCCTCATGTGTGGGCGACATGATTTCCTCAACGCTTTCGGGAATCTCGGCAGGCGGTTGCGGCGCCATCGCAGCGAGCTCGGTCAATTCACTGATCGTTGAAACCCCGGCCATCTCAGCCGTCTGCGGCATGTCTGCGCGCAAGCTCTCTCTGTCCTCCGCCCCTTGGTCGATAACTGACCCGACGGATGATTCGACGTCTGATCCAATAAGCGACACCGCGCGATTTGGCTCTTCCATCTGATAGGCCGAGTCTCGGGACGAGTTCGTTTTCAGATCTTTGATCAGATCAAAACCGCCACTCAAGTTGCCCGAAGGAATGGCGCTATGTCGCAATGACGGCTTCGATGCCTTTAATTGCAGCGAAATCTGACGGGGTCCTCCGACAAAGCCGTTGCCCTGTAAAACGTTCTTTTGCGTCGGCGCCGACGTCGTTCTTGGCTTAAACAAGTTAGGCGCGGCGGCAGAGGCTGCCCGCGGGTAACTTGGTACATTGAAGGCATAACGACGGCGAAGGGTAGGCACGATCACCCAGGCAAGTATGAGCAGCGCCGCTAAAAGTAGTCCACCGACAAGCCATATTCTGCCTCTTGCCTCCATGCTGGACGGCGCAGCTTTGGCAGGCATGATTCCTACAGCGGGACTCGCGGAGACGCTCGTTTGGGCAACAGCCGCCTGATCATTTTGCCCCGTGGAAGCAGGCGATGTCTGCGGCGATTCAGCCGCCGCAGCCGTCGACTCGCTGCCAACTGAAGGCGAAACCGAGGCGGGCTGCTCGGACTTGGCGCCTGTTCCCGACGCCGACTCATTCGACGCGGAGGTAGAAGCCTGCCCAGTTGTTGATCCAGCGCCGGCGATGTCCAATCCAGCACTTGGCCCGCTCACTGTTGAACTCAATGCGAGCGATTCACTCTTCGAGGTGTCGCTTTGGCTGTTTGCAGCAAAGACCTTGTCTGGGATAGGACTCGGCTCGACTGCTGGACTCCCCTCAGCCTGGGCTGTCTCAAACGCGGGTGTCGGCATGGTCGCAGCAGCCGGCCTTTGTATCCAACCTACGTCGTAAAAAGCGTCAGCAAAAACGCTGTTTAGCGCCGAAGAATAAATCTTATTGGCCGAAGCGGTCCAATCAGCGGCCTTCTCTGGATTTTTATGTTGGAATTCCCACGCTGCCTGGGCGTAATAGAGCGCAGGCGTATCCCCGGTAAACTGAAACTCATCCATCATCGCGTGTGCGCGGCTCTCTTTTCCTTCGAGCAAAAGCGTCATGTAAATCTTGAACTTGATGAGCTCTGCCGCCTGATTTTTATCGCCTCCAGGAGTACGCTTGTACAACGTCTCGAAACGGTCCCGCGCTTTTGCATATTCCTTCTTCTTAAAAGGAATCTGCGCCAGATTGTATTGTGCCTCGCGGAGTTTCGGATCCAGCTTGACCGCCTTCTTAAATTGCGCTTCGGCCTGGTCGAACTGCTCCTGCTGCATCAGAATCTCGCCGCGTAAATTGATCGTCGCGGCCTGATTCGGGTCCGCCTGATCGGCTTCATCGACCAGTTTAAGAGCTGTCGCGAAATCGCGCTGCCGCAGCGCCTGCTGTGCCTGCTCGAACTTTGAACGGGCAATCGCCTTAGTTTTTTCCGAGCGTTCGGCGGCTGTCATTAGCGGCAACGAAGGCCGCGCTGTGCCGGCTGGCTTTTCCAGCCATCCAACTTCGTAAAGTGATTCGGCGAAAAGTTTGTTCAGTTGCGGTGGAAAGTTCTTTTCTGCGACGCTGATCCAATCTTTCGCTTCCTTTTGATTCTTTTGTTGAAGCGCAACGGCTGCCTTCACGTAGTCAACCGCCGGCGTGTCTGGCGAAAGCTCCAACTTGGCCTGAATAGAATCGACCATGTTGTTTTTCCCTTCCAAGAGGTACGTGAGCAGGATTTTGTATTGGATCAGCTGCGAAGCTTCTTTTGCTAGGTCGGATTCACCGCTTGAAAGAAGTTGCTCGAAGCGATTCCGCGCTTCCGCCCAATCTTTTTTGAGAAACGGGATTTCCGCCAGGTTAAAGCGCGCGTTCCAAAACTTGGAATCGATTCGGGCAGCGTCCTGTAGCGCCGCTTCTGCCTGATCGTAGTTGCCTTGGCGCATCAGGATCACGCCGCGCAAGTTCTTCGACGCGGCAAGATCAGGTTGGCGAGCATCGATGGCATCGAGTTGCTTTAGCGCTTCCGCAAACTTGTTTGAATCGAACGCGCGGAATGCTGCGTTGTACATTTCTTCCAGCTCCGCTTTGGTCGGGGCGACATTTTCCGCTGCAAACGAATCTGCCGCGAACAACCTAAGCACCAGCGCGGCGAGCGCCGCCATCCCCCAAACTCTCATGAAGTAGCGATTGAAACCCTATTCAGAGCGTCTGACAAGTGGAAAGTTGCCTCGGCGAATCGATTTTTCAGCTCCCTTCGGAAAAATCATACGCGAAAATAGTGAGGCACGACTACCCTTGCGCGGCCGTGAATCAGTCATTTAGATTCGCCACAATCCGCAATCCTTCCAGAGTAAGGTTCGGATGAACCACATCTATCTCCGGCAATCGTCCCGCGATTAGTCGCGCGTACCCACCGGTTGCTACGACGTAAACTTTCTTACGCGGAAACTGCTCCATTCTAATATGGGAGAGGATTTCGCGAACCAATCCGCGATAGCCGAACACGGCCCCCGACAGCATTGCCTGGACTGTCGATCTACCGATCGCGCGCCGCGGCTCTTTTAACGAAAGCTTCGGCAAGAGCGCCGTTCGCTGATAAAGAAAATTAGTCATCGCTTCGCGCCCTGGCGCAATCACACCGCCGATATAAGCCCGGCGCTCGGAGACGATATCAAACGTCACCGCCGTACCGAAATCCACCACGATCGCGGGACAGCCGTAAAGCGCTGTGACAGCCGCAGCGTTCGCCAACCGGTCCGCGCCAATTGATTGCGGCTTCGGGTAATCAATCTCGACGCCCATCTTCAGCTTCCAGTCCAGCCAGAGTATCCTCGTTTTTCCCGCAGCTTTCAGAATTGCCGAGTTCTTCGCGGGCACTACCGAAGAGACGACCACCTTCCCCACATTTCGTTTTCCAAGAAGTCGGGTGACCACACGGCTTGAAATGCAGGCGGTAGCGATCCGCTTCGGCGCGAAGACTCGCGTTGCCGATGCAAACGCAAATTTCGCGTATGAATTGCTGATATCGACCAACAAATAATCTGAGCCACGCACCACGCACAAGATGCAGACACCTAACGCCACGCGCCGTCAAGCACCTGTCCCATTCATCTGAGCCGACATCTCGGTAAGCTGGCTCCTGCTTGCTTGCGACCTACTTTTGCAACGCGTACCGTCCCAGTGTGAGAAAACTCGTGCATCGCCCCCGTCGGTTGCGGCGTTCACCTGCCCTGCGAAACCTCACGCGCGAGACATATTTGAGCACCCACAATTTCGTTTTGCCGCTGTTTGTAAGTGAAAGGGTGCAGCAGCGCCGGCCAATCGCCAGCATGCCAGGCGTTTTTCAGTTGTCTGTAAAAGAAGTTGCCGATGAAGCGCAGGCCGCTCATGACCTGGGGCTCCAAGCCGTTCTACTCTTCGGAATTCCAGAACAAAAAGACGAACAGGCCAGCGGCGCCTACGCTGAAGAGGGAATCGTCCAAAAAGCGTTACGAGCCATTAAATCAAAATGTCCGGACCTTATCGCGATCACTGACGTCTGCCTGTGCGAGTACATGAGCCATGGCCACTGTGGTGTAACACGCATCGACGGAGATCATTTCCACGTTCTTAACGACGAGACTGTCGAGCTGTTGGTGAAGACGGCGCTCTCTCATGCCGCAGCTGGCGCGGACATGATAGCACCGAGCGACATGATGGACGGTCGCGTCGGCGCGATTCGCGAGGCGCTCGATGCTAAAGGTTTCGATCAAACGGCGATTATGAGTTACGCGGCCAAATTCGCGTCGGCGTTCTACGGGCCATTCCGTGAGGCTGCTGAGAGCCCGCCCCAGTTTGGCGATCGCCGCTCTTACCAGATGGATTTTGCCAACGCCAAAGAAGCCTTGCGTGAGGTAGGACTGGATATCGATGAAGGAGCGGACATCGTGATGGTAAAACCTGCTTTGCCGTATATGGACATCCTCTGGCGAGTCCGTGAGCGGTTTGGCAAACCGACCGCCGTTTATCATGTGAGTGGCGAGTATGCAATGGTCAAGTCGGCCGTCGAGAAAGGGCTCCTGAACGAACGCGATGCCGTTCTGGAAATTATGACGGCGCTTAAGCGAGCAGGGGCAGATATTATTGTCACCTATTGGGCACGCGATCTCGCGAGATGGCTGCGGGAATAAAGCACGCCCCCGGCGAAACTGAGAGACATGCCCAGCTGAAGCGGCTGGCGTTTCTGTGGGCGCAGGCCCAAGGGTATTCAGCGTGCGCAATGGAAGTGAGCCTGCCAAAATGCCGATACCGCGCCGACGTCGCTGCGTATCGACTGGCGCCTAAGAGCATTGGATCCACAGCGATCTTTGAGTGCAAACAGGCGCTCTACGATTTGCGGCGAGATAATTGCCAGAGCGATGCTGCCCGCCAGCGACTCGAAACGATTTGCCATCGCCGCCAGCTCCTCGAGAGGCGCCTCAGCACACATTATCCGAACTTGCGGAACGGTGACTCCCTATTTCCCGAATTCGATTTGCCTGATTTCACCGTGGTCGGCCACCGTGGTTACGCGCGACTTTTGCGTGAGCTGCGTGCCCTGCAAAATCGCCTCTATGATTGCACCAAGTTCGACAAGTTACTTCGCTACCGCTGTGCGAACTTGTATTTCCTCGTTCTACCTGAGGATTTATTCCGCGATTCGGAGATTCCTGTCGGTTGGGGCGCTCTTGTAGAAGCTGACGGTGCGCTCACACTCGTCCGCAAACCAATCTGGCACGAGACAACAGGCGAGTATCACATTCGGCTTTTGTACCGAATAGCCGTGGCCGGGACGCGAGTGATTAATCGGAAATTGGAAATCACATTCGACGACATTGTCGCCTGCAGCCGGGACCGTTGATCCCGGCGCCCTCGTTCAGGCCACGCTAAGCTGGCACAAGCAAATTGTGCCCGGTCATCGCCTTCGGTTGCGGCAGTCCAAGCAAGAACAAAAGAGTTGGCGCTACGTCGGCCAGAATTCCGTCTTCGCACCGAAATCGTGCAGAATCGTTGGCCACGTAAATGAAATGCACGAGGTAGCTGGTGTGCGCAGTGTTGGGCGAACCATCAGCGTTGCGCATCTGCTCGCAATTGCCGTGGTCGGCGGTCACGATGGCTTTGCCGTCGAGCTCGAGGAGTTTGGGAATAATTCGCGCCATGCATTTATCCACCGTCTCTACAGCTTTGATTCCCGCTTCGACGACGCCGGTGTGACCGACCATGTCAGGATTTGCGAAGTTTAATATGATCAGATCGTAGGTCGCCATCCGCGCAAGCACTTCCTCGGTGACTTCGAACGCGCTCATCTCCGGTTTCAAATCGTAGGTGGCAACCTTTGGTGAAGGAATCAGTTTGCGGTCTTCGCCTGGAAACGGTTTCTCGATGCCTCCGTTAAAAAAGTAAGTCACATGTGCGTACTTTTCCGTCTCGGCGATGCGCAGTTGCCGTTTTCCGGCTGCGCTGACGATTTCGCCCAAGATGTCGGCGAGCTCTTCCGGGGCAAAAATGAACGGCGAAGAATAGGTCACATCGTATTGCGTTAGCGTGACAAACTCGACTTGGGGCCAGACCTCCCGGTCGAAGCCATCGAAATCCTTCAGCAAAAATGCCTGCGATAATTGGCGGGCACGATCGGCACGGAAATTGAAAAATAAGACCACATCGCCATCGCGCACCCGCTGCTCATTTGCGTGAGAAAAAATTAATGGCGGCATGAACTCATCCGTTTTGCCGTTCTTATATTGCTGATCCACAGCGGCAGAGGGTAATGATTTGCAGATTTCGCCGCGACCGAGAACCACCGCGTCCCAGGCTTTTTTAGTGCGGTCCCAGCGCCGATCGCGATCCATTGCAAAATACCGGCCTACAACCGTGACAATTTGCCCGCCGCTTTTCTTGAGTTCTTTCTCGCAAGTTTTTAGATAAGCGGCGCCGCCGGTCGGTGCTGTGTCACGTCCGTCCGTGAAAGCGTGGACGAAAATCTCCCCAACGCCTGCGTCATGCGCCGCGTTCGCAAGCGCGATCATGTGCGAGTAATGGCTGTGTACACCGCCGTCTGAAACCAGCCCGAGCAGATGAAGCCGGTGACCGCGCGCATTGGCGAAAGTTTCCTGCAAGACTCGGTTACGCGTTAGTTCGCCCTCTTTAATTGCTTTGTTAATTCGCGTCAGATCTTGGTAAACGATCCTACCAGCTCCCAGGTTAAGGTGCCCGACTTCCGAGTTGCCCATTTGTCCTTCCGGCAGGCCAACGTCGCTTCCGCTTGCGCTCAGTTTGGAGCTTGGGTAACCCCGGTAGAGCTTGTCATGAAATGGAGTCGATGCGAGAAGAGTTGCATCGCCATTTTCCTTGCGCTTGTCCTTGCCACCCGGATTAATGCCCCAGCCGTCACGAATGATAAGCATCACCGGACGAGCCATACGTCGTGCACTTTGCCGATGAATGAGAAGGTCGACAAGCGGTTCTTTCGATGGAGCGCGGCGTTTGCGGCGGTCATAGACCGCCGCTACAGGGAAGATAATGAAGTGGCGTAACCAGGCGCTGGCACTTTTTTGTCTCCTCGCCTTTGCCGGAGTCGGTGTTCTCTATTTTCAGCACTGGGTCATTCGGAAACCCTTTGGAATAATTTTGTTTGTTGGAGAAGGCCTTTCGCCCGCCCGGCTCGCCCCTACTCGTGCTTATGCTGCTGGTGCCGGCACACGCATGAATTTGGATTCAATGGCTCATGCAGCTTTGGTAATGAATTATTCGAAGGATTTCGCCGCTCCGGATCAGGCGGCCGCCGCAACCGCAATTGCGACCGGTGAGAGAGTGGCCAACCGTTCCGTTGCGATTAATGTCGACGGAAAAGCGATTAAGAGCATTGTTGAATTAGCGCGGGAATACGGACGAGCCACGGGACTCATAACGGACGCGAAACTGACTGATCTTACAAGCGCGGCCTTTTACGCACATCCCACCGAGTTGAACGATGCCGAGAAGATCGCAGCTGAGTTTGTGGACCGGGGAAACATCGACATCGCAATGGGTGGCGGAGCGGCACAATTTCTTCCCACTACAAAAGGTGGAGAGAGACAGGACACTCGCGATCTCTTACTCGAGCTACGTGGCAACGGGTTCGATATTGTTCGAACCCGAGCTGAGTTGGACGCGGTTCCCGCGTGGCGCCGTCCGAAATTGGTCGGCGTTTTTAGCAAAGAGGATCTCGCGTTCGTGAACCAGGTGGAAGAAAGAGCTCAGCAGCCGAGCCTCTCTGATATGGTCCGGCGAGCAATCCAGTTGCTCCAGTACAACGTTGGCGGGTACTTGCTGGTGGTTGATGCCGGGCTAATGCGGAAAGCAGCGCAGGAAAATAACGGGGAAACGACCCTCAGCCAAACGGTTGAACTGGACCGAGCAGTTGGTATTGCGCGAAGTTACGGCGGAGCAAAATCGACCATTGTAGTCTGCGGTGATGTAGCGATCGGGGGATTAAGCTTGAATGGATTTCCCTTTCGCAAAGATAGCGGCATTGCCTTGTTAGGCTTTAATTCTGCCGGCCAGCCCTGGATTACCTGGGCAACCGGTCCGACTGGCGATAAATCGTACGGAGCAGCCAAAATACCAGGTAAACAAGACGAAAATCAGAGTAAACAATCGCAGACGGAACAGCCCGAGCCGGCGGCGTTTTACACAAAATCCGCCTTGGTAACTGTTGAAGATGTCATAGCGTTTGGCAACGGTCCGGGAACAGACGCCCTGCAAGGTGTGGTGGACAGTACGGCTGTTTTCAACATACTGCGCGACGAGCTCTAATAAATCTTGTACAGGCCGGCGTTGACCACGGCTGAATGCGGATCGCAAAACCGACCAGGCCGAGATCAACGCCCCTCCGCTACAGTTACTTTGGTGCTTCGCGATAAGGCAAAGCCAACTCATAGAGCGCGATTTCTTGCTCAAGGGTTCCAGCCAAGGAGTTATCGCCCTGCATCCGGGCTACCTGCATAGCAGCCCGCGCACTCTCAATCGCCTTTCCAAATTGACCAGCCTCTGCATATCCTGCTGCCAACGTGCGCAGCACAAGCGCGTTGGCGTCCCCCGAAAGTTGGTCAGCTTGCCGTGCAAGTTGAATCGCCCTGGCTCCGTTTCGCAACGGCGCATTGGAACATGTGGCTAGCAACCACGCCAGATTGTTCAGGGCGGAAACGGATTGTGGAGAAATCTCCAGGGCCTTTTCATAATGTTGGATAGCTTCGGCAGCCTGGCCTTTTTGATCGAGAGCAATACCTAGGATGGTGTGACAATCAGGGTCATTAGGCCTGATCGACAAGGCGGCCCGACAATTGTCCATAGCGGCATCGAGTTCTCCTTTCTCGAGCAGAGCGTGGCCGAGCCCGTAACGAGCAAGAAAGTAGTCGGGACGCATAGTCACCGCTTTTTGGTAGTGAACGATAGCGTCGTCGATCCGTCTCTTTTGAAGAAGAGCATTGGCCAAAGCCACCCGAGCATCTGGATCGTTAGGTTCCATCGAGACCGCCTTATCGCAATAGACGATTGCCTCGTCCACCTGACCTTTGCCCAGAAGAGCGCTGCCAAGATTATATTCGGCGTCCCAGAAGTTGGGCTGCATTTGCAACGTAGTCCGATAATGCGCAATCGCCTCGTCGAGCTGTCCTTTTTGGAAAAGGACGATGCCCAAATTATTGTGAGCCATCCAGCAACCAGGATTTCTCGCGAGAGTGGTACGCCAGAGCGTTTCGATGTCACCGTACATTGCGGCCTGTCGCCACGTCAGTGTCGCCAAGGATGCCACCACACAGAGTGCCGCGCTTACGATTAAGGGGCGGCCGTTCTTAAGCGTGTCTGCCAAATTGACCAGACCGGCAGACGCCAAGGCGATCGGACCGATACAGGCCAGATACTGATAATGATCGGCCACAAACGTGTAGCGAAATGTGTAAAGCATGATGAACCCTAGTACCGGGCTCAGGGTCACAACGAAAAATGCGGCTGCGACCTCGACGCTGCGTCCCACATATCGCCGAAGAAAATACATTGCCAGGCATAGAATCAATCCCGCTAACAGCCATGCGTAGTTAAGAAAATGAGTCGGCGCGATATCCCATTGCGGATAAATGAATGTCAGTTTAAATGGCCAGATGAGTTTGCTCAGATAAAACCAAACGGCCCGACTTGCGACGAGGACCCGCTCGATTGGGCTCAGGAACGCAAAAACCGCGCGGCTGGTTCCCTGGTGGTAACGCTCCCACCAAATTGCTAATGCGCCCATGGCGATGCCGAGAACAAGGAAGGGTATGATCTGGAAAATTCGCTTCCAACTGATGGGCTTCCTCTGCAACCACAAAATTAAGAACAACGCCGCCGGTAGCGTGCAGGCCGTTGTCTTGGCCGAAAGCGCCAGTAGATAAAGGATCAGGGCTAGCCCATAAAACAGCCATGGCCGCTTCGTTCTTGCGTCAACAAACGCAATCCATGCAACGAGCGTGAGCAAAAAGAAGAAGCCCATCAGGACATTTTTGCGCTCCGTGATCCAAGCGACCGATTCCACCTGTACGGGATGCAGCGCAAAAATTGCTCCAGCCAGCCATGCTCCCGGCACCTTTAACCGTGCCAGCACCGCCCACACCAGCAGTGCATTGGCAATATGCAGCAGAAGATTTACCCAATGATAACCACTTGGATTCAGGCCCCAAACTGTGTGCTCGATGCGAAACGTCGTATAAACCAGCGGGAAATACTGAGAAGGCGAGTCGAGCGAAAACCAGATGCGCCTCAAACCATCGGGCGCCGTCAGCAGTTCATTATTTGTGATGTAAACGTCATCATCCCAGAGAAACCCGCCATTCCAGGCAGGACGGTACACAAGAATCGTGACGACCGCCAAAACAAGAGCAAGAATGAATGCGCGGCGGCGTGAAGAAAAAAGGCGCCCGGCAACTTCGTGCATAAACTATCCGCGAGTCATGCGAAATTGACACAAATGGACTCCTCCCGCGCCGCGGTTTTGTGAGGGCGAAAAACTCCCAGAGATCTGAAGAGGCGGCATTATTCCAAACGCCCGGGTTGCAACCTCCCGTTTCTCGTTGGAATAGCAGCTTTTGTGACTCATAAGATTGACGATAGTAGCAACGCCTTGCGTGCTGGATGGTGGATTCTGGCGGTAATCGTTTTCGGCGTCGTTATTGCCATCAGGATTCGACTCCTTGGAATTCCACTTGAGCGCGACGAAGGCGAATACGCTTATGCCGGCCAACTCATTTTGCAAGGGATTCCACCCTACAAGCTCGCCTACAACATGAAGTTCCCGGGCACTTATGCGGCCTATGCGGTGATCATGTCAATCTTTGGACAAACGGTTACCGGAATTCATTTGGGGCTGCTCCTGATCAATGCAGCTACGGTTGTCCTGATCTTCTTCTTAGGCCGGCAACTGGTAAATTCAACATTAGGACTTGCGGCGGCGATGAGCTACGCGGTGCTCTCTGTAAGTCCATCGGTGCTAGGGTTTGCCGGCCACGCCACACATTTTGTTCTGCTCCCGGTGCTCGGTGGGACCCTGCTCCTGTTCAATTCGACAGATCGGCAAGCGCGGGGACGGCTATTCACGAGCGGGTTACTCTTCGGCATCGGGCTGTTAATGAAGCAGCCGGCAGTTTTTTTCGCTTTGTTTGGAACGATTTATCTCATCTCTAGCGACCTTCATCGCCGACTACCAACTAAGAAAATTCTCGTGCGAGGCCTGACTTTCAGTGCCGGTGTAATCCTTCCATTAGGGATCACTTGCCTTCTTCTTTGGCGCGCGGGCGTGTTTAACAAGTTCTGGTTCTGGACAATCGATTACGCGCGTCAATATGCGAACCTGGTTCCTTTCAGACAAGCGCAGCAAATTCTCCTCTACAGCACAAAGGAAGTGATTGCGGCAGGCTGGCCGATCTGGATGCTGGCTGGAATCGGAGTCGTTGCGGGTTTGTGGCAGCAACGAACACGTACTAGCGCAGTGTTTCTGCTCGGCTTCCTGTTCTTCTCCGCATTGGCGATATGCCCGGGCTTCTATTTTCGATTGCACTATTTCGTTTTGGTGCTCCCAGCTGTCTCGCTGCTTGCCGGCGTTGCCATTAGCAGATTGTCAGATCTCGTTGTGGGCCGGGTGATGGTAGTCCGATTTTTTCCCATCTTGATTCTCGGAGCTGCTCTCGGCTGGCCGATTATCACAGAAAGAAAGTTCTTTTTCGAAGTCTCTCCTGCTGACGCTTCCCGAATGATTTATCCGGAAAGTCCCTTCGCGGAGTCCATCAGAATTGGAGAGTATCTGCGCGAACAAACAAGCCGAAGCGACACGATAGCAGTGCTGGGCTCCGAGCCGCAGATCTATTTTTATTCCAACCGGCATTCCGCAACGGGCTACATTTATACTTATGGTCTCATGGAAGCCCAGAGGTATGCCGGCCAAATGCAACAAGAAATGATTCGCGAGATTGAACGCGCTCATCCAAAATTTCTCATCTTTGTGGTCATGCCAGATTCGTGGCTGCAACAGCCTGAATCTGAGCGGTTGATTTTCACCTGGGCTAATGAGTACACGGCGCAGAACTATACTATTGCCGGTTTCGTGAACATGGTGGCACCAGACAAAACAGATTATTATTTTGGTAGTGTCCCACAATCAGTGCCACAGCTCGGGAGATACATTTTGATCTACGAGAGGAAGTCCTGAGGGAGTAGTTGGCCAGCGAACTGGGCACAACTCCAATGACGAAATCCGAATGACGAAATCCGAATTAATGACGAATGACGAACCTTTAGCTGCTAGCTCTTTGTCATCCACGTTCAGGCATTCCTTCGTCATTCGACATTCGTGCTTCGTCATTTCGCCGAAATTCAGCATATGCACCGGCTCAGAGCTCAACGAATAGACCCTCCTAAAATCGGCTGCCGCTGGTCGTCTGTCGGCGTCTGCATCTCCCTGGCAGCGCTTACGTGGATTGTTTTTGGCCAGACGCTCTGGCACGACTTCGTTAACTATGATGATCCGCGTTACGTCTACGAAAATACGAAGATAACCGGTGGGCTCAGCATCAGCGGTATTGCCTGGGCATTCACCCATGTTCATTCCATGAACTGGCATCCGCTGACCACTATCTCGCACATGTTAGACTGCCAGTTATACGGCCTTAGAGCGGGAGGCCATCACTTCACCAATGTTTTGCTGCATTCGGTCGCGGCGGCCCTTCTTTTTATCGCACTGCAGCAAATGACAGGCTCGTTTTGGCGCAGCGCTTTTGTTACAGCGGTGTTCGCAATCCATCCGTTGCGTGTGGAATCCGTTGCCTGGATAGCAGAGCGAAAGGATGTGCTAAGTGGCGTATGTTTCATGCTTACATTGCTGGCCTATGTCCATTACACACGCGCGCCGTCGTTCGGACGTTATGTCGCAGTGTTACTGGTGTTCGTCCTGGGTCTCATGTCCAAACCAATGCTGGTAACGCTGCCATTCCTGTTACTGGTTCTTGACTACTGGCCTCTCGGTAGAATCCGGGCTGGGACACCAAAACCCGGACCTCAGCTATTAACGCCGGTCTTGGAAAAGATTCCACTGGTAGCTCTCGCCGCCGTTTCGAGCGTCGTCACTTTTCTGGCTCAGAAAGGGGCGGTCGGCTGGACCGAGCAGTTGCCGGTAGTATCTCGAATTAACAATGCCGTGGTCAGCTATGTTGCTTACATCTGGCAGATGTTTTGGCCGGTCAGGCTCGCCGTGTTCTACCCGCATCCGGAGAACCGGCTACCACTTTGGGAAATCGTCTCCTCCCTCCTCCTTCTAATTTGCGTTACAGCGGTAGCTATCGCTCTGCGAAAACAGCGACCCTACTTAATCACGGGTTGGTTGTGGTATCTAGGAATGCTTATACCGGTGATCGGACTGGTGCAAGTCGGCTGGCAGGGGCATGCCGACCGATACACATATCTGCCCCAGATCGGCCTATACATAGCGGTCACATGGGGGGTGGCCGATCTGACAGCCTTATGGCGATATCAGCGCACAATAGTGAGCACTGCTGCAATACTTACCATCGGCGTCTTGAGCTGGCGCGCCTGGATCCAGACCTGGTATTGGCGCGATAGCGAAACGCTGTTCAGACATGCCCTTGCAGTAACCACAAACAACGATGTTGCTCAAAACAACCTCGGCATCGTCTTTTTGCGACAAGGTAAACTGGATGAGGCGATCACGCTGCTGCAAGCCGCCGTCGATCTTCGGCCCGACAATAGCCCTGCCCATGAGAACCTTGCCAAGGCTCTTCTCCAAAAGGGTGAAGTTGCGGACGCGCTGATTCACTACCGAAAATTACTCGAGCTACAGCCCGACAACATCGAGGTTCACAACATTGTGGGTACGGTTCTGATTCAGCAGGGTCACATCAGGGAGGGTGTCGAAGAATGGCAGAAGGTCTTGACGATTCAACCGGACAACGGAAACGCCATGAGCAATCTCGCGTGGGTCTTTGCGACTTCGCCCGATGAATCTCTTCGCGATGGCGCGAAAGCGGTTCAGCTCGCAGAGGAGGCACTGCGCATTTCGGGCCGCAGAATCCCAATAATCTTTCGTACCTTAGCGGCGGCTTATGCGGAAAGCGGCGAGTTTTCCAAGGCAATCCAGACTGCGCAGCAGGGGATTGAATTGGCTACCAGTCAGGGAAACCCTGGCCTGGCTACTGAGCTCCAGGGTAATATTGCACTTTACCAAGAGCAGCAGCCGCTGCGGGATCCTAGTCTAACACATGGCAATTCAGAGCCCCACAGCGAATAACAACAAGCGGCAATCTGGAGATCGCCAAGGCGGATTACAAAGAAGCCTTAACAGCCGCGGCATAGCTCTCGGTATATACCTGTTTCTTGCTGCAATCAGCCTGGTCGTATTCGGTCAAACAATCCGTTATGACTTTGTTAATTTCGACGACGACTTATACGTCTATAATACCCCGGCCATTCAGTCTGGACTAACGATAAAAGGGATAGCGTTCGCCTTTACCAGCCCACACGCACGCAACTGGCATCCATTAACGACGGTGTCGCATATGCTGGACTGTCAGTTATACGGCCTGAACGCCGGCGGCCATCATGCTACGAATATCATCTTGCATACAATTGCGGTGCTCCTGCTGTTTCGGGTGTTACGACAAATGACCGGCGCAGTATGGAAGAGCGCGATTGTCGCAGCATTATTTGCGGTGCACCCATTGCATGTCGAATCCGTAGCCTGGGTGAGCGAGCGAAAAGACGTTTTGAGTGCTGTCTTCTTTTTTCTTATGTTGGACGCATACGCTCGTTATGCACGCGCAGCGTCTATAACGCGCTATCTGGCGGTCGCTGTCCTCTTCGCGGCGGGGCTCATGTCCAAGCCAATGCTGGTAAGCGCCCCTATTGTCCTCCTCCTTCTCGATTACTGGCCGCTACGCCGCTTTGAGCAACCCTCATTAACAACACAGAAGACGAAAATCGCAGAGCACGATAATCAAAGGCACATATTACAACGCCTCTTACTGGAAAAGATTCCGTTGCTCGTTCTTTCCGCAGGCGCCTGTATTGTCACATTTGTTCTGCAAAAGCGCGCTGTTGGCGCGATCCCGCCATTGCCGTTCCTCTGGCGGGCGCAAAACGCCGTCGAGAGTTACCTGATTTACGCCTGGAAAACATTATGGCCGACACACCTCGCGGTTTTCTATCCTCACCCAAATGACACTCTGGCAATTTGGAACGTCATTGTCGCGATGGTGGTGCTGCTGGCCATTACTGCCGCAGCGATCGTTTTCCGAAGCCAACGACCTTATCTGTTAACCGGCTGGTTCTGGTATCTCGTTATGCTCGTCCCAGTGATTGGTCTCGTCCAGGTTGGAGAACAAGGCCATGCGGACCGTTACACCTATCTCCCTAATATTGGTCTGTTTGTGATTACCGTTTGGTTCGCTGCCGACGTGGCAATAGTCCGCCGGTCCCGATCACGGCTTGCTGTAACCATTGTCGTCGCGGTGCTAATAATCGTTGCCCTGGCATGGACGGCATTCATTCAGACTTCCTATTGGCGCAACAGCGAGACTCTTTGGACCCATGCTTTTGCGGTGACGTCTGACAACGACGTTGCCCACAATAATCTCGGGTAC
>JBKPDP010000108.1:0-24925 GCA_046727935.1 Verrucomicrobiota bacterium | reverse complement strand
TTGATGATGCGGCCCGGATACATCTTCATGAAGATTTCCGCTTCCTCGCCGGGTTTGACGAAGCGCAGCTCGTTTTGCCGGTAGAAGGCTAGCAGCCACGGATCGTCCTCCTGGATGAAGCTCATCACGGGCATTGTCGCGAACTGGGTCGCGCGCACGCCGGGTTGCAGGGCAAGGTTGGCAACGCGACCGTTGGAAGGAGCAAGGTGGACGCAGCCTTCGAGGTCGTATTTCGCACTGCGCAGGTCGGCTTCGGCCTTGATGATCTGCGCCGTGGCCTGCGCTTCCGTAGCGTCGGCGGCGAGGAATTCACTTTCGAGATTTCCGAGGTCGCTTTGCGCCTGCTCGAGGTCGGCCCGCCTTCCGGCCCCAGTCGCGGCGAGCGCGGAGAATTGCTCGACGCGCTTTTTTGCCAGGTCCATCCGCGGGGTCAGCGCAGCTTTCTTGGCCGTCGCGTTGTTGAGTTGGTCCTTGAGTCCGCGCAGCGTGGCCTCGGCGGCTTTTACCGTCGCCTCGAAGGGCACCGGGTCGATCTTGAAAAGAACATCGCCTTTTTTAATCGGCCGGTTTGGTTGAATCGGCACCTCGGTCACCTGACCGGTTATGCGCGGAACGATCGGGATCACGTAGTTCATTGCCCGCACGTCATTCGTCGCGGGCGCGGCAATGTTCAGAAGGAGGAAAAGAACCATGAGTCCCACGATGGGCAGCGTGACGGTGATAACCTGGGTGGTAAAGTTCCAGGGCAGCCACTTGAATTTAAAGAAAACAAGCCAGGCGAAGAAAGCGTAGATGCCAAGCAGGATGATTTCCATTACACCTTCCCTGCTTTGATCTGCGCTTCGAGTTCCGCGACGCGGGCGCGGAGTTGTTCGAGTTCAGTGGTGGCGGATTCTTCCCTACCCGTCTGCTGGTGCGAGTGATCGACATCCGTGCCGTAGGCCATCTTGTGAAAAACGGGCTTCGAGTAGGCCCAAAGCCAGGCGATCGGCCAGAGCAGTCCGCCGAAGACAAGCGAGAGTAAACAGAGGCATTTGATAGCCCCGAGCTGCGGATGGCCCCGCTTGTGGGCAACCTTTTCGGGGAGGATATGGACCAGCAGGAAGACCGTGATCAAGACGATCGGGGCGATGATCAGCGCGAACCACGCAATGGCGTTCGCGACTGAATCGAGCGTCTCGCCGTGAAACATCGAAGCATGAGCGCGAGATGGCAGTGCCAGGAACGTTAAAGCAACGAACAGAAGGAAGCGTCTGCCGCGAGGCCGGCGCGGGCTAGCCACAGATTGCATAGCTGAGTGTTGGGTTTTCATTGCAAAGGCAGATGTCGTTCAGACAATTGCAGTTTTCAAGTTCAGACGAGCGGCAACAGGAGTGCAGGCGAGAATCGTACAGTGTCCGCGGCAAAAACCTATTAGACTTTCGTCGTACGCGCTCTATCACATTTCCACGACTGCCGCGTGCACGTAAGCTGGACCCGATGTTCCGAGTGTTTGTCAGCGATTATTTTTCAATACTTTCTGCTGATCGTCGGCAGCAGGCTGGCATGGGACGAAAGTCTCCTTGCGGATGCGGAAGCCTTCTGCTTTCATCACGATTCACGTCTGTGATCATCTGATGAAATTCCTGAAAGTCCTCGCTCTCTCCGTCGCCCTGATCACTACCGCGCAGGCGGTCAAACAACCGTCGTTTCATACTAAAGGCACGCCCACCGGGAAACCGACCGGCCTACTCAAGCCGGGCGAGTATTGGTGGAAACCGCAGCTCTCGCCGAGCGGTCCGCTCATGGTGCTTGTGAGCATCCCAGAGCAGACCATGCACGTTTATCGCAACGGCATCCTCATTGGCCGTTCAACCGTGAGCACTGGCTCGAAAGGCCACGCCACACCCGGCGGCGTCTTCAGCATCCTCGAGAAAAAGCAGGAGCACTACTCGAAGAAATACGACAATGCGCCGATGCCAAACATGCAGCGGCTGACCTGGACTGGCATTGCCATGCACTCGGGCAATCTGCCCGGTTACCCCGCCAGCCATGGTTGCATTCGCCTGCCGTTCGATTTCTCGCAGTTGCTTTTCAGTGAGACGTCGAAGGGCGGCACCGTCGTGGTCGGTGACGGCAAAACGCCCGTGCCGCATCTCGCATCGAATCCCGGACTGATGCTCGCGCCAAAGGATTTTACGCCTGAGATGTTGCGCCCGCTCGCGAATAATGGCTACGACTGGAACCCGGAGCGCAGCTCGAGCGGACCAATCACGATGGTCGTCAGCGCCGCGGACCGCGCGCTTTATGTCTATCGCAATGGCAATCCCATCGGGCGCGCCGCCGTCGAGATTGACGGACGCGGATCGCTTGGAGACCATGTCTACTCACTGCTCGAGGGCACGACCGACCGGCAAAGCTCGCTTGCTCCGGGCCGCGCCGCGCGCCGGTGGATGACCGTGACGAGCAGGGGTCGAAGCGTTCCTGCCGAGAAGATCGCGGCGCGCCTCCGCATCAACCCGGAGTTTGCCCAGAAGGTTTACGACACGATCGAACCGGGCACCACTGTCATCATTACCGATCAACCGGTTGTGCGGAGCCGCGGCAATGCCGCGATTCTCGAGGGCTGAGGGGTTTCTGGCGGTCGTCGGATACGCGATGTTTATATGTCGCAGACGGTCGTGAGAACAAGACTTGTTCTTTGCGAAAGTCGCCCTGCAAATTTGGGTCAGCATTTCGCAGGATCAGCACAGCAGGATTGCTGTTCTGTTTTATCGCCGGGATCAGTTAGTCTCGGCCGAGCGGACGCGCGGCATCGCGCGCAACGGCAGACACTACTTGCTCAACAATTTCTTTTTCGCAGCAGCAAGTTCCTTGAATTTATCTTCACCAACTTCCGGATATTCCAAATCGAGATCGGCCAGGGTCTCGATCACGGCCCCAGCGACGACAACGCGGGTAAACCATTTGTTGTCTGCCGGCACCACATACCATGGCGCTTCCTTGGTCGCCGTTTCTTGAATCATTTGTTCGTAAGCTTCCATGTAATCGTCCCAGAAATCGCGCTCATTGGCGTCATTGGATGAAAACTTCCAGTTTTTCAATGGATCATTGATCCGTTCCAAAAATCGTTTCTTCTGTTCCTTCTCTGAAACATGGAGAAAGAATTTTCGCACGACCACGCCATTCCGTGCCAGATACTGTTCGAAGTTGCGAATGTCTTCATAACGTTCCTCCCAAATTTGCTTGCCCATAAGCTGCGGCGGCAGTTTTTGTTTCGCCAGGAATTCGGGATGCACCCGAACGACGAGCACCTCTTCGTAGTAACTGCGATTGAAAATTCCAATGTGTCCCCGGTTCGGCAGACATTTCATGCATCGCCAAAGATAATCATGGTCGAGGTCCTCGCTCGATGGAGATTTGAAGGAATACACTTCACAACCTTGTGGATTCACGCCTGACATAACGTGCTTGATCGCGCCGTCCTTGCCGGCAGCGTCCATCGCTTGAAAGATCAGCAGCACGGCCCACTTGTCCTGGGCATAAAGTTTGTCCTGCAATTCGGCGAGAGCCATGACGCCACTGGCGAGCGCCTCCTTTGCTCTGGGCTTGTCCGCTTCCTTGGTGAATTCCAGCGTATCACCTGGATCAACATCTTTGAGACGAAAATCCTTGCCTTTGGTGACTCGGAATGGTTTGGCGACTTCGCGCGCTCTTTTGATGATTTCTTTTGTTTTCATAAAATTTTCAGCGTTGATGGCGAGCCACTCCCTGGTCTCTCGGTCCAAGAGCAGCGAGGATTATGAGCCAAAGCCGCAGGAAAATACAGCCCCAAAGAATATTGCGTTGACTAACCGTCGCGACTTTGGATATATAACCGTTCATTTAATTGGAGCTGCCAAAGAAAAGTTCTCTTTGGACGGCGATAATAAATCAACCGAGAAACAATATGAAAAACCTAAAGAAAATTGCAGTTCTAGTTCTAATGATGGGCGTTATGACAGGATTCGCACAGGCGGCGACCCATCATGAATCCAAGCCAGACGCAACGTTGCGGGTGAGCGGGGGTTCGTTCGCTCTTGGAATTGGCGTCAACTGGGGGTCAGGCACGCTCACCTACAAAGGCAAAGACTATCCGGTTAAAGTAAAAGGACTGTCGGTAGGCAAGGTCGGGATGACCAGCTCTTCCGCTTACGGCGAGGTTTTCAACCTGAAGCATCTTCAAGATTTCAACGGTCATTATAACGTGGGTGGCGCGGGAACGCGGGGTGTGACTCTTGGCGGTGGGAAAGCTGGCACCCTAATGTCAAATCAGGCCGGTGTGATAGTCCGCATTGCCGCCACACAAAACGGCGTTGCTGTCAATGCCACTGGCGGCGGCGTTGACATGCAACTCAAATAACGCGAGTTGCCTGAGAAATAAATTTGCGCGCGCCGTCATTTGACGGCGCGCGCGGCAATTGCTCGAATGGACGAGCTTTCCTTCCCCGCTGCTGTCATTGAGATGACAAACGCAGCAGCATGGGTGCTGAAATGGCCGTCCATGATGCGCAAGGTGCTTTTGCTCCTGGTTGTTACGCTCGTCTCTGTTGCCTCGCTACACGCCCAGTCGGCAAGCCCGGTAAGACAACCGCCTCCACCCAGAGCGATCTACACGCCCAAGCCAGTATATCGTGCTGAGTGGGCCAAACAGGGACTCACTGGGAAAGGCGTTGTTTTGGTCTCCATCGACAGACGGACAGGCAACGTAACCGGCGCGCGAATGCTGACGAGCACGGGAAATCCCCAACTTGATGGCGCTGCGCTGCAAGCATATTCACAGTGGCGTTTCGACCCCACAACGGTGGCTGTGTCGCAACTCAAGATTCCAATAGAGTTTGCGAAGCGGCCAGCATCTCAGCCAGCTAGGCGCACCCTGCCGCAACCCGTAACCCTACTCATCATTCTGGCTATTGCCGTGGCAGCGATAGGTTTCCTCAGGAGAAGAAGGGCATAAGATCGACATCTTGTGCAGTACGCCCTGAAACGGAGATGCGACGATGCGTTTACGTGTTCTTATCGGCTTTATGCCTATCGCTCGCGACAAGTTCCCTATCTGCAAAGAGCGAGGAATTTTCACAGAGCCGTGATCTGCCTCCCCTGAAATTGGCCGCGGCCGATCTCGATACCATTTTGCACAAGACCCAGGCGCTGATTGCAGCCGCGAATGGTCCTGCAGCTGAGCCAGACTCTGCCAAGGAGAGTGTGAAGCTTGGGGTTCGCGGGCATGAGATCGAGATACCTCACTTCTCTCTTGCGAGCAGTGTTGCGTTCCCGAGGGAACTTTTCAGGTTCTCTTACGCCTATCGTCGCCCCGATAAACCGATCTCATCCGTCACGATCGATTTGGGCGATAACTCGCGTCGGGTATCGGTCACAGGCGAAGCCGCAGATCAGGTAGAAGCACTATCCAACCTCCTCGAAAAGGATCTTCTTCGCTATTCAACCAAGATTGGTGGTGCCACGTTCCGACGTGTTGTTGGAGTATGCCTCTCAGTGGGACTGCTGGCGTCCCTTGGCGTTAGCGGCGCCTATTGGTGGCGTACTCGAGCTTACAACGCGCTGGGAATGCTGATCTGTTCGGCGATTGGGCTGTCATTGGTGCTTCTCGTGCCATGGGACAGATACCTCTCCGGCTTTGCGCTTTATCAGAGCTATTCCCCTTTCCTCCTCATGAGGTATGCGCCTCAGATTTTTTTCCTCAGCCTTGCCGCCGCTCTCCTGGGAATTCCGCTGTCGTATATTCTTTTGCGACAGAAAGCCTAACCGTTCTTTAACTCCGTGGTATGCCGCAATACTTCCTTCAGTGACGACCAGCGCGAATGTTTGAGCAGACGAGTAAATTAACGACGGATTATCTAAATTTCGCGTTTACAACGAAATGGGCTACGCGAATCGCCTTGCACTCGCGCAGTTGTCCCGTGAGCTTCGCTGTTGCGACGGACCAAACAGAGAAATACCATGAACTCATTCAATCCAAACTATTTCATCCACGCTGCAAACGTCCTCTTATTGGTGGCCTACAGCGTTCGCGACATTCTGTGGCTGCGTTTATTCGCGGTCGCAGCCTCGCTGATCTCGATCCCATATTTCGTGCTGCAGCCGACGATGCTGTGGGCGCCGCTCAGTTGGAGTGTCGTGTTTGCCGCAATCAATCTGTTGCAATCATGGCGTCTCTTCATCGAGCGTCGTCCAGTCAAATTGACGCCAGAGGAGGAGGAGATTCGACGGCTCGTTTTCCGGGACTTACCTCCTCGGAAAGTACTCCAGGTTCTGAGCATTGGATCCTGGAGCATGCTAGAGGTTGGAGAGCGACTGATAGAGAGCGGTAAACTTTCCGACACCGTCTCGCTAATTGTCCGTGGGAAAGTACGAGTCACGAGAGATGGCCGTTTCCTGGGTGAACTGTCCGCGGGTGACTTTGTAGGCTCCGCCCTGATCCTCAGCGGCGTTCCGGCCGAGGTGGATGCGGTGACAGTGGAGCCGGGCCGCGCCATGCGTTGGGAAGTTGCAGCATTGGAGCGGTATCTCACTGCTGACCCCGAGACGCGGACGGTAATGCTGCAGCACATCGCCCGTGACTTGGCGGGGAAAATGGAGCGTGTAACCGGCGCCTCGTCGAAACCGCCCGACAAGATTCAATAGCCACGAGTTGAGGTCTTACGTTACAAGCCCCGGCTTACTCTGCCAACCAGCTCCTTGCCTGCTCCAGTTCATTGGGCGGAAAAAACTTCACTGGCGCTCGGCGGACTCCCGCTCCAGCAAACGCGAGCGCAAGAGTTTCCCAACGTGGCTCGCCCACAATGGCGATCTTGGAAATTTTACCGCCATGCGAGATCATAAAATCCATATCATTCCAATCTGCGCCGCGCTCCCACCCCTCAAAGTTTTCAAGAATCACGAGCAAGCGAGGTTTCGATCCGGTGTCGATGATGCGCGACAATGCGCTCTGCTCTGCGCTGAATTCGGACAGCTTCAAAACGCCGCTGATCCGCAGCACGCAAATGTCGTTAGCCCCATATTCAATTTGCACTGGCATGATCGTCTCTTTCTGAAAATGAAAATCGTCGCGGCGACTGATCACTCCGGGGGAATCGGCGTGATCTTCATTCTCTGCAATGGAAGTCCGCCAATCAAGCCTCTCGCACGAAAGGCAAATGCATACACACCGTTGCGCAAGCCGACTCAGTTACATTGTTCCTTTTGGCGGCAAAAGATAGAGGGCCGTCGCGAAAATCAGGTAAACCATGATCGCGAGGACGCCGACGAACCACGCGGACCGCCCAGACGTGGTCACCAGAGAAGCAGTGAGCGTCGCAAACAGAATCATTGCGACTGCGCCGGGCCAGAACGTTAAATCCATCGGCGCGGGGCCGATCACATAACTGAGCAGCACCAGAACGGGGGCGACGAACAGCGCAATTTGAGCGGCGCTGCCCAGCGCAATGCTTACGCTCAAATCGAGACGATTTTTCCGCGCCGCGGAAAATGCTGCCGCCATTTCGGCGGCTGCGCCCACCAAAGCTACAACGATGAATCCGACAAATGCAGGACTCATTCCAAAAGCGGTGGCAGCATACTGAACGGACCCAACGAACACTTCGCTTACCAATGCGACCAAGACGGTCACAACTGCAAGTGTGGCGAGCGCCAGACCGATTGGCCACACTGCTTCATGTTCCTCAGCTGTGCCTGCGAACAATTCGCGATGCGTGTTCAGCGAAAACCACAGACCGAGAGCGTACCCGACCAAAAGCAAAAACGAAAGCGCGAGGCTCAATTCGTGATTCAAACCTGCTTTGCCTAACGCCTCGTGCTCCGCTACGGCGGACGGAATCAGAAGCGCTACCGTCGCGAGAAAAAGCAACCCGGCCTGAAATCGGGCGGCGACGCGGTTAAATTCCTGAACGTGATAGCGGAGACCGCCAAGCAAGAAGGATGCGCCTAGCATAAACAAAGAATTGGTCACGATTGCACCGGCGATCGACGCTTTAACCAATGTGTATTGTCCCGCCTGCAAGGCAGCGATGGCGATGACAAGCTCGGTTAAATTTCCAAGCGTTGCGTTAAGCAGACCGCCCACAGAATCGCCCGTCTTCGCCGCGACCGATTCCGTGGCATGACTTAGGAGAACAGCTAACGGCAAAATCGCGAGCACCGACAGAATGAAATGTAGCGTGTGCGCTTCGTGATTGAGTTTTTCCGCGGCGAGCGCGATCGGGACAAACACAAGCAGCCAAAGCAGTGGGTTACGACGGATCTCTTGAAGAAGCAGCTTCATGGGAAAACGGCTATTGGAATTAGTCTCTGGTCATCGAAGTCTGTCGGGTCTTCACACATGCTGGTTGCACAAACTCTTGAGCTCTCGCCAAGCAAACCAACTCAGAACGTCATCGGTTGCAGGAGTTGGAAATGCAGCGTGGTTTTCGGGTTAACCACTGTTGTTCCAGCGGTATGTCCGTAGCGCGCCTGTCGCGCTGTCTGTGGAGGGCCTCCCGGTTGCACGTCACTCGTCTTTACCGGGATCTTGCGTCCATTTACTTCAATCGAGGCGAGTTCCACAGCGAGTGGTCCGGACTTGCGCGGATTGGCACGCGACGACGTAACCTTCCCGAACGCCTTTGTTCCAGCTTTTAATACTACGTTTCCTTTAACCGAAACATCCTGAGCGATCTTCGCCTCGAAGCTCCTGCCCACCACGGTTTGTGAGGTGACAAGACTGACCGTACTTACTGTCAGCGTTGTTCCAGCGGGGATCGTAGCCGCACTCAAAGACGAAGTCGCAAAGCAAGCGCAACCTATGGTGATAAGTCCGATAGTTCTATTTCGTATCATATTGGTTTTAAGCAGTTGATTGGTAAGTTGTGGAGAAGAGAAATTCTGTTCGATATTATCGTGGGGTTTCGTAAGGCGGCTCGGGCGTAGCGATCGGGGTAATTTGCATCGGCGGATTGATCATCAGGAAGGTAAACGCCGCAACGGCCCCGCCGACAAAGTCCGCGACCAGGTACAGCCAAATATTCGTCCAGCTTGAAATACCAAGCAAAGTAATTCCCAAAGCAACCGCCGGATTAAAAGCGCCGCCTGAAATATCGCCAACTGCAAACGCGCCTGTCATCACGGTCATACCGATGGCGAGACCGTAAAATGAATTTCCTGAGGTGCCTTCGGCTGTCGCTGCGTTCAACACGACATAAACAAGAGCAAAGGTGAAAAGAAACTCAGCCAGCAAAGCCGGGCCCATCTTCGGCGCGATTGCGGTCACAGGTACTCCAGCGCGAAGAACTTTTGTTGTGAGCAGTGCAGCCACTGCTGCCGCAACAAATTGCGCAATCCAATATGGCACCACATCAACCGGTTTCACTTTGCCACGGATTAGCACGCCTAGTGTGACAGCGGGATTATAGTGTCCGCCCGAGATATGGCCACCTGCGAACACCATCACCATTAGCGCGGCTCCAATGGCCAACGGCGCGATCACCCCTGCGCCGGCCCCGATGCCGGTACACCCAATGGTGAGGACAAGAAAGAAAGTTCCGATGAATTCTGCTATGTATTTATTCATGTTATTGGGTTTATCAGTTATATTGTTAGTTGACTATCAGGAATGCCGAAATGAACCGCGGAGCCGTGCCTGGTCGATTGTGCTCATTTGCTGTAAAACCGGTCAGAATTTCAAACTCGCAGTGACATTGAAGCCGTCTCCTGCGACACGTTTGCTGACGTCGAAGTCGTGGATCCAGCGCGCATTAAAGTCGAGGTGACTCTTACCAATCTTGGTGGAGTAGGTAATGATCGGGCCAATGCCGAAAGCGCGCCCCTAAAACCGTTGAGCACGGGGGGCACTGAGCCTCCATCGTCGGTGATCTGCTGGATCCAGCTCTCAACGAAGCCAATGCCGAATCCATTCTTGAATCGTTTGATGACCAACCCTTCCAAGTCCGAGATGATGCCGTTCTCATAGTTTGTGGCGGGGTCGCCGGTGTCGAATTCCATGTCCCAGATCACGGTCAGCTCAATGTTCGCCTCCGGAAGAATCTTCGTGTAAGCCACACCGGGAATGAACGTCCAGGTGTTCGTGCTCAGATTGACCAACCTGGCGGCTTTGAAGTCGCCAGTCGGCGCCCAAAATGTGAAATCGAACGCCAGATGATCCATCTGACTGAAGTGATGGCTTGCGATGACGGGAGTAAAAGCCAGATCGAATAATCCGAAGGTGCTGTCTTTTTTCCGGACTGCGAACGGTCCTAGGGAAATGTTTGCCTCGACCTCTAGCCAGGCCAGCGGAAAGTTCACAACCGAGGCAAAGTTCCAAGTCTTGGTTGGCGTGAGCCAGATGTAGAGCAATCCAATCGGAGTAAACGCCGCCTTCATATCGACGTTCGCCACCAGAAGTCCGGCTATGGGCACGCTTAAACCGCCACCGATGGAGCCGTCATAGTATGTTTCGCCCACCAACACTGCTAAGCCTGGCTCAGGCGGCACCAGGCCCGCATAGGGTGTAATTTGCATGCCGGAAATGGGCCGTCCCAACCCACCTTCTACGGCAAGAGCGGAAGGAGTGAACGAAACGAAGATTGTTAACGCGACAATGACACCGCTATTGCCTAGCTTAACTTTCATGTTTATGAAGTACTTTCATTGTTGAGTTGATTCACTGATGGTGGTTCACCTCAGGCGGCCACTAACTCGAGCGGGACACCGAGCCATCCAGCGGCTTCTTGGCGGTCTTGGAACACTCGGGCTTTGATCGGAGAGCCTTGAGTCAGCAAGGCATGCACCTTGCCGTAATGAATAAGCGTAGAATCCGTGGCAAGAATCGCTGATTTTATCGGCGGACGATTTGCATAGACCAGGCGCCGATAGAGCGAAACGCGAATGATATATTCGAAATTGAGATCAACTGCATCCGCTCCAACCGTATCGGCGAATCGGTTGAACGGCTCCTTCAACGAGAATTCAAGCTCTCCAAGGACCGTTATGACTTTGTTAACAGCCGCTTGGTTGATCGAGCCGCACGGTCTCCAGATGAAGAGCCGAATGTCTTCGTGAAACTCGACATCAGGAGGAAGTTTGATTTTGTTCATTAAATGCTCTCTCTAATTACTCTGATCACTACCGCCGAGGGGCGTCGCCGCTAGTAGCTCGGCCGGCACACCGAGCCATTGCGCAGCTTCTTTCCGATCCTGGAATACACGAGCATTGATGGGAGAACCTTCAGTTAACGTGGCGTGCAAACGGCCATAATCGACCATCGCAGGGTCGGTCGCGAGAATCGCCGTTTTTATAGGCGGTCGATTACCGTAGAAGTGGCGTCGATAAAGAGAAACCCGACGGATGTATTCGAAATTGAGATCAACTGCTTCCGCCGCGGCCGCGTCCAGGAAGCGATTGAAAGGCTCCTTCAACGAGTGTTCAAGCTCTCCGATGACAGTTATAATCCTGTTAACAGCCTCTCTGTTAATCACACCGCGCGGTCTATGGATCAGCAGACGCAAGTCCTTATGAAATTCAACATCGGGAGGCAGAGGCAGTTTCATTGCTTTCATTTTGCCTTCTCGACGGCCGGTGGCGTCCACGAGCCGTCCAAGGCGGCGGGTTCTGCCCAATAAGCGCGCAGGAAAAGCGAGAAGTCTTTGTTCTTCGGTGATGGCAGCCAGTTCTTTCGCTGGCCGGGATCGCGCGGCTCGTCTGCCTGCACATAGATGGTGAGCGAGCCATCGGCGCCTACCTGCAGGTTTTTGTTCTTGGTTCCGACCGAGTAGCGCTTGATCGGATTCGGTTCGAAGAAGTGCTGCTCGTTGTAGAGCGTCAGGGACCAGAAGCCCTTTACCGGAGGCGTCTGGCCCTTGGCGAATGTCATAGTGTAGCGATTGTTGCCATTGAGGCGCCCGCCGGAGACATCCAGGTCTTGATAAAAATATTTCGCTTCATTTGGCTTGTTGACGAGGATATTCGACTTCGCAACTGCGGTGCGCGTGAAGTAGTCGGTTCCGAATGCCGCGCCATTTGTAGTCGTGCTCCAGTTGCTAGGCAGCTGAATGCCCCAGTTTCGAAATTGCAGCAGCGGACCGACCAGATCTTTGTCTGCTTTTGTTACCTCGTCGACGATCGCGGCTTTGAGCGCCGGATCCTTTTCTGCGGCAGCTGCCACAAAAAGCATTTCTTCATAGCGCGCCTCTTCACCCGGGAGTGGTGGCGCATCCCGAAGGACGCGTGGCAGTTGGTCGAGGAACTTGTCTGGAAAGACCCAACGCACTTCCTCTTTGCTCTCCGCCCCGGGGAACTTCGGCACCTTGCTCCAGTCGTGGCACTTCACCTTGCCATCGAATTCCGTAAGTGGATACATGTCGATTTGACTGACCAATTCCTGTACGGCCCGTTTGTCCTCAGGGGTGTCATCGACGAAGACGCGAGGTCCAACAACTCCACTGTTAGTCTTCGAGCGGAAGACCTTTGTGATGCCCTTTGGCACCTCACCATTCCAGTTCGGCCCAACCAATAGGTAGAACCCTGGGTTTGTTCCATACATCGATCCGAGATCCACGAAGCTGTCTGTGCGCAGATCTACCGCCTGATAGACCCAGAACCGATTGCCGAAGTCCGGTACTTGAAATACGACGGGACTAACATCGAGCGCGACGCCGCCTCCGCCATAGACGACGTCCTGGTTCGGGCACGCCACCCAGCGCTCGGTTGGCTCGGTGTAATCCGTGAGCATACAAAGCCGGTTGAGTGGCGCCGTCGGCAGCGCACCATTCATCAACCCGGGCTCAGGAATTTGTGCAAAGGCAAGACGCTTGTTATAGCAATTGATCATTGGCCACACCCAAAAGAATGCGTCGCGCATGATTGTGCGCGCATACGCTTCGGTGATCTTTGTGCCCGCGACCGGACCCGGAACGTGCTGAGTCGGCGCTGGGTTGGGTGACTGCGCGAGCACTGCATTCACCGTAGTCAGGACAACACCTAACTGGTAGATAACGCAGCAAATCTTCATACATCAGTCGGTTCGAGATTATGAGGTACTCCGCGAAGCATCTTGCTCACGTTGTACCACACCAGAATGGCCCCGATGAAGTAGCAGACTATGCAGATCAACTGCGCGAGTAACCAGACCTGCTTGCCTGCCTCAATCGGGACGTAGTAGAAGCCGGGCCAAATCTTATCGACGATAAAATACCCAATATACCCGGTGCAGAAGATGGCGATCAAACTAACCACGCAAAGCCAAAAGCCGGCATTTGCAGGGCTAGCTTGATGTGCACGGCTATTGCCGAGGATGAGATAGACCGCGCCGTAAACGACCATACCCAGGCTGCCAAGCTGAATCGCGTAAACGGACAACGTCCAGGGACAGGCATACCATAAACCCATGTTCTTCAGGAACGCCTCTCCAGTCGGGTGCTGTGCGTCATGAAGGTAGTGACCGATAACGCCGAACCCGAGCAAGATTCCGAAGACTCCCAGTCCTAATCCCCAGCGAATGAATTTCGCACCCAATCCGACTACCTGGATACTTTGTTTGCCAGCCGCTTGGTTCATCGAACTCCCTTAGTCAGGTCTGAGTAGTCATTACAACTTCTCGACGTCGGGTAGTTTCCACGTCTTCTCGAACAGCTCTTTCTTCGGGCCGTAGAACCGAAACATAAGGTCGAACTTCCGCGCCGTATCGGTCGGCAACCAGTTAGCCTCTTTGCCTGCCGGGGCCGTAGGACCGATGTAGATGTCGATCGAGCCGTCGGAGTTCTTCTGCAGGTCAGGGATCTGGGAGGAGCGGCTGCCCCACTTCATTCCTTTGATCAGTGTATGGCGCTCGCGGTCGTACGCAGTGATCGACCAGTAATCATTGACCGGTGCGTTCGCCGAAACGCGCAGGCGGTAGTTCTTGCCGCCCTCGTACGGGTTGCCGTCCTTATCTCGGATGGAAATGAGGTAAAACTGAGCCGTGCCCAGGTTGCGGATGCCGACAAACGCGTACGTGTAACCGAGCCCGCGCGCGTCCACCGGGTAGGCGTTAGGGTCGCCGTAGGAGGTCTTGTAGGACTCGATGATGTCCGGCATCGCCGGCAGCGTCCAATGGATTCCCGGGTTGAACTGCGGCATGCCGGCGTCGTAGCGCGCCTCGAGCAGTGCCTGGGCCTCGTGGATCGCGTCGGTAAGAATCTCCTTCGTCTTCGCATCTGGATTAAACGGCTTGCCCTTCTCGATGCCGATCGCCTTGAGCTGATCAATCATCACCCGGTCGCGGTCGATCCACGGCTCATCCTGCACGACGCGGTTGAGATTCTCGAAGAAGCTCAGGTCATAACGAATCGTCGAGTCGAACAGCACCGGGCTCGCGTCGGAGAACACCGTCTCACCGGGATTCGCCGCCTTCGACAGCGGATAGACCTTTACACGCTTGCCGTACGCAACAGCCTTCCCGATGTCGGCCTCACTGTGGCTGATCAGGTTCGACCGCAACAGCGCATACCCGGCAAATGTCTCGGATTGAAGAGCGATGTAGCCCTCCGGCGTCTTGTCTTTGAATCCGGGCGGCAAGACGACGTACTTGCCGCCCTTCCCCTTGTCCTCCCCTTCCGGTCCAACGTCGGCCATCGGCATCTGCCAAAACGTCATGATGCTCCCCGCGAACGAGCCCGTGTCGGCAGGCGGCAGCTCGATAACCATCGGGCCAACCTCCTTCGTGTTGAAGAACGGCAGAAAGTAGATGCAATCCGGGTTGGGCGTGAGCGTCTGATTGTTGTCGTCCGCCGGTCGCGACCAGTAGAGCATCTGGTTCTCCTTGCCGCTGGTTTTGCGGAACATTTCCTGGCGCATGAGGTCGGTGTTAACGACCGGCATCCCCCAGATTACCGCTTCGACAGCGCGCCGCTCGATGTTGCGGCGAGTTAGTTCGTCCGGAGCAAAATCTTGCGATTCGGTTGCGCCGATCGCAGTTAGCGAAATGCCTAACGAGTATATGGCAAGCTGGATTTTTAGCTTTCGTTTTCCGTTGTTCATTTCGTTGGTGGAAAAATGGTTTTCCAATCGTCCTTCATGCTGATTACGATCCAGCCCTTCTTCTTTGCCTCGGCCATGAGCGCATCGCTGAACGTTCCGATCTTCGACTCCGCGCCGTAGGCGTACTCACGCTTTGCATCATCGTGATGGACAAGCATCATCAGTCGCGCACCATCACCTGCACCTGTGTATTCGAGCATCTGCTGATCACCGGTTGAATTGCCAAACGCCCCTTGCGGACGACGACCGATGACCATGTTGATCCCTTCCGGTTTGCCGGTTTTGTCGTCGACCAGTAGCACCTCAGGCAGTTTGATCAGCTCCGGGTTGCCGTCCTTGTCATACTCATATTTCACCTTGCCCATGCTGCCGACGATCTGCTCAGGCGGCACACCATAAGTCTGCCCCGCAAAGGCACGCACAAACTCCTGCCCGCCGCCCGTCACGATATAGGTCTTGAACCCGTTGGCCCGCAGGTATCGCATCAACTCTAGCATGGGTTGATAAACGCATTCGGTATAAGGCCGTTTGAAACGCGGATGCTTCGCTTCGGTGAGCCACTTCTTAACGATTTCTTGAAACTGTTGAACCGTCATACCGCTGTGCGTAACGGCGACAACCTTTTCGAAATCCTGGATCGTGAATCTCAGCATCGCCTGGCGATCGTGCGCGAGGATCGATTTGAACGGTTCCACCTCGCGCCACTCCGGGTGTTGTGGCGCCATCGCAATGACTTGGTCGATGGCGAAGGTGACTTGAGTGTAATTCAGTTGTTCGACCCAGAGCGTACCGTCATTGTCGAAGGTCGCGTTCCGCTCTTCGGCCTTAACAAAGTCAGGGGATCCTTCCCTTGTTACTCGCTCGACGAAATCGATGATGGCTTTCTTCGCTGCAGTGTCATTCCAGGATGACAGTGGATCATCAGCGCGCACTGACGCGCTTGCGATGCAGGCGATAGCAAATGCGATCGCTCTGCAGGTCCCAAGACAAGTAACTCTGGTTTTCATTTATAGCTTTCTTCCGGATTTTAATTCCCCGTGGGCAACGGAATCTGGACGCCTTCCTTCTTAAGTTGGTCTCGCATCCATTGGAACCTTTCGTAGTTCGAGAGTGTGACTGGGCCAGAGTAAGATGCGCTCTGCAGCTTGCGTGGTGGGTACTGGACGTACGTTTTCATCAGCTGTTTGATCGCGTCGCTAATCGTAATCATGACCCAGGTGCGTTCGGTGAAGTTGTTCATAAAGATGTCGTAACGCTCCTGTGGGTCCTGCCATAGGTCGAAGACCTGCGGCACGGTTGCGACGTACTTGTCTGCGCCTTTCCAGCCGAGGTTGCTGTCAACGGCGAGGCCGCCGGTTGGCGCACCGTCATCGCCGCGGAGATTGAACACGGCCTTGTAGTTGCCGACACGGGCCGCGCCGGGCGTCAGCTCGTTCTCGGTGAAGTAGAACCAGGAGGTGCGACCGCACTTGCCAGTTCCCAGCAGCAAGGGCGACATATCATAGCTGTCGAAGATGATCGGCTGGCCTTCGCGGTCTTTCTCTGGCAGCTTTACTCCGGCCACGGACGCGAACGTGGCCATCAGGTCGAGGCCACCAACGATGTCGTGGTTCTTAAAACCCGGCTTGATTTTGCCTGGCCAGAAGGCGATGGCAGGAACGCGGTTACCACCTTCGCGTACCGTGCCTTTGGTGCCGCGAAACGGCGTATAGCCTGCGTCAGGGTACACATCCTGCCAGGCACCGTTGTCGGTCGTATAGAAGACTAACGTGTTCTTGTCGAGACCTAGCTCGCGTAGTTTGTCCATGACATGGCCGATACGAGCATCCAACTCCACCACGGAGTCTGCATATTTACTTTTAGACATGGACTTATGGATGAACTCCGGAGCCGGGAGGTTTGGCTGATGCACTTTCATGAAGTTGATGCTGATGAAGAACGGCTGGCTCGGATTTTTCGCAGCATCCTCAAGGAAACTCAGGCCCGACTGCTCCACATACTTGTCCATGAATGGAATGCCAACGATACCTTTGTCTGGCGTGTCCACGTATTGGCCGTTGACTTTCCAATCCTCATGCGCCTTCTCGCCGGCCTTGCCGGACATGGAACCCTTGGTAACCTTCCAAAGCATCTCGCGTATCTTCGGATCCATGTCGGGGAACCACGTCTCGTCACCATACGTGTAAGCGTTACAGTGATAAAGAAAGGCGTGCTCCATCACATCGTATCCCTGGGCGTTCGGCAACGCATAGTTGGCTTCGCCAAGATGCCACTTGCCGGTGAAGTAAGTTTTGTAGCCGCCGGTTTTGAGCACGGAGCCAAGCGTCCACTCCGCCTTCGGCAAGCCACCGCCTTCTCCTTGGAAAGCCACGGTGGTCATGCCACTGCGGTTCGGGATGCGTCCGGTGATCATCGCCGCACGACCAGGAGTGCAACTCGGCTGGGCGTAATACGAGAAGAACGTCATGCCTTCAGCCGCCAGCCGATCAATGTTGGGTGTTGGCATACCACGTCCTTCACCGCCACCGTAAGGACCAAGGTCACCGTAACCGGTGTCGTCGGATACGATGAATAGTATGTTCGGCTTCTTCTCTTGAGCGAGCGCACGGTTGGCCGCGGTACCGCTGACGAGAAGACTAACTGCAATGAGGATTAGTTTCGGTTTCATAGTGTTATTGGTTTGTTATTGTTTTTGTTAGAGAAAAATCTCACGAAGGACATTCCAGCGTCTTCAGGGTAACCTCGAGCCACCGCGCCGCCGCTGCTCGCTCCTTAAAAGCACGTACTTCGATCATTGCGTCGTACATCAGCAGCTCGCATGAGTGCGCGACACCGAAGCTCATCGGGTTGTCTGCGAATAGCGCTACCTTGACCGGTTGTTTCACTTTCCGCCGCCGGCGGGCGGTGTGAATAATGTGATCGATACCTAGCCGAATGTGAGTTAGTCCGGATAGGTCAGCGTAACGATCGAATGGTGCTTCCTGAATGCGTTCCTCCATCTCGATGAACTCGATCACCTGATCAGCAAACGCCTCATTGAGCACACCGCGCGGGTACCAGGTGAGAAGCCGCCATCTCGGATTATACCAAGTGCGGGGGAAAGCCTTGCGAATGAATTCCGGCGGCGGTTTGCTCATCGAAGTCGGTGCCATCGGCTTCGGCATGCTCTTGCCTCCTTTCATTCTTCGGAGAGCTCATCATTGGCGCGGGCGACCCGATGCATAACGCAATCAGCAGCGCATTACTGACTCGCCTTGGAAGCGGTCATGATCTTTTCCATGGCGTCGCTGACGGTAAAGCTGGCGGCCTTGGCACGCGGCGGGAACTCCTTGAAGGTCTCCAACTCGCGGGCAACGATGGCCTGTGCCGGCACGAAGAGGAACATGCGATGGGCAAACCAGTCGCTATATTCTATCGACTCAGGGCCGCGCTCGAATGGATCGGCACGCAGGTTGTAAAGCATGGGCGAACGCAGGTTCTCAAATTGACCCATCCAAACTCCGCCTGGAAATTTCGGACCGTACTCGGTGTGCTGCTCCATGAAGGCGACTTTCCACTCGCGAACGCGAACGGCCATCAAGTCGCCGTCATCGCTCCAATAGAAGAAGTCCTGACGCGGCGATTCCTTAACCTCGCCTCTAAAGAAGGGTAAAAGGTTGTAGCCGTCGAGGTGGATCTTAAAGTTCTTGCCATTGAGCGTGTAACCCTTCAGCAGTTTTTTCACGATGTCCGGTTCTCCTGCAACTGCAGCAAAAGTGGGGATGAAGTCCTCGTGCAAGAAGAAGTCGCTGTAAATTGTTCCGGGCTTGATCACGCCCGGCCAACGAATGCACATCGGCATGCGGAAGGCACCCTCCCAGTTGGTGGCCTTCTCGCCGTGGTAAGGTGTGGTGCCGCCATCGGGCCAGGTCATGCATTCCGCGCCGTTGTCAGTCGTGTAGATGACGATGGTATTGTCCGCGATACCGAGGTCGTCGAGTTTCTTTAGCAATTGTCCAACGTGGGCGTCATGCTCGACCATACCATCAGCGTATAGACCGACTCCTGTCTTTCCCTGCGATTCCTTCTTCAGGTGCGTGAAGACGTGCATACGCGTGGAGTTGTAGTAACAGAAGAACGGCTTGCCGGTTTTGGCCTGCTTGTCCATCCAGCCAAGCGCGGCCTCGGTAAATTCATCGTCGATTGTTTCCATGCGCTTGGTGTCGAGCGCGCCGGTGTTCTCGATGCGCTGCTTGCCGACCTTTCCGTAAGCAGGATCGACAGTCGTATCGTCCTTGTCAGTGGCATAGCAATGCAGCACACCACGCGGTCCAAACTTCTGCCGGAACCGCGGGTCATTAGGATAGTCGGGATTCTCCGGCTCTTCTTCAGCGTTAAGATGGTAAAGGTTACCGAAGAACTCATCAAAGCCGTGCACAGTCGGCAGATGCTCGTTCCGATCGCCGAGATGGTTCTTCCCGAACTGGCCGGTCGCATAGCCGTAGGTCTTCAAGACGTCGGCAATGGATGGATCCTTGGGACCAAGCCCTAGCTCCGCGCCCGGCAACCCGACCTTCGTCAATCCTGTGCGAATCGGTGATTGTCCGGTGATGAACGCGGCGCGTCCCGCCGTACAACTTTGTTGCCCATACCAGCAGGTGAACATTGCGCCTTCTTTACCTATTCGATCTATATTCGGAGTCCGGTATCCCATGTCCCCGCGGTGATAGATGCTCGGATTATACCACCCTATGTCATCTCCCATGATGACAAGGATGTTTGGATTCTTCGCTTGTGCAAAGGGAGTTGCCGCTGATAGGGCTAGTGCGACGGCAACAAGCGCCCCGACACTTAGTTTTGTTTTCATGTTTGGACCTTGCCGATCGAACAAGGGTTAACTGAAAGTTCACCACCAAAAAGCGCGCGGTCCCCATGCTCCGTACCATTGCCACGCCGCGGCGCGTTCCATTTCCGCGGCCATGTAGTAGTTTTGGGCAATCTGCTGCTGAATGGCTAGCTGTTGATAGCGTTGGTACTCTGCCTCACGACCGATGTAAGCGAGCCCTGCTTTCTCGTCTTTATAAACGTAAAAGACTCCTTTTCCTGGCACCGTCGCCCGCTCTACTTGGTAAGGTGGCAGGGCAGCATAAATTTGCTGCTGCTTTGGCGTTTGCGGCGTACGCGCGCGAAAGCCAGCTGCCGTGAGCAAGGAGGTCGTGTTCGCCGAACCCATTTCAGCGCAACCGGCAAGAAATAGCGAGGCAAGCGCTGCGATGAAAAATACAACAAGGTTTGAAGCACGTAGTGTGGTTGTCATAATAACTCCTCTAATTTGATTGTTGTTAAGTGTTCAGGCTGTCTTACTCTCGAAATTGCTTCCGTCCGTCAGCTTTTCTTCGCCATCGCGCTCTTGATTAGACCGATAACCGCCACGAGAATCGCGCCGCCTACCCCGCCGCCGGCGACGTTGCTTAGTATCGTGCTCAAGTCCAGCGAGCCGCCGCCAGCCGCCGCACCTCCCATCACGCTCTGGAGAAGCGCGCCGCCGAGGCCGCCGCCGACAATGCCCGCGATGGAGCTCCCTGCTGTGCCCAGGCTGTTCTCTTTCATCGCTGCGCCGGCGATGTTGCCACCGACTGCGCCGCTGACTGCTTCAATGATCAGACTGATTATGTTCATAGGTTTGGACTTTGATGTTTGTCCGCGTTAGTTGGCATTCGCGTGTCTGCGGATAAGACAGCGCGAAATTTCTGGGACTGCTGATAAGGCTGACCAGCGTATCAGCGGAGCAAGGTAGCTGGGAATCAGACCTTTGGGCGGCGAGAATTGCCCTTATGGGCAGCGCGTCGCTAGCGTTGTTTTCATTTGCCGATTAAAAACGGGGCGCGAACTACAACATGCCGTACTGCATTTTGTCGGCTAGATGAACTAGTTCAGCGAGAGAGGCCACCTGCATCTTCGCCATCACCTGCCCGCGGTGCGCTTTGACTGTGCGCTCGGCCATGCCGAGATCAGCTGCGATCTGCTTGTTTAGTCTTCCCGCCACGACCAATTCGAATACTTCCCGTTCACGTGGCGTCAATTTTGCAAAGCGCATGCGCAAGTCGCGACGTTGCTCGTGCGACGTGTGCAGCCGCAGATCTCGAGCGAGAGCAGTACGTACCGCGCTTAACAAAACATCCCGCTTGATCGGTTTTGTGAGAAAATCGACCGCGCCTGCTTTCATGGCACGCACACTCGTCGGAACGTCGCCGTGGGCGGTCAGAAAGATTATCGGCAAGGGCTCGTCCTCCCTCGCGAGCGCTTCCTGAAGATCCAATCCACTTGGGCCGGGCATCCGCACGTCGAGTAAAATGCAACCACGTCTGTTGTCGCGATCCGCAAGGGCAAAATCTCCAGCGGAGGAGTAGCAGCGGACATCGTATCCAGCGGCGCGCAGCAATCTCGTGACAGCCTTGCGAAGCGAGTCGTCATCGTCGACAACATGAACAATTGGTTGTTCCGAAACAGGAGAGCTCATTACGAAATCGTCTCTATCTGGCATCCGCCAGACCGACCGGAAGATCAAACCGGAATGTTGCCCCGCGGGCCGAATTGTTTTCTGCGGAAATTCGTCCGTGATGCGCATCGATGATGGAGCGGGCGATCGCAAGGCCGAGACCCATTCCATTTTCCTTGGTGGTGAAAAAGGAATCGAAGAGCCGGGGCAGCTTCTCCGGCGGGATACCGGATCCCGAATCAGTCACTGAAACCTCTACTCTTTGTTCTCCATTTGTAGCTGTGCGAACAAAAAGACCTCGCTCTCCTTCCGGAGTGCAGGCCATAGCTTCCATTCCATTCAAGATCAAATTCATTAGAACTTGGTAAAGATGTACTCGATCACCACAAATCGTAGCTGGCACGGCTGTGAATTCGGTGCGCAGTAATACGTTACGACGGCGAGCTTCTGGTTCCATTAACTGGACCACGTCTCCAGCCACTTCGTTAACGTCAAGCGATCCCATTTGCATCGCACGTTTGCGCGTTAACAACCGAATGTGGCGAATGATTTCACTCGCTCGAAGATCGTCGTTGCGAATGTCTGCGAGAATTTTCCGCACTTCATCCAATGGCGGCGATTCGGACTCCAGCAGCAGCTCCGCTGCATCCGCATTGCTCAAAATCGCGCCAAGCGGTTGGTTAATCTCGTGAGCGATGGAGGCAGTCAGTTCACCCAGCAACGCAATGCGCGAGGCATGTGCGAGATCGCGGTTCGCTTCCTCCGCCAATTTTCGATCAGTGATATCGCGAATAGTAACAACAAAGCTGGGCTCGTTACCCATTTCGACAACGTCCGCTGAAAGCGAAACCTGACGGACTTCCCCCGCTTTAGTGCGAACCGCACATTCGAGATCGCGAATCGGTTCGCTTTGCCTCAAACCAATCATTTGCTGCATGTGCCCGCCTTCCGAAAGACAGAGATTCAAATCGAAGAGAGTCCGACCGATTGCTTCCTTTCGTTCGTACCCAAACGTTTTTACCCAATGATCGTTCACGTCGATTAATGTGCCATCCCGCTGGCGAATGATAGACATTAGGTCCGGGCTCGCGCGGAAAGCGCTGGTGAAACGTTGTTCAGTTTTTCTGCGTTCCTGGATTCCTGCCGCGAGCAACATGATTGGAACCGCCATGACGATGAGAAACATTTCCATGGAGCGCGCATTGATCTCTGCGTTTTGACTGGTGAACGGCCCGTGGCCGTGGGCGCTACTCCAGATGGCGAGAAACGTAACAATCAAGATGGCCGCACTGGTAGCGCGAGTTCCAAAACGGAATACCGCCCACAGGAGAAAGGGAAGCGGCGCATAAAACAAAACCGGGTCAGGATTCGTTCGCGCGTTGTACAAGACGACTGTACTTGTTATCACCAAGCCAAGAAAAAGAACGCTACCTTCTAAGGCGCGGACGCTGGATATCCGCTTCCACTGGGTGGGTCTGAAATTGAACCAGGTGAGAATCGCGGGGGTGAGAGTCAATGCGGTCAAAACGTTTGAGAAAAGCCTCTTTCGCCAATTCTCCATGTAGCTGCCATCGCCCCAGCCGTTCATTGCGACGAATCCAGCATCGACGAATGAAGATAGAAAAGGTCCTAGAAACGCTCCGCAGAGGCAAAAAGCAGCGACACTGCGCAAGTTATCGAAGCGCATCGGACCACGAAGTAAGTAGCGGGTGAAACCGGCGCCGATCACCGCTTCGCTACAGTTGCTGATAAACCAGCAGATAACCATGGTCGGAGGAACTTGAGATTGTAGCTCCGCGATTAAATGTGCGGGGAAGGCCGCCAACAATAAGAACCACCAGATACGAGGCGGTGTCAGCAAAAGGGCTGCGAGCAAAATGGAATTCGGCGGCCAGAAAACTGAAATCGGATGCGGCTGAAACGTAAGCTCGAAACCGACCTTTGCTCCCAAATAATACCCGATGAAAACCAAAACTGCGGCACGGATCGCGCCAGCTTCGATTACAGGCGTGAATACGGCTTGTTCCAAGCGCCGGCTCCGCCAGAAAGAATCACTAGCTTGATGCGGCATTCGAGAGTGCCTCCCCGATGCTTTCATGCATTTTCACAGTTTGGCCGCGAATGGCAATATTTCTCTGATGGAGCCGCGCGCGACGAAGGATCGGTTGCTGTTCGATTAGGAAGCACCTAGCGAGCAACGATAGATATCTTCGAGCGATTAGCGAGATCGACAATTACATCGCGCTCGAGGAGCAACGTCTTCCCGGCTTCAATGGCAATTGCGCGCAGTCTCGCCTCGGCAGCGATGCGGACCGTTTCGACACCGATTACCGGCACATCGAAACGCATGTCCTGATTTGGTTTCGCAACTTTGACCATAACAGCGCCTTCACGCGCGAGTGCGCCGCCACGCCTGATTGCGTCGTTCGTCCCTTCGAACGCTTCCACAGCAACGACAGTCCCATTTTTCACGATGACAGTTTGCCCAATGTCGAGTCGCGCGATTTCTTTGGCGATTTCCCAGCCCAGATCGACATCTTCTTCCTCCCGGCGACTGAGCTTTGCTCCCGCAATTAATCCCGCAGGCGCAAGACAATCCTCTAGAAACGTTGTCGCCGGCAAAAGATCGACATCTACCTTGGCCAGTTCATCTGCAATCGCCTCAAAGATGGATTCCGCATTGCGCTGTTTCAGTTTTCCCAGCAAAAGCAACGCTTTCCAATCCGGCCGGAGATCGAAAAGGTTTTTCGGCGCGATTTGTCCGGCCATGATCGTGTGATGAACTTCGTGTTTGGTAAAAAATTTCAGGAGCCGATTCAGTTGTCCGACGCGCATCCACTCGATTAGATCGACATGCTGCGCGAGGACAGGATCGGTCTCGTCAGTGAATGCGGCCGCAATTATTTTGCTTACGCCGGCTTTTCGCGCCGCATCAGCAAGCAATCTGGGATATACGCCGTTTCCGGCGATGATTCCCAGAGTGTCGGGACTCGTCATTCTGAGCGGAGCGAAGCGAAGTCGAAGAATCCCGTGTTGAAGCCCAAAATATAGCTCCACGGGATTCCTCGACTTCGCTCGGAATGACGGGGCTTCATTTACCCGTGGCGGCGCCGTTTGACGTGCAACTGAGCAAGCGCTTTTTGCAGCGACGCTTGAATGGCGGCCACCTGTTCGGGAGTCTGATCTTCCTTCATCGCCGCCTTTGCGCGCTCGACCGCTGCCTCGGCCGCGGTAATGTCGATCTTCTCGGATTCAAGGGCCATGTCAGTTAAAACCGACACGGCGTCGGCCCTAATTTCGACAAAACCTTCGCCTATCGCCATTACAGTTTCGCGACCGTTTTTCAGGACACGCAGCTCACCCGGCACCAAGGTGGTTAGCAGCGGGACGTGTTTGGGGTAAACTCCCAGCTCCCCCTCCGAA
>JBKPDP010000107.1:0-20080 GCA_046727935.1 Verrucomicrobiota bacterium | reverse complement strand
CGCGGTCGACTAACACCCGGGCCATTGAGATACGCTCACTTCGAAGTGGAGGTAGGTGCGGACGGTTTTCCGGTCGAGCTCGGTGCTGGAGGAATGGCCATCACGTACCGCGCTCGCGATACAGTGTTGAATTCGATTGTTGCGCTGAAAGTTATCGACCGAAGCGTGGCGCAGAATCCCGGCACGCGCTCGCGTTTCCTGCGCGAAGCGCGTGCGGCTGCGAACATTCATCATCCAAACGTTGCCCAGGTGACTTATTACGGAGAGCAAGATGGCGAGTGCTTCTATGCCATGGAACTGGTCAAGGGCGAAACGTTGGAAGGCCGTGTACACCGTGATGGGCCAATGCCGCTTGCTCTCGCCTTGGAAGTAATTGAGCAGGCCGCGCGCGCGTTGGTTGCCGCGGAAGCGTGCGGTGTGGTGCATCGCGACATCAAACCATCGAACATCATGCTCGAATCAGATGTGAGCGGGGCGCTCACCGTGAAGCTGATCGATTACGGTGTAGCCAAAGTGATGGGTCCTCAGGCAGAGCCTGGCGTCGAGCAAACCCAGGCGGGATTCATTGGCACGCCGGCTTTCGCGAGTCCTGAGCAGTTTGCTGGCGCTGGCCAATTGCCAATTGATACGCGTTCAGACATCTATTCACTGGGCGTTACTCTTTGGTATCTGCTTACCGGTCGGACGCCTTTTGTAGGAGGTACGATGGAAGCAATCCGCGTGAGGCAAACCGGTGAGTTACCTTTAGAACACGTCAGAGGCCTGCACCTGCCGGGCCAGGTTATTACACTGCTCAGATCAATGCTGGCTCCGGACCCGAAGAACAGACCGCAAACGGCGCGCGAGTTACTTTCTGCTGTCCATCGTTGCTACGCACGCTTTAACCCCGAAGCGCGCTCGCGACGCAGGCGAGTCGCGCTAACGGCCGCGGCAGCAACATTGGCAATCGCGGCGGTTGCGGTTGGGACCTGGTTGTACCAACGCACGCGGCCGTTCACCCCGATGGAGCGATCGATCGCGGTGCTGCCGTTCGAAAACCTGAGCAGCGACAAGGAGAACGCTTACTTTGCCGAGGGAATACAAGACGAAATCCTGACGCGCTTATCCAAGATCGCTGACCTAAAGGTGATCTCGCGCACTTCCACACAGCATTACAAAAGCGCGCCTCAAAACCTACCTGAGATTGCACGACAACTTGGCGTTGCCCACGTTCTGGAAGGAAGCGTGCAGAAGAGCGGCGACGCCGTGCGGGTGAACGTGCAGCTAATTAAGGCTGCCAGTGATTCCCACCTTTGGTCGGAAACATTTGATCGCAAGCTGACCGACATCTTTTTTGTGGAGAGTGAAGTAGCCAAAGCGATCGCCGAACAACTACGAGCCAAGCTCACGGGACAGGAAGAGCAAGTCATCGCCGCCAAGCCTACCGACAATCCTCAGGCCTACGATGCCTACCTACGTGGAGTGGCTTATCGCCTTAGAACGCAATTGACACCTGCCAACTCTCTTGGTGCGCAGAAATATCTCAGAGAAGCGGTGCGGCTAGACCCGAAGTTCGCCCTCAGTTGGGCGCTGTTATCATACGTGGACGCAGTCGGCTACCTGACAGTGGCTCTTCAACCAACGGTAGCGCTGCGTGAAGAGGCGCGGGAGGCAGCCGAAACAGCGCTTGCTCTTCAGCCCAACCTCGGCGAGGCCATTTTGGCTAAGGGATACTACCACTACGCCTGCAAGGATTACGACACTGCGGTGCGTTACTTTGAGCAAGCACGTCAGTTCCTGCCCAATAGCAGTCAAATTCCTGAATCTCTCGCCTATGTCGCGCGGAGGCGAGGCCAGTGGGAACGGAGCGAGTCATACTTCAACGAAGCCGAGCGGCTTGACCCGCGCAACGTTTCCATGCTCACTCAGCACGCCCTTTCCTATACCTTCCTTCGTCGTTTCCCCGAAGCGCTGCGAAAGCTTGATCAGGTTCTCAATATCACACCGGACGATGTCGATACCCTCGCACTGAAAGCGGCTATCGCACAAGGCGAGGGTGACCTTCCGCGTGCAGCTGCATTGCTCGCTCCGCTGCATCCAAACGCCGACGACTCCAGCGCGGTCGAAACACAAGTTTACCAAGCGATCCTGGAGCGCCGCCCTGCACAAGTCATCCCTCGGCTAAAGCAAATACTTACCAAGCCTGACCCAGCGTTGGGTTACTTAAATGGCGAACTGCGCTTCTGGTTAGGTTGGGCGCAAGAAGTCGCCGGCGATCATGCCGCCGCTCGGGAAACTTGGCGACAAGCGCGCAGCGAACTGGAGCCTTTCCTCAACGGACAACCAGAAAACTATCAGCTGATTGGTGATCTCGCGCTGACCAATATGGGTCTCGGTGACAAAGCCGCCGCATTGGCCTTATCTGAACGGGCCATGGCTGTGTTCCCGATCGAGAAAGACGCTGCGCTGGGACCCTTTCCAACCGAGGTCCTCGCCCGGGTGACAGCACGTATGGGTGAGCCTGACCGAGCGGTCGCCGCCTTACACAAGCTACTCTCGATACCGTATGGAAGCGCACTCGCTTCAAACGTGCCGCTTACACCAGCGTTGCTCCGGCTCGATCCCGATTTCGACCAGCTCCGCAGCGATCCACGCTTCCAAGAACTTTGCAAAGATAAGCAGCCGTGAATTTCCGGAGTCTTTTTGCCGAGCTGAAACGCCGCAATGTTTACAAGGTGGCGATCGCCTACGCAGTCGTCGCATGGCTGCTCATGCAAGTCGCGACGCAGGTCTTTCCCTTTCTTGAGATTCCTAACTGGGCGATCCGGCTGGTAATCATGCTGCTCGCGCTCGGATTTCCGATAGCACTGATCATTGCGTGGGCGTTTGAGCTGACGCCCGAAGGTTTGAAGCGAACCGAAGCGGCTGATCGCGAGCTGGGAAAACCGTCTCGAAGTAAAACTTGGATTTACGTCGTCATCATAGCAGCAGCGCTTTCGATAGGCTTGTTTTTTGTTGGTCGCTATTCTGCCCCGAATCAGGCCTTCACCAGCGGTCTTCCGCAAGAATCGATTGCCGTGCTGCCTTTCGACAATCAGAACCGCGATGCAGACACCGATTATCTCTCTGACGGTATTCCGGAAAGCGTCATCAACAGCTTGTCGCAACTCTCTCAACTGAAAGTGATGGCGCGCAGCACGGTCTTTCACTACAAGGGCAAGGAGGTCGATCCGCGGAAGGTTGGACACGACCTCGGCGTGCGAGCGGTGCTGATGGGCAGATTAATCCAGCAAGGCGACAACCTAACGATCCGAACGGAACTAGTGAATGTTTCAGATGGAACGGAACTGTGGGGTCAGCAATACAATCGCAAGCTCGCCGACGTGTTCGCGGTACAGGAAGAAATCGCGAAAGAGATTTCCGAGAAGCTGCGCTTAAGGCTAACAGGAGCGGAGCGACAACAGCTTGCCAAGCGACCCACGGAGAGTCTCAGAGCTTTCCAGTTTTACATGCAGGGTCGGTCGGTCAGCCAAAGCAACACCCGCGAGGATCTGCTCGCAGCCACTCGCTATTACAAGCGGGCCATTGAAGAGGATCGCAATTATGCTCTAGCCTATGCTGGCTTAGCTGACGCCTATTCAACGCTTGGAGTGTTAGGATACATGGCGCCCATTGAAGGCCGACGCAAAGCAGAAGAGGCCGTGCGCAAAGCTCTCGCGCTCGATGAAAACCTTGCCGAAGCTCATGCCGCACTCGGGCTAGCCTACGCTCATTTCGCCCCGTACAATTTCTCGCAGGGCGATCGTGAACTGCGGCGTGCGATCGAACTCAGCCCGAGCTTGGCATTGACTCATTTATTTTTGGGAATTTCGCTCGGGCGACAGGGCCGTATGGATGAAGCCTTGGAGGAATGTCTGAAAGCTCGGGAACTCGACCCGCTCTCCTCGATCATCGCACGGAATGTGGCTTCGCCTTATTACCTCAAGCGAGACTATGCGCGCGCACTTGACCTGCTTCGGCAGGCCAATGAACTGGGCCCGGCTTTTACCACTACCTGGGAGGTAGGAGTGTACATTCAAAACAAGTTACTCAACGAAACGCTCGCGGGATTGGAGCAAGCCAAAGGAGAAAGGAAAAATGATCCGATTCTGATTTACGACACAGGAATGATCTACGCGGCGGAGGGGAAGCGAGCCGAAGCGCTCCAGGTCATTAAAGAGCTAGAGGAGATATCAGGCGCGAACCTGGACCAAGCGGTTTGGATTGCCAAGATCTATGCGACCTTGAATGACAAGGAGTTGGCGCTTTCGTGGCTGGAACGTGGCTTAGCAACGGGAGCGATCGGATCCTTTTATAAAGACGATCCGGTGTGGGATCCAATCCGCAGTGAGTCGCGCTTCGCCGACCTCTTACGGCGCATGGGGATTCCGCAGTGAATCCGAAGAGATTCTTTGCCGAGCTCAGGCGTCGCAACGTTTACAAAGTTGCGATCGCCTATGGCGTTGTGGCCTGGCTGCTGATGCAAATCGCGAGCCAGATTTTTCCGTTCTTCGATATCCCGAATTGGGGAGTGCGCCTTGTAGTGTTGCTGCTGGTTATCGGATTTCCCGTCGCGTTGATTCTTGCGTGGGCATTCGAGCTAACGCCAGAGGGAATCAAGCTAACGGAGTCCGCCGACGAATTGCCGAAAAAATCCGCGCCTGGTCAGGCATGGATTTATGTTGTCATCGTCGCCAGCGCGATCTCCATCGGTTTGTTCTTTCTCGGGCGCTACACAAGTTCTAGACAAGGCCGAGCCGCCGAGTTGCCGGCAAAATCCATCGCCGTTTTGCCGTTCGTAAACATGAGCGCGGACAAGAACGACGAGTATTTGAGTGACGGCATCAGCGAAGAATTGATCACCGCGCTCTCAAAGATCACTGGTTTGCACGTCAAGGCCCGCACATCCTCTTTCGCGTTCAAAGGCAAAAACGAAGATATCCAGAAAATCGGCGAGCTTCTGCATGTGAGTCATTTACTCGAAGGCAGCGTCGCCAAGGCTGGCAATAGATTACGAATCAGCGCGCAGCTCATCCAGGCCTCGGATGGCAACCATCTTTGGTCGGACACCTACGACCGCGAGATGCAGGACATCTTTGCGGTTCGCAGCGACGTGGCACAGCAAGTGGTTCATGCGCTGCAAGTGAAGCTGGGGATTGAAGCGACGCGCGCGCTGGTGCAGAAGCCGACCGGGAGCCTCAAAGCTTTCCAGTTTTACATGCAGGGACGTTCATCTGCCCAGCGTCGCACACGCGAAGATATGCTGGCGGCCATAAGCTATTACGAGAGGGCACTGGACGAAGATCGCAATTATGCGCTCGCGTACGCGGGCTTAGCCGACGCCTATGGAGTTCTTGGAGTTTACGGCTACATCGCGCCCATTGAAGGCCGGCGCAAAGAGGAGGAGATCGTGCGCAAAGCCCTCACGCTCGATGAAAACCTGGCTGAAGCTCACCTCGTGCTTGGTCACGCCTACACTCAATTCGCCCCGTCCGATTTCTCGCTGGGTGATCGTGAACTGCGAGGCGCAATCGAACGCAGCCCGAGCTTAGCGATAGCCCATCAATATTTGGGAATTTCGCTCGTGCGACAGGGGCGTATGGATGAAGCCCTAGAGGAATGTCTGAAAGCTCGGGAACTCGATCCGCTCTCCTCAATCAACGCACGGGCTGCAGCCCTCCCTTACTACCTCAAGCGAGATTATGCGCGAGCCCTTGAGATGTTGCGCCAGGCCAATGAGCTAGGCCCAGCTTTTAGCACTACCTGGGAAATCGGAGCCTACATTCAAAACAGGTTATTCGACGAAGCGCGGGCGGAATTGGAGAAGACCAAACGAGACAGGAAGAATGATCCGATTTTGATTTACAGTACAGGGATGGTCTACGCGGCGCAGGGGAAGCGGACAGAAGCGCTTCAGATCATCAAAGAGCTGGAAGAGATGTCAGGGCCCAGTCTGAGCGAGGCGCACTGGATTGCTAAGATCTATGCGACCTTGAACGAGAAAGAGCTGGCGTTTTCGTGGTTGGAACGTGGCTTAGGAACGGGAGCGATCGGCCCCTTTTATAAAGACGAACCGGTATGGGATCCAATCCGCAGCGACCCGCGCTTCGACCTCCTGCGGCGCATGGGGATTCCGGAGTGAACCCGAAGAAATTCCTGACTGAGCTAAAGCGGCGCAACGTTTATACCTAATATGCAACAACGGCGTCGATCCTTGTTATCTCGGTTCCTGCGCTTGCTGGCGGTTATCCTGCTTCTCGTTGTTTTGGCGCTTATCTCCGGAGGCGGATGGCTCTACCATGCGGCGCGCGCTTCGTTGCCACAGCTCGACGGAAAACTAACTGTCTCTGGCTTGTCCGCGCCCGTGAAGGTGGTCCGCGACAAACACGGAGTGCCGCACATTACGGCAGCTAATTTGGCAGATCTCTTCTTCGCGCAAGGGTATGTCACAGCACAGGACCGACTCTGGCAGATGGACATGTCGCGTCGCTCAGCAGCAGGAGAGTTGAGCGAGATTCTTTCGCCGCGTCTCTTTGGCGAAGGTGTCGTGCACCTTGATAAGCGCCAGCGGATCCTTGGGATTAGAGCCGTAGCAGAACAAGCCGCAAGCGCATTGACTGGCGAGGAGAAGATGTACGCGGAGGCGTACGCACGCGGCGTGAATGCGTATATTGCATCGCACAAACAGTCACTTTCCGCTGAGTTTCGCCTGCTGCGTTACGAGCCGCGCGCGTGGACGCCAACTGATACATGCTTGATTGGTGCCGAAATGACTCGAAAGCTTCAGTTCTTCTTCGTCCAGCACATGTGGCTTCGGGAAAAGGTGCTGACTCAAGTCGGCCCACTACTGGCAGCGGATCTTTATCCAAGCACTTCGTGGCGCGATCATCCCCCGATTGCTACTGGACCCCATGCTAATGAAAGGCCGCCCGCTGCGACGAAACCCGGCGATGCGGACGGCAGACCTAATGGTAAAGAGAATCGCACGATGCTTGAGTTGCTGTTGCCGAACTGGCTAAGTGTGGAGGCGGAACCATTCGCCGATTCCGTACTGCTGCCCGGATCCAATAACTGGGTCGTCTCCGGGGAGCACACGGCGACTGGAAAGCCGCTGCTCTCGAACGATATGCATCTTCCTCATGATGTACCTAGCGTTTGGTACGAGAGTCATCTAACGGCGCCAGGCCTCGACGTCGCGGGCGTAACGCTCGCCGGCGTGCCATTCATTGTCGTTGGACATAATCAGCGTATCGGCTGGGGTTTCACGAATCTTGACCCGGCTACGTACGATCTTTACATCGAGAACCTCAACGAAAAAGACGAATACCAAACGCCCTCAGGATGGCAGAATCTTCAACACCGTCGAGAAGTCATCAATGTTAGGAACAAACAGAAAATCGTCATTGACGTTTCGCTCACACGGCATGGACCGATCATTTCCGACATTTTTCCCGGCGAGAATCGAAAACTCGCTCTTCGATGGACGCTGTACGAACCGGGCATCATCAGTCTACCTTTCCTGGACGTCGATCGTGCACAAAATTGGGATGACTTCAAACGGGCTATTTCTCGCTTCGGGACCTCATCGCAAAACGCCGTTTACGCCGACGTAGACGGACACATCGGCTATCTCGCAACTGGTAAGATTCCAATACGCGCCATGGCGTCTGCCGGCGTGCCGGTCAGCGGTGTTGACGACGTTCATGAGTGGATCGGATTCATTCCATTTGACCAGATGCCAAGTGTGTTCGATCCGCCAACCGGAATCATAGCGACGGCGAATGGACGTGTCACCGTTGATAACTACCCTTACCAGGTTGCATTCGAGTGGGTTTTCGGCGCGCGGACGCAACGCATTTACGAAGTGCTCGAATCAGGTAAGAAATTCAGTGTAGCCGGCATGCTCGCGCTGCAAACGGACGTGGCGTCGCCGTACGACTTGTTTCTCGCGCAACGTTTCGTTGACACCGTTGACCGCAGCAAAAACGCCTCGGAACGCGCCCACAAAGCTGCGGATATTTTGCGTCAATGGAACGGACAGATCGAAGCCGATTCTTCGGCCGCAGCAATCGTTGCGACATCAACGCGCGAGCTCATTCGCATGATGTTGGAACCAAAACTCGGAAGCGCGCCCCAAATAATAGCTCCTTTCGCTGAACCCGTTGGTTGGCAAATGTACCAGTGGGCCATGAAGGATGCTTGGCTGGAAGATACACTTAGCAAACAAAATCGCGCTTGGTTGCCTGCAAATTATAATTCATTCGAGGAATTGCTCACCGCCGCGCTAGAGAAAGCGATTTCCGCAAAAGAAGTACCTAGGGATTTGTCGAACTGGAAATGGGGCGAGCTCGCGGCACTCGACCTGAAACATCCGATCTTCGGGCGGATTCCGTTGTTGCAACGCTGGGCTGGTCCCGGACATGCGCCTCAAGCGGGCAATGGCAACACCATCAAGCAGGTGAGAAAGGATTTCGGCCCTTCACAACGCCTTACGGTAGATTTCGCCGATCTTGATGCAACGACCTTAAACGTCACGACCGGGCAGTCCGGAAACATCCTGAGCCCGTACTTCCTGGATCATTGGCCGGCCTGGTATCATGGAACCACATTTCGGTTGCCCTTCTCGGCTTCCGCAGTGGAGGCGGATAAAGCTCACGTGTTAGAGCTACATCCGACGAACTGAGAAGGCAATTATCGGCGCTGCGTTCTCCAAATCGCCGTGTCTCTCAGCTGCGCCCCGAAACAACGAGGCGGCTACAGCATTTGTGACACGCCTTCTAATACAATCCCAACGCCTCGACCGTGGGTTGGTCGATTGCGCCAGTGATAATCAAGCCGTAATCGCGCTGGAAATTTGCCAGAGCAGCTCGCGTTTCAACACTTAGCGATCCAGTTACTGGTCCAAAGTAATAACCCGCGGCTTGCAAAGCGACTTGAACGTTCGCGATTACCTGGTCGGGGAGCAGATTCCCATAGGTGTAGATTGGCCCATCGTAATCGTAATAGCTACTAAGCGGATCATAACCGTAAGCTGGGTACCAATAGCTAGCGTTCAGAAAATAATATCCACCGGTAACAAAAACGATGGTATTGCAATGCTGTCGCCACCAATCGCGATGATGCCATTCGTGCCAATTACGACGAAGCGCATCAGAATAGCTAAACCGATTTCTTCCAGGATGATGATTCCCCTTGCCATTGTGCTGCCTGGGTTCGCGATTCGCCGAATCACGGTCGATCGGTTGCACATTGGGGTTTCTTGCAGTGCGGTGGGTGTCGATTGTCTCCAAGCCTTCCGAAATCTCTCGCTTCGCCAATCCCTCGCCGGCCGGCTTTGGATCATCAGTACTGACCGCGCGCTGATCGTCCGTTATCGATAGCGGGGTTTGCACAATTCCGCTTCGTGGCAACAGGTTGCGGGTTGGTTGCACATTGTCGGTTCGCGCGTGCTGTTGAACCCTCATTGCCGCCAGCCTGGGATTCAATTGCCGGGTGAGCGGCGAATAATTCGGCCGAAAATTCGTGGCCGGCTGACTTTGGACTTGAGCCGGGAGCGAGCCGGATGGGCGCTGGCCAACGTTTGCCGGCCCACGGGGAACATATGGCGCATTTGATGTGTTTGGACGCACGCCAGTCCCTCGAACACTATTACCCGCTGCGGCACTAGGACCATTTTGGGGAACCGGTCCATTTGTCTGTCCTGTGCTAGTGCAAATCCCCATCGCGAGCACCGCGATCGAACAGTGTGCCGGGAATCTCGATAGCTTCATTAACTTCCTCTGCGGATTAAACATCATAAATACCCCTTTGTTGCAAGCTTCGACTGGAATGCTTTTAAAGCTATTCACGCATTTGGCCAATTATTTGCTCGCTTGCGGGCTAACGAATGAGTTCTATCTGCAATCGGTTTTGCGCGTTAAGATCAGCGACATTTACAGCTCGTTTCCGATCGCGGCGCTCGCTGGCATGTTGCAATCTGCAGTCTGAACCTTACAATCTAAAATTCTTTCCAGGGGTCTTAGCTCAGTTGGTAGAGCGCCTCAATGGCATCGCTGCCTGACAAGTATTCTCATTTGTTCTCATTTAATCTGACGCAAGTTTTTCATAGGTAAAACACTGTACTCGTGTTCTGACGTGATCTAAACATGACCTCATGATACGGGCACTGCCGTACAAAACAGCCGGACAAAGGCTTTGGCAGGTCGAGCACCTCAACCTGCGAAAGGCGATCGGCCCCACTTCTCAATCAAGGCTGGGCGAATGGTGTAATGGTGTTATAGTTGTTCTCTTACCGCGCTTGGCGGCATCGAGAATTGGGTCTGGTATTCTGAGGAACTGGACGCGATGCGCGCAATATAGAGAGAAGGTGGTGAAGTTTTCACTCGCATCGCGTCGCACGTTCCGTTACAAGACAGATTTTTCATCACCGAACGCAGTTAGAAATTCTGGCTATGGACCTCAGATTTGAATGTCCAAGATGTGGGCAACACCTCTCCGCGACACGCTCCCAAATCGGCGTAACAGCTCCGTGCCCGAACTGCAAAGCGGCGGTGACCGTTCCGAAGACCTCTACGTTACCTCACCCACCACCAGCGCCACGACAGACAAAATTCCGGGAAAAAAAACGTTACGAGACCACCGTGATTTTGATCGACCATTGTGCGGCGATGCCGGCCAAGACCAAGAAACTAAAAAAATGGACGGACGATTTCACCGACGCGCGGAATTGGCTGATTCGTCAGTTAGACGCGTTCCGTGGGGACCAGTATTTCGCGGGCATTTTCGATCACAAGGAAAAGAGATCCGTGTTTAAGGAGAAAGGGCCATGAAAATCGGACCTTCTGGATTCTGTATGCCTGTCTCAAATGGGTGCACGACGCTCAGTAGGTAAACTCCACATCTGAGTTGTGCATTCCGCTCTAGGATTGCGCCGGTTTCCGCGTTTTTTCGGTTGCCGCTACCTATGAAAAGCATTTTTCCAGCGCGCAATTTTAATGCACAGGACGAGCTACCTATGAAAAAGCCGATTTAGGCATGCTGTCTTGAGATGTTCTTTAAGCGCTCGGCTGATCTGCAACGCGCACTCAACGGGCGCTTCAGGTCGGTTGTAGAAAACCAGCACCATTCCGTCGCCGGTGCAGCCCCAACTAAACCCGGCTTTGCTGAGGTGCAAGGCGCAGTTTCCGACAGATCTTCACAGGTGCACGCGAGGCACAGACCGAGGAGCCCTACATCTTGTGTCGAATCTACTTGAATCGCCATACATCTTGCGCAAATCTCAAACCAGATGGAGCGGTATGTTGATGACCTTACCGGCCGTAGGTTTGGGAAATGGACCGTTCTGGCTCGCGACGACATTGAATGGAACTACCGGCGCCGGCAATGGCTCGTTCAGTGCGAGTGCGGAAAGCTTCGGCTCGTTCCTGGAGAGGATCTCTTAAATGGGCGATCCCAATCTTGTGGCTGTCCACCGCGTCGCAAAAACAGTGATCATGAGAAAACCGCGGCGCGCGCTTTGGCGCTGCGAAGCCGACTGCAGCGCGTTTTAAAGGAGGTTGGCTAAGAGAGATGGGAGCGTCGGGCTAAATCTCGAAGCTGTGCGCTCACCTTCTGTAGGCCCGCAGTAAGCGCTTCAATTTGCTTTTGCTGGAGTGCGATGATCGCATCCTGTTCCTGAATTTCGCAGACGACAACGCCCCGCTTAGAGGTCGCCACTCTGGTGGCTGTTTCAAGTTTTGTGGGCAGTCACATGGGGATGGCTGCCCGCACTTTTTACGAAGGTATTGCCCGCAACTACGGGCCATAGCCATTGTTGATGCGGTGATTTTAGCGATTTCAGAGGTTTAACCAGCCGATCAAATTTAGCGCGATTTACCTCGGTAAATTGTCCAAAATCCCAAATTTTTGTTCTGTGGAAGAGGGACGAGCAGAAATGGGATTATTCTTGCACGAGTTCTTGCACCCGGACGCATCAAGCCAACTGTCGGAATATCTTGTGGATTTTTGGGCCAGTGGCAGTTCAACGCCTAGTGAGGCCGCGCCTTCTTCTCATAGTTAAATCTACGCGACTGGGCCGGCGAAAGTTCTAAAGTCCCCAATTTCCATTCCCCTTCGGGGAGCGCCAGTACGAGAAACAACCGGACCACCTCCGCAACAGCGAGATGATTTATCGCCGCGATTTTCTCCAGCACGTCGGCTGGGGTGATCACCTTATTTCCGTTGGTGCGTTTTGAATGCGTGTGCAACTGGTATTCGCGAAACGTTTCGCAGCGTTTAAGTTTCTCTTTGTAATCTTTTTCGCTGCCCAGGTACTACGGATTTCACCGGACGAGTGATGTGAAAATCGCAAAAACCGGCGGACCGTCCGCCTCGACCCGGAACTAAAGGGCGCTTGGCGCAAGCCGCAGCCAAGCTCGATTTGAGCGAGACGATATAGTCCGCCACGCACTGCGCGCAGCGGTGAACGCTATCGAAGCTAACGATTACAAAATCGAGCTGCCGCTTGAGATGGCCCCCGCAAAAGCGCCAATTGAATCCCACGTAAGGGGCGCCCGCCAGGGCGAGGTCGAATACCCGAGAGGAAACCGCCAATAAACGAGGTCAGCCCAATTCTCGCGTTTCTGGTCATTTCTTCTTCACAAAATCCCGGTGCCTATTGACCCAGCCATACAGCAATTTATGCCAAAGAGTTTGCATGCGCACGACTCGCTTGTGCCGCTGTCGTACTTTTGCGATTTGTGGTGCCGTACGATATTGCTCGATGGTGGAGATCACGGTTTGATCAATCTCCACAAATGGTGCAGGTGTTGTGGCGGTCCGACCAAGTTTCAGATCGGGTATTTTCGCCAACTTCGTCAAAAGGTCGTTATTCACCTCATAGGCCAAAAACGCGGTATCCTGCTCACGGCTTAAGTTTTCAAATGGATGCGCGGCGGTGCCTTTCTCCGGCAGGGCAGGATTCAGACCTGATGCCGGAAGCGCCGAATGGGCGCGCAGCGAATGAAAAACGAAGAACGCAGACGCGAAGAGAATAACGGTAGCGGCCGCTGCGAGGACCACGCGGTCGCCTCGCGTTCCCGTTGTCTGTGCCGTACAACGTCGTAACGCAACTGCCAGCTCGTGTGTGCCGGCACGCTTTGCTGGTTCGAAAGCGAGCATGGATTTAAGTAGCAATCGTACCCGCGACGGAACCCGCGCTGATTTCAGTTGTTCGATGGGAAGCGCATTGAACTGCTGAGCGCGGTGGATTTCTCCACGGCTGTACCCGGCGAATGGAGTTTTTCCCGTGAGAGCAAACCAAAGCGTTACCCCTAGCGAGTAAACGTCTGAGCGCACGTCGAGCGGGGAATTTTCAAATTGTTCCGGACTAGCGAATGCCGGTGTGCCGACAAAACCGTCGTGAATGAGCCCGATCGGATCCGCCGCCGAATGGAGAGCTTTCGCCAAGCCGAAATCGATGATCTTTACGGCAGGGGCAGCGCGCTGGACCGTGCGTTCCCGGCGTGCTCGGCGGTCGCACCCTACCAGTTCGGACTCGTCCGGATAGACGAGCATCAAATTTGCGGGCTTCAGATCACGGTGAATCAATCCCCGCTTCTCGGCGGCGCCCAATGCAGCGGTGACTTGCTGGGCAATATCAATCGTCGTGCGGGGATCGAGTGGTCCCGCGCGCCGGACGCGCTCCTCGATCGTCTCGCCCTCCACCAATTCCATCACGTAAAAGCACAGGCCTGTTTCCTCGTGAATGCCGAATTGGAACACAGCAGCGATGTTCTCGTGCCGCAGTGCGGCGGCCGCGCGAGCTTCGCGCAAAAAACTTTCGCGGGCCTCTTTGCTCCGGCCGGCGACTGCGATCCTGATGATTTTCAGCGCAACCTTTCGTTGGAGTGCGGTATCGAAGGCACGATAGGTTATTCCCATTGCTCCGCGACCGAGTTCGTATAGACTTCCATCTTCGCGGCGATCGATCTTATAAACTCCGAAATGCGCGTAGCCGTCGAAGGCGTTGGGAGTTGGATCCTGTAACTCTTCGTCTTCACCGCTGACTCCAGCTCGCAACCAACAGGGCATGCACCCGAGTCCACCCCCGAATGTTTCAGCTAGGGGCTGACCACAGTTCGGACAGATCGAAATTTCTGGATCAGTGGGTTGCATCGGCGTCTTCCTCTTTGCCGTCACCTGCTTGCGCGCCTGCGGCAGCCGCAGCGCATCGCGGCGGCCACTACTACGCGCGAAAGTATGAGCAAAGCCACGAAGAGGAGTAACAGGGCTTTAAGTGGCAGCCAACGCGCGACACAAATATCGCAGTTCCTCATCGACTTCCGTCGGATCGGGGACTGTGGCGCGGACTTCTGCTCGGAGAATTGCCCGATAACGCGCGCGCAATCGGGCTCGCTCGTGGCGCAAAGTAGCGACAGCTCGATGTGACCGCCGCGCCATTTCTTCGTACGCGACCGCTGTCTCTTCTCTCGCTACAAGATGTGGCATCAAGCAGCTAAAAAGCTCCGCTTTGCCAGCGAGCGCGCACTCCTGCGCGAGACGATCCAGCGCTTGTCGCACAAGTGAGGCCGCCCATTCGCGATCATAAACTTCATCGGCCTGCCATTTTGCTCCTCGCGCGATTTGCGCCTCCAAATTGTCATCCAAATTCTCTAGAATCATTCCCCCACCTCGTTTCAATGCGTGTTCGCGATCCCGAGCATCCGCGATAAAATTTTTGAGTGCACTGAGGAGGAAAGAACGGAACCGCCCTTTCTTCGGATCGGCGTGTGCATATCCGCGATTCTCGATCAGGTGGGCGAAAAAGCCCTGCGCCAAATCCTGCGCATCCTCGCGTCCATATCCTTGCTTCCGCAAAAAAACGTACAGCGGACGCCAATAAATCTGGCACAGTTCTGATAGCGCACTGAGCGCGTGAGCGGAAGTCGTCGCCGAATCACCCGCTTTGAGTACCATTGTCCAACGGGTCGATACAAACAATTCACCGCGACATTCTGCTTCCCGATACAGCGACACGTTAACGAGATTAATACAAGCCGCGCGCCCCTATGGCAAGGCATAAGCGAAATGAGCCGGCGAAAGCGCGCTGAGCGCGTGAGCAGAAGTCGCCGCTGAATCGCCAGCCGTGAGGACTGTCGTCCAACGGATCGATACAACCTTCATTGCGACTTTCCGCTTCCCGACGCAGCGGAGCCGACGTTGTTTTCACAGGCACTCTAGAATAATACGCACACGGCGCGGCAGCCCGTACCTAACAGCATCCGGGCAAGATATTGATCGACGCCCGCAGCGGCGAATTGAACTCCTATATGTTCGCCAAAACTTTTCGTCGAGCACGGTGGGTCTGCGGTCGAACCCCTACGCCAGACTCCGTTCCGTTCACCATCACGTCTTCCCCCCACATTCTCCGACGCCGGGAGATTTCGGCACGAAATTCAGAATCCTTCGCCCATGTAGCAAGTGCAAAAATCAGAAATTCCAAATCGAGAAATTGGCCGTCTTTACGCAGAATATACGCAAGTTCATCCGGCCGAACATTGGTTAAACCTGTGATGAGCCGGTCGTTGAGTACCTCGTAGCAAGAAATCGGGCGACTCTCTTTTGCGAGAAGTTGCGCAAAGTCGGTTTGTACTCGCTTCCATTCGGAAAACGGCAACTTGAAATGTTTGCGCATACCGTACACGCCTGACCCGATTAAAAAGACATCCCGATTTGAGCTCAGCACGCTGCCAATGGCGCGCGCTCCGCAGAGGATGATCTTTGTCCCGAACGTTTGGATTGCTCGTGAATGGATTTCCTCTGCAGTTAATGGTTCATCGCTTTGGTCCAGAATATGTTTAGCGACATCGGTCGCACTCTTGCTGTCGAGAGCAACGCGCTCTAGCTGTCGAAGCTCAAAGCACGCCATTTGAACTGCTGCACGCGCCCGCATTTCAGAGAACACTGAAAGGCGACTCAAGATCGAGTTCGGCAATGCCGAGAAGGTCCATGGACAGTTGGGTTAAGCCATTAGCGCGATGATCCAAATCGCTCGCGATCCGCGCTGGCAAGATACTGATCGCGCATACGCAACCGCAACTTTGTAAACATTGCGCCGCTTTAGCTCGGCCAGCAGTCTCATGGCTTTGACTGCAGGGTGAGTATGCGATCGTGCACCGTGCGCACGGCTGCCAACTCCTGTTCGCGAAATGAACGATTCAGAGTGTGATCGCGGTATAGCTGGGCGAGGATCGAAGGGATGGCAGGATCGGAGCGCATGCCCTTAAGATCAAAATGGCAGCCGACCTCGAAGCGAGAATTCTGATCGATTTGCCATTGACGATATTGATTCAACGGTTCTGTTACCCGCTGAAGAGTATCGAGAAAGCGGTCGAGCCGGAGCGCTTCTTCGTGTCTGGCCTCGGCTCGCTGGAGCAATCCGCGTAGCGGCACGTCGCGCAGCAGCGAGAGATTACCGGTGCTCACCAGTTCGGCATAGGTTTCGCGGCGAAGGCGCAGAGCCGGCTGCATGAACCAGCGGCAGAGAACACTCGAGACTTCGTCATTAGTCGGAGGCTGCATTCCGTTAGTCAGCCATTTCGTTAGATGAGCCAGCGTAGCGGCGCGCTGGGTATGAAGATTAATCCTCTCCTGAAGCATGGTCGCATTTTCCGCGCTGTCGGCGAGGAGCCGGTCCAGATACCGAGCTTCCAGCGCCGCATCGTGACGTGCCTGAGCCCAGTTGTTGATGGCTAAAGCGATCAAAATACCGATGACAACAATCGAGAGTTCGGCCAGCGCGCGAGACCAGTCGAGATCACGCCGCCGGGGTTCCGCCGGATCAGTCGGCGTCGATTTCTCAACCGAAACGTCGCTCATGGCTTGGTTAAATCACACCTTCCGTATAGAATGTGCCGCGCGCAGCACATTGCGCCGCTTCAGCTCAGAGAAGAGGCTTCCCGGATTCATCGCTCTGCCTTTTGCCATACGCTCAATGTATGAGCAAGGAGAACACGCCCGCGAATCACAGCAATGACACGAATCCTTCCGTCAGACTCGTCAGCTCTGATTTGTTTTTAGCCTGATTCGTGTGTTTCGTGGCCGAAAATCTTAATTGAGGAGGCCAGCGTGTCACTCATCCCGACATAAACGCAGGGCTTAAGGGGATCACATTTGGGATTCAGCCGCAAAATAGAAGGATGTTTTGCAACACCATCGCCCAGCAGAATCACGTAAACGTTATGGTGGAACGTTTGTTTCTTCTGAGGTTGTCGTCTCTTGCTTTTCAATCCGCAATATCCAAGGCTCCTTTGGCGGTTTCTTGTTCCGTCCGGGTCAGCTTGATGAGCTTGGCGATATTGCCAGGCGTGGGCTCGTAGCCAACCAGCGTTCCTCCCACAATTAGCGTGTCATCTAGCGCGCCGACACCGACGTGCGTCTCCGCGCCTTGAGTCACGGTTCCGACAAAGGCGTGCGGGCCGAGGTTCGGCGCCGAGATTGGCTTGAACCCCGGAACCATTTTGCTTTTCTGAACAGCCGCCTCATAAGCCGAGGACGCATCACTTGAACTCGCGTACTGGTCCACACTAATTGTCACCTTCTTTGAGTTGTCGCTATTCGCGTAGATGACGCTGCGTGTGGCTTTCGGGTTCCCCACTGCAGTTGAGTTTTGACCCGTGGCAACCTCTTGCGCGACTTCGGGGAACAAACGACTCACAACGTTCACCGGCACGGTGACGTTGGGTGGCAGCACGCGGTCAGACCCGCTCGGCGTACCGCTAGTCGGCGGCACCGATGGTTCGTCTGCAGCCAACGCGAGAGTTCCGACTAACGTGATTAATGCCGCTGCGAGCGGTGTCAGCCGTAAGCCGCGACGCGTGTCGAAAATCGGAATATCCATCTGTATTTTGAGCTGGTCGCGCATTATCCGGGATTCACTTGAGACATTAATCTCATTCTAGACGGTTGCTATTTTTCGGACACGGAATCAGCAGTGAACAATCAGTGGCAAAAAGAAAGTTTCCTGCCATACTTGCTGTCCTGTCGTCGGAAGATTCCAATCGTGCGTAAGGATTCTCGTAACCACGGCGGACAGTAATGTACCCAACGAGGTGCGTGGCGAGGCGCGGCGCTTGCGCGAAGATATTCAGAAAATGGCACAATGGATTGAAGAACTTATTGTCGCCGCAAGCTCGATGCCGGAGGCTATCCCCGAAACTAAGCAGCCATAGCGCGGCGGATCGCCGCTTCGAGTTCGACAAACGCCGTTAGCTTTTCATCCGCTCGCACAACGAAACGCTTTCCCGTCGCCACGATGCGCGTCAGCAATCCAAATTGTTCGCCCTTCACAATCCACCGCTGAGACGCAGCCCCAACTCCACCCGGCTTTGCTGAGATTGTCGGCGATTATTTCCCAGTGCCGTTTCACGCCAGAAGGCCATTGCCTGACAGAGTGGGGACGCGCCAGTGAAACTAAAAAGCTGACGCGGCCCCTCCCGAACGACTTTCAGGCTACCCGACTCGCCACCCCGCGGACAATCACAAATATATGGACGATCGCTGTTCAGGGCTGTTTTCGGAACTTCGCTCCCCCGTTTCCGTAGAACTCCGTAGGAGTCAGAATGAAAAAGCGTGGGCGCCGCCGAATACGCTCGCCCGAATACTGGCGCGCGTATTATACGCAGAAACAGCGCGAATGGCGCGCTGCTCATCCGCGCGTCCGACGACGAAAACAAAGCACCCGTTTAGTTAATCCGCCGTCGGCGATCGGGGTTCAGTGACCGATTACGTGTACCGAAGGCTCATTGATCAAAACGCCTGGCGTCGTACGGCGCCCTGTCTGGTCGATTTCACGACGATCAATGATTCGAATCGGCGAGACTGTCGTAGTGCCGATCGGCCGCAGTTGAACACGTTGTGGGATAAGCGAACCGGTGATGAAAATCGCCCGCTCTTCAACTTTTTGCTTCCGTTCGGAGGTTTGGTTAGTCGGGGGATCGGCGAGCACCGTTCCGGCAAACATGCTGGCCGCCATCACAATTACAGCGCTTTTCCGTATCGGCGTCTTCACAAACAAAACTACACCCGGGAAGGTACGGTGTGCAAATTATTGAAGCGATGGTGATGGCCCCTCCCGACCAAAGCAAGAGAGGCAATAGCTGTTGCCACTGCCTCTCCGCAGACCTAACCAAAACGTAAGGGTTAGAATCTCTTCGTGAGACGCCCGTAAACGAACCGGCCGGTGGCATCGTAAGTGAAGCCGGGATAACCGACCGCATTTCCGCCTTCCCCCCACGCCTTAGGCGGATCCTGACCGAAGATGTTATTGCATCCAATGGTGATAATCGTGCCTCGCAGCAGATGATCCAGGATGCTACGCTGGTAATTGCTGGTCTGAGCCACGGCCGTTTCTAGGGGCGCGCCGTCCTTGCCGCGGACGACCTCCTTTCCGCCCTTGGAATAGCCAGGCACGGGTTGGGCCTCAACCGGAAGAAGGGAAGTGAAGTCATAGGAAAGCTGACCGTCAAAGAACCAGGTCTGGTGAACCCAGTGAGGGTGAAGGTTTGGCGTAAATTCGTGGAATCCGTCGGTGTAGCGCACGATGGTAAAGAGATCGAAGCCCTTCCATGTCCACTCGAGACTGGAAGTACCTTTCCATTTATACCAACCTTCATTCGAAGTGCCCGGATCGGTGGTTCTGCCGGCCAAGTTGCCGTTGTCTGGCCCGAACTCTCGGAAGATGAACCCCTGGAAGATGAATTCATCCAGGTAGGTTACTTGAGTCTGCGAAGTGAAGGTCCCCCAGGGCGTTGGCTTCTGGTAGTAAAGGCCGAAGTCAAACCCGCGAGCCTCTTGATTGCCGATGTTCTGATTTCGAATCAAGATACGTGTGATGTTTCCACCAATGTCACGCTCCACCGCTTCGCCGGGCAACAATGTGCCGGTTAGTTCACGTTGCAGTACTTGGTCGGCCAAGGGCGCAGTGACAACGCCGGTGCGCTCGATATCCCAAAAATCAACCGAGAGGTTCAAACCGGGCACATATTTCGGCGAGTAAACAAAGCCGCCGCTGAACGAGCGGGAA
>JBKPDP010000106.1:0-18644 GCA_046727935.1 Verrucomicrobiota bacterium | reverse complement strand
CGCGCGCCGTAAACGGGATCGTATCCTTCGCGCGCCAGCAGTTCCTTGGCTGAATCGGATAGTTTGAGTGTGATCTTTTGTTGCTCGAGACGCTTCGACAGCCGGCCGAGTTGGATCTCAACAATCTTTTTCAGGTCGTCTTCGCTCAGCCGGTCAAAGATGATGATCTCATCGACGCGGTTGAGAAATTCAGGACGGAAATGCGCGCGCAACGCGTCAGTCACAAGGCGTCGGCGCGCTTCTTCTGATTCTTCTTCGGTGATGTACTGCGAGCCGATGTTCGAGGTCATGATGATGACCGTGTTCTTGAAATCGACCGTTCTCCCCTGCCCGTCCGTGATCCGGCCGTCATCGAGCACTTGCAGCAACACGTTGAACACGTCGGGATGCGCCTTTTCGATTTCGTCGAAGAGCACGACTGAGTACGGCCTGCGCCGAACAGCTTCGGAAAGTTGACCGCCTTCTTCGTAACCGACGTATCCCGGCGGCGCGCCGATCAATCGGGCTACCGTGTGTTTTTCCATGTATTCGCTCATGTCGATCCGGATCATGGCGTTCTCATCGTCGAACAAAAATTCCGCGAGCGCGCGCGACAACTCGGTTTTGCCGACTCCGGTTGGCCCGAGAAAAATGAACGAACCGAGCGGGCGATTTGGGTCCTGCAATCCGGCCCGCGCACGGCGCACTGCATTAGCCACGGCCTTGATTGCCTCATCCTGTCCGACGACACGCAGATGCAAATGCTCCTCCAGTTTGACCAGTTTTTCGCGTTCACCTTCCTGCAATCGCGAGACCGGAATATGCGTCCAGCTCGAGACAACTTCTGCGATGTCTTCCTCGGTTACTTCTTCGCGAAGGAGCGATTTCTTGGCCTTCGCGCTTTTTGCCGTCGCATCGGCCAATTTCTTTTCAAGTTCTGGGATGCGCCCGTACTGAATTTCGCTCGCTTTAGCCAGCTCACCGCGACGCTGCGCGCGTTCGAGTTCGGTGCGAAGGCGATCGAGTTCTTCCTTCCATTTTCGTTGCTCTTCAAGGAGTGCTTTCTCTTTCTGCCATTCGGCCTTGAGCGCATTCGATTTTTCCTTTAACTCTGCCAGTTCCCTTTCGAGCTTCTTCAAACGTTCTTTGCTCGCGGGATCTTTTTCTTTCTTGAGTGCCTGTCGTTCCATCTCATGCTGCATGATCTCGCGTTCGATCACGTCGATCTCCGTCGGCATCGAATCGAGCTCGATCTTCAAACGCGACGCTGCCTCATCAACAAGATCGATCGCCTTATCCGGCAAAAATCGATCAGTGATGTAGCGCTGGGACAGCACCGCTGCCGCGACGAGTGCGCTGTCAGTAATACGCACGCCGTGGTGGACTTCGTAGCGTTCCTTTAATCCGCGGAGAATCGCGATTGTGTCTTCCACAGTTGGCTCGTTCACCAACACCGGCTGGAAACGCCGCTCCAGTGCCGCATCTTTCTCGATGTATTTGCGGTACTCATCGATCGTGGTTGCCCCGATCGTGCGCAGCTCGCCGCGTGCCAACATCGGCTTGAGCATGTTTGATGCATCAACCGACCCTTCCGCTGCGCCTGCGCCGACGATGGTGTGCAGTTCGTCGATGAACAAAATGATCTGACCCTGCGCATCGGTCACTTCTTTTAAGAAGGCTTTAAGCCGATCTTCGAATTCGCCGCGAAACTTCGCGCCAGCGACCATCGCTCCAATGTCCATTGCGATGATTCGTTTATGTTTCAACGAATCCGGCACGTCACCACTGATGATTCGCCGGGCGAGCCCTTCCACGATTGCAGTCTTACCCACACCCGGATCGCCAATGAGCACCGGATTATTTTTCGTCCGGCGCGACAACACCTGCATGATCCGTCGAATCTCGTTGTCGCGTCCAATCACAGGATCGATCTTGCCGCGTCGAGCGAGCTCGGTCAGGTCGCGCCCGTATTTTTCCAGCGTCTGATATTTGCCTTCAGGATTTTGATCGGTCACCCGCTGAGAGCCGCGCACCTGCTGAAGCCCCTGCATGAGCTTGTCGCGTGTGACGCCAAGCTCCTTGAGCAATTTGGCCGCGGGAACATTTGCGCCAGCCAATGCAAGTAAGTAATGCTCGGCACTGGTGAACTCATCCTTCAGTTTCGACATTTCTTTCTCCGCAGAATCCAGAACGTTGCGGAGTTCATTCGAGAGACGCACATCGGCAGCGGCCCCGTGGATTTTCGGGCGGCGCTCCAACTCCGAGTGCAGTCGGTCACGCAATTGCTCCACATTCGCTCCTATCTTTTCCAGAAGCGGACGCGTTAGTCCCTCCCCCTGGTCCAGAAGCGCGGAAAGAAAGTGCTCGTTAGTAATTTCCGGATGATTAGCCTGCGAAGCCACATCCTGCGCTCCCTGTAGGGCCTCCTGCATCTTTTGCGTGTATTTGTCGATGCGCATATCCAAGGATAACCAAGGAGCGGCGGTTTCCAAACCGCCGTTATTTCAATGCGCTCGTCTTACGAATTTGCGAACGCGTCCTGGCGTTCGCCAGTTCTCCCGTGCGCTCAATCCAGTCCGCCGATCTATCTTTCGAAAAGTCCGTTTTGGCGCGACGCCAAACCAGCACGCGAGACGCGTGCGCTACCCGGAGACATCGCAACGCGGATTCGACATTCGGGTTTCATCACTCCTTCGTCATTTGGCATTCGTGCTTCGTCATTGTTTCATGCGTTGATCAAGAGCAAGAGCACGAGCAAGAGTAAGAGTAAGAGAAGGAGCCTCCAGCGTTTGACACAAACGCCTCTACAACGATGAGTGTTTGCGATGGACGAGAAGGAAAAATGGATTGGACCGAAAGCCCTGGCGCTTTTGCGGCCGGGCGCGTTTCGCCGCTACATCATTGGTTCGCTGATCTCCGACAGCGGCACGTGGATGCAAATGATGGCGCAAAGCTGGGTCATGAGCGGGCTCACCAATAAGGCGATCCTGCTTGGCCTGGTTAATTTCGCCGCCGGTCTGCCGGCGCTTGCGCTCGCTCCAACCGCCGGTTCGCTCGCTGATCGATGGGACAAACGCAAGATCCTGATCGCAACGCAAATTGTGCAGATCATTTTCGCGGTCGCCTTGGGGTTTTTGGTGATGAGTGGGCATGTTCTTGTCTGGCACATTATCTTTTTTGCGCTTCTACTGGGGATTGCTTTCTCCTATGAAATGCCGGCCATCTCCGCCCTTGTGCCCGAGCTGGTGAAGCGCGACGAGATCGCCGCCGCCGTTGCACTTGATCGTTCTGTATTTCATGGATCGCGTCTCATTGGGCCGTCGCTGGCCGGTTTATTTGTCGGATGGTGGGGCGCGGCGTCGGCATTTTTCACAAACGCGTTTTCTTTTGTGGCGCTCATCGTTGCGCTCATCTCGCTTCCAAAGCGGCCCATCGGCACGGCCGAGGAAGAAGAACAACGCCGCAGCGGTATTTTGGAAGGTTTTCGTTATGTTCGCTCAAATCGCATTATTCTTGCTCTAATCGCACTGATTGCGTTGAACACGATTTTCGTTTTTCCAGCCATCTCAGTGATGCTGCCGCTCTACGTGCGCAATATTCTCCACCTGGGTGCGCAAAGCATGGGATGGCTGATGGCGGTATCTGGTAGTGGCGCTTTTCTTGGATCGATTGGCCTGCTTAGCGTCGCGCGCGAACACCGCTTGAGATTCATGAGCGGAAACGTGGTGGCCATCGCTTTGGGAGTTTTTCTCATGTCGCGATCGCAAGGTTTTCTGCTTACGGCGTGTGCCATGGGAGCCATCGCCATCGCGCTCTCGATGAACTTCGGCCTGGCTAACACGATCGTTCAGGAGCAAGCGCCAGCACACCTGCGCGGCCGCGTGTCGGCGGTGGTGGGCATGAGCTTTTTCGGTTTAATGCCGATCGCCGGTCTAATCGCGCCCGGCTTTTCCGATCTGATCGGAATGCGAACCACACTCGGCGTCGCTTCAGTAATCTACGGAATCGCCGCAGCCTCAGTTCTAAGTCTTGCTGGGCGCCACGTTTGCGATCGTCCAATTTCCCCTGCGCCCGCGCCTGAGATTGAGCCGGTCTGCTGATCATCGAGGATGGCGTTTTACAGAAACGCCCTACAATTCGTTAGCCGATGATTTCGTTTTCCACGTGTTGGAACTCCGGACGCCATAATGCTGGCGATGCGATGCTGCGCGAAATCAAAACCGAACTGGGGTTTGATCTGATTGAGCTGGGGCAAAGTATTCGCATGCCGTTGGTACCGGGAATTCAAAAAATGTTCGACGCTGGAGAAATTCGCGTTAGCAGTCTGCATAATTTTTGTCCATTGCCTGTGGAAGCTCCGGGGACTTCGCCCGACTGCTACAAATTTTCCGCCGCGTCAGCCGAGGAGCGGGAGCACACCGTGAAGCAAACGCTTCAGACGGTTGATTTCGCGGCGCGATTAAACGCGCCATTCGTTGTATTGCATCTGGGATACGTGCACATGTCGCCGATTACCGATCGGTTGATCGCGATGGCGAAAGCAGGGAGCTACCTGTCGCGCAAGTACGTGAGAATGAAAATCGATGCAGTGCAAGAACGGGAAAAAATTGCGCCTGAATGCCTGGAGCGCGTGAAGAATTGCCTGCGCCGCATCATGGAGTATGCCGCTCCGAAAAATGTTAGGATTGGTTTGGAAGCCCGGCGCAATTATGAACAAATTCCAACTGAGCGCGAACTAGCAGGGCTACTCGAGGAGATGAACTCGCCGCACCTGGGTTACTGGCATGATTTCGGTCACTCTCAGATCAAAGAGAACCTGGGGTTCATTGATCAAGCCGAGTGGCTGCGGACAATTGGTCCTCGTGCGTTTGGTTGCCATGTGCAAGACTGCATCTGGCCTGCGCGGGATCATCAACCCCCCTTTATTGGAGGTGTCGATTTTGAGAAACTTGTTCCGCTTCTTCCCACAAACTGCTTATTTGTCTGGAAGATGGACCCGAATAAGACAGCCGATGTAATTCGCCACTCGGTCCAAAGGTGGAAGGAGCGCTTTGGCGAATGAAGAAAATCCTGATCACGTTTTTCCAGGTTAGCGTCACCATCGCGGTGCTCTACTGGGTTTATCACGATCCCAACAAGCGCGCACAGATGATGGAGGCGATCCGAAACGCTCAGTATCGCTGGGTTGCCATGGGAATTCTGGCGTACCTGGTCGTGGAGATTGCCGCTGCTTTTCGCTGGCACGTTCTGCTGAAGGTCCAAAAGATTCGCCTGACTCTTCCGCGCCTCTTGGGGTTGTTCCTTATCGGGATGTTTTACAACCAGTTTCTCCCGGGAGGCACGGGCGGCGATATCATGAAAAGCTATTATCTGCTCAAGGAAACACCGGACAAAAAAGCGGGGGCATTGCTCGCCGTCGTATTCGACCGCTTCATCGGTCTTGTTGCGTTGGTCGCCATCACCGTTGCGCTCATCGGATTGCGCTACGATTTCCTCGCACAGACTACCGAGACGCGAAACTTGCTTTGGCTCCTGCTCTTTCTTCTCGGCACATCGGTCTTGACGTTACTTTCCACTTTTGTAATCAGCGGATTTAACTTGTTCCATTCGTTGCCGGAGAAGTTCCCTGGTCGCGACAAACTGATCGAGATTTCCGCAGCCTATCATCTTTACGCGCATCACTGGCGCGCAACGCTCGTCGCGTTTGGGGCATCTCTCGTAGCGCACCTGGCCACGTTCGCCACTTTTCTTTGTGCGGCCTACGCGTTGGGCGCGCCTGTGCCGCTGGTCAACTTTTTTGCCGTGATGCCAGTGGAACGCACGATCTCTGCGCTACCCATCAGTTTCGCGGGAATTGGACTTCGGGAGAAAGTTTTGCAGATCATGCTCAGCGGCCTTTGTGGAGTGCCGGAAGCCAAGGCCATTCTAATTGGCTCTCTTAGCTTCCTCATCATTCTCGTCTGCTGCCTGCCAGGCGCGCTCGTTTACCTGTTTTACAAGCCGAGTGGTGCCGTCGCGCGCGTGAAAATGCGCGAGATGGAGCACGAAGTCGTCGCGCTGGAACATGAGATTGGCGAAGCGGAATAGAAACGTGGGAGAGACCTTAGTGTCCCGACGGTCGCGCCGCCAAGGCCGCTCCCATATTCGACGCCCATTTGTTTTTGCCACGTTCGCCATGACTGCCGATGGGAAAGTCACCACAAAAAATTTGTCGCCTGTCGATTTCACTTCACGCGAAGACAAGTCGCACTTGTTTCGGCAGCGCGCTTTGGCCGACGCGGTGCTGATCGGGCACACTAGTCTGAAACGTGACAACGTGCGCCTTGGCCTGCCGACTGAAATGCAGGAAACCCGAGCCACGCGCGGTCAAAGCCGCTGCCCGCTACGCGTGATTGTTTCCAACGAAGGCAGGATTGACCCTCTTCTGAACATTTTTCAATCTAACGTCTCGCCGATCACCATTTTTTCGACCAAACGAATGCCTCAAAAATACAAGCAGGCGTTGGAGAAGAAGACGATACTCCATTTGAGCGACACAAGAAATGTGGACCTTGCCGTTATGCTGCAAACATTGCGCAATAAATACAAGGTTCGTACGGTGGCATGCGAAGGCGGGCCGACGCTTTTTCGGGCGTTATTGGAACAGGGCCTGATCGATCAACTCAATCTAACCATTACGCCGTACCTGTTCGGTGGAGCGAAAGCTCCGACGTTGACCGGCGTGAGCAAGGAATTCCTGCCCGCCAGCGTGCATTGTTCGCTGAGCGATATGCGCACCATCGGCGACGAATGTTTTCTTACTTATCGAATCAAGCATCAGCAGCGGCGCCGGAAGTAGGCGTCTTTTTGCGACGCGGCCGACGTACAAGTTCACCTTCACAGTTCGGGCAAACGAAATTCATTTGTTCGGCGCAACTCACGCAATAAGTGCATTCGTAACTGCAAATGTATGCGACTCCGCTCGGTGCAAGCGCGGCTCCGCATTTTTCACATACGCTTTTTAGTTCTAGTTCCATTTTCCCGTTCTATTTTCCAAGAGGGTCTCAAATTGTTCAACGACGAAAGAGGAGTCCGCACTGCCAAGTTTTTAGCGTGTGATGACTAATCCCTTTGTGTACGCTCGCGGTCTTTCTCGGAGGAACAGTATGCTCAAACGAATAAAATGCTTCATTGCGATCGCGGTTGTAGTCGCGTCGCAAATAACCGGATCGGTTGCTGCCGATCTGGAATGGGATCGAACCGTACTGCCGCGTCCACCTCAGCCGTTTCAGGGAGTGATCAAGCGTACGCTGGAAGGCTCCGTCGCAGGCTTTACTCAGCCAGTGAAGCCTCCACCCGATGCGCCGAACATCCTTCTCGTCTTGATTGATGATGCTGGATTCGGTAATCCATCGACGTTCGGTGGCCCCGTCGCGACGCCTACGCTCGACAAACTGGCGGCGGAGGGACTTCGTTACAATCGATTCCACGTCACCGCTCTTTGTTCACCGACGCGTGCGGCGTTGTTATCGGGGAGGAACCATCACGCGGTCGGGTTCGGTTCGATTTCGGAGTTGATCGGCGGTTGGCCCGGCTACAGCACGAACTGGCCTACCAGTGCGGCGTCCATTGCACAGATTCTTCAGGCCAACGGCTACAACACCGCCGCGATCGGTAAGTGGCATCTTACACCCGACGCGCAGCAGGGGCCTGCAGGCCCTTTCGATCGGTGGCCAAACGCGCTCGGCTTCGATTATTTCTGGGGATTCCTCGGCGGAGAAAGCGGTCAGTTCGATCCGCTCCTCGCAGAGAATAACAGCATCATCGGCGTGCCGAAGGAGAAGGACTTCTATCTAAATGACGCGATGGTGGAACATTCCATTACCTGGATTCGTGATCAGAAAGCGCAAGCACCGGACAAACCTTTCTTTCTCTACTTCTCAACCGGGGCAACTCACGCGCCGCACCAAGTGCCCAAGGAGTGGAGCGACAAATACAAGGGCAAGTTCGATCAAGGCTGGGACAAGTTACGCGAAGCGACGTTTGCACGCCAGAAGCAGCTCGGTGTGATTCCGGCCAACGCCAAGCTCACCCCTCGTGATCCGGCGTTCCCGGCTTGGGACAGCGTACCGCCGGAAGTAAAGAAATTGTATGCACATCAGATGGAGGTGTATGCCGGTTACCAGGAAAACGCAGACCATGCTGTCGGGCGCGTCGTGCAAGCGATCGAGGAGATGGGCCTCGCCGACAACACGCTAATTATTTACATCTTTGGTGATAACGGCGCGAGCTTGGAAGGAACAGAAAGCGGGACATTCAACGAAATGGCCACCCTGAACGGCGTTCCGCTCACGAACGAACAGCAACTAAAAGCGATCAAAGCTTACGGCGGCTTGGACAAATGGGGCGGTCCGGACATGGCTCCGCATTACGCCGCCGCGTGGGCGTGGGCTGGTAATACGCCATTCAAGTGGGGGAAACAGGTGGCCTCACATCTCGGCGGCATTCGTAACCCCATGGTCATTGCCTGGCCAAAACGCATCAAGGACAAAGGCCGTCTCCGGAGTCAGTTCACTCATTGTACCGACGTCGCGCCGACAATACTGGAAGCCGCCGGCCTGCCAGAGCCAAAGGAAGTTAACGGCGTAGCACAGATGCCCATGCACGGCGTAAGTTTTCTCTCCACGTTCGATGATGCCAATGCGCCGTCGCGACATACGCAACAGTACTTCGAGATTTTGGGAAACCGCGCGATGTACAAGGACGGGTGGCTGGCATGCTGGCGGCTGGATCGAATTCCGTGGAAGATTGATCCCCAAACACTTGGGCGATTCGCACCAGGCAAATGGGACCCCGATAAAGACAAGTGCGAGTTATACAATCTCAACGAGGATTTCTCGCAGGCTGACGATGTCGCCGAAAAGTATCCGGACAAAGTGCGCGAACTAACGGCGCTGTTCTGGGCGGAGGCCGAAAAATATCAAGTGCTCCCGCTACTCGGGGAGATGGCGACGGTGTGGGGCTTTCCGAAAGGTTCAGCGGAACAGACGAAGTTCACCTATTACAACGGAACGGAAAACATCTCTTCCGGGATGATTCCTCCGATTTACAATCGTTCATATACGATCAGCGCAGATTTGTTGAATCCGGGCCGTTCAGGCCTGGGACTGCGTCCTGGAATTGCGGGGGTGATCGTCGCCGAGGGCAGTTTCCTTGGCGGCTTTTCGCTTTATGTCGAAGATGGCCGACTCAAGCATACCTATAGCTTGCTCGGTTTGAAGTTGGATACCATCACCTCGCACGATCAGTTGCCCACTGGCAAAGTAAATGTGCGTTATGAGTTCATCGCCGACAAACCAGGTGAGTTCGCCACCAGCGGCACAAGTCGCCTTTTTATAAATGGCAAACAGCAGGCTGAGGGAAAACTCGAGCACACGGTGCCATTCCGGTTCGCCTCCTATGCTGGCATGGACATAGGCACTGACAATGGACTTCCAGTCGTCCCCAAATTTCAATACGCCAAGGTGCTACCTAAGTATTTCAAGGGCACGATTGAGAAAGTAGAGTTCGATATCAAGCCAGACAAACTCAGTAGCGAGGACCTACAGCGCATGTATCTGGAGCGCTTTGCCAAAACGGTGAGCAATTGAGTGACCCAGCACGCCTGACTGCTGCGGTTACGCGATCGGCTATCCGAAATTGAGAAAGCGAACTCCCGCCCGCTGTTCGCGGCAGCTTTGACGAATTCCTCCGACCACTCGTTGAACTTCAGATTGGAATTCGCAGTATACCAGTGCGCTGAGAGTGGCCCAACTGGCTTATAAAGTTCCATCGTTTCAACTCGCCTGAGCGGCCTTGTGCGGACTAACATGCTCCTATCCCATGTCGTTCCGGCAAACCATTGCAGCAAAGATTTTCGGGCTCGCCGTGTTCCTCTTGCTGCTAACGATCGGGCTTGCCGGCTTTCTGCTCCATGAGGTAACCCGCACCACGCAAGCTCTGGAGGTCGTGGCACATTTCGATGTCCCGTTAACTCAGTCGGTAGCACGGCTGGATGAATTCGGCCTTCGACGGCGTCTGGCATTTGAGCGCTGGTTCGGAGCTCTAAACGCAGTTGATCCGAATCAGGAGATCATCGCAGAGGCGAGCGCGAATTACACGCTTTTTACGCGCAAGCTTGCGGATGAATTTGCCGCCGCCCGGCGCATTATCGGTGCGTACCGAGGGAGCGCAGCGGGCCGCGAAACGCTGGCTGAAGTAAAAACCCTACTAGATCAAATTGAACCCGCCTATGAGGTCATTAGTGCTCGCCAACGCGAGTTGCTCGATATGCAACAAGCTGGCGAACATGAGAAGGCCAATCAGCAGGTGGATCTGCTTAACGATCTTCAGCGCACCGTGCAAAATCAGCGCGAGTCGGTGAATTTGAAAATGGCAAGATGGAGCGCCGCCGCCGCCCACGAGACCGAACGACGCGAACGGCGCGTCCTCTGGTTAACGATTGCCGCAACAGCATCAACGGTGTTACTGGGTCTAACAGTGGCGGCGCTGATCACAAACAGGGTGACCCGCCCCGTGCGGTCACTGGCCAGCGCCATGCACGACGTTCAGCAAGGCAACCTCAATATTCAGTTGCCTGTGAGTTCCAATGATGAAGTCGGCAGGCTGACCAATTCTTTCAATTTTTTTGTCGAGCAATTGCGGTCCAAGGAGCAAATGAAACAGACCTTCGGCAAGTACATTGACCCGCGAATATTGGAGCATGTGCTTGCGCAACCGGGTGCGGAGACCGTGGCTGGCGGACGGCGCGAGATGACTGTCCTGTTCGCCGACCTGGTTGGCTTCACGAGTTTGTCAGAACGGCTGACTCCGTCGCTCATGGTGACGCTCTTTAACCGTCATTTCGGCCTCCAAGCCATGGCAGTACAGGAGCATCACGGCGTAGTGGACAAATTCGTAGGCGACTCCATCATGGCATTTTGGGGCCCACCCTTCGTGAAGCCGGAAGAACACGCCGTGTTGGCATGTCGTGCCGCGCAAGCGCAATTAGTGGCTCTGGACGCTCTGCATCGCGAACTGCCGGAGATCACCGGATTACGCCGGGACGTGCCGACTGTCGAGCTACGTATCGGCATTTGTACAGGCGAAGTCGTGGTTGGCAACATTGGTTCCGAGAACACTCGCAGTTACACCGTCATCGGTGATACGGTAAATCTGACTGCGCGGCTCGAACGCGCTAACCGTGTCTATGGCACACAAATTCTCATCGGCGAAACAACTGCACAAGCCATCGACCAAGAGTTCGAGACAAGGGAGATCGACGTTATTTCCGTGAAAGGCAAGACAGAAACAACGCGAATATTTGAGTTACTCGCTGCAAAAGGGCAGTTATCCGGAGAATTGGAACGGTTGCGGGAACGCTATGAGCAAGGTCGCCAAGCCTTTCTGGCACAGGAATGGGATCAGGCTGAGGCGACCTTCCGCGAATGTCTCCAACTTCGACCGAATGACGGTCCATCCCAGGTCTTGAGTCAGCGCATCGAAACATTGCGCCGAAATCCTCCCGGCAAAGATTGGACTGGCGCCTGGCAGTTGGTGGAAAAATAACAAAGGCAGCCTGTCTGTCAGTTAACTCATCGAAACCGCATGCGCGTATGAGCTGTGTCACTTCTCGAAGTAGTAGGTCATCGTAAAGTTCACTTGAAACTTCTTAGGGCCGCCGTTAAGCGGCTTTTCGAGGGTAGCACTCAGCACGACCGGAATATTTGAAAGACGTTTGGCGACGCCTGCGCTCACTGTGTGCGTCCATCGGTCACCGCTTTCAAAATCGATTGTCGCTTTGTACTTCGTGAAGATCGACCAATCGTCCGGTAGGATAAACGTCGCGGGTAGAGACAGCTCAAGATAGCGCTGGGAGGCGACATCATGTTCTTCGGCAATCGAATGATTGTATTCGGCATTAAAGGTCAAGGTGAGCCAGTCCGTAAAGTCGTGCGCGATCCCCCAACCAGGCTTTAGTCGCCAGACCTTTTCAGCTAGCGCCGGTTCCGACGCAGTGTCGGTATGCAACTCGATGCCACCACCGGTGCGCCATGTGTCGTTGAGGCGAAACGCAGTTCCTGTCCCGACCTCAATATCACCGAGGCCGCCAAGGTCAGCATGACCCGATAGTTCATCGCTTCGCTCATAAACAAAGGGCAACTTGAGCCGTATCCCCCAGTCTTGCCAATCGCTAACAGGCCAACCCCATAATCCTGCCAGTGTCCAAGTCGCCTTTCCTGCACCGTGTTTGAACTGGTCCCATTCGGTGTCTAGCAATACGCGAGATCCGATGATCGTCTGATCATTTAGTTGTTTCAACTGGTCTGCCGCCGCTAGATTAGTCGGCGGTTCAACTGCAGCTATCCTACCATACGCGAGTAGGAGCAGGATAGAAAGTAGGTACGGGTCAAACAACTCCGAGAGAACCGGGAAACACCACCTACTAGTCCGATGAACTTTCTTGGCGGCCACAGCGACGACAAGGATGAGACCTGTGATGAGGCTGTTTAGGCGCCTACTTCCTGAGTTGACTCAATACGTTTGTCATCGGCTCGCTCTGAATTCGGATCACGCCGGCGAATGGATAGTTCAGTTCCAAGATTATGAAAACTGCGCAGGCAACCGAGAACGCGCCGGCAACCAAAGCGAGAGTGCTCGTGGCGTTGGCCGGTGCGAGCAGACTAAAACCAAAGAAGATTACCACCAGCCACGACACCAGGGCGATTAGCAGCGGCTTTGACACCGACGGAATCGCCTGCGCTTGCAGCAGTGACCGAAGCTCGGCGAGTTGCACCATAAGGGTCGCCGCCTGAGTTTTAAGGGTACGCTGTGTGTCATCGTGCGGCGAGAGACGATGAATGGCTACGTAAACGGCGTCACCCATCTGCTGGTTGGGGTCTAACCGGACCGGACTGCTTCGCTCCGCTGGCCACGTGCGACGGACGCCGTCGGCGATGGCGTCGCGAAGCTCACGGCGCGCGTCTGCTGTTTCCGGTCCATAAAGCTTAAGCATACGGTCCAGCAAAGCGACCTTCGCGGCCATCTGGATTACTTCGCTTCGAGTGGTGTCGAACGTGCTCTTGGCTGAACTGATGAGCAGGCCCAGGAGTATCGCGGTCATTGTGGCGACAAGGCCGAGCGCCAGCTTCACCACGTCTTTAGACTCAGCGCTCAGCTGCTCCTCGGGAAGAAGCCGACGCAGACGTCCCCCTAATACCACGACGCCGACGAGGCCCATGAACAAAATAATCCCGATAAGACTGATAATCATCGTGTCATTTTCGCTAATATGTTGCTTAGTAACTTGTTTGAGCGACGGCTCGCTTTTGCGCCGACACTAATCGTTGGGATTCTCAGCTTCATCATGTGGCTGATTTAAACGCCTTCGTTGTGTTCTCGTTTCTACAAGGAAATTGAAGTCGATTTCAAGACAATAGTTCTCCTCTCGCTCTTGAACTCGCATGCCGTCATGATTCGGCTTGACTCGCCTCGCGACCCTGGTCACCATGCCGCCAAACAGATAAGGAGAAACCTATGAAAAATCACATCCACATGCTCGCAGCGGCTCTATGCGTCGCTGTGTGTACGCTACCTGCACCGACGTCGTCAGCTCAAAACAAGGCTGCGAAGCTTGAAGCGATATCGCAACAGCTTAATCTAACGCCTCAACAGAAGGCCAAAGTGCTGCCGATCCTCGCCGACGAAGCTCCAAAAGTACAAGCAATTAAGAACGACAATTCGCTCTCAAAGATTCAGAAACTGCAACAGCTCAGAGCGATCCATCAGCAGACTGATCCTCAAATGAAGGCGATTCTTTCACCCACGCAGTACCAAAAGCTGCAAGCGATTCGTCAACAAACGATCCGGGAGGCTATTGCGCAACGGGGCGCTCACTGAGTAGTTGTTCGCCACTAGGCGTTCTCTAGTTTTGCAGCTCGGCTTTGGCTGATCAGCATCCGCCGATGCGACGAGTCTGAGTGACGCAACTGTCGGGCCCGGCTTATTTTATCGGATCTGGAGCAAGTCGATCCCGGATGGTGGATCCGCGTTTTTCAATTCCTTGCGCGACCGCGGCGAAACTTGTCCGGAGAGCAACCAGGCACCTTTTTGTTTTACCGGACTGCTCGCGAGCTTTTGCACATCGCTGCTGAAGCGCGCGGCGCCTGACTTCCAGGCCTCCCGTCGTTTTCGGACGTGGCGATGCGCTTTTCCGGTCTGACGAGATCAGCGGCGGCGGCTTCTTTTGTTACCGACTCGACAAACTCGATGATAGCCTGTTTCGGTGTGGTCTCGTTCCACGAGGGAAGCGGATCATGCGTTCGTACGAGGACCGCACTGAACCTAGCAATGACAGCATCGAGAGCAGCATTTCTTACGATCGCGTATTCCCAGTTTTAGCAGCTTCAGCGGGCTGATATTTCAGCCATGCTCTCGCCAGCAGAAACGTGAACACGGCGTGGATAACAAGTCCCGGAACCAACAGCCGTCCGACAAACACGCCGCCGACCCACAAGCAAAATAGGCAGGTTGTTACCAAACAGTTATAGGCTAGCATTGCACGGAGCGCCGCGAGCGTCGCTTGCACGCGCGGCCAGCAAGCAACGGCCAGTGACAACAAGCCAAAGCCAGTCAAGCGAGCAATTGTAGGTGCTGCACTGGAAACATCTGTGCCTGACAAAAGCCTAAGGCTGCTTGGAGCGATGACCAACACAAGCCCGGTAATGGCCTCGAGTGTTGAGACTACAGCGAGTAGCAACGGTGTTCGACATGTCCGCCGGAATTCACATGGTTCCGGGGGGCTTGTCTTTTTGGGCGACAAGTATCTGAAAACCGGGAGCGCTTTGCGTCGCTGGATTCACCGGCCTATCCGTGAAGATGATCGTCGCACCTGGCGTGATCACTCCCTTCGCCTGCTTCAAGAACTCGCTTGGAATTCCGCTCTTCTGGGCCGCTAAAAAGAGACTCTGGCTTGAGCTTTCTTTTCCCGCAGACGTGACTTCCACCCAGCGCAGGTGTCCTTCTGTGTCCAATCCGCTGAGCGCACTGAAAACCCGATCGTTCAGAGGCAAAACAAGCTGAGGATTCTGAATGCCCGCCCGGCCGATTTCCACGCCATTGCGATAGACATAGACTGTTTTGTCTGCGCTGCTGACAACCAGGGAGACTGGACCGCTAGGAGATTTGGCAGGGTTCCATTCAAACTTGCCAGCAGCAATTGGCTCACTCTCCTCACCGATCTGCGTAAAAAACAGACCTGGATGCACCGTTTCGGCCGGCGCGGAATGTTCGTCCGCGATGACCACGGTCGCCCCTTTCATAGTGACGCCAAACAGAAGCTTGGAAAATTCCAACGGCAGCCGGACGCATCCATGCGAGTCGGGGTAACCCGGGAGATCTCCTGCATGCAACGCGATCCCGCCCCAAGTCACGCGCTCCATGTAAGGCATTTCGGCTCCTTTATAAATGCTAGAAGTGTGATGCACCTCTTTTTCCAAGATCGTGAAAACCCCCGTCGGAGTTCGGTGACCCGGCCGCCCCGTGCTGCAACTCGACCGCGCAATGCGAATACCGTTTCGATATACGTATGCCACTTGCTCGGTCGTGCTGGCTACGATCAGCAAGGGTCCTTCCGGCGCGCGTTCGGGTTCCCAGACATATTCGCCGGACTTCAGTGTTACCGTTTCCGGAGACACTCGTACGCCCTCGGTAAAAGTTTCAGCAAAAATGATTAGGCGGTCCAGAACGAGCACGCCTGCGGCAACGGTAATAAATAACGAGAACAATAACCTCATCGTAGTTAATCTCTAATTAGTTGGTTTTCGGCGATGATTTAGATCAACCTTGGCCTAGTCAATGTCTTTTTCATGCGTTACATACAGGTCTTCGTAGCTTACGAGCCGAATCTTGGCTCCTTCCATAGCAATCGGCAGATAAAAAAGCTCCGATACGGCAGACCAGCAGCCTAAGAGCGATCCTTTCACCAAAAACCAGGGACAAGGCGGTAGCGCACCAAGGCGACATAGGCGGGCCATTCATCATGTTGAGAGAGTACTCGCTCCTCGGCGTGGATGCGATAGAGCAGAGACACCCAACCGACCAATACCAGGAGAAGCGTGATGGGATTCCATTCCTGTAGATTGTACCCGACGTCTGCAATTACGTACGACAGATACATCGGATGGCGGATGAATCTGTATGGTCCACTCGTCACCAGACCTCTTAAAGCAGGACGCACCCCGAAGAATCTGCCGATCGTGAGAAGGCTAACAAGACTAAGGGCAGCCGCTAGCGTCACCAGGACCAACCCGGCTGTGGGCCACCCCACATTCCCGGGCGACCAGCGTAGATAGATCACTTGGGCATAGGGATAAACATAAGCCACCCCCACCGCTATGCTGGAAGTAATGGAGTAATCACGCACCTGCGGACGCGGACGCGTGAGCGCAATCCCAAGAACGATGAAATGTTGCAGGACGTAGATCCAATCAGTGATCGTGAAGGTGGGCGTCAGTAAAAAGAGGATGACCAATTCTGTTGTGGTGACACAGAACAGGAGAAGATCGGCAAATCGTCGCCCGAACATTTAAGAGACCAATGTCTATACGACGACGGCCTTCAAGCCAAATACGCTAGTCGCCTTGCGGCAGGTCAGCGCGCGGGCCGTGGATCCCAACACTTTCATCGCTGCCATTACGCACCGGAAGTAGCAGGATCGCCCGGACGTGTGCATAAACGACGTGGTTGGTCGTCATGATTAACCCAGCTCGGGATGACAGCTGGGAACCAGCACCAATTACAAGGATAACTTAGTAGCCAAGCAGTGACTCGTTAGAAGATCTTGTTTTGGCAATTCGGCGCCTAATCCTGTGAGTCATCTTCCACATCATCCTCAGTTACTTTCCAAGTCTTGTCGGGATTGTACTTGTCCATGCTCTGGAATGTCTTCAGCGTATCGGGACCGAGATCCTTTTCATAAACAACTCCATCCGGACCAACGATGAACGTTTGCACGCCGGTGACGCGATACTCAGCGGGCGCAGCGGCCAAGGCAAATCCGCCGATCATCGCCCCGCCAACCACGAAGTCCATCTCTCCCATGGGCGCATCAGATCCTTGTCCTTTTAGCACCTTGAAGTAGTAACCGTGATAAGGTGTACCTCGCTCCGCTTTGTAGCCTTCCTGCAACGCTTTGGCGACTTCTTCTCCGACAGGACCTCCCCAGCTGCCGTCCGGATTCTGCCACGCCAAACCATCATGTTTCCCAGGTGTGCTTAGGATATGCTGCGCGTACTGGTTTACCTTGGAATCATCGTGCTTCTCCTCGGCGTACTCGTGTTGTGCCTCAGCGAAACCACGGCAAATCTCAATGGCGTTCAGTTCGTTGGCGCCGACACGTCGATTTAATATTTCTTCACGACCTACTTTCGTATCAAAGAACCATTTCCCGTTTTGCTTCATAATCGGAATGGGAAGTGGAAACTCATCGTTACCGACCAGCAGAATCGCATGATTCCGATTTTGTTTGTCTATCTCAACGGAGGTCTTTTCTTTTGCCTTGTTTGCAAACACAGTCGCCCGATTCTTGTCCTGCACCGGATCTTCGGAACTGACAATATCCTCGCCGTCCGGGCCGAGAATTTCTTTTGCGGCAGCGGCGTCAAAATTCGACGCCACCTGAATCAGAGCATCGGCGGCCTGTTTCGGCGTGTCGAATTGCTTTTGCCCTGGTTGAGGCGTTGCTTGGACGTCTTCTTGCTTCACGGCCGCTTCCTTCTTCTCCGGCGCTGCGACCGAGGCCGACACGAGGAAGCCTGTTATGAGGATCGCTGCGGCGAGCACGATCATTTTTGATGATGTCATGGTGTTTCGCTTTGTCTTCATAGTCGTTTCTCCATCGATGGTTCGTTTATCTCCGGCCTCCGCCGCCGCCACCGCGGCCGCCGCCACCGCCTCGCCCGCCGCCGCCACCACGGCTCATTCCACCGCCGCCGCCACGGCTCCCACCGCCACGACTATACCCGCCGCCGCCACGGCTGTAACCGCCGCCTTTCATGCTACTACCTCCCCTGGCGCTGCTGGCTCGCGCGTAGTTTCCGCTGCCGCCACCGCCAAATCCTCCGCCCTTAGAACTGGCACTAGGCCGTGATGATGCGCTGCGATTACCGACTTGGTTCTTAGCGCTACCGCCAGCTGGGCGCGTCGATGGTCTGGCTCCGGCGCCTCCGCCTCCTGGACGAGCTCCAGCTCCACCGCCACCCGGCCGTGTCCCGGCTCCGCCACCACCGGGCCGTGTTCCAGCTCCGCCACCGGCTGGTCGTGTCCCGGCTCCGCCACCGCCTGGACGAGTTCCGGCTCCGCCGGCACCGGGCCGCGTTCCAGCGCCACCTCCAGGCTGCTGGCGCGCATTAGCGCCGAACTTATTCGCCGTTTGCCGGTTCCCATAGGGAGCGTTGCCCCGGTGTTGCGCGTTGTGCTGCCACTTGTTGCCCTGCGCGGCTTGACCCCGGTTGACGTTCCTGTTAGAGGTTCTGTTGGCGTTCCGGTTAAAATTATTATTGTTGTTAATGTTGACGTCGCCGTGGTTCCAATCGCAATTGCCCCAGCTGCCGCCCCAAGCGCCCCACGCCGCGGCACCCAGCGCAATT
>JBKPDP010000105.1:0-14588 GCA_046727935.1 Verrucomicrobiota bacterium | reverse complement strand
GCCCAAGATTGAACGTCCAGTGGCCTTATCAAAGACCTGATAACCCTCATTTACCATCTGAACGAACTGCGTTGTTCCCACCGACCCATTGGTATCGGGCGGGGCGCAATTACATCCAACGCCGGGAAAGCGAATGCCGTCAAAGTTAAGAATGGGGCTAGGTATAAGGGGTGCCAGGAGGGCTAGCGCCGAGACGAATTTATCTTGGACCACCATGTCAGGGCTATCCTGGTGGTTATTGGGGATCTTCGGGTTCTCAGCGGCCTCGTGTTGTGGCTTGAATTGGAGGGGCCATCCCTGCGCCACATCGCGGAGCGCCGGGGAGACGTCGTTCTTATATGATGCACCGACGATGGGCTGGCTATCTCCTTGGTCTGGCACCGCGGCCAAGGCGGACGAAGTTGAGTTAATACTAAACCCAAGCAGTGCCAGAAGGACGGAGAGTGAGCAAAGCACAAAACCAAGTACGATGCGTGGATTAAAGAATGCGGATTGAGAAGCTGTCGTTTTTTTCATAGGTTTCATAGGAGATCTCCTCTTTGTGTGTATTCTAATGGGTAAAAATCTTTTACCTGTTGTAGCAGTCCGTGTTCATGATGGAAAGTTCCTTCTGCACGCGACCTATGGCAAAGCTTGAGGCTCGCCATAAATAAAGTCATCCATGGCGACGACATCCAGATTGGGTACCTTCAAGATGCGATTGCCAGAGGTAATTCGGACCAAAAACACGCTAGCTGTGTCAAACCCGACCCCCAAGAACGAAAAGCCTGCGCGTTGTGTAGGTTGAGGCAATACGTTCCGGGTGAACAGCAAGTTACCGGCAACATCGAAGTATTCGATCTTCGTGCTATTGCCAACATTCACGTCGGTGAATACGACGCCGAACCCTTTGACCGTTGCCGATTGTGTAGAATTGACCCCAGGTGTTCCGCTCGGTACAAAGAAAAGGTTCTCAGTGATGGTGCTATTCAAGGCGGTGAAGAGCTTCTGCGGACTGAACGCGCTAAAGAGCGCCGGATAGACAGGGTTGATATTTCCAAACCTGACCGGAGTGTTTGTTGGGTTGACAAGGTTGGCGCTCACCTCAAACCCTGTTCCTAGAGTGAAGAATACGATCCCGCGCGGCGAGTTTTTGTTGAAGAAATTCGCCGGCAACAGGTTCGGTGCGGAGAAAGCGTCTGGAACCGCGTCCCAGTTGATCTCACGGTGGCCAGTGGCAGATGGGCGACCTGCTATGTTGTTGGGGTTTCCCAAAAAATTCCTGAAGGCATCTACCGCGGTCTGGATATCCGCTGGCGTGGCACCGGACGCCTCGAACACCTGTGGATCAGCTGAAGCAGCCCCTGGGTTGAAAATGAGTGTTAAACCAAAGCTGGCGATGGCCAGCGAGAGCCAGTGTCTTTTCATAATATTTTTCTTCATTTCTTTACATTTCGGTGGTTGAATTTGTTGGATTGAGGTTGAGTTGTTCATGGCTGATCAGATGAACGAGAATCTTTTTTGTTCCCGCCACCGAAAAGATTTGAGACCGGATCACGGATGGGTTGACGATGTCGTTACCACTTTTTCTCTGGCTGCGGGAACAAAAGCCACTCTGAGGACTCTCATTTAGATGGGATGATGGCGATATGTCCGTCGACCCGGACTTTGAAAAGCTAGTGAAACTTTATTATCGCGATCTTTACCGGTTCGGATTCAGTCTCACCCGAAGTGAGGCCGATGCATCTGATCTTACTCAGCAAACCTTCTACATCTGGGCGAACAAAGGACATCAGCTCAAAGATCTCGCAAGCGTCAAAGGCTGGCTTTTCACGACGCTGCATCGAGAGTTCCTTCAAACATGCCGCCGTAGAGAGCGCTTCTCCGATGAACCTATTAGCGAGGCAGCAGAGAATCTTCCTCAGGTATCCGCGGACGTTGTTAACCGGATGGATGCGCAAACGATGCTTGAGGCACTGGGGCAAATTGACGAAAGTTATCGCGCTCCGCTCGTGCTGTATTATATGGAAGATTTATCTTACAAGGAGATCGCTAACGTGTTAGAAATTCCGCTCGGCACCGTGCAGTCGCGAATCGCACGTGGCAAAATGCATCTTTTTCAACTCTTAACCGAAACCAACCATTCACCTCTGCAAGTAAATGAATAAGAGCGAAGCCAAAGAGACATTGTTGCTTTATCGCGGGCCAATTGATGGCGCCGATCCCCAGTTCGAAGAAGCGTTGGCGCATGCTCGCCGCGATCCGGAACTTGCGGAATGGCTGCGCGAGCAAAGTAGTTCTTACGACGCTATTCGAACGAAACTTCGTGAAATTGAGCCGCCAAGTGATCTCGCTGAGAAGATTATCCGCCAACGGCCGATTCCATTTCGTCGAGGCTGGACCCAAATATTGCAGCTTGCAGCCGCGATAGTTATCCTAGCGGGCATAACCGCGGTTTGGCTGAATTGGTCGCAGCGTGGAAGGCATCCGTTCGCGCAGGGGCAAGAGATCGTCGTCAAGCGTCCACCCGTGCAGGGGCAAGAAATCGTCGTCAAGGGCGAAGTGCTTGATATGACCTGCTACATCGCCCACAATTTGAGCGGTCCGCAGCACGCTGAATGCGCAAAAACATGCATTAGGAAGGGCCTGCCGGTCGGCATAAAAGGTGAGGACGGTAAGGTTTATTTGCTGGTAGGGGAAAAGCAGGCAGTGAACGGCGAACTCGCTGACTATGCCGCCAAGACTGTTACAATCAGAGGAAAGAAAACCATGCGCGATGGGTTCGCGCTGCTCCAGGTCGAAGAGATTCGGAAATCCTGACGGCGATCGCAAGCTTCCGTACGGGGAGAACAGGTTCGATCGGCTATCAAGGCGCGCTTCCCGGCGTCACCACAGATTCCACGCGTTTAGAGACTGAAGTCTCAGAATTTTGATTGAGATGATGTCCAGTGCGGCGCTAAAATGCCTGCTCATTGAAATAGGCGATGATTGATGCGGATAGATCCTGGACTCGCCGGGAGTTTCTGAAGCTCGCCGGCCAAGCGGGACTGCTCAGCGCTGTTCCGACGCTCGCGACCGCTGCTGCCACGCTCAATCCCGATACGGTTTGTATTTCGATTCTGCATACAACGGATTTGCACGGTCATATCCTGCCAACCTCAGACTACGACGGGAATCCAGATCGCGGCGGATTGGCGCGCTGCGCGGTACAAATCGGGCGCTGGCGGCGCGAAAATTCCAACTCGATCTTGATCGACGTCGGCGACGTCTATGAGGGCACTGACGTTAGCCTCCGAAACAAGGGCACGTTGATGATCGATCTACTCAATCATCTCGAATACGACGCTTGGATTGTCGGCAATCATGAATTCGATTGGGGGATGGAGTGCTTCGAACACGCATTGGAACAATCAAACATGCCAGTCCTAGCCGCGAACATGCTTTTGGAACAAAAACCTGCGGGCGAATTTCCGGACGCGAACCATCCGTTTGCAAAAATTCAGCCGTTCATCTTGAAGGAAATCTCGGGGATCAAACTCGCGATCATCGGCGTCACCACGCCGGGGATGCCGTTTTGGCTTTGGCCGGAATTCACCCGGGCACTTGATTTTAGGCATCCGGTCGAGCATGTCCGCCGCGCCATCGCGAGCGCGAAGAGCAGAGGCGCAGACGCGATCGTGCTAACGGGTCACATGGGACTCAAGACGCGCTCTGGCGGCGATGATTTTGCCAACACAGTCATGGCGCTGACTTCGGAATTTCCGGAGATGGCAGTGTTTATCGCCGGTCACACGCATCAGGACATTCCAAGCCGGGTAACGAATGGTGTGTTGTTTACTCAGGCAGATCATTTCGGGATTCACGTGGGCCGCGTCGATCTGCTCTTCGATCGCAATTCAAAGAAGCTGCTTCATCGGGAAGCAATCTGCGAGCTGATGGATAATCGTTTCGCCTTTGATCATGCGATTATTTCACGAGCGAAATCGCAGCTTGCCGAATCGGACGCCGCGCTCTCCGAGCCGATCGGTGAACTGGCTGAAACGCTGCGGGGTCGCAGCCACCCCGGCTGGCCAAGCGACTTGGAGAGGCTGATCGGCGCGGCAATTATGGAAACCCTCCTGGAACGAAGTGTGCCAGTTCATGGCGTCATGCACGGCACGTTCGATGATAACGCCGGTTTGGTCGCCGGACCCAAAACGGTTAACGACATTTGGAATGTGATTCCATACGAAAACTACATCGTGACGGCGCAGCTCTCGCCCGAGGAAATAAAAACTGCGGTGGAAGAGGTGTTTGCCAGCCATGAGAAGCGCAATTTGCTTGGCTTTGAAGTGAAAACAGAAGGTCGCGGCGACGACTGTAAAATCGTCTCGATGACCCTGGCCAACCGGGAGCCGTTGGATCGCAACAAGAAATACGTTATCGCGTTTAACAGTTTCGATGCGCGCAGCGGCGGCCATCATTTCATGAAATTGCGCGCCTTCCTCGAGAGGCCGAACGCAAATTGCATCCTGCATCCTGTGCAAACGCGTGATGCGCTCATTGGTTACTTCCAGCGTCACAAAACCGTGCATCGGATCGCCGCGATAACCCCCGTGGCAACTGCGGCATAAATTTAGTTCCTCTTGCAAAACCGGCGCATTTTGCTTGCCTATTCCGCCATGCGCCTTGGAATATTCTGTGTGATCGGTTTGCTGTTCGCTACTGAGCTGGGATTATCGCAAACAAAAAGCCCGTCACCTACGGCAACTCCGGCGCTACCGGAGCTCCGGCCTGCGCTGGTTGGAACGGGACCCACTGCTCTGATAAATACGATCGATAGTGCGGACCTGGTTAAAAAGGGCCAAAAGGACGCAGCAGTCATGTTTACCTGTCTCGTGGCGCCGACCGGTGATGTCGCCCGCAGCGGCGCTTATCGTGGCACGAAGGGGTCGGAACTGCTCGAGAAGGAAGTATTAAAACGCCTGGTCAACGCGAAGTTCATTCCTGCGATTCATAATCACCAACCGGTCCTTGCCGTTTTCTACGGCGCGGTGACGTTCGCGGTTGTTAATGGCAAACCGCGGCTACGCATTTTCGCGAATCAGCAACTGGACGAATTGAAAAAGGAAAACGATTTCATCGACCCGCAGCCGTACGTTGGACAGGACTCAAAATTCACCGGGATACATTATCCTGAGATACCGACTACGGTGGTACTGACTGGCGTTGTTGATCTCGCGCTGGAGGTCGATGCGGCAGGCAATCTGAAGAGCATGCAGGTTGTATCCGAGGAGCCACCGTTTCTGAATTTCGGCCAGGCGGCCCTGTCCGATTTCAATGGCGCAAAATTTATTCCGGCATTCCGCAACGGCAAACCTGTCGACAGCAAAGTCACGATTCCAGTTTACTACAAGCGATAGGATCAACCTGCTTTGCATGGCCCGTGGATTTGTCGCTGTAGCTGTTCTTTTATTGTTCCCCTGCTTTGTTTCTGCTCAAAGCACAAGTTCCAATACACGGCCTCGTGCTTCGGATTTGGGATTGAAGGTCGGCATTCTGGCGACTGGCCCGCTTAATGCGATCACAGATGTTGCCGGCGTTGAGGTCGGCCACACGACAATTATTAGCGGGGACAATATCCGTACCGGTGTGACCGCCGTTCTGCCACATTCCGGTAATCTCTTTCGCGAAAAGGTGCCGGGCGCGATTTTTGTTGGAAACGGCTTTGGAAAGCTGACCGGGTCTACGCAAGTCGATGAAATGGGCGAGATCGAAACACCGATCCTGCTGACAAACACAGTGAGCGTGCCGCAGGTTGCGGACGCCGTGACGACCTACATTCTGAGTTTGCCGGGAAACGAAGACGTTCGATCAGTTAATCCAGTGGTTGGCGAGACCAATGACGGATATCTGAACGACATTCGCGCGCGTCGTATCACAGCGGACAACGTGTTCGCCGCCATCAAGAAGGCGAAGGCTGGACCGGTCGAAGAGGGAAATGTCGGGGCTGGTACCGGGACCGTGGCGTTTGGTTGGAAAGGAGGGATCGGAACTTCGTCGCGAAAGCTGCCTCAGAACCTTGGTGGATACATGGTCGGAGTTCTGGTGCAGACGAATTTTGGAGGCGTGCTCACGATCGCGGGCGCTCCCGTTGGCCAGGAATTAGGTCAGCACTACTTACGTAAGGAATTGCAGGAGCAAGGCAGCGGCAAAGATAAAGCAGACGGGTCATGTATGATAATCATCGCAACAGATGCGCCTGTCGATGCACGGAACCTTAGGCGCCTTGCAGCCAGGGCGTGGCTGGGCATGGCCCGCACCGGAAGCTCCGCCTCAAACGGCAGCGGGGATTATGCGGTCGCATTCTCGACCGCACCACAGTTACGGATTCATAGGTCTGACAAGTCGGCGCGACATGTCGAACTACTGACCAACGATGCGATGTCGCCGCTATTTCTCGCTGTGATCGAAGCCACCGAAGAAGCCATATACAACTCGATGTTTCGAGCAACGACAATGAGCGGGAATGGACACGCGGTTGAGGCACTCCCAATCGATAAAACAATGGAAATACTAAGGGAGCACCGATCCATCAAGTAAGGAGCGTCGCGGCAGTGAGCAACATTGTCCGTACGTCTTTTTTCAAACGTGATCCGCTCACTTGTGCGCGCGAGTTGATCGGCACAGAACTAATTTGGGACGATTGCTCGGGGATCGTTGTCGAGGTGGAGGCGTACGCGGCAATCAACGACGAGGCCGCCCATACGTTTTCACGGCCGAGCGCGCGCAGCTTTATCGAGCGAAACAACGCCGGTGCGGCCTACGTTTATTTCAATTATGGAATGCACTGGATGCTGAACGTGCTGGTGAAAGGTGATGAGAACGGTTTCGTCCTGATTCGTGCGCTAGAGCCGAGAAAAGGGATCGAACAAATGAAGAAACGTCGTGGACTTAACGACGTGAAGCGTCTCTGCTCGGGGCCTGGCAAGCTCACGCAGGCGCTCGGCATCACGAATCGGCATCATGAAATGGATTTGTGCTCCGACCCGCGACACTGCTTTGCCCGCAACACAAAGACGTCTGCGGATGTGGTAGCCGACAAGCGCATTGGTATCACACGCTCTGCGCATTATCCATGGCGTTTCACTCTGCGCGGAAGCCCGTTCGTAAGCCGGGCCGTGAAACTGTAGGGGGAGCGCGTTGTCCTCAACGCGCTGCTACAAGGGCTTAATCTGCCATCGTCTTCAGAGAAGCCGATCCATCTGGATTGACTCGCACTGCGATTGATCGAAATTCTTCGCTCAAAATGAACAAGGCCAGACAGCGCGTTTTACTGGGAATGAGCGGGGGCGTGGACTCCAGCGTCGCGGGATACTTGTTGCGCGAGCAGGGCTACGAGGTCGTCGGCGTTACCATGAAAGTATGGCCGCAGGATTGTATCTCGCGCGCGGAAGACAAATGCTGCGGGCCGCAAGCAGTAGCTGATGCGCGCGGCGTGGCGCATTCCCTCGGTATTCCGCATTACGTCGTTGATGAAGCCGACCAATTCGAGCGGTTGGTAATTGATTATTTCTCCAACGAATACCGGGCTGGAAGGACACCGAATCCGTGTGTGATGTGCAATGAGAAGCTCAAGTTCGGCAACCTCTGGAGCAAAGCTGCGGCATTAGGCTGCGACTACATTGCAACGGGGCATTACGCGATCATTGAACATCACGCTGCTCACGCAATTTTGCGAAAGGGCCTCGACCCGCGCAAAGATCAGTCCTATTTCCTTTTCAGTTTGCGCCAGCCCCAACTTCGACGTGCGCTGACTCCGCTGGGGAGAATGACAAAGCCGCAAATTCGAGAAATCGCGCATTCGTTAGGCTTGAAAGTTGCAGACAAGGTCGATAGCCAGGAAATTTGCTTTGTCCCTGATAACGATTACAAATCGTTTTTGCGGTCGCATCTGGGTGAAAATGAGTTTCATCGCGGTGCGATTTACGATGTTGCTGGAAATTTTCTGGGCGAACATGACGGCATTGAGCTTTTCACGATAGGACAGCGCAAAGGGTTGCCGGGCGGTTCGCCGCGGCCGCGCTACGTCGTCGATCTCGATCCGGCGACGAATCGTGTGATTGTGGGAGATGCTGACGATCTAGTGACGGAAGAATTCGAGATCGATCAGGTAAACTGGCATCCCGTGACCGGGATCGCCGCCGCGGGAGTTACCGACCCCCGCTACAATGGGTTGGAGTGTACGGTAAAGATTCGGTACAGCCACCCAGGGACTCGCGCTACGGTGACGCCACTCGAAGGCGGGCGCGCGCATCTGCGGCTACACGAACCGCAAAGGGCGGTGACTCCGGGCCAGGCTGCTGTGATCTATGATGACGACATGGTCCTTGGGGGCGGTTGGATTTGCCGAAGCGAGCCGGTTAGTCGTGGCGAGGCGCTCAAGCCGTCTGCTCTGCCGATAGAAGTCTAACAATGGCGGCCCAAGTTCTGCTCGCCATCAGCACTTTTCCGGATGCGGAGATAGCCAATCACATCGCTCAGACGTTGGTTGCAGAAAAGTTCGCGGCATGCGCCAATGTCATGCCGTCTGTTCACTCGATCTATAGATGGAAAGAAAAAATCGAGACCGCAGGGGAGGTCATCGTCTTTTTTAAGACGACCGAGGATCGACAAGCAGCGTTCCAGGAAAAGCTCCGTTCGCTTCATCCTTATGAAGTACCGGAAATAGTGTTCGTCTCCGTGGACAAAGGATTCCCGGGTTATTTGAATTGGGTTGCTCAAGGCTGCGCTACCTGAGCGCAGCCCGGCGTCTTTTTTCTCCGAGTCCGAAAATGGCTGCGCCAATTGCATTGGCAATCAGAGTCACTGCGATGACTTTGGCGGCGAACCTTAGAGGGCTGGGCACGTCGATAATCGGATAGACAGTAAAAAAGATGGCGAGCAGGGAAACGCCGAAGCCGCATGTCGCTGCGATCCGAATCCAAAGACGTGCACGAGATCGAATAGCATGGGCGCCAGCGATTGGAATAGCGAAAAGGACTGCGTACACGATTCCGTAGAAAACGTTCGCCGCGTTATCCACGAGTTGAAATGCTTCCTGTATTCCAGCGCCAATCTGGCTGGAGATAGCAATCAGCAAGGTGATTGCGCCGACGAACGCAATTGAGTTGATAGGCGTTTTGTAGGTCGGATGGAGTCGGGAAAACCACGACGGCAAAAGCTGGTCCCATCCAGCGACCATGGGAAGCCGTGAACTGCCAGTGAAATGAATACTCGTTGAGGAAATCGAGCGCACTGTCATCATCAGAATGCCTAACGAAGCGATTGCGCCGGCGATTTGAAAAGAGCGCAGGCCAAGGCTCAAAGTCTGCGGCACCGGGCCGATGAGATCAATCGGCCTGTTTCCAACAAAAGCCAGGACCGAGCTAGTTCCGAAGATGAACAATAGCGCGATAATCGGAGAAGCTATCATGACAGAACGACCAATGTTACGCGCCGGTGTGCGAGTTTCCCCCGCCAGGATGGCGACATACTCAAATCCACTCAGTGCGCCCACGGCCAGCTTGGTAAAGATGTTCAAGCAAAAAAAGATGGACACTGCCGGCGCGGCAAGCGGCAGCGGCTGATATTGCTTGAGCTCGCCGCGCGCGAGACTAACGAATGGCAGAACGATCAGTGCGCCATACGCCAGGAGCATGGCAAACCCACCAATGTTATGGACCCATTTGCCTAACGACAACCCACGCATCGTGGTCCACGCCAAACCAGCCACGAGTGCAAAACTAATCAGTGCGACACACCATTTGCTATTCGGCATCCAGGCGGCGTGTTCTCCGAGCGCGTAAGAGATGTTCGTTGTTACGAACATTCCGCCCAGCGCGATTACGGTGATCGAAAGCAGCCATAGATTCCATGCCACCATGAAGCCGGCGAACTCGTTAAAACCCAGCTTCGCCCATTGGTACAAACCGCCTTCGAGTGGCATGATCCGATTCAAATAGATCACCACGGCGGCTTGCGGAATGTAGAAAAGTAAAATCGCAAGCAACCAGAAAAAGAGATGCGATTGACCAAGCTTGGCAGCCGCGCCGACCCAGCCTGAACCAACAACGAAAACAATCTGCATCACGACGAGATCGCGCAAGCCCAGCGGCTTTTTGAGCGCGACACTCTGTTCTTCGATTGTGCGTTCTGCGCGATCTAATTCCATGGTCACAGCGAGATTGTAGGGCATGCGCTCTGCTTGCCCATGTGAAAATGGATTCGGCAGGCGATGCGCCTGCCCTACAACACTGGCTTAATGCTCGTGTTCTGTCCTTTTTGGAGGCGGCGGTTCGTTTCGAAATTCGCGATGCCGGACTTTCCCACCAGCGTAGGCGATGTAACCCCCTGTCCATAAAGTCACCGCGCCGAACAAGATCACTGCCATGGTGAGCGGCATGGAAGATTTGGGCCATTTGATCGGCGCGGCGATGGCGATTGCGCTCAAAGCTGCAAGCACATAGAGAACCCAAATGAGATCCTCGGCGCGATCCTTATGTTCATCGAGCCAGGCTCTCCCATCTTCATCCGCCATGGAAAGGACGCGATCGTATCCTTGCTGGCCAAATTCGTAAACGGGCCACGCCGAAACAGAGCTAAGGAGCACCAGCGCTAGCGTTGCGATTTGAGCGCGGCGGCTCCTTAAAATCAAGGCGAGGACGAGTCCGATCCAACCTATGAGCAGGCCGTAAACCGGCAACGGATTGAGCAGCGCATGAATGTATTCCGGCTGCCGCAAATCGCGCAGCACGGTCTCGATCATAGCTTACCCTGCCACTGAGTACCACAGACCTGAGCGGTTCGCCTTGTCTGTTCCGGCAAGTATTTTTGCCAATCAGCAAGCGTGAAATGCCACCATTCGGTGCGCAATCCCCAAAAGCCCGCATTTCGCATTGCGATCTGTAGTAAATGCACGTGTGTGCGGATATCGGGATGGGGACCCGCGTAGCGCCACATTGCGGCAGGCGTAAAACTGTCAAAGTCACTGGGCATGCGCACTGGACGATTCCACGTATCGACTAACGTGGCATCGATCGCGACGCCCCAACTGTGCAGCGATCCGACGCCAATTTCAGGATTGGCAACGTAGTCGCTGTTACGTGATGCCTGCCAAAGCTTCTCCTGCACGGCTGCGGGGCGATATGCATCCCAAATTTTCAGCCCAAATTGGTAGCGCCGGAGGAACGCCTGTGCTGCAGCCAAACCAGAAGCGACTTCTGGACGCGCGAGAGCGCAGGTTCCGCGGGGATAGAGCGGGTGGCCCACCAGATTATTTCGCCCCGCGTAACGCAACTCAACAATGATCGTCGGATCGACCGATCGGATATCAACGAAAGGGCCGCCGTTTGCGTCCAATAACGGCAGTGCCACTGCCATCGCAGCAAATAAAGGAACGTTAAAGCGTCGCATTTGCTGGGTCAGTACACTGTCACTACTTGGGCAGCCTCTGTTTTTGCCAGGCGTTCAAGAAGAAGGCGAGCGCTATTTTCGGGGACTTCGAAGCGCAATTCCAAGTTCGAACTGCTCGGCCTTTGAACCTCGGGTGGCCGAGAGTAAAGCAACAGTTCCGAGTCCGGCAAACGCAGCCATTGCTGTGGATTATCGTGCAAATTTCGCGCGACCTCAGCCGCGTTCTTAGAGGAGTTCACTTTTATGAGCACCCTGGCTCTTACCGGATTCTGCAAATTGACTGCAAGACCGAGCAATTGTGAAGCATCCAACAGTTCGTGGGTAAAGATCGGGTTGAAAACACGTGAGAGATCAGGCGGATCGCGGGAGATCAGTCGGACCGCGCTCTCGCGGTCGAGCGCCTGAAAACGATCAAACAGTTGGCCGGTGATTTTCAGGTCCGGTTTCATTCCGAGCCGCACAAGCACCAACTCATCCACCGCAGTCGGTGCTCCAACCGCGAGCGTCGCGGGTCCGACCCTAGCGACAGCAAAATCCGGCGGTCGTTCCCAAACTGGCAAGCCGCTAATGGCGCGCTTTTGGAACGCCTTATCGCCTGCGATTGTATGAATGACCTTCGGAGCGCCACGGCGTGCTTCAACTAATACGAACTCCCGCGTTTCTCCAGTTTCGCTGGCCATAATTGCACGAGTAATGCGTGCTGCATCCCGAGACAGATTCAATCCCGGAGTCGATGCAGCCGCGCCGATTAATCCTGGCCACAGTTTTGGTTGGTCTTTGCGCCAGCGTCTTGCGAGGTCTGTCCGTTCAAATTGATCTGCGTTGATTGACAAAATCGTGTCGGTTTCCTGCGGAAGCCACTCGCGTCCTCGCGGAGATTGGAAAATAACCAGGAGCGTGATTGCAAGCAGGACCAGCACTGAGAAAACGCTGAAGTAAAATTTCCGAAGGTCCTGCTTGTCGATCTGACTAGAGAGCAAGGCCAGCTGTGCCTTGTGCTCCAAATGCCGATCCACTGCCTCACGGCGGCGATGCGCCTCGGCCAGCAGATGCGGCGCATTTGGCGGCGCAACGCCCTGCGCGGCAAGATGCCGGCCAATGCTCAAGTACGCTGGATTTTTTCGCTCCTCGACCGTTTGATGGCGTGCGCGCGCGTCGCGCGCCGCTTCTTGCTGCGCGCGGATGTTATCACTCAATTTCCGATCGCGCGTTTCAAACTCGCTTCGGGTGCGCGCAATGTTTTTTTCCACCGCAGAAAGTTCCGCTTCTGCTGCATTCAATTTTTCCCTGGCCACACGCGCCGCGTCCGCGCTACCAAGGCGCGCCCGGACGAGTTCTGCGCGCTCTTCTGGAAGACGAGCACGTCGTGAGGTGATGCTGGCGGATCGCGCTTCCAAGTCGGCAGGAGCCGGGTCAAGCGCATGTAGGTCGGAGAGTTGTTTCAAGAGATCACGATCGGCAGCCTCGCTTTCCTGAATGCGGCGTTCTACGGCGGCCAGTTCGCGCTCGCAGACGTCAACATTGCTTTTGGTTTGGTTGCGCTTTTGGAGAAGTGGCTTCTTTTCGGACTCCAGCTTTGCAATGGCCTCCGCTTGTTCGCGCGCATTTTGTTGCCGCTCTTCTTCGATCTTTTTTATCCCTTCCTCGATCCGTGCGATTCGAAGCGCGACTTCCTTTTGTTCCTGCTCAAGCTTCTTAAGGGCAACGATCTCGTTGCGCAGCTCGGGAAAATTGGCCGCCTGCGAAATGCCTTCGCGGCCGAGATTGATTTCGCTTTTTTGCAGGAGCCGCCTCTCGTGACGCAGCGCGATGCGCGTTCGCTGGCGACGGATTTTCAGTCCGATCTCACGAAAGCCTGTGCGGATGAAACTCACGGGTTAGGGCTACACCTACGCTAAGCTTCTTCCGATTCGGCCAATTTTGCCAACACACTGAAGTCTTCCAGCGTAGTCGTGTCACCGGTGACCCGCGCGCCGCTGGCGATTTCTTTCAGCAAGCGGCGCATGATTTTGCCGCTGCGTGTCTTTGGGAGCGCCTCGGCGAAACGAACTTCATCCGGTTTTGCAATTGCGCCGATGTGCTTGCCGACATGCTCGCGCAGTTCCGCTTTCAGTCCGCCAGTCGCGTCAACGCTCGCTTTCAGGGTCACAAATGCGACGACGCCCTGTCCCTTTAGTTCATCGGGTCTGCCGACCACTGCCGCCTCGGCGACCTGCGGGTGACTGACTAGCGCGCTTTCGATTTCTGATGTCCCGAGCCTGTGGCCTGCCACATTGAGGACATCATCGATGCGCCCAACGATCCAGAAATAGCCGTCTTCATCGCGGCGCGCGCCATCACCGGTAAGATAATTGCCTTTAAATTCGCTCCAGTATTGCTGCCGATACCGCGCTTTGTCGCCGTAAATCGTGCGCAACATCGCGGGCCAGGGGCGGCGAATGATTAGCTTGCCGCCCACATTCGGTCCGACTTCGCGTCCCTTCTCATCAACAACGGCTGGATCGACGCCAAAGAACGGTAGTGTTGCACTGCCTGGTTTTGTTGAAATCGCGCCCGGCAGCGGAGTAATCAGGATCGAACCTGTTTCGGTTTGCCACCATGTATCGACGATCGGACAACGCCCGCCGCCGATATTTTTCTGATACCACATCCATGCTTCTGGATTGATTGGTTCGCCGACTGTGCCGAGCAGGCGGAGCGATGAAAGATCGTGTTTCGCCACCCAATGGTCGCCCCAGCGAATAAATGCGCGGATCGCCGTTGGCGCAGTATAAAGAATGTTGACCCGATATTCTTCGATGATTTTCCAGAACCGGTCCGGTTCCGGCCAATTCGGCGCGCCCTCATACATGACGGTCGTCGCGCCATTGGCGAGTGGACCATAGACGATGTAGCTGTGGCCCGTGACCCACCCGACGTCAGCGGTGCACCAAAAAATATCCTCATCTCGAATGTCGAAGATGTACTTCGTGGTCGAGTAAACGCCGACCAAGTAACCGCCTGTAGTATGGAGGATGCCTTTTGGTTTCCCAGTAGAGCCACTCGTGTAGAGAAGATAAAGCGGATGCTCGCTGTCGAGAGGCGCAGGCAGACAGTTCGCGTCGACATACTCCAGCTCGCGATGCCACCAGACGTCGCGTCCTTCTTCCATGTGAATGTCGTTTCCCGCGCGACGA
>JBKPDP010000104.1:0-4125 GCA_046727935.1 Verrucomicrobiota bacterium | reverse complement strand
GGCAATCCAGCCTATACCGAGGCCTTGGAGGTTATTGAGGATGAAATGAGAGACTACATCCATGACAACACCGATGATGAGATCACTCATCACCAGTTCCTCAACGCGTACCTGGTCTCCAGGGGAGCGCCTCCTGCAAATCTGAACGCGTTTCGCACTCTGATGGGTAGCACCGCGACGGGAGTTAATCCGAACAAGATCGGACATCGGCTCACCAACCTGACGCGACTTCTCATCGATACCAGCTGGTGGACCCGTTATCGCGACGACAGCCATAACCCGGATCTTGATCCAAACCATGTCTTCCCGCAGGCGGTGCCGACTCTGGCCAGAAATCGGCACACGGCCATTCCGCGAACCGATGCCGATACAAGCAATCCCAATTTCCTACAGGCGATTGCGAATACTGCGGCATTCCACTTCCCGACCATCGAACAAGGTGGCAGCAGCCTTTACCCAGCACTGGCGCAAAGGGCCACCGATGTGGAAGTGCTGCGTATCCTGATGAGCATCGGCCCTACTGAGACCATGCACTTCCAAACCTGGTCGGATGTGGCGGGTAATGCGCCTCCTCTGACGGCCGTCGATCCGGTAACGGGCGTTTTCGTGAGGTTCCCCGATTTGGAGGTGGAAAACGAGCTCTTCGACAAGGCCCTGATCATGCCAGAGCCATGTCCGTTCCTAAGTCGAAGCCTTCCCATTGTTTCGATCATTCGACCGACCGAAACTCAGGGCGCTGCCATGGCTACACTGCGGTTCCTAAGAACCATGGGTCTTTTCATCGGCCAATCGCAAGCGTTTTTCGCGTATATGACCCAACTGGCACAAGAAGCCGACGCTGCCAGACGCGGTTTTTGAGAGATACCCGCCGACTCAACACGTCCGAATCGAAGGTAAGGGTTCAAACCCCTGCCTTCGCACTCCGAATAGGCAGATTCAATTACCAGGCTGAGTAATAGCGGCGGGTCCTTCCTCGGGGTTGCGCTTGCGGCGGGTTGTTTCAACTGTCGTCGAAATCTAGATTGAATGTGCAGCTAGTACGTCACCAGCAGAGCGGTTGACACGAGGGAAGATCGCAAATGTTGGTGTCTATTAAAAAGCTTTCAGAACTCACCGGGCGGCATCGGCAGACTATCGCCAAAATTTTGGCCGATTTACCTCTGGTCGATGGGCAGAAAGGCGCGCATCTCTACCAATCACGAGAAGCTCTTCCGTTGATCTATGCCGTCGATAATCTTGAGGCAGCCCGCGCCGAACAGGCGCGCAGCCAGGCGGCTTTGAATAAATCTAGCTAAGCGACGCTTGGAATTCGCGCGCACTTTTGTCGTAAAATCCGGCCGGCCTTATGTCCCGATTGACACCGCGCTTCCGGAAGAACGCATCAAGCACATCGTGGCTATCGCTAAGCCGACGCTCGTCCTTACTCCACGCGAGACAGCAAATCGTTGTGAGCTCGATAAATCCACGCCGCCACGCCAGCTCGGTCCAGATGATCCATTTTACATCATTTTCACCAGCGGAAGCAGTGGCACACCAAAAGGAATCGTTGTTACCCTAAGTTGCCTGGAACATTTCGTCGGGTGGATGCTCCGGGAACAGGAATTCAGCGAAGGTGGCGAGGTATTTCTAAACCAAGCGCCATTCTCCTTCGACCTATCCGTCATGGACTTGTACTGTAGCCTGGCGACGGGCAGCACGCTCTTAAGCATTAGCCGGGACTTGGTCGCCGAACCGAAATTGCTGTACCGTGCGCTAGCTGATTCCAACATCACTACCTGGGTCTCCACACCCTCATTTGCAGAGATGTGTCTCGTCGAGCGCACATTCGGCCGAACGCTCCTGCAGCGCGTCCGCCGTTTCCTTTTCTGCGGCGAAATCCTTCTGCCGGACACTGTTCGTCTTTTGCTCGATCGATTTCCAGACGCTGAGATTTGGAATTTTTACGGACCGACTGAAGCAACGGTTGCAACTACTTCCGTGCGAATCGATCGCGACGTTTTAGACAAATATGGGACCCTTCCGGTCGGTCGTCCCATGCGTGGTACGGAGCTGTTCCTCATAAACGAAAATTGCAACACGGTTCCCGAGGCGAGATCGTCATCAAAGGCCCAAATGTTAGCCCCGGCTATCTGGCGCGGCCCGATCTCACAGCCGCTCGCTTTTTCGAAGAGGGCGGTCAACGAGCTTATAGAACTGGCGACTGGGGAAGATTTCAGGATGGATTACTGTTTTTCGAGGGACGCATTGACAACCAGATAAAGCTCAGCGGATATCGAATCGAACTGGGGGACCTCGAGACAAACCTCCGCGCTCTCCCGATGGTTCGAGACGCCGCTGTGCTTCCCTTTGCGAAGAATGGAAAAGTTCGGTGGCTCGCAGCTTTTGTTGTGCCGAGCGCAGGTTTCAAAGCGGAGGACCCGGGCCTAACGTCCACGCTGCGCGAGCGTCTTCGCGAGCGCGTGCCTGCCTACATGCTGCCGCGCAAATTCGTTATGATGGACGGATTCCCAATAACGGCGAACGGTAAAGTGGATCGACGCAAGCTTGCTGAATCGCTGTGACTCCGTACGCGGATTTCACTTACTTTGGCCTGCTTCTCTACGCGGCTGTTCCAACGCTGATTCTCGGCCTGCTCGGCCGCGCGAACTGGCGGTGGGCGCTCCTACTGACTGCGATCATTCTGGTAATCCAGTATCAGGCAAAACTCAAAGTCGGCGCGCACGCGGAACTGCGCGAAATTTGGATTGTTATTGCATTCGGGTTTTGGCAGCGGGCGGCAATGCGGGCGTACGCTGCCATAGGCGCCCGCGGAGGTTCAGGGTTCTATGCGACTATAGCGGCTTGCCTTTTGCCTTTGGCGCTGGCCAAAGTCGTTCCGGTATTTCTCCTTCGGAAGTTTGGCTTCCTCGGCCTCTCTTACATCACTTTCCGCGCATTGGATGTTGTCTTTTGTCTTCGCGACGGCGTCATCGCTGCACCGAGAGTGTTCGATTTCTTCGGCTTCCTGTTTTTCTTTCCAACCATCTCCGCCGGTCCAATCGACCGGTACCGGCGCTTCGTCGGCGATTGGAAAAAAAGGCGAACACGCGATGAATTTGTCAGCGATCTGGACGGCGCTGTGCATCGTATCTTTCGCGGATTTCTCTACAAATTTATCCTCGCCACTTTGATCAAACAGTATTGGCTGGATCGTGTCGCCTCAGAAGCAACTTTCGGCGCGCTCGTGAGCTATATGTATGCCTATAGCTTTTACCTGTTTTTCGATTTCGCGGGTTACAGTGCCTTTGCTATCGCCTTTAGCTACCTTCTCGGCGTTCACACCCCCGAAAATTTCAACCGCCCCTTCCTGGCACGCAATATTCGAGATTTCTGGAACCGTTGGCATATCACGCTTTCTTTTTGGTTCCGGGACTACGTTTACATGCGTTTTCTGCTGGCGACAGTCCGGGGCGGTCGATGGATCATCAATCGGCACGTTACGGCTATTATCGGTTATTTTCTCTCCTTCGGCCTGATGGGTCTATGGCATGGAATTGAACCGCATTTCATCATCTACGGAATTTATCAAGCGACGCTCCTTTCCGGTTTCCACATCTTTTCCGAATGGACCAAAATCCGTGCGTGGCCAACCACTGGCCGGCTCTGGCGCGCTGGGGCAATCTTTCTAACCTTCCACTGCGTTTGCTTTGGGCTTTTGATTTTTTCCGGGCGACTAGGCGCTGGGCCTGAGTTCAACTACATAGGCGTGTTCGAGCGGGCCGACTGCGACGAAATCTCTGGCTGGGCTATGGACAAGCATCGACCAGACACGCCTGTGAGCGTTGACCTTTACGAGGAAAAGGAATACGTGGCGACCATTGTCGCAGACCATTTCCGTGAAGATCTACGCGGCGCAGGCTATGGAAACGGCCGACACGGCTTTCGCATACAGACTTCTCCACAGTTCAAAGATGACCGTCGTCACGTGCTCTCGATTTCCGTTACCGGAACAAAAAAGAAGATAACACCAACGCCACGGATCATTCGCTGCCCAGCAACTTGAAGATAACGCGATCAGAGGATCTTTTATCGAGGGTTCGAATCCCTCCCTGACCGGTTCTTGCGCTAAGCACTTACGCAGACAAG